>OZ239627.1:0-991359 GCA_965195355.1 Rickettsiales bacterium
GAATAAAAACATATGTATACTTGGGGTTTTATTGGTGATGTATGATTGCAATGTTGCATCACATAGATCAATTCGAGATGACGTCAGATACAATCTCAAGCATTTGGTCTTCGCAACTGAAATACCTCGTAGTCATTCTATACCTGAATCTCAAGCAGCAGGTACACCTTGCTTGATTCATAATTCTGATTCAATTGCATCATATTTTTATTTAAAATTAATCAAAGAAATCCTGGGTAAAACATGAATGAATTAGAACGTAGCTTATCAACATTGCTTGGTGAAATTGATACAAATCATGATGCATCAATTCAACATATCGATATTGATATGATTTCACCTAACAAGAATCAACCAAGGAGAGATTTTGAGGATATCCATACATTGTCAGAATCCATTAAAACTCATGGTGTGCTGCAACCAATCATAGTGCGCAACAGTGAATCAGATACATATTACATCATTGCTGGGGAGCGTCGCTGGAGAGCGTCCAAAGCAGCTGGATTCACATCAATACCGGCAATAGTGATCGAAAAAAATGCAAAAGAAGCATATGAAATCACCATGATCGAAAATATCCAACGCTCCAATCTCAATCCGATAGAAGAAGCAATTGGATATCAATATTTGGTTGATGAATTTGGATACACAAAAGAAAGAGTGGCAAGGGTGATCGGCAAAAGCAGACCTCATGTCTCAAATATGATACGCTTACTCGTGCTTCCTGAGTATACAAAAGAACTTCTATCAACTGGAATTATCACAGTTGGACATGCAAAATTACTCATCAACCTAGAGAATGCAGATTCAATTGCGAGATCCATTATCGAGAAAAATCTTAGTGTGAAATCAACTGAGACATTAATCAGGAACATTAAAAAACAGACTCAAGACACACAAGAAACAAAAGTGAATGATGATAACGATATAATCGCACTGGAAAATAGCATTTCTGCACAATTAGGATTACCAATTAATATCAGAGATAAAGATAAAATAGGAGAAGTGAGAGTAAAATACAAAACTGTTGAAGAATTAGAATTTATACTAAATAAATTGAGCAATGAATGAGTACGAAGAATTGTGTATAATGCGAGATGCAATCTCTCGTTATAATGATTTGTATTACAATACATCAACACCAGAAATTGAAGATGCAGAGTACGATAAATTATTTTCCAAATACAAGAGCCTAGTCTTAAAGAGGTATTCTGATAATACAGAATTTCTCCATTTACTTAATTTTGTAGGACATTCAACTCTTTCGAAAAAAAAAATTCAACATCTTAGTAAGATGTATAGTCTCAAAAAAGCGAATTCAATCTCAGATGTGAAGGGTTTTATAAAATCTATTTCAAATACTATTGAGAGAAATCAACACTTTACATTTCTTTGCGAGGAAAAAATTGACGGATTGTCATTTTCCCTGACATATAAGAATGGAATTCTGCAACACGCTGCAACACGCGGAGATGGTACAGAAGGAGAGGACATTACAAGCAATGTACTAAAAATTGCAAAAATACCAAGAAAAATATCTACACATACTGCAACTCTAGAAATTAGAGGAGAAATATTCATCACGCGAGAAGATTTCACTCATCTTAAGGAAAGGCACGAATCTTCTAATCCCAGGAACACTGCAGCTGGATTATTGAGAAATTCTAATTTAACAGTTGACAATCCACTGCAATATTTCATGTATTCAATCTCCGGTGATATACATTTTACGTCTCAGCATCAAGTTTTATCCAAATTGCAAGATATGGGATTTTGCATCAACACAAATCACATTGTCACGCATTATATCGATAAAATTGAGGAATTTTATACATCAGTGCTACATAATCGCGAAGCGTTGCCTTATGATATCGATGGATTGGTATACAAGCTCAATGAGATTGCTCTACAAGAGCGCTTAGGATATACACAACACGCGCCTAGATGGGCAATTGCACATAAATTCCCATCAGAAATCGTAAAAACACGCTTAAACACAATTAAATTGCAGATAGGAAGAACTGGAGTCATCACACCAGTTGCAGAGCTTGAACCTGTAAAAATCTGTGGTGTCATTGTGAAACAAGCATCACTTCATAATAGAGACTTCATCACAGAACATGATATACGCGAACATGACTCAGTACTAATTAAGCGCTCAGGAGATGTGATTCCATATGTTATCTCATCGTACAATGCAATGCGAGAAAGCAACAGCGCTACATTTGAATTTCCGAAGAGATGTCCATGTTGTGATTCAGAATTAGAACATGATGGTGCACTCATAAGATGCAGAATGCATACATCATGCTCTGATCAAATGCGCGAATATATCAAATACTTTGCATCAAGGAATGTTATAAACATCAAAGGACTAGGAAGTAAAGTAGTCGATTTCTTATGGAATAATGAGATTATATGCAATGCTCTCGACATCTTCACACTTGAGATTCGTCAATTCCTTGGAATTATTGATCTATATCAATTCAATGGCTGGGGGCACAAGTCAATCAATAACTTGTTCTCAGAAATCAGAGCAAAACGACATATAACACTTGCAAAATTCTTGCATTCCCTGGGCATTCATCATATTGGCTTATCAAATGCACAATTAATCTCAAATCATTTTCAATCATTTATAAAATTCAAAAGATTTCTACTTGATCATAACGATGCAGACAATCAAAAATTGTTAAACATCAATGGAATCGGAGACAAAATCTTAGAATCGTTTATTGGTTTTATATCCGAAAACAAAGATATGATATTTGCATTATCAAATTGGATAAAAATATCTGACTCGCAAGAAAATTCCACTTCCAATTCAATTTTTAATGGAAAATACCTAGTATTCACAGGAAAACTAGAGCGCTGGACACGGCAAGAAATCAAATCCATCTCCGAAAAATATGGAGCCAAGATATTAAATAACATTTCCAAGAATGTGGATTATGTAATTGCAGGAAAAGATGCTGGATCGAAGTTACATAGAGCAAAAGAATTAGAAATACAAATCTTAACAGAAGAAGAATTAGATAATATGCTATTGACTTCATAATCAATTGTAATATTTTACCACAAAATATTGTATAGATTTTTTTATGCTGCATAGGGACAATTCTCAATTGAGAAGAACTCAAGAACAGGTCGATGCGGTTGTGGGAATCATGCATAATAATGTGCAGCGCGTTCTTGATAGAGGGGAGCAATTAGATACATTGGATGCAAGAGCTGAGAGACTTCATGCTGAAGCACAAATGCTTCGAACACAGGCACAGAATATCAAACGCAAATTCCTATGCAGAAGCATTAAGTGGTATCTTGTGATTGCATGCATCTCAATGATACTCATTGCATTAATTGCATTAATAATAGCCATTGTTGTGCAATTACTCATAGGAAAAACTGATAACACTCCGAAGACACAAATGCTGAGTATCGCTGCGAAAACGCTCTCTGATGTCACAGATGTCATCACTAATTACTTGTAGTGTATTTATCCAATAGCTTTATCTAGTACTCTCTGATTGTCTCTTTCTGTGGATATTCCCTTTGCACAAGCACTAAAGTGCTGATGCCCTTCAATGAGCTTGAGTAATTGCTCAGTGGAATTCACATTGGATCCTTCATACTTTTTGCTAATCACTCTACCAGCAGATTTATCCCCAGGAAGAGATATCACTGCCTGACCTGAATCCGAAGTGCTGCTATACACACCAGCGCCAGCGCTTGAAAGACCATCCTGATTGGAAAATGTTGCAAGATATAATTTGTACTGCGCAACTTTTTGCCCATTGCTATATGTTGCATTCACATCTCCATTCTCCTGAATCTCAAACCCAGCAAAACTTCCAGATTTACTCCCATCGACCTTACCCAGCGCGTCATTGGATCCACTAAATTGTGTCATGTCGGAAAACTGCAGATCTATATTACTCGCATCCACACCACTCGCCCAAGGTATCGAAATTTTTGTACCAGAAGATGTAGCGATGGAATTTACAGTAGAAGAGGAATATTCTCCTTTGGTGCCGAAATTTATCGCACCATATCCAATCAATCCATCTGTTCTACCACCAATTACTCCATCACTTGTACTTAATTCGTACTGCCACGTGTTGCTTGCAGTTTTAAGGAAATTGCATGTGATATTATGCCCAACACCTTGAGAATCAAGAATAGTCTGTACAAATTTCACATGTGATTTCACAGTCCCAGATGACATGTTATTGGTCAATGGTACATATGCTGCTCCAGAATACGCAATCTGCTGCGCATTCAGATTTCCAAAAACATCTAGTTTTGTGGATGCAGTAGCTTTGACGCTCTTGTTGTCAATCTTCACGACATCCAAATCAGATATCGTACTTGCTGCTCCAGTTGCTCCGATGGTACTAATCTTATGCCCCATCAGATATTGATTTTGACTATTGAGGAAATATCCATCCCCAGTTTGGATAAAATCCCCAGCTCTTGTAAAAGATGTACTTCCTTTGCTTGTGCTGCTAGACGTAACAAAAAAGCCTTTACCATTGATTGCGACATTGCTTCCAATATTAGTAGTGACGATTGCTCCCTGTGTTGAAATATTGCTATTTTCTCTGAATGAAACACCACCATTTGCCATTGCAACCAATCGACTCATTTTTTCCTTGAAACCAACACTCTTCCAATTCGAGATATTCTCCGCAGCATTCTTCATTATCTTATTTGAAGCGTTAATTCCACTCAATGCAATATCAAACATATTATCCTCGAATTATCCTATTAGTTTTACTTTGTCGATTTGTGATTGATCAACTAAAGCCCCATTGATTTCTAGATATACTTTTCCATTAACATTATACACAGCATTAACTATACCTGAACGAGAATAAGAAACATTGATCTTTTTATTAGACCAATCTTGCGTATCAACAACGATTTTGTATTGCTCATTGTCATTCGAGCATGGAAATGCATATGTATTCTTACCTTTGTGTGGAATATTATTTCGCAACATTTCCATGTTGTCTACTTTATGCACAAGATTTCCGGACATATCGTATATCTTAATAGAAGAAAAATATTTGGGTTCACCCTTTACATCAAAATTAAATTTTACCTCCCCTCCTTTGGAAGTTGATATCGATCCATCAAATTCAACATTTTTGTGAAGCAAGTGTACGGCGTTACGAATACCATGATTTGAGATAGAATGCATCTGCACTAATTTCGCTATATTGGTATTCATAGCACTAGTTTGACTCAAAGACGATAAATTATACATCTGTTGTAATGTTTTATTGGTGTCGGTCGGTTCTGTAGGGTCCTGATTTTGCATTTCTTTCATCAACATTTGTAAAAACACCTTTGAATTCACCATTCCAGGGTCTACATTGTTATTCCGCATACTTGCATTTACAGCTTCCATATTATACCTCTAATTCCTCATGCTTCTTGAATTTCTTATATTGCATCATCACAAAATCTGATTTGTGCACTCGCTTACGATTTGCTCTGACACTGAAATTCACCTCCGCATCAATACCACGTGCATTAATCTTGCTCATCAAAATCGCTTTATTCAACTCCATTCCTTGGACCATATCTTGATCTTCATGCAAGACTGCAATTTTTACTTGGCCTGCGTTCATATGAGACTTGATCTCTAATGCGCTACCATCTTTCATTGCAACATATACATTTTTCTCTTGATCTATTTTCTCGAGAACAGTGACATTACTGGTTTCACTCTGTATATTTCCTTTGTGATGATCATCAGTAAAATATGTCACGACATTGGATCGTACTCCTTGATCAGCAATTGCATGATTGAATCCCACATGTTTTATGGAATCTTTATTTCCTTGCACAAGATTGACACATTCTATACTTGGCATTTTTGTAATTTCTCTAATGTCATTAATCCTATCATGCTGCTCGCAATGCTGAGGATTGTATCTAGCTATATGCAACTTCTCATCATTCGTCACAGGAGCAATGATATTATTATCAGATCGCTCATTACATACACGCAGCAACTGATGTTGTGAATTTGCTGCATTATTATTCTGTTTATGATATATTGTAGAGTCTTGCATCTCAGTAATAGATGATACACTAATCTCATGCTTGTGAGCATGCACAATATCGCCGCGCAACACTTGCGCAGTATTCTGCTCCTCAATAACAACATCTGCATTGGTGCCATATAAATGCAAACGAGATGTTTTATTGCATGATATCGCAAGAGATTTACTAGCTAGTGATTTTTGACGTTGTTTATTGAGTGATACTTTTTGACATTCATTATTCCCTATTACATGAATATCACTCTGCACCTGAGCATCATGCTGCGTAACGGAGTATGATTCGCGCTTAATCATGCTTGGCTGATGCGTAATTGAACAAGATTTCTGTGTAGTTGCGACATCCATTATATCTAGACTTCGCACATCGTGATCTTGCATCAGAGATTGAGTCATCACATGCATAAAATCCCCAGCAACCACTTGACGCTTGCGCTGCATACCTGTCACAGAATTCTGAATAACTCTCATGTTGCAGAGTATATATCCATTATAGCATGTGTAAATGATAGTGATCTCATATATATTCTCCAATCTTAATCGAATAAAAATATATTTAATACAAAATAATATCTGATGTAACGGGAAGTTGATGGGAATATTTGATAAAAAACAAAGCATTGATGCACAAGCAAAACAACAAGTGTGGGAGAGAGGATTGAGACAAGGTGATCATCAATACCAAGCAGAATTAGCTAATGCAAAGAAGGAATTGAAACAGGAAAAAGCGCAAGAAAAAGAAGAATTAAAACAGCAAAGATATGCAAGAAGCAAAAAAGGACAAAAGGAAATAGCACAAGAAGAAGCATCAAAAAACAATCTGTGGGTTGATACAGATGCAGCAGCGAAAGCCACACAGCAAGAGGCATTACAACAAACAGAATTAAATGGCATGAAGCAACATATCACAGATCGAAATAAAATTCAGCAAAGCATTATAGATACTACATCTTCAACTACATTGGAAAAAAACGCTGCAATACACAAATTACAAGAACTCTTTCAATTACATGCAACAGTAATAAACGCGCAAAACACAAGTGCTCAAGGTGCACCCTCCATGCCAAATCAGGAATTACGCACTGCAATAACACAAGAGATGGAAAATGGAGTGCGTATTGATGCACGAGTTTCCACATTAAAACCATACATCGCAGAATTAGAAACAAAATTACAAAATTTAGAATCCACCCCTGCACAGAAAGAATTAGTGCAAAAAGCATTAGCTGCACTGAATGATCCCAACAGAGCGCAACATGCTTATACCAACAAAGAATGGAAGACGATGCCTGATGCACAATTGATTGCTGAAATTGAAACTAGGCTCTTAAGTAAAGGCAACAGAACTCTAGAGACAATACAAAAAGATCTACAACAAGGAAGAGATAATTATATTTCTCAACATAATGCAAACGCATTGAAATCAGTTCAAACTAAGGACGCACTCAAGGACGTGGATCTTAGTCAAGATGCAAATCTGAATCAGATACAAGCTCTAATGAAGTATTCTGCACAAAAAGCGCAAGAATCAGCAGTAGAAATACGAAATCCAGAAACACCAGCACCGAAAACTGGTTTCTTGTCAAAATTATTTAGGCGCAAGAGTAATGTGTTAGATTCTGTGAGTGCATCAGTAGATGATACTCTTGCACCATCAAGTGATTCTGTAAGTGCTATCAATAAACAAAGTGGACCAGGTAAAGATGCAGTGGGTAACCTTGTATCTCAAATGCAACAATCAAATCCCAACATACCCCTCATTCAATCCAAACAAGATACCATGCAACAAGCAGCTCAACATATGAGTGGGTCTGGTGTTATGACTGAGCATCAGAGCAATGACATCATATCAAATGAGCAGAAAATAGAGGAAGAATTGAGTGATAATGCTCAATTCGAACAAATAAGAGATGCGAAAGTGAAAGCATTGCAAGAACAATCAAGATCGAGCATGAGAAAACAAGTGCAAGAAGAGATTCAAGATCTAACTAAAGTACTCAGCATTCCTTCATCCCCAGAAGAGAAAACACAGGCATCAGCTAGACTACACGAGTTATTTAAACTTGATACAGAATTATGCGACAAATCTACACCTGTGTGCAATATTAAGTACACAGCTGCATCATCAATGAATAATAGTCATAGCGCACTTGCAAGTACTTCAGCTCATCATGATGCTGATTCTGTTACAAGGACGAGCACTGCAGCACAATCGGATACAGGAAGATCTTTGTAATGTCAACAACTCTTAACTATATAATTATATAGTTAAGATATAAAAATATGTTTACACGACGCGCATCCAGATTTATCGCAGGGGTTGCAAAAGAAACAGGTATTGAGCAGGCAAAGAAGCGGTTAGACAACGTGATAAGAAAGCAGAATCAATAACATCAACTCCTATTGTGCGTAGAAGAATGAAATCTGAATCATGTCATTCATCTTATCCAATAAGTACAAAAGAATCATCATTTACGAATAAACAAGATTCAATATTATCAAACAATGCAGCGCGCGCTGCAGTACTTAACGCTTTTCGTGCTCATGATTCTAATATCGGATTCTCGTTTGATCACGATCAAAACTTAAGTATATCCAATCCAAGAATTGCATTACAAAACGAAGGCACGAGTGTTGATAGGTAGCATTAAGATCTCAATGATCTACTTTTAAAGTAAGAAATATATGAAATACAATCTTTTATCTATAGTCACATCTACTGCAAAAACAGGCACAACTCACTTTCTAAAGAAAGTATCTTCATTTTTGTCTGCTATGATAAATCCGATATCGTTTTTTGGATTTGTTGCACAAACAGTGCGAACTCAATATGAGCGTCTCACCCATCCAGATGCTCGAAAACCTGAAGCAGTGAAAACAGAGACAGTGGCAATATTAATAGAAGGCAATCTTGATGGTTTAAACAAAAAAGAATTGACTGCTAAGATAGCTGTGCAACGCGGAGTACATTCAAATAATGTACAAATTCATGCTCAACACAAAATAGATGCCTCCCAACACAATACTCCAGAAGAACGTCAAGAATTTGCCAAAAATTGCCTACAGCAATTCAATTTGGCACAAGAATTTGCGAAAAAAACAGCAGGAAGCATCGCATCCAGCACTCAATCAACATCAGATTCAATAGAAAAACCAATCATTGGCATTGCTACTACCGCTCAAGAGGCTACACGATAATCATTAATATTTGAAACAATATATTAAGAATATAATGATATTATATATATATAACTTTAATTTAGGTAATCACCATGGCACATTGGCTCACAAGACTCTTTTCAGGAGCATCATACTCTATGAAAGGCACAGAATCAGAAATTCCAGCACCAAATCAAGATCCAGACAATCTTATCTCTGATGTTATAAATCGTGCTGATGTTACACCAAGTGCACTTGCCTCTGAAAATGCTACTGTTATAGATCGTGATATGAATTCCAATAGTGCACTTGATTATTCATTAGTCGAGGGGGAATTAACACATGCGCGTGTATATGATGGAAGGATGTATGAGGATACGGAGACAATATTGAGCAATCAATTACTAGATTTTACCTCATCTGCATTTAGACGTACTGATACAATATCAATTGAGCAAAAAAATACTAGGCGTCAGTCAAGAGAGGGAAATATTGCAGACATGACTGGAGCAATAGCAGGAGGAATACAGAGCACTAGCACAGCAACAGCACCAATTACAGGAGAAGCGAGAGCAAATGTGGAAGCTACTCGATAAACATTGTCTCAGGAAGAAATGTGACATATGATTCATCACCGTTGTATGCGCATGTTTGACTTGAGATCTAAATTCTTGCCTGCAGGAGATCAACCCCGGGCAATCACAGATCTGGTCACTGGAATTCAATCGAATGCAAGAGACCAAGTTCTTCTTGGTGTAACGGGCTCAGGTAAGACTTTCACGATGGCAAATGTCATAGCACAAACAGAACGTCCTGCGCTTATTATGGCACATAATAAAACCCTTGCTGCTCAATTATACGAAGAAATGAAGGAATTCTTCCCAAACAATGCAGTGGAGTATTTCGTTTCATATTATGATTATTATCAACCTGAAGCATATATCGCGAAAAGCGACACTTTTATTGAGAAAGATGCGTCAATTAATGAGAAAATCGACTTATTAAGGCATTCTGCAACACGAAATTTGCTGGAACGGAAAGATGTCATTGTTATAGCTAGTGTCTCATGTATATATGGACTTGGATCACCGGAGTTATATCTCCAAATGACACTAAAATTGTGCAAAGGACAGCATATCTCTATAGATAATCTCTGTGAACAATTAGTGGAATTACAATATGAAAGACGGATATCTACAATCAAGCGCGGTACTTTCCGTGTTTTGGGGGATATTTTCGACATTTTCCCTTCTCATTATGAAAATAGAGCGTGGCGCATAATGTTACTAGGTGACATGATTGAGGATATATTTGAAATCGATGTTGAAACAATTGAGAAAATACAACCATTGAACAGCATTTCAATCTTTGCTAATAGTCACTATGTCACTCCTCGTCTCACGATGAAACAAGCAGTTGTTGAAATTCAAAGGGAGATGGAAGAGCGAGTGAGGCATTTCAGATCCATTGGGAAAATTTCTGAAGCAAATCGCATTGAGCAGCGCACTATGTTTGATATGGAAATGATTGAAGAATCTGGATCATGCAAAGGAATTGAGAATTATTCACGATATCTGTCTGGCAGAGAATCAGGAGAACCACCACCAACATTGTTTGAATATTTACCGGAAAATGCGCTATTGTTCATTGATGAAAGTCACGTCACGGTACCACAAATCGGAGGAATGTATAACGGAGACAGAGTTAGAAAACAATCTCTGATAGATTATGGATTCAGATTACCATGCGCATTAGATAATCGCCCGATGAAATTCGATGAGTGGGACAAAATAAGGCCACACACAATATATGTCTCTGCAACACCTGGAACATTTGAATTAGATGCAACAAATGAGAAATTCATCGAACAAATCATCAGACCAACGGGACTTGTAGATCCACCGTATTGCATCAGACCAATTGAAACACAAATAGATGACATCATTGAAGAGGCACATAAGACTACAGAGATGGGAAATCGCACATTAATTACCACATTAACAAAGAAGATGGCAGAGCACCTTGCGCAACATATGGAAGAAATCGGCATGAAAGTAACATATCTACATTCTGATGTAAAAACTCTAGAGAGAATTAACATTATTCGGGATTTGAGATATGGAAAATATGATGTATTGATCGGTGTAAACTTATTACGCGAAGGACTTGATATTCCAGAATGTGGGCTAGTAGCAATTCTAGATGCAGATAAAGAAGGATTTCTGAGATCCACCACATCCATTATACAAACGATTGGACGTGCTGCGAGAAATATCAATAGTAAAGTGATTCTATATGCAGACAAGAAAACGGATTCCATCAAAAAAGCTCTTGAAGAGACTGACAGGCGCCGCACAATACAACAAGAATTCAATCAACAGCATGGAATCATGCCAAAAACTGTGAACCGCATAATATCAAATGCAGTGCACGACGCCATCGATGAAGCACTAGGCAATGCTCCAGAAGAAAACAATGTTACAATCCCTCCGGAATATCTCAACACGTCAATTGAGCAGATTGAAGCAAAAATGCTTAAAGCCGCGGAGGATCTCCGCTTTGAAGAGGCCGCTCAACTCCGAGAGATTCTTCGGAATCGGCAGCAGGATTGAGTGCAGTAATTGGTTTAAAGGTGAGCTTTTTCTCTGCAATACACTCCTTTATACGAGACATCAATTCCGCTTGCGTGCTAAAATTATTCAATATAGCACTAATCGTGCCTTTCTGCTCATCAATAATGATTTCAATATTATCATCTTCTGAACGCTGATCAATATCATTCAATAAGCGCAACGCTCTACGATTCAGATCATCAATACTCTGCTGCGTATTATCTCGCAGTTCCTGTATATTGAGTGTTAATGTATGACCACCACTAGAATATCTTTTATTACTCACCTGCTAAGAATCTCATTCAGGATTGAAATTTCATTTGTCGCTTGACGCTGCACGTTTTCTGAAAAAAACATACTCAATACCTTTATAGCATATAATTATATTATACATCATAATTGCTTAAATCAATCTATAGTATTAATAAATAATCATTTCATTCAACTGCACTTTGATTCCTGCTTCAAAAACTATGTATCATCTCTTAGAATAGGATTCACTACTGCAATAGGCACAGAAGGACGCTGCACATTGCTCTGCTCACGCACATCAGCAGATGCAGAAAACACAGGATCTTGTGCTTCCAGTTTTACATGTGCATCTCGCTTTGCTTGTTCATCGCGCTCATATTTGAGAGTCATTACATTCAGACGTTCTTTATGGAGATCACCAACAACCTTCATCATTGCATCTTTCGCATTCGCTAGATCCGTATATTCCCCAATTCCTATATACATAGGATCTTCCTTGTCTAGAATAATACTTCCTGCTCCTAATTCTGATTCATACATATCCATAATATCATCTATATGTTTAAGATGATCATGAGAGTCTCTTAATTTATCTCCAATATAAAATACTCCCAATCTCACTGAATAACGCGCTTCAAACCCAGTAAGCAATGCATTGAACAATTCATATTTCGCCCTAGCATTCAGCACCTTGTTTTCCAATGATTCTTGTTCATTGCACATAACTAATATCTTCTCCAATTTCGAAAGAATCATATATGAGATCAGATAACAAGATCAGATAACATCTCAACAGAACTCAATTAGAGATTATACTACTCAATTCCGTCTGATAATGCACGCAATGGAGTTTTCACTTCAGGTGCATGAACCGTTGAAGAAGAGCATTGTGAGTTCTCAAGAGAATCGTAGTCAGGGAGCTGCAAGATACTTCCAGACAATACTACAGATTTAGTGCGCGCGTGAGTATCGCAGAAAGGATGAATTGCAATGCTTTTTTGTTGCAGCATTTTATTAAACGCTGCTCGATCATTATCAGTGAAATAATCAGTATAAAGGCGATCCAAATTAGCAGCTAAATTTTCACCTATTGAAAAAACAAATCTATCCTCCGAATTTTCTTTGTCTTTATATGTTCTTATATATTCACCCTGCACAAGCCTTGCTATATCATTTACCATAGATTCAATTATTTGTTCTTTACTACACTCTGTTCTCGTGGATATATCCTGTGCAAGCCTCTCTATCCCATCATCTACCCTAGATGCAACCACGCGCTGTCTAACATGACGCTGTATCGTATTGCTCAGATTAGTTACTACTGTTGCCCTGCATTACTGTACCCGGTATGAGAAGTGGAATACGCATAAAAAACCCACAAATAACTATTTAACCTATTGTAAATAATTATATGATGAATGTCAAGTCTTCAATCATTCACAACAACAATCTCAGCATTGATTGCACCAACGCGTGCCATATCTCTAAAAATACTAATCATATCTGCCGGCTTGATTCCAAGTTTATTGAGGCCATTCACCAATTCTAGCAACGATGTATTGCGGTCAATAAGGCCTAATTGCTCTTCTTTTGAGCCACGTACATTGATGAGCAAGTTGCTCTTGGCAACCGCTACTGGATCCAATTTGACATCTTTGCTTATGACAACAGATCCAGTATTCTCATTTACTACTATCCTCGCTCTCATACTAACATGCACTTTCAAGGGACTAATCATTTGCAACACTGACGTGACATTCATGTTTCTTGGAATCTTGATACGAATTGTGCCAGGATCCATGACTGCGGCATTTGCTCCTTGCACAGATGCATTAATTGCTTTTTGAATGTTTGTTGCGGTTTCTATATCTGGATTACTCAATGCAATGTTGAGAGACTTCAGATTGTTGAGTTTGAATCTAGTTTCACGCTCAATAATTCCACCTCCTATCACCACTCCAGACGTATGCTTACCAAATTTCCCAGAATTCTCACTCACTTTGACTTTGCCTTGTGCCATCGCATATACCACACCATCTGCACCACGCAACATCATTGGCATCAAGATTCCACCTTTCACATCTGTTGCAGTACCTATTGTGCTCACTTGAACATCAAACACATTTCCTTGTCTCCCATATGATGACACTTTTCCAGTGATCAGTACCGCTGCAATGTTCTTACTCGCATTGTTCTTACCGGTAATGTTTAAATTTGCACCTGCAATACTGGATTGCAAAATAGATTGCGCTATAGGAGAGCTGCTTAAATTATCACCAGTTCCGCTCAAACCACTCAATACTCCGTAACCCACTACATAATTATCACGAATACCCTCAAACGAGGTGATATCTTTAATTCTCATCATATCATGATCTAACGGAATAGATTTCTTATTGAACTTTGTATCATCTGCAAACACAGATACACATAAAAAAATAAGTGACAATCGACAGATATAATGCATAAACATACCTATTCGAATAGAATACTGCGTAGAATTCTAATTACAATGATGAGTGTTTATGCGGTAGTTGTTCAATTTATGATTTGGTATCACCATATACTCACTTTAATCACAGATGATGCACAATTTGACCACATTTCAATTGCATCAGAAAAGTTATATATCAATCTCAAAAATCCTCCTTCGCTTGCGCGCATTATTAATTGTACATTGACAATATTGTTCTTTATTTCATGATGCGTCTCTATATCGACACGATATACACAACGAATCGGAAGATGCATTTAATAATCAAACGTTATGCAATAACACTACAATTTTTTCTTGAAATTCTCCGCATAGGATTTTGTGCGTCGCACTGATGTATTGGGTTCGCGCACTTCGAATGTCATATCTTTGAACTTCGCAAAAGCAATTGCCTCTTCTTTGGAATCAAATTCAATCACCACTTGAGAATCAGTGTCTTTAGAAGATATCCATCCCATGAATGGATCAATGTTTTTCTCTTCTGTATTCATAGATTCCATGCGCCATATCTTTCTTTTGCCAGATTGCATCGCTGATTTCGCAGGTTGATATATCACATACATAATATCCATTTATTATCAATTTCTTACATTGTACGGCAAATATCACATCATAATAGTTGACATATTCGCTCCTCTATATATTATAATTATAGCATAATCTCAGTGGTAAACGACATGGCATTTTGGAATAAATCCAATAAATCAAAACAAGCAAATACTGAAGCATTGGTTCAAAATGCGAAACCTCAGCAAAAAAAACAGTGCAAGTTTGTGGGATCGCATCAGAAGAAATAAACCGCAAGTAGTAAATCCTAAAAATCCTGATGGAAAGAGGTTTGATGCTTCAAACATTGAAGAACCAGATATCACTCAAGCTACAAGTACTGCTAACAATGGTAAGTTACAAGCTCTTGATGTAGCGAAAGCAAACCAATGCGCTCAAAAAACACAAGAAGCAGCAACAAGCGCGATCTCTGGAATTGCTAAAAAGCATGGTGTAAAAATGTCAGTACAAACTCACTCACAAGCTCAAGCACCACAAAATGCAGCTAATGTAGCTCCTCAAGCCAATGTCTCAGTTCGTTAATAAACTCGCTTTTTCGGTTCGATGTATTTGATCGCATCAGTGAGGGTTTTGTTGGTGACATCTCTGTATTCAATCTTGAATTCTCCATCTTTATATTGAATCAGAGTATGCTTCATCCAATTCTCATCATCACGTTCTTGATAATCTTCCCGAGCGTGTGCGCCGCGACTCTCTTTTCTTGCTAATGCAGATTCTATCGTCATGCATGACAACATTAGCATGCTGCGCAACTCATATGCTTCTTGCAAATCTGTATTCCAGATCAGAGATTTATCACACACTTTTATATCATCAAATTCTTTCATCAATTCTCGCATCCTGTTTGCTCCCTCTTGTAGAGTTGCTTCATCTCTAAATACGCTTGCATGCTCTTGCATTGTCTTCTGCATATCAGCTCTCAAATCCGCAACCTTACGATTACCATCGGAATCAGCAATCTTGTCAAATGCATCCAGCGCATCTTGATAATCCACTTCCTGTATCTTGTATCCAGACTTGATTTCATTCTTGTTTCTTGCGCATTGCTCAGCGGATTCACGCCCGAACACCATCAAATCCAATAAGGAATTAGAACCCAGTCTATTTGCTCCATGCACCGCAGGAGATGCAGCCTCACCCACTGACATCAATCCCGGCACAAGATCTAGCTTACCATTATGATATTGCGTGACTTCAGTATGCATATTAGTCGGAATTCCACCCATGTTGTAATGAACAGTTGGACATACAGGAATTGGCTCTTTCTCGGTATCAACATTCGCAAAAATTCTAGCTGTCTCTGAAATCCCAGGAAGGCGCTCTTCAATCACATCTGCTGACAAATGGGATAATTTTAGATGAACATATCCACCATTATCTGGCCCACAACCGCGTCCAGCCCTTAATTCCATTGCAATTGCGCGACTCACAACGTCACGCGATGCTAAATCCTTTACACTTGGAGCATATCTCTCCATAAATCTCTCGCCTTCTGAATTCACAAGATATCCTCCCTCACCACGACAACCCTCTGTCATCAAGCAGCCAGCACCATATATTCCAGTTGGATGGAATTGAACAAATTCCATATCCTGCATTTGAATTCCAGCACGCGCCAACATACCATTTCCATCACCGGTGCAAGAATGCGCGCTCGTTGCAGTCTCATAACAACGACCAAATCCACCTGTTGCCACAACAGTTATGTCTGCTTCAAATAAATGAAGCTCACCAGTAGCCATCTCTAAAGCAATAAACCCATGACAACGACCATCTCTCATAATAAGATCAAGTGCAAAAAACTCCACAAAAAATTTCACGTCATGCTTCAAGCATGCGCCATAAAGAGTATGCAACATCGCATGCCCAGTTCTATCCGCAGCACAACAAGTCCTCTGAGCTTGCTCAGCACCATAATTCATTGTCATTCCACCAAATGCCCGCTGATATATACTCCCATTCTCATTTCTGGAAAATGGCATTCCAAAATCCGAGAGCTCTGTCACTGCATGAGCTGCACCGCTACACATGAATTCGATCACATCCTGATCCCCAAGCCAATCTGATCCTTTTACAGTATCATACATATGATATCTCCAATCATCGTCACAATTGTTACCAAGTGCAGCACTAATTCCACCTTGCGCAGCAACAGTATGACTGCGAGTTGGAAAAAGTTTACTCACGCATGCAGTACTAAATCCATTTTGCTGCATACCAAGTGCCGATCTAAGGCCAGAGCCACCACCACCAAGCACCACAACATCATATTTATGTTTATTCTGATCTTTGATTTTTCTCTTCATATGAATCCAAGCAAGATTCTGGGATTCTATCCAGCTATATTAGATTGAGCAAGATGAGCGATCTTTATTGATGCACAACAATCAAATGTACCCGAATAAATCTTAATAAATCTTATACTCATTACAGCTACAATGCTAACGAATTAATAGAGGTGATTTTATGAGTATAATGTCAGACCTTTTTGTGCGAGCTCAAATTTTTGCGCAAAATACAAAACAATCTTGGGATAGATTTTTTGAAAAAAATGAAATGAGCAGTCTCAATACACAAGAAAGAAAAACAACGAAACAACAGCTTGAGAATCAAGCAGTAGAATTGGCTCAACAAGAAAGCGCTCAATCTTATAAGAGAGAAAAATTCAAATACACAGAATTCAAGCACAGCACTGAACAGCTCAATGTACCCTCATATGGTGAATTGTTTGAAAAAGAAAAAGAAGATCATCAATTGCCAACATATGAAGAAACACAATCACCACCTAAATATGAGACGATATATCCTAACACGGATGCTTCAGAATTCTCACCACAAGAACAGAAGATACTTCAACAAACAGAAGACATTGCAGGAGCTGCATCACGAAGAGAATATAATCCACAAGCACGAACATCAAATTTTGGCTCTGCCTCGCTTTTCAGTGAAAAAGAGCATAATTCCATTAATAAAGGACAGAATCCTCACAGTTTTTTAAAAGAAATACTTGATAAAGCTACAGCAGCAATACAAAGCAGCAATGATGCGCTTGCAAGTGGAACAGTCAATCATGGCGCTGGCGCTGCTGAAAAAACTACCACAACAGAACAAACACAACCAATCGCAGCTGAGCGTATGGTATAGTTTTTTACACATTCATAATAGTTATTTCTCATTATTTAATTGCAAATAAACTTGCATCTATCAATCAACACTCATACATCAATTGTGTATGTGTATACGCATATCATATTAATTAATTTAATAGGTGGAATATGACAGTGAATTTTAGCCCACTGAGAGACAGAGTCTTGATTAGAAAACTTGAGGAAAGTGATACAACAGCTTCTGGAATATTAATCCCTCAATCTGCGAAGGAGAAACCAAGCATGGGAGTAGTTGAAGCAATTGGACCAGGTGGTCATGATAACAATGGAAACATTATCTCAATGACTCTTAAGATCGGAGATAAAGTGTATTTCGGAAAATGGTCCGGTACTGATATCAAGATTGATAGAGTAGAATATTCAATAATGAAGGAATCAGACATCTTTGGAATTTGTTCCAATAACTAAATCAAAACAAATAAAGAGAGGTTTTTATGTCAAGTATAACAAAAGTAGTTACTAATCATGATTTAGTGTGCGCAGCAAATAGTGTGCACGATATAATACGACTAACAGTTGCAACAACCGCAGGCTCTGGAGGGAGATTGGTGTGCATCGGAACCGGTTTTACTCCATCGTACACAAAAGATGGTCAAAAAACGTTGGCTAGCTTAAATAGCTTTGAATGTCCCGTAGAAAATTCAATCTTGAAATCTATCAAAGAAGCTGCAGATCTAGGAGATGGTAGCACATTATGTGCAATCGCTGCTGCACATATTATATCTGAAGGCGCTGCACACAAAGGCAAGCACATCAAGGGTATATCAGAAGGAATTAGAATGGGATTAAATCACACTCTACAATACATAGACAATATAAAAAGAGATGTTACCGATTCTGAGAGCATCAGAAGAGTTGCAGAAGTTGCATCCAATTGGGATACAAAACTAGGCTCTCTCATTGCAGAAGGTGTAGACAAGGTTGGACGCGATGGAGTGATCTCCGTATCAGAAAGCCAATCGAGAGAAACAATTCTCGAAGTCTCGCAAGGTATGAAATTCGATCGTGGATATATTTCACCATATCTCATCACAGATGCTGGAAAACAAAGAGTTGAATTAGACAATGCTCTTGTGGTCATCATAGATAAGAAGATTTCTTCAGTACAACATATACTCCCATGTCTTGAACATGCTGCAAATCACTCAAAACCGCTACTCATAATAGCAGAAGATATCGAAGGAGAAGCTCTTGCGACTCTTATCGTTAACAAAATGAGAGGAACATTCAAAGTGAATGCAGTAAAGGCACCTGGCTTTGGTGATAGAAGAACTGAAAACATGAATGATATTGCTGCTCTAGTTGGTTGTCAGATTATTAGCTCTAACACTGGTGTTGAAGCAGATAAACTTGATGCTAGCAATGTATCTCAGTATCTCGGAAATTGCAGTAAAGTGATCTCCACAAAAGATCACACCACAATAATCGGCGGAGGAGGAGCAAAAGAAGGTGTAGATGCGAGAGTGCAACAAATTCGCAATGAAATTTCCAATTCAACTTCTACATATGACAAAGAAAAATTGCAAGAACGCCTTGCAAAGTTAGCTGGAGGAATCGGTCTTATTAAAATTGGTAGCGAAACTGAAGCCGAAATGAAAGAAGCAAAAGATCGCGCTGAAGATGCAGTAAATGCAACAAAAGCAGCAATAGAAGGTGGTGTTGTTCCTGGTGGAGGAACAACATTGATGAGATGTGCTCATGAGCTATCTCAACTTGAGATCAGATCCAAACTTGGAGTTAAAACTGATGCTCATATCATTGGTCTTGGAATTTTTGCATCTGCATTGCAAGAACAATTCCATCACATTGCTGATAATGCTGGATTCTGCGCTGGTAGATACTTCGAACAGATCATATCATCTGATGACACAGTTTTGGATGTTCGTTCTGGTGAAGTTGGATCGGCATATGATAAGGGAATTTGTGATCCCGCAAATGTCATCAAAAACTCCCTTACCAAAGCTGTTTCTTGTGGAATATCAGTGATTTCAACTGGTTCTTACATAGTTGAAAAAAAATCTGATGATGACAATAGCGGTGGCGGAGGAGCCGGAATGGGCGGAATGCACGGTGGCGGCTTCTAATGGTCGTTGACGTCAAATTCATCCGAGAGAATCCTAAGGATTTTTCTCGGATGATGTCCGAACGCAAGCATAGGATTGATGTAGAGTATGTATTGCATCTATATCAATCTTCTTCGCGAATTAAGCAAGACATCCAAACATCACAAGAGCACAACAACTCACTCAGCAAATGCTATTCCATCGATCATGTTACAATAGTCAAGAGTAATAATTCTAGAATCCAGACACTGAAATCTGAATTGTCATTATGTGAGACTGAATTACAGGAAATCTTAGATACGACACCAAATATATATGATCCAGATACTCCAGTTGGAGATTCAGAAAAGGATAATGTATTAGTACGAAAACATGGAAATATTCCTCAATGTGAGCACAAATACAAACATCATTATGAGATGTCGAGTGATATAGATTTCACAACCGCAGTTCAAATGTCCGGATCTCGCTTCTCGATCTTACACAATAAAGTCGCAAAATTAGCACGCATACTCACCAATCTAGCGCTTGATCTGTATGCCAATGAATTCCAATATGTAGAAACTTGCGTACCTGAAATTGTATCAAGTGATGCGATGTATAATTCTGGTCAGTTACCTAAGTTTGCAGAAGATGCATTCAAGCTACAAGACGGGAAATACCTCATCCCCACTGGAGAAGTGCCTCTAGTAAATATCGCAGCAAATTCCATTATAAAAGAGTTACCGATGCGTTTTGTAACATATACTCAATGCTTCAGATCTGAAGCAGGTGCTGCAGGAAAAGATACGAGAGGATTAATACGTCAACATCAATTTGGAAAAGTAGAGTTGGTCAGTGTTGTACATCCAGATAATTCCGACAATGAATTTGAACGCATGCTTTCAGCGGTAGAATCATTACTGCACAAGCTTCAATTACCGTATCAAATCGTGCAATTATGCACTGGAGATTTAGGGTTCACCGCTGCAAAAACATATGATATTGAAGTATGGTTTCCAGCACAGAAGAAATACAGAGAGGTATCAAGTTGCTCCAATTGTCGAGATTTCCAAGCACGCCGCATGAAGGCGCGATTCAAGGATGAGAATAAGAAAAATAGACTTGTGCACACACTCAACGGCACTGGATTGGCAGTTGGCCGCATAATTGCAGCGCTGCTGGAAAACAACCAGTCAGTTGAGAAGTGCATAGAATTGATAGCAAATGTGAAATTATAATCCTTGCAGAAAATCGTCTTGCGCTTTGACATGCTGATTATACACTTCCATATATTTCTGCACTTCAGTATCAGTGAGTAAATTAAATAAAAATATATTTGGATATTAATCTGAAATATTATTCATGTCAATCTATAATTTGAATTCCAACAATACACCAATACACCGGCATATATTGTGGCTTAATACAAAATAAATACTATATGATGTATTCTCTCATTGACTCAGCATCACAAATGAGTTAGATTCATGTCATAATTTCAACGGGCAGACAATGGAAGCAGCAAAGATTCAAATAAAAAATATGCAGTATGTAAATTATGGAAAATCAGTCACTCTTGATCATTCTAGAGATCATAAGTTAACAGATTTTGGTAAGGCAGTGCTACAAGATCGCTATTTGCTAAATGGAGAATCATATCAAGATATGTTTGCGCGTGTAGCCACTTATTACAGCGATGATGATGCACATGCACAGAGATTATATGATTACATGAGCAATTTATGGTTTATGCCAGCAACTCCAATCCTCAGCAACGGAGGTACGAATCGTGGCTTGCCAATCTCCTGCTTTCTCAATGAGACTGAAGATAGTTTAAAGGGAATTGTAGATCTCTGGAATGAGAACGTATGGCTCGCTGCTCGCGGTGGGGGAATAGGTAGTTACTGGGGTAATCTGAGATCCTTAGGTGAGTCAGTGAGACAAAATGGCAAAACCTCTGGTATTATACCATTCATCAATGTTCAGGATGCATTGACACTGGCAATTTCTCAAGGATCACTCAGACGCGGTAGTTCTGCTGTGTATTTGCCAATTGATCATCCAGAAATAGAAGAATTCATAGATATACGCAAACCAACTGGAAGCGATATGAATCGAAGAACTCCGAACATACATCATGGAATAACGATATCAGATGAATTTATGGAAGCAGTTGCAAAAGGTTCAACTTGGGAACTCAAAAGTCCAAAAAGCAGATCCACAATAGGTATTGTCAGCGCACGTGAGCTTTGGATTAAGATTCTCACTACAAGAGTGGAGACTGGTGAACCATATTTAATTTTTAGTGATAATGTGCAAAAAGAGCGCCCAGAGATATACAAGCGACATGATTTAAATGTAAAAATGTCAAACCTTTGCAGCGAGATCACTCTTGCAACAGGTCAGGATCACCTTGGAGAAAATCGCACCGCAGTATGTTGTCTCTCATCTCTAAACGCTGAGAACTACGAAGAATGGAAGGACGACGAATATTTCATTGAAGATGTAATGAAATTATTGGATAATGTCTTAAGTGATTTCATAGAAAAAGCACCACAGGAAATGAAGCGCGCAGCATATTCCGCCACAAGAGAAAGAAGCGTAGGTATGGGGATTATGGGTTTTCACTCGTTCTTGCAAAAGAAACGCGTTCCAATAGAATCAGTCATTGCAAAATCTTGGAACAAAAAAATATTCTCTCACATTAAAGCACAGGCAGATCTAGCATCTCAAAAACTTGCAAATGAAAAAGGGCCATGCTTGGATGCCAAAGAATTAGGAATCAATGAGAGATTCACTCACAAGATTGCAATCGCACCTACAGCGTCTATCTCGATCATATGTGGTAACACGTCACCTGGAATCGAGCCATATGCAGCAAACTCTTTTAAACAAAATACATTAACTGGATCATTCTCAGTGAAAAATAAATTCCTCAAAGAGGTGCTTACGCATTATGGAATGGATACACAATCAGTGTGGTCTTCCATTACAATCAATGATGGATCAGTGCAGCATTTAGATTTCCTATCAGATCATGAGAAAATGGTATTCAAAACTTCACATGAAATTAATCAATTGTGGCTTATAGAGCATGCAGCTGATAGATCCGATTGCATATGTCAGGCACAATCTCTTAATGTTTTCTTGTCAGGCAATGTACATAAACAATATCTGCACAAGGTACATTATTTAGCATGGAAACGAGGTGTCAAAAGTATGTACTATCTAAGGTCACGCTCAGTTGGGCATGCTGAAAAAGCTACTTCATCTCAACATAATCATCGTTCTCAGCGCTCTTCGGAAACACAGGAATGCTTGTCGTGTCAGTAGCAGAAAGATTTGGAAATACTGATGAATCTGATAATGCTGTGCCGTCAGTATCTTTTGTTGCGCAACTCACTTGAAGATACCCATCCTCATCTGTCATGATACTTGATGCTCTTAATCTGTCATTCGATGGTAGCATTTGAGATTCATTCAAAAAAGGTGGAGATATTTCACTCCGAAGAGATATTTGTGATCTACGAGGAACACGAGGTACTGTGGGTCTTGGGGCATTTGATACTGGTGGTGGATTTGCACTAGAAGTTGCATGTCGAGATGCTTGAGTTCTTGTGAAAGCGTCCACCCATTGAGATAAATCAAAATGTTCTTGCTCAATATCACTTCTCCAGTTATCTCTATGAGCATTTTTGAAGCTCTCCAATAATTCTTGTTGTGCAATATTAGCACGACATTTATCAGTAAAACCAACACATTTAATGGTATCTGGGCCGACATGCAATTTGCATGCACCACCATGCTCTCCACATTTTAATAATGCAACACCAGCTGCAACACCCTTGTGACGCACATCACTGCGCATAGTGCTGCGACTTAAAGATATATCATCAACAAGATAACACTTACCTCCTTGCGCATCAGTGTGCATTGGATCATTAGCTTCGCACATTTTGATATCATCAATCACATCATCATCATTAACATGCACCATAAAACACGTCTCTTGCGCAACGCAACTCATCTCACGCACATATTTAACTAACTCTTGATCATGCGCATATTTGCTCTTTAATAATCTTTTCCACGATACTGGGTCTCCTTGCAGGAATTGAGCAAGCGCCCGTGATGCCATAGCACGACATGCAGAAGTATCGTTTCTCGTGTTGTCAGAGATACCAGATATTGTTCCATTGAATACTTGATCTGTTGTAAAATTGAATTTTGCACCTTGATACATCCATTTATGCTCAAATTGCTTGCGACAACAAAACACTTCATATAACAATTCAATTCCAATTTTGAAGTCTGTATCAATACTCCTGAAAACACGATTCTTAGGCCCTTCTTGACCTTTTGGTAAGCGCTCTAATTTATATTGTACTTCACTACGACCAATTCTATCAAGTCTATGCTTTCCATCAGTCGCTAAAGGTACACATTTCACTTTTGTTAATCTACCATGTCCATCTACATGTATTTGAATCATAGTTGGCTCAGGTGTTAATGCAGGAAATTCATCGATATCAGCATAATCATGTTTTCGAGATATTGTATTGAATCGTGATCCTAATTTGTTATCTTGTAACACATACTCAGCACCTTCTGGTGCCATCGCTTGATAATACTCTGATGGCTCAACAGGCACAGGCGTATCATCTATGCTTGCATATACATCAGATTCTGATCTTGCGTACTTCGATTGCGATACGTCATGATGACGCACAATATATATGCATGCCGCAATAATCAGAAGCAAAAGCGCAACTGATAATACGAACATAGGGATTGCTATCTTATAATTCTTCATAAATCTCAAAAAATTAGTTATTAGTAATTATACCATAATTTTGTATCAATACGAAGCTGCATTGTTGATGATTTCATATTATCTATAATATGATTTAATAATACACCGTCCAATTCGTTCCATGTAGAACCATAAATCTCAAATACAAGTTCATCGTGTATCTGCAAAAGCATTCTACAATTATCAGATTTCATTCTAGAGAATTTTACCATTGCATCACGTATGATATCCGCTGCAGTTCCTTGTATTGGAGCATTAATCGCAGCACGCTCTGCAAAATTTCTCAGTGTATGATTGCTACTATTAATATCATCTATGTAACATCTCCTACCGAATAACGTCTCAACATATCCTTGTGATCTTGCAATCTCAACAATGTCAGTCATATATTTTTTAATTTCTGGATATTCATTAAAATATGCATCTATGTACTTATTTGCAGATACTCTATCAATCTTGAGCTGCTTTGCTAATCCAAATCCACTTATACCATATATCACACCGAAATTAATAGCCTTTGCTCTTCTGCGCGAGTCCTGATCTGAATTACCAAATATCTTATTTGCAGCGAGAGAATGAATATCCATTCCTTTGGAGAAAGAATCTAACAATGATGTCACATTTGCTATCTGTGCAAGAATGCGTAATTCCATCTGCGAATAATCAAATGACACCAATTGATATCCATTTCGTGGAACAAAACATCCACGAATTTTTCTCCCATCCTCAGTCTTAATGGGTATATTCTGCAAATTTGGATTACTTGAACTAAATCTCCCTGTGCTGGTCCCAGAAATTGAGAACTCAGTGTGAATTGAATCTTTCTCTTTTGTGAGATCCAATAATTTCTCTATATATGTATTTTTTAATTTTGATAATCTTCTCCATTCAAGAATTTTTTCAGCAATATCATGTCCATCACTAACAAGTCTCTCTAATACGTCCACACCAGTGCTATATCCCATCTTGGTGCGCTTCTTTGGAACTGGTAACATCAATTTCTCAAATAGCATATCACCGAGTTGCTGAGGCGAGCCAATATTAAATTCAGATCCAGCTAATCCGAATATCTCGTTAGATATTCTGTCAATTCGTATAGTAAAATCCGTCAATAAATGCTCCAATTTTGTACGATCAATATTAATTCCAGTCTCTTCCATCTCTGATACAATACTGGGCAAGTGTCTATCGATATTATAATAAAGTGATAATAATCCATTTCGAAGGAGTTCTTGTTGAATTTTGATATACAATTGAGCAATCACCATGGCTTTTTCTCCTGCACTGGAGTAATTCAGCTCATAATCAGATGCAATACGTTCACAAGTATAAATATATTTCCCGGTCTTGTTCGCATATTCCATCAACGCGATATCATCCAACGCAACAAATGAACCAAATTCCTTTCGCATCATGCGATAATCATCTGTAATCTTTAAGATTGAGTCATTCATGAAGATATTTCCCATACATTCTCTATTGATGGAGAATGTCTCAGCAGCTTCATCTTCAGAAGCCGCAATTCCGATCATATCTTCGTGCTTTGTAATTATGATCTGCCCTTTCTTTGCGCAATAATCAAGGAAATCTCCCAGATCGCTCTCATTATTTATTATATTTATTACACCATGAGATTGCTTCTTTAGCATTGTATAATTAAATTGCTTCTCAACTCTCAGTAGGATTGATTTTAATCCATGCGTATTTAGAAAAGATGTTAATTTCTCCAAATCAATCTTCTTTTTTGTAAAATCATTCAAATCTATATCTATATCTTCTTTCAATGCTATGAGATGTCTAGAAAGGAATGCACTATCACGCCCGCTCAACAACAGATTTCTCACTCGAATTGATTCAATTTGATCAATATTCTGATATATTGCCTCAAGTGATGGATATTGATTGATTAATCCAGATGCAGTTTTTGGCCCTATACCCTTGACTCCAGGTATATTATCCGAAGTATCGCCAACCAATGCAAAGAAATTTAACAGATGAATATGCGAAACACCAAATTTCTCCATAACATACTCAGGTGTGATGTCTATATTCTTGATTGGATCAATTATAATTGTTGTATCTGATATTAATTGCATCAAATCTTTATCAGATGATAAAATAGTACTATGAATTCCTTGATTTTCAGCAAATCTTACAGATGTAGCTATAATATCATCTGCTTCATATCCAGGCATAGTAAGCGCACAGATATCAAACGCAGCAATTGCTTGTCTAGCAAGATCGAATTGTGGCACAAGAGGATCCGGTGCTTCGCTGCGATTCTTTTTGTATTCTTCGTATACATCACTCCTGAATGTGCGAACTCCAGCATCTAATGCGACTACAATATAATCAAAATCCTCTTGAGTGAAATATTTGAACAAAATATTGATAAATCCATGAACGGCACCAATTGGAACACCAGCAGGATTTGTCAATTGTGGCATAGCATGATATGCGCGAAACAAGAAATTATATCCATCAATTATTAGTAATTTTCGCATTGAATGCATATCTAAGATATGACATAATAAATCATTACTTGATTATGGTATATAATGACTGTGTTGGATCTAACATATTACCCTGATGAAATCCTAGATCGTGTATTGGATCCTATTGATTTGAGCAATATCAGTTCTGAGATTAAACAATTGGCAAGTGATATGATAGAAACATCTCATGAAAACCAAGGTATAGGACTAGCAGCAAATCAAGTTGGACGGAACTTTAGGATGTTTGTTATGGATGTTAGAGGTGATAATTTAGCAAATGAAACAGAAAGAGAATGGTGTGATGCTTACCTCACCACAGAGCCAATGATATTCATAAATCCTGAAATCATATGGAGTTCTGAAGAGATGGAAGACAGCATGGAAGGATGTTTGTCTCTTCCAGATCAGCAAATTATAGTCACTCGACCCAGAACAATAGAAATGAAATATCATGATCTCAATGGAACAGAGCATCGTATAAAATGTGCAGGGATTTTCGGACGCTGTTCTCAACATGAAATTGATCACATCAATGGCATCACGCTTGTGCACAAAGCCACTGGAATAAAAGCTGAAATCATGAGAGAGAAAGCGGAAAAAATAAGAGCAAAAAAACTCAAACAAAGGACAGCGCATGCATAACACTTCAACAACTGAAAAACTAGGATTAGCAGAAATGCTCAAAGGAGGAGTGATTATGGATGTCACAACTCCCGAGCAAGCACGTATTGCTGAAAATTCAGGTGCTGTGGCCGTAATGGCACTGGAGAGGGTGCCATCTGACATCAGAAAAGATGGAGGAGTAGCAAGAATGGCGAACCTGGATGTAATTCAAAGCATACAACAATCCGTGAGTATACCAGTGATGGCAAAATGCAGAATTGGACATTTCGTGGAAGCTCAAATTCTAGAGGAAATGAAAGTGGATTTTATTGACGAAAGCGAAGTTCTAACACCAGCAGACGATGTACATCACATAGAGAAGCAGAAATTCACAATCCCGTTTGTCTGTGGATGCAGAAATCTTGGTGAAGCATTGCGTAGGATTGCAGAGGGAGCTTCCATGATTCGCACAAAGGGCGAGGCTGGCTCTGGTAATATAATAGAGGCAGTGAAGCATATGCGAATGCTCAAATCTCAGATTCGCAATCTCGCAGTTATGGAACATGAAGAGCTAATGAATGCAGCGAAAAAACTCAATGCGCCTTTGCATTTAATTGAACAAGTGCATCAATCTAGGCAATTATCTGTTCCGAATTTCGCTGCTGGAGGAATTGCAACTCCAGCAGATGCAGCACTGATGATGCAATTGGGTGCAGAATCTGTCTTCGTGGGATCGGGTATTTTTAAATCGCAAGACCCGGAACAAAGAGCGCACTCTATAGTGCAAGCGGTAACGCATTTCAATGATCCATCACTGTTGTGCGAATGTTCAATGAGATTATCTGATCCCATGAAGGGCTTAGACTTGAAAGGAATCCCAGATGAACAATTATTCTCATCACGAAGTGAATGATCACGATTGGTGTACTTGCACTTCAAGGAAGCTTTGCTGCGCACCTCAGGATACTGCGCGCATTGGAAGTGGAATCATTGGAAGTGCGTACCAAGAATGAGCTTAATAGATGCGATGGATTGATTATTCCTGGTGGAGAATCTACTACTATGAAAATCCTTATGGGTGATATCTGGGATGATATCAAAGATTATTCTAAGCCGATATTCGGCACATGCGCAGGTGCGATATTAATGGGGCGAGAAAATCTCAATCTTCTTGATACCAATACTCAGCGCAATGCCTATGGACGACAAAATGAATCATTTACGACACAAGTTAGCACTCGCGACAAAGACGCATTCGAATGCGTATTTATCAGAGCACCAAGAATTATTAATATCGGATCAGAAGTTTCCATTCTTATGAGTTTTGACAATTCTCCAATCTTGATACAACAAGGGTATAATATATGCGCTACATTTCATCCCGAGCTCACAAATAATACAAAGATACATAAATATTTTCTAGAGCTCGTCACGTTGTTTGCATCTTCGCAAGCCTAACAACATTCTCCATGAGACATGCAATTGTCATAGGACCTACACCACCGGGAACTGGAGTAATATATTGTGTAATCTGTGAGACAGAATCAAAATCCACGTCTCCACAGATTGCACCATTTTGAAATCTAGTGATTCCTACATCAATCACAATTGCATCTTGTCTAACGCTATCAGCATTAATAAATTTCGGCTTACCAACAGCACTCACAATTATATCAACACATTTGCATTCTTGTTGCATGTTGATAGTATGCTCATGCACTCCAATAACGGTGCAACCATTTTGTGCTAATAATTCTAGCATAGGTTTTCCGACATTTCCAGTTGCGCCTATAACTGCTGCTTTTAATCCACGAATATCCTCTCTGCAACTCCTAATGAGCTCCATACAACCCAATGGGGTACATGGTATAACCTTGGGACATCCAGAATACAAAGCACCAATATTGTCAGGATGAAATCCATCAACATCCTTTCGGGGATCTATTGCATTTATCACGAACTCACGCCCTATATGATCTGGTACCGGCAATTGCACCAAAATCGCATGTACAGAAGTGTCTTGGTTTAATGTATTAATATACTCTCCGATTTCCTTCTGTGACACATTAGAAGGATACCATCTATAATTGGCAATTATACCGATTTCCATCGCAACATTGAGTTTATTTCTTGTATATATTTTACTCGCAGCATCATTACCAATGCATATAATCTCTAAATGAGGAAGATTAATATAGGATGGTATCGTAGCAGAATGCATCTTTCTCGTCGCTTCCCTTGCATCTGATTGAACTATATCAGGTTTAATTCCTGCTCTTTTGTATTCTTGCTCTACTGAAAAGCTTAACATTTCATTTCTCAATTGTCCTAGCTTTTGCTTCGCAATTAATCTCCCATCAATTACCATGTGCCCTATTCATTAAATATGCATCAGCCAATACACAAGCCAACATCGCTTCTCCAATTGGCACAGCCCGAATACCAACACATGGATCATGTCTACCTATGGTTTCGATGTTAGTTTTACACCCATAAATATCCACAGTCTCAAGTGGCTGCGCTATTGAGCTTGTTGGCTTGACAGAAAATCTTGAAATAATCTCATCTCCAGAGGAAAGACCACCCAAAATACCACCAGCATTATTGGATTGGAATTCAATGTCTCCCTCTTTAGATGTCATTCTGTCAAGAAATTCACTTCCTCTCATTCTGGATGATTTCACTCCCGCTCCAATCTCAACCGCCTTTACAGCATTGATACTCATCATTGCACACGCAATATTTGCATCTAAAGCTTGATATTTTGGCTCTCCAAATCCCACTGGAACATTGAAAGCACGAATTTCTATAGTTGCACCAATGGAATCTCGCTCAGATCTTATTTGCATGAGAGCATTCTCCCAAATACTCAGAGATTCTCTATCAGGGCACCAAAGCGAATTAGTTCGTGCAAAATCAAAATCTATTTTAGTCGCAACATGTTCACCAATACTAAGAACAGCACCTTTAATCTCGATATCAGGGATTAATTTCCGCGCGATAGCACCTGCAGCAACTCTCATTGCGGTCTCCCTTGCGCTTGCACGGCCACCACCTCTGTAGTCACGTATACCATATTTTATACGATACGTATAATCAGCATGACCTGGACGGAATTTATCCTTAATTTTAGAATAATCTTTAGATCTCTGATCCTGATTGTGAACAATCATAGAGATTGGATGCCCAGTTGTCACTCCTTCCAAAACTCCAGAAAGTATGCACACTCTATCATCTTCTCTTCTTTGAGTAACAAATTTGGAGGTTCCTGGTTTGCGCTGATCCATATAAATCTGAATATCCTCTTCAGATAACGATATTCCACTCGGTACACCATCTACAATACAACCTATCGCATCTCCATGACTTTCACCCCAAGTAGTAAATCGAAATAGTTTACCAAAAGAGTTATATGACATTATTGCTTCCTATTTTTCTTCCAGAAAGCCTTGTTGTACGCATACGCAGAAACAGCCAATAAAACTGATATAATCACGCTCTTAGATGTTACTCTCTTTCTCTCTGTTGCAGTTGGATCTGACGCCCATTGCAAGAAGTTCACAACATCATATGCCATATCATGTATAGCATTTGGCGCTCCATTATCAAATTCCACCACACCATCTGACAATGGCTTGGGCATCGCAATCGCATGAGTAGGAAAATATGGATTATAGTGCAATCCATCTCTAATATTCACACCCTCTGGGGGATTAGAATATCCAGTCAAAAGCGAATAAACATAATTCGCACCATTCTCTCTAGCCTTTATCATTAGAGAGAGATCAGGTGGTAATACACCGTTGTTGGCTGCTTTTCCAGCCTCATCATTTGGATACGGAGAAGGCAAATAATCTGAAGGTCTACCAGGTCTTGTAAACATATCTCCGTCAGAATTAGGACCATCTTTTATTGAATATCCACTTGCAATTGCTGCAACCTCTTGCTTTGAAAAGCCAATGTTCTCCAATTCGCGGAATGGAATTAATTTCAGAGAATGACAAGCAGCGCATACTTCCTTATACACTTTGAATCCCTTAATAGCAGAATCCTTATCTATTCCACCAAACATGCGATCAAAAGCCCAATGCATTTTCCTAGGATCTAATACATCGCTGGATGCATGAGTAAAATTCATGAGTAGCAACAATAGAAGGCAATATCTCATCATTTAGACCTCGCTAAATCTTCTGTAATTGATTTAGGATTCATATCTTCTGTCTCCGTCTTACCAATAAAATGCACTGCAGGAAAAAATCCGAAATATATTGCTGTCGCCAATTGTCCCAGAGGTACAAATATACCCTCAGGAGCTTGAGATCCAACATAACCCAATAATATCCCATTGCACAGAAATACCCAAAACAAATACCTAAAATATCTAGATCTATATTTACCACTTCTAACTGGAGATCTATCAATGATCGGAAGTCCAATTAATATCAAAATAGAGCCAAACATAGCAATTACCCCTAACAACTTATTCGGGATAGCGCGCAAAATTGCATAGAATGGCAAGAAATACCACTCAGGAACAATATGAGGAGGTGTGACCATGGGGTTCGCAGGAATGTAATTATCCGCATGATTAAACATCTCAGGATTAATCCACATTACCAAGAATAATACTCCAAAAAACGGCACAGCAGTCACAAGATCCTTGCGTAAATACCAACTCAATGGAGCCTTTTCTTTGGGCGTTTTTGGATCTACCCCTGCAGGATTTCCAGCACCTACTGTATGCAATGACAAAACATGAATAAATGCAACTCCGATAATTAGAAATGGCAGTAGATAATGTAATGCAAAGAAACGATTCAGCGTAGGATTACCAACTGAATAACCACCCCATAACAACTTCACTATGTAATCACCTACAAGAGGAATAGCGGAAAATAAATTCGTAATAACAGTTGCACCCCAGAAACTCATCTGCCCCCATGGGAGCACATAACCCATGAAGGCGGTCGCCATCATGAGTAGGAATATAACAACTCCCACAATCCACATAAAATCACGTGGTGGTTTATAAGAACCATAATAAATTCCACGAAACATGTGCACATACACCACAATAAAGAACAATGAAGCACCATTCATATGCATATATCTGAATAACCAACCATAATGCACATCTCTCATTATATGTTCCACACTGTTAAAAGCATGGAGCGCATTCGGAACATAATGCATTGCAAGAAATATTCCTGTTACAATCTGCAAGATTAGACAAAGTCCAGCTAAAGAACCAAAATTCCACCAATAATTAAAATTTATAGGATTATCGTGAGATACGATCGCCTTCACAGCAGTGACTAAACGCGATCTTGAGTCAATCCAATCTAAAAAACCACGAAACATGCTAACCTATAATGATTTTTGTTTTATTCTCATTGAACTTATAACTTGGTACTTCAAGATTCAAAGGTGCTGGACCCTTCGTAATTCTGCCAGATTTGTCATAATGAGAACCATGACATGGGCAGAAAAAACCATCCTCTACAGCATGAGGTACACATCCGAGATGTGTACATACAGCCACTGCAACAAGCCATTTCGGATCAATTGCTCGTTTTGAATCTTGCTCTAGATACTTGATCTTCTGTAGCGCCTCTTTGGAATTCACTTCTTTGATATCTGCACTTGTTCTGTGAAAGATGAATACTGGCTTCCCTCTCCACTTTACCACCTTCACTTCACCTTCTTTTATGTGAGTCAAATCAACCTCAGTAGTTGAGAGTGCTTCTTCATCTTTTGATGGAGATAAATATCCAACTGCGGACTTCCCCGCATAACAAGCACATACACCAGCCGCGCAAACACTAGCTGCTGAAATGAAATCTCGTCTACTAATATCTTCAGACATATAGAACTCAAACGAATTTCAAGTCTACCAAACAAGATTTTTCAATGCAACGACCTGATCTCTCAAACGAACTCATAATTATTTAGCAATTGATCTATCTTAATTAATCAATTTTTATCTCATTAATAGTATAAATGATTCTATTCTTATCTATTTTCATCATAATGTATTGCAATTTAGATACATGGATACTCACTTTACTTGAAATCATGATATCTGAGCTCGATGAGCGTGAATTGATAAATCCAATACTTCAGATTTATATATACATGATAGAATATGATCGTGAAATCGCTCAACACATAGCTATCTTTCTAATGCATTTGATAATACAAATTAAACAAGAACATATCACAAAAGAAAGAATACGCGCAATATCCAGAATATCCATCAGAAAGGTTATTGCATACAAAGCATCTAATGCGGTCATCACAAAACAAACATCAAGCATTCAATACACAAAAGCAGTGCACTCACATTCAGTGCATAGATGCATTGCATCTCACATCACTAGACACAATGCAACTCACATTCCCATACATACAACATCACGCATACCAAAATGTGATCATTCAATTCATAATCACACATTGACACCACAACTAAAAAAACTGCAATTTATCTCCATATCTGCGCATATATTATACCCATCGGTATGTCACTCAAAAAAAATGCACAGACAATATGTCAAATATATGAATATCGATAGTGCATTATTTAGATGCTCCAAATCATGTAACTACACCTCCCTTTCATTGCGCTCAGCTCTGAACAAATGCACAAATCAATTTATCAATCTCGCCTCATCTATGTATATAATTGCAATAATACTCGATATTGCGATTGCAATTGCATTAACTATTTCTTCCACACTTGAGGAAATAGCAATAGAAGAAATATATGAATTAAGTTCATGCAGTGCATATCAAGTCTTCACAACGCTATGCCAAGTGTTTTGATTGTAAATCATATTGTTCTATGCATAATGCCCATTAATGATGCACAAAACAAATAGCAATGAAAATATATACTGATGGAGCTTGCTCCGGTAATCCCGGAGTTGGAGGATGGGCAGCGATAATCATCACACCTCAACAAGAAATACAAGAGATATCTGGATATGAAATATATACAACAAACAATAGAATGGAATTGATTGCAGTGATTAGTGCATTAAAATACATAGATACTGTTATAGATATAGAAATCTTCACCGATAGTAAGTACGTCAAAAATGGCATCACAGATTGGATTGACAATTGGAGTAAGAACAATTGGAAAACAGCAAGTAAGCAATCAGTTAAAAATCGTGATCTATGGGAAGAACTTCATTCCAGAACCAAGCTCACAAAGATCAAATGGTCTTGGATTAAGGGGCATGCTGGAGATAAGTACAATGAAATGGCGGACAAAGCCGCCACAAAACAAGTGCAAACAGCAAAGCTAATCAAGCAACAGAATCAATCTTGATCTGTAATCAAGCCAAGAGAGCTCCATATTCTTGATAATTTATCGATATGCTTATTATCTTTGTCACTAAATTTAAGGAACGCTGTGACTAATTCAACAATTTCATTTGGAATTTCTGAATCCTGCGTGCCGTTGGATTGCAATTCATCAGCAATGTATCGTAACATTTCTATCTCAACAGATCTCATTTGATCTGTTGGAATATCAACAAGAATCTCATTATTCGCAAGATGCAACACCGCTACAATCTCATGTTCCTTCAATGGAGAATGTCGCTCTCCTTTGAGAAGCAGACTAATTCTCTCTCCTTTATCTAGGATTACCTTGGTCTCTGCATCTACATCAGATGCAAATTGCGAGAATGCCTTCATTTCTGAATATTGAGCCATTTGCAGCTTTATTGAGCCAGCCGCCTTCTTCATGAGCTTGGTTTGTGCTGCAGATCCAACACGAGATACAGATTTATCAATTGCAACAGCAGGTTTAAACCCACGATTGAATAACTCAGTATCCATTCTTATCTGACCATCGGTAATAGATATCACATTTGTAGGTATGTATGCTGAAACATCACCTTCCTGCGTCTCAACAATTGGAAGAGCAGTCAATGAGCCAGATCCTGCATCATCAGACATTTGAGCAGCGCGCTCTAACAAGCGACTATGGATATAAAATACATCACCAGGATATGCTTCACGCCCAGGAGGTCTTCGCAATAACAACGACATCTCACGATACGATTCCGCATGTTTTGTCAGATCATCATATATCACCAATGCATGCATACCATGATCGCGGAAGTATTCTCCAAGTGCGCAACCAGCGTATGGTGCCAAAAATCTCATCGAAGCAGCATCTGCGGCTGTCGCAGCCACTATGGTTGTATATTCCATTGCATCATGCTGCTCTAACACATTGATAATTCCAGATAATGATGATTTTTTCTGACCAATGCAAACGTATACACAATGCAGCTTCTCTGAATCTTGAGCATCGTCATTGTACACCTTCTGATTGAGTATAGTATCAATTGCGATGGTTGTTTTTCCTGTCTGTCTATCTCCTATAATTAATTCACGCTGACCACGACCAATAGGAACGAATGCATCAATAGATTTGATACCTGTCCTCATGGGAGAAAATACGGATTTACGTCGCATCAATCCAGGCGCAGGACCTTCAAGTGACATAGTGTCATCACATTGAATCTCTCCTTTTCCATCCAATGGAACTCCCATAGGATCTATCACTCTTCCTAATAATTGCTTACCACAAGGAACATCTGGAGCTCGATTTAACCGTTCGATTTCATCACCAACTTTGCATAAATTTCCATCATTAGATAACAACACAACTTGAACTTCATACTTGTCCAATTTCATTACCATTCCCAAAACTTCAGATCTTCCAGTTTTAATTAAAACAAGCTCACCAAAACATACACCATTTAATCCATTGACTCGCAATACACCATCTTTGTTTTCCAAGACCACACCAATTTCCTTGATCTCAGGTGCAAAATCAGGGTCCACGAGAGCGCGCTCTATCATTTTTTTACTATCTACATCCTCAGACATTTTTTTACCTAATATCTTTAATCATTTATCCATTTGCGCAACATAGTACGCATTGAGCAATCTATAATTAGATTATTCATTCTCACAACAAATCCAGAACTTATCTCTGGCGTAATCACAACATGATAATTTATGATTTTACATTCATATTTCTCCATCAGAGCAGCAACAATCTCATCTATGTATTTCTCATCCTGTTGCTTGGAGATAGATATCTGAGCTTCATATATCTTCAGCTCAATACTAACGATTTGCAAAAAAGAATATAAAATCAATAATATATATCTCTTCTTGTTGTTTCTGAAAACAACATCTAGGAAGCGCAAGAACGCCGCACTTTGTGACATTTGATTCTGAAGTCCATGTATAAAACAATTTGCAGCTTCATCAGACATAATACACGAATTCACACGAATTCTTCTCATATCACTTATACATTGCATTAAATTATCCAGATACTTGTCATTTTTCATCGTATCAAACAAGACAGATGCATAATTGTGCTCCATTCCCCACTGAATATAACATAAGATCATTGTACATCAGTACATATGAACCTTCAAGAACCATCAAATAATTCATATTGCTATCTATAATATCATTTATTAAAGACCTTTTTCTTTTGTTTGTTTTCTTTATTTCTTAAATATCTTAATACCTATAAACTGTACCATCGCACATATCGTTAGCGATGGTACCTTATATTAATATTAATTTCAAGTAGAAAAATTATTAAATAATCTTAAAAGCAACACAATTTTAGTATACAATGTACCCCCCCCCTTGGATCATCAAGTATCCATTGCATTATACTCCTGATCTAGAATTTATCTCCTTTATCATTGTGACTTTCGTTATGTGTAGTATCATCCACGATGTCTCATCGGTGAGTTGTGTTCAATTATGTGCGTTCTGCATTTAGTATCATATATAGTACTATCTTATTGATACCAAAATCTATCAAGATATGTATATCTGAATTATCCTCGAATATACAATTTCTTGCAAAATATCTGCGTGATTTTAAAAAATATAGCAAACATTTTGCCTTGGTGGATTTCTATCGTGGCTGCTACAGGGGCACGATCTTGAGACTTAAAATACTACTTATCGTGTACAAGAAATTACCGGCAGCAAAATATAACTTAGCTAGATCCTATCATGCAATAGGAAGAATTGATGATGCGTTATCTATTATCAATGATCTCATGATCAATCATGAATCTCAGGAAGTAGAATTTCTGCACAAAAAAATCGTATCACCCGAATCAATACAGGCAATACCAATATCTCTTATTGCTGAGATGTATGATTATCAAGCAGAGCAACATGTGAATGAGATTATTATAAATGGACATTACACAGGACATCATTTATGCATAAGTAGCATTTCTAAACATCAACCAAATGCCAAGAGAACTCTAGATCTAGGAGTGGGTACTGGTATATGTGGTCAATTTGCACGTATACATAAATTAAATACAGAATTCATAGGGGTTGATGCATCTCATAATATGTTATTGATTGCAAAATCTTGCACTCATAAAGATGAGCCAATATATCAAGAATTATATCATGATAATAACGATGAATTCATACAAAATACTGACAAGAAGTATGACGTTATATTGCTCATGGATTGCACACACTTATGTGATTCGCTACAAACAAAATTGCAGCGATCTCTGCAATTATTAAATCCTGGTGGCATCATATGCGTTTCAATTCGCAGCAATAATAGTACACAAAATGTCACATTCATTCCCTATCACGATGTGTTATTGTATTCAGATAAATATATAGAAGAAATGATCCACTCTCTCGATTGTATCGTTCTCGAACAAAGACGTGAGCAATTATACAATGATGTTTCATGTATTTATCTATGTCTAAAAAAAGAAGATGTTATACTTGCATGATATATTATACGACAAAAATATACCACAAGTAGAAATACGTGGCATCACTTCAGATTCCAGAAAAGTGGGAATCGGATATGTATTTTTTGCTCTTTCAGGCACTGCATATGATGGAAATCTATTTATTGGCGCAGCAATACAGAATGGTGCACACATCATTATTTCCGAACAATTAGATTCTGAAATCATCTTCAAAAACAATGTCTGGTATATAAAATGCGCAAATGCACGCAAATCGTATGCAATCGCAGCATCAAGATTATACAAAGCACAACCAAATACGATCGTGGGAATAACAGGTACAGATGGCAAAACCTCAGTGGCGAGCTTCTATCAACAGATTTGCAATTTAATGGACATTCGCGCTGTCAGCATAGGCACCATCGGCATGCAAGGATCATTATATAAGCAATGCTCTCTCACAACACAAGACCCAATTGATCTTTTTCGCGATTTAAGTGATCTACACCAGAACAATGTACAGAGTGTGGCACTTGAAGCGTCCAGTCATGGATTACATCAATATAGAATTGATGGTATGAAAATGAGAGCTGCAGCATTCACCAATCTCACACCTGAGCATTTGGATTATCATATCAACATGGATGAGTATTTTAATGCAAAATTACGCTTATTTTCTGAAATTGCGCAAGAATATGCAGTGATCAATAAAGATTCTCAATATTATGCTCAGATACAGCAAGCATGCGAAATCAAAAATCTCAAGATCATAAGTTATGGATTCACTGCTTCAGATATCCAGATCATAAAACAAACACCATTTTCACAAGGACAGGAAATTGAGATGAATATATTCAATGAACAGCATTCATTTTCTACTGAGTTACTGGGAAAATTCCAAGCTTACAATATCGCATGTGCACTTGGGTTGATAGTTGCATCTGGATTTGATGTGCATGATGCACTTGCAACATTAAACAAAATCTCATCACCAATTGGCAGAATGCAGGTGCTAAAGACATCACACAAGATTATCATAATAGATTTCGCTCATACGGAAAATGCATTAAAAAATGCAATTGCATCCATCAGATGGCATATGCCCGATAAAAATCTTGTCACCGTATTTGGTTGCGGTGGAAATAGAGACAAGAGCAAGCGCAAAAATATGGGAATGGTATCACATCGGAATTCTGATTTCACAATCATCACTGATGATAATCCGCGCACCGAGAATGCAAGTGCTATTAGAGCAGAGATCTTATCTCAATGTCCAAATGCACTCGAAATTCCAAACAGAAAAGACGCAATCTTGCATGCTATCAGGAGCGAATATGATGTCGTACTTGTCGCAGGAAAAGGACATGAAACACATCAAATCATTGGAACAGAAAAGCAAGAATTCAGTGACATTAAAATAGTAAAAAATATAATTTTTCCTGATATACAACATTAATCAACATATTTGATGATGCATTGATCATATAACACAAATGTTAATTTTTAAAAGATAAAAGTAAAACATTCAATGAACTCATCAATGCAAAATCTCAAGATGCCGATGAATTAATATGTATATATGATGAATTCTATGACTGTATATAAATTATTCTTGTATTCAGATCGACAAGCATGATGCACAAAGCATCATGGAATCTCTTGAGCACCTAATGCATGAGCTCTGAATGTATTCAGCAATGCGATACAATAATAAGAAAAAGTAGATCACTGTCATAAAGAGTAAATGCAACAAAATCGTTGTATTAATTAATGTACAAATAAATATCTAGCATTTCGTCGCAAGAAATACTGTTGCAACTCCTTTCGGTTGCAATTGCACAGAGCGCACATCCTCAAAACCTACGTCCCATAGCATCTGCTCCACCTCTTCCACGAATGGAAACGCAGTAATTGAATCAAGCAAATACTGATACGAGTCTCTGTTACCCGCAAAAAGCTGTCCCATTTTTGGTATCAAATTCATGTACATATCTCGTGCTTTTTTGTACATCATATTCAGACGCTTCGGAGAATCATCTTGCGAATGAGAAAATTCCAAGCACCCAAATACCCCGCCAGATGAAAGAATTCGATGCGCTTCTCTTAACGCCACAGTTCGATTCGGAACATTCCTCAAGCCAAATGCAATCGTATACAGATCATATGATCCATCTCCAAACGGAAGATGTTCAGCATTTGCAACAACAAATTTCAAATTCTGATCTCGAATTCCTGATAATGACACAGATTCTGTATCACGAACTTGCTTGTGATCTGCGCCAAAAGATTTCATCGAATATTGCTGTATCAAACCTTGATCAATCATCAGATCTCTACCTCGATCCAACATCTCATAATTTATGTCAAGCATCACGGCCAGTAACCCAGGCATTTTCTTGAGAAAGCGCTTCGTTATATCACCAGAACCAGCAGCAACGTCAAGTAATTGCACATGACACTGGTGCTGATTCATATGTTTGTGCTGATGATCACACTGATGCAAAGAAGTCAGGTGCGGATTCCGATGTAGATATGATTTCTCAAGAACTGACGCAACTTGAGATTGCATTGCAATATCCGCACCAGACATTTCAGAATGACTCTTTGCCAGAATTTCATTCTGCTGATCAACAGATGAATAATTTCGCGGCATTTCTATTGAATGTTTATGGTTCTCAAATTGATGCTGCACTAGGTAATGCTGAGAAATTGAATGATGATCTCCATGAGTTTGATGTTTTGTCTCATCTGCCAACACCTCTTTATATCTCTCAAGTACAAGTTCAACAAATTTGTCTTTCCAAAGGCGATGCAACCCCAGACTCATAATATCATTCATGAAATCATATTTGCTCGCCACGCGAGTAAACACATTATTAATAAATTTCTGGTCCATTTACTCATGCGGAAACACATGTATTCTAACCCGTATTGAATATGAATCTAGGTAGAGAATTATGGCAAAGACTATAGCAGTTGCATATGGAGATGGTATTGGCGCAGAAATCACGGATTCCACATTAAAGATCATAGGATATGCAAACGCTGGTATACAAGCTGAGTATGTCGAATTGGGACATGAGGCATACAAAAAAGGATATGAATCTGGTGTACCAGATTACTCTATTGACACAATGAAACGAACTGGAGTGCTACTCAAAGGACCGATCATGACACCACAAGGTGGTGGATATAAAAGCGTAAATGTCACTTTGAGAAAAATGTTTGATATGTATATCAATGTAAGGAGATGTAAATCTTATCCATTCGTGCAGTCTTTGCATCAGGGTGTAGATATGGTGATTGTGAGGGAGAATTCTGAAGATCTGTATTGTGGTATCGAGTATGAAATGCACGAAGGGTATATGTGCGCAATGAAATTCATCTCTAGATCAGCATCAGAGCGCATATGCAGATTCGCATTTGAGTATGCAAAACGCAATAATCGTCGCAAGGTAACATGCATCACGAAAGATAATATCTTAAAAAAGACCGATGGATTGTTTCATAACGTGTTTGACGAAATTGCGAAGGAATATCCTGAAATCGTCGCAAATCATTACATAGTCGACATTGGAGCCGCACATATTGCAGCAAATCCAGGTATTGTTGATGTCGTAGTGACTCAGAACCTATACGGAGACATACTTTCTGATATTGCGGCTCAAGTCACTGGATCTGTTGGTATGGGCAGTAGCTTAAATATAGGATCAGAGATAGCAATGTTTGAAGCAGTTCATGGATCTGCTCCCGACATTGCTGGCAAAGGCATAGCAAATCCTTCTGGTTTACTTAGTGCAGCTATTGAAATGTTGATATATCTACAAGAGCGAGAAGCAGCGCAACGTATTTATTCTGCATGGATAGACACGCTCAATGATGGATTGCATACGGGAGATATATTCAGAGCGAATTTCAGTCAGCAACGTTGTACCACTCAAGAATTTACAGATGCAATCATTTCTAGAATGACTCATCAAACAAAAGTGATCGTTGGATATAATAACAATTTACCTAAGGCGCAATCACCAATTGCAACTAGTTCTGATAAAACCAATAAGACTATAGGAATAGATATATATATACATTGGAATGATACACTCGGATCACTTCTTGTGCCGCTACAGCAAATACAATGCAATCTAAAATTACGCAAAATATCCAAAGAAGGCTGCGAAGTATCACCTGATAATGATTCTATAATCCGCGGTATCTTATGTTGCAGCGTAGCACCTACAAATCTAGGAGATGCAATAACGGATCTAGACATAGAAACGCTCATTATCCAGTTACACAAACAAAGTATAAAGTTCACTGGCATTATGAAGATTATGTATAGTCATACAGATACAGAATCTAATATTGATGAGTAAGCCCTCGCCCCATTACAATATAATCTGCTCCATTTTCCTCCGCTTCTTCTGGAGTTGCAGTTCTTTTTTGATCATGTGTGATAGCACCCTTGGGGCGAATACCTGGCACTACAGTTAAGAATTCTGAGTTTGTTGTATCTTTAATTATTGTTATATCATCACATGCACATACAATTCCTGACAACTTCCATTTGTATCCATGCGCCGCCATTTCAATAGGATTCAAATCACCAGATATCTCGTCTCTACTATCCAAACTAGTGAGTTTAGTCACTCCTATTAAAAGAAGCTCATTCTCTATGATCTCTACAGATGCCTTCATCATCTCTTCACCGCCTGCAATATGAATTGTTGTCATTTTGATATTACAATCCTTAATACGCTCTTTGATGAGCTTGAGAGTCTTCTTAACAGTATTCGGTATATCATGCAACTTTAGATCCAGAAATATATCCGCACCCAGATCTGCAATAGCTTTCACTCCTTCGAATCCCTGTGCAACAAAAAACTCAAGACCAAGCTTTATCATGCAAGTATCTTTAAATTTCTTTGTTAAAATCTTGGCTTGTTCTAAATCTGCAATATCAACTGCACATATAATCTCTACCATATTTTCCACCAGGGCTTTTTCTCACTATCATTATAATTATTATTGTAATCACTCTCTTGTCTTCTTCTGCGATCTTCTTCTCTTTCTCTCCTCAATCTTTCCTGTTCTTCCTGTCTTCTTAATTCTTCCTCGCGCCTTCTCTGATCATCATCGCCCCATGTCTTTATGCTCTCTTGAATCATGTAATACCGAAATCCGCATTGTATTAAAACGATCTTATAAATTCCAGTGCCATTTTATACTTCCATATGATCTTGTATCATCATATAATCACACATTATGGACATATCTAAGAAATATCACATAGTGGGCATAGGTGGCATTGGCATGAGTGCTTATGCAAAAGTAATGCATGGACTAGGCATTAAAGTACAAGGCTCTGACATGTCAGAGAATGCGAATGTATCTAAGCTCAGGGATATTGGTATTTCTGTATATACTCCCCAATCTGATACAAATATCGACACAAGCGTTGATATAGTGGTGCGCTCAACTGCAGTGCCAGATTCCAATTCAGAGATATTGGAATCAAAGAAACTTGGAATTCCAGTGTGGGATCGTGCAACTCTGCTTGCAGAATTAATGCGACTCAAAAAATGTATTGCGATCTCGGGAACACATGGAAAAACCACTACCACTGGATTTATATATGCCGCACTCCAAACAATGAATCCGAGTTTATTGAATGGAGGAATACTCAAAGACATTGATAGCAATGCAAAATTCGATTCTGGAGATTGGATGATAGTTGAAGCAGATGAATCTGATGGAACGTTTAATAAATTGCATTATCAAGCTGCAATATTGACCAACATAGATGATGATCATCTATCAACTTACAGTGACAGTTTTGATGTATTGAGGTCCGAATGCCAGAAATACTTGAATCAAGTGCCTAATGATGGATTTGCAATAGCATGTCTTGATTGTGATGCTATTAAATCAAGAATCTCTCTTCATTCTCATGCTCTCACATACAGCATCAATGATACTGATGCAGATTTCTATGCTCAGAATATACAAAGAGATGGATTCGGGATGAAATTTGAATGCACACATGATGGCAAATCCCTTGGGAATTTTACCATCAAGTTACCAGGACTTTACAATGTGTCCAATGCAATCGCGGCAATTGCTACTGGAGTGCGAATGAATATCCCAATAAATAATATCAAGCAAGGAATTGCACATTTCTCTGGAATCAAACGCAGATTTGAGACAATCCGCCAGATAGAGCATATCACCATTGTACATGATTATGCTCATCATCCCACTGAAACACGAAGTGCAATTGATGCTGCTCATGCGATTGTAGGAACAAATAATGTGATTTCCATAATCCAACCACACAGATATAGCCGATTAAAGCAATTTGCTCGAGCTTTTACATCCATGAATCCAGGACGTAACATTCTTACAAATGTATTCCCAGCAGGAGAAAGCCCGGAGCAAGGATGGACACTCAATGATATGCTGCGCAATCTCACTACAAGTGAATTGCGCAATTCTTATCTTGCACCCAGCATTGAAGATTGCAATAAGGCTATAAATCACATCCTCAAAGAGATTCCAAAAGATCAACAAATCATCATTCTCTTGATGGGTGCGGGAGACATTGTGAATTGGGCCAAGAAACTTGAGCTTCATTGATTTCACCTCCCGGCAATGCACTTTCATCATGAACGGGATTCATGTATGCGATCTGTACTGTATCATTCACGAGTGCCGATTGTGTAGGACATAAACACCTGCATTAACATCTCTCATTCCCGAATCACTGAATGATCTGGGTTGGTTGTGAGCATGATATTCGTCATGTTGCTTTTCAGCGAGTTGCAATTTCTCTGCGATAGACGATTCATGTGGCACATTCGAATCATCCTGAGAAACCTGATATTGTCTTGACTTGCTAGAGAGCATAGATCTTATTGTATTCATCTTTAAATAAGTTAAATGTCATTCCATTGTATCCAAATCTTATTATTCAATTATTAATAATATATAACCTGGTATCATATGTCCGCTTTTTTCAAATCTCTGTTCAGTAAAAACTCTCCGTTTCCTGGATATCACACATTTTCACCATTTTGCGGTGGTTCATCTCTCACATCTCTCAGCGCAAAAACAATTCAGGAATGTGGAAACAATCCAATTGCATATCGCTGCATGGATATGATCTGCTCTTCTGTAGCATCTCTTTATATTGTACTTGAGAGATTCAATCAATGTGGAAGATATAGGCTCAATTGCAAGCATCCAATCATAGATGTAATGGCGCATCCAAACATGTATATGTCCGGTCATGAATTCTTATATGGAATCACAAAATCACTAATGGAATATGGCAATGCTTTCGTACGAGTGGTGCGAGACAGTGATGGAGTGCCTACTGAATTATATTCACTACCAGCAAATCAAGTTGAAATCACCTTCAATAAACGAAATTATCCCGATTCATATAAATATCAAGCAGGTGGAAAAACACATGTTTTCAAGATTCATCCAATTAGTGGCCAATGCGACATCACACATATCAAAAATGGATCATCCTCAAATATATTCCTGGGACAAGGAGCATTGCAGATCGCTGCTCCAGCAATCAGACAATATAATGCCATCTCAGAATGGAATCATTCGTATATTGAGAATGGAGCCAAACCCAGTGGCATGCTGATCATGGAAGGAGGAAAAAACCTCTCCGAAGAGCAATATCAGAGAGTGAAGCATCAAATTGAAACTTCTTTCACTGGAGCATCTAATGCGGGACGTCCGATGTTACTTGAAGGTGGTCTTAAGTGGCAAGAAATGAAAAATGCATCTCATGCAGAAACTTGTTACGTTGAAAATATAAGGATTCAAACTCGAAACATAGCAATAGCATTCGGAGTACCGCCATCTCTGATTTCAACAGATGAAGCTAAATACTCAAATTTCTTAGAATCCAAGGTTGCATTTTTAGAAAGAACAGTTCTGCCAATTGCTGATAATATACTCGGACACTTGAGTAGGTGCTTCGAAGGATTATTTGATGATGATCTCACAATCACTTATGATAAATCAAAGATCGGAGAGTTCTCTGAGCAGAAATACAAGCTGCTGGAGTATATCAAGAATGCAGATTTTATGACTAGAGAGGAAAAGCGCGATCTCTTCAATTTGGATGATTACGTAAAAGAATCTACATCTGGAACTATCGAGACTTAATAGCGCAGAGAAGAAAAGAAATCTCTAATTTTCCAGACAAACGGAGTAAAGCAACATATCAATCCATGATCTGCATTGACAGATCCTTGATCTGTAGAACCATAATCACCCATAAGAAACAAACAAGATTACAACATTAGATCACTAGGATCTTTCCGAGTTCTTAAATTCCTATAATGATGTCATCATCTTGATGTCTCATTACTACAATGAAATATCGTCATAAAGCATTTGAGAACAGGGCTTAAACAACAACTATTTGGTGCTTCATAAGTAGGTGGGTATTCGTATTCAGGTGGTAACCCCCCCATTCTCTCATTCTCAAAAGGATTGTGGAATACCCTTCCTGGGGCACCAGGATTATAATCACTTCCTACATAATCCTGCATAGGAATAGGGGATTTCTCAGCTCCATCTATCAAACCATACCTTGTTGATTGCGCTTGATTGCGACGACGCCGGAATGCATTTCTCAATTTATTACATAATCCCATAATTCTTATAATTAAAATCTATAATACATATTATACTAATACGGTAAACATATGCAAACCTCTAACTTGAATTTCTCATTCGAAATGAAAACCCTAAATCGACAAGGAATCTGCGCTGGGTATGCCAGTGTCTTTAATAACGTCGATGACAATGGAGACATTGTGTGTCCAGGTGCATTCTCTCGATCAATTAACGCTCATAACAATGGAATCAGAGAGATCAAAGTATTATGGCAACATAAAATGGATGAACCAATAGGAAAGGTGCTACTAATGCATGAAAATGAGCGCGGTCTCTTCGTTGTATTTGAATTATCTCTCAGTACAATCAGAGGTAAAGAGGCATATGACCTATTGAAAGATAATGTCATAAATGGATTATCCATTGGTTTTAGATTAGATAAATACGATATCTCACAGAAACAGAAAGCAAGATTAATAAAAGAAGTGCGATTACTGGAAATAAGCCTAGTCACAATACCCGCGAATTCAGAAGCACGAATCACAGATATAAAGACAATACAAGACAATCTAGGAGATGTGACTAGTGTTATTAGAAGAGCAAGGAAAGTGATTTCATCTTAGCAATTTAACATACATTTAAGCTCAATCATGTATAAATTCCTAGGATATAGCAATGTTATGGAATTAATCTCTGGGAAACGTGAAAACGATTACGTACTTTCGTGTCATTATTCAAGTGGAAATTTTTATATAGATAATCTCAATGACAAGTTATCTAAATTACTCGGTAAATCTCCCGATTCATTGTTAGGCATGAAAATAAACAACATCTTGAATTCTGATGTGAATTCAAGATTATGCGAAATAGAACATGAGCATGAAATAACAAAGTTATCATCCGTCAGTGGATTTGGAGTAATAAATTCTTGCAATAATGATGTAAAGCTGGAATGCAAAGTATTTCCTGTTGTCCCATCCGAAAATGGCAATAGATATGAATTGCTAATGCGAGATGCTAGTCTCTTTAAGAAATTGGAGCAATTTCGATCCGAGAAACATCCCAATACAAAATACTCTAATGATTCAGAAATCTGCTTAATATGCGAACAGGATACAAAATCAGAGATAAAAATCCTGTATGATTTTGCATCCGCATATGAAGCACAAATTTCATTCGTCATTATCACTGCACAATCTACTAACACACAAAAATGCATCAGGAGAATAGGAGATTCTATCACAAATAATGTTAGAAGCACTGACTTTGTCGGATACCTGGGCAATGATAGTATTATAATATGCTTATTAGATTGTAAATCTGGATTTGTACATGTTGCTGCAAATAGATTGCATGATATTGCAATATCACAAGGAGAATCATATGGTCATAGTGTGACAATCAATACAAAATATTGTACGATCTCAAAGTTTGATAACTATCAAGATATGATCACTGAGATTAATCGAGTAGTAATGAGAGATACTCGTAACTCAGGTGTAAGTAGTATATGATATACATCAAATATGTGCGAATTGTGATGTATGTATGTATATTCTATGTGATGTACGAGACCGTAACATCAGTGGTATACTTCCATAGAATTAACAACACGTATGTCACATATAACCATACACTAGAGCATCTTCATGATAACAATGAGCACAATGTGTTTATCATGCATAATACCTCAAGATTGCGAGAATTAATACGGAAATACCTCGGTAAATCGTTCAAACATGAATATGTGCTATATCTACCACAGAAAATGGGTTCATAATGATTGGAAGATTGATATATAGAATAATATTCATGCTTAACGCGGCTGATGCATTAATTAGAATCTTACCTAAATTAGTATTGCTTATATTATATGTTTCTATGTCAATATCTATATTCAGAGCATTTCATGAGGGAGCACACATACTACTTACGTCACAGACCATAAATCCGTTGTACTTAATGTCATATGGAAAACATATAGCAATGTATATTTACTATCATTATGCCACTCTATCAGCGGGCATGATCATACGATTATTGATGTCTTTATTGATACCATATTTTATCATCCGATATGTCAAAATCATGTTATGGTACTGCATGACGCGGATAGATGCTATATTGCGCACATTAATAGGGTATATCTTTAGATTATTTGGAATCAAAAGACGCAAGAAACAATATAATACTCAACATGATGAATTGATGAAGATAATAAATTCTATGGCTCAATCAAAACAACACCAATCAAAGACTGCGAAATGGAAAAAATGATCTTCTATTATGTATTCTGTTTTTTGATATCATCCAAAGTAACAGAACCAGAGACAGCAAACGACACATCTAAAACAGAAAATATCTTCTCATATGCTTCTGTGATATCTCGATCTATGTCCTGTCGCTCTCGATACTCCAGCACCAGTGTTTTCAGGACATCAGACAGATGTTCATGAGATTCTCTAAATTCATGTCGCAGATCTATATCTAAGTACATATTTGCAAATTGATATTCAGAACTATAATGCATTAAATCTTCTATATCGCCATATTTATTCAATGCCGAATGAATTGCCTTCAAAAACAATCTATGCATATCACTATCATGAGATCTGATATCAGAAAATACGCCCTTAATTACCTTGATAGCTTTCAATTCATCCCCATTCTTGACTCCAAGAGATCCAATCATGTATACACATTTCTTTTCAATGACAGGAAATACACTCAATCTATATGCTAATCCTCTTTTTTCTCTAATCTCTGTAGATAATACTGAATGCAAAAACATAGAACGCCCTCCTAAGGCTTCCGATATCAATTTCACTGCCACAATATTCTCTGGAATAATTCTTCCAGAAGAATCATGAGTGAATTCATACGGCATCTTAGCACCAAAAACGATAGTAGATTCTGCAGATCCAGGAATATATCGCACAGATATATCACTTAATTCACCTTGGTCCGATGCGGAATGCGCATCATACGCAAAATTACGCACATTCTCATAGTCATGCATTTTCTTGATCTTGCCAAGATATGATCTTGTCATGGATCGCATAGCATCATGCTTTACATCCCCATATAAAAATACAGCACCATTACTAGCTCTCATATTTGATAATAGATGCATAAAACTCTGGACATCTTGTGGTTTCACGTATTTAAGCCGATCCAAAGAGCACTCGTACTCATCTTCTCCAAGAACATTCTTGCGAAAAACACTCCTCGCAACATAAGCCGCATTGCGCTTCCTTGCCTCACATACATTATGTAATCGCGCTATCGCATGAGATATGGCATCATCATTGACCTTAACCTTAGATAAGAAATTAGATAACTTACTAGTAAACTCCTCTATATCTTTATCAAGAGCTATAACGCTAATACTCATGTCATCAGCATCAACGCTAGCACTCATCGAAATTGCTTTCTGATACATAAAGTCACGAAATTCATGATCTTGATTTAATAATAAATCATAATTAATCAATGCATCAACAATCTCAGCAACACCACTCTTGTAAGATTCGCCAAAAATGCTGCGAGAATTCATATATCCGAATCTACGAAAGATCAGCTTCATCCTAACCAATGAATGCGATTTTGCGTGCACCCCAGGAGCAAATATTCGCAATCTATCATTTAACATAGAACTATATGCATCAGCGTCAGCGCACAATGACGCACACATCAATGCAATCAAATACCGCATTATCCTCATTTAGATGCCTCTTTTTTCATAAGATAACCAAACACTTTTTTCTTAGACATTAAGTATTTTAACCTATCATTGACACTTTTTGTCCTAATATTATTTATATTATCAAGCTCAAGAACTTGATTGATGTTTCCATTTGATACGCGCAGTGTCTCCCATAAAAACTCTGCTTTATCTTGTGGAGAAAACGTAGAGGATAAATATCGTATCATATAAGCATTCTTACCGCGCTCAACATCTAAATCACTCAAAATCGCATTGTGATCTGACATGCATTGCTCCACATCGGATCTCAACGATGTCAAATCTTGCTCTCGATGCATTTTATTTGCACTTATTACCACTACCACATCTGATGATAGTTTTTCATGCGTATCATTATACTCAAAACCTACATCTCCAATATCTTTTCTTTTATTGCTAATACACTTATAAAAGTTAGAACCATGTCCATTAAAAAATGACTCCATTGCAATTGCATAATTCTTATCAAACACACCGTGTTGACCCTTGAGAAATTTCTGAGAAGAATGAGGAATTTGTATAAAAAGTTTACCATTTCCAACAAGAGCATGATGCAGAATCACAATTACATCAGATCGTGGCTCTACTTGATAACAACAATCGTTACCATAAGATTGATATTTGCTTTTATTTTTCGCATACTCCTGATCTAGAACACCAGCAAACATACTACCAACAACCTGCATCACATCTTTACTATCTAAACCTCCATACACCATTACAATCGCATTATGGGGAACATAATGACGATTATAAAAGGCTTTCATATCATCAACATTTCCAGAAGCTTCCAATTCATTATTATCTTGGATAATACCTCCTACTGGACGACCAAACGGATAGTTTGTCATGATCATTTTGCGCATCTCAAGCATCATCAGCATGTCCGGATTTGAGCCATCTCGCATATTGCTTTCTCTATTCACAATATCACGCTCAAGTGCGATATTCTTCTTATTCAGAACGAGATTCGTCATCCTATCTCTCTCCATCTTGAAAGCACGATGCAGTTTCTTAATTTGGTTCTCTCCCGATAAAACATAATAATAATTAGTTCTCTCGGAAGATGTAGTGCCATTCGCAGCAGAAGAAAATTGCGCAATTTCCTCAGATAATGATTTATAATGCTTAGACTCTCTAAACATGAGATGCTCAAATAGATGTGCAAAACCAGATTTCCCAAATGGATCATTATTTGCACCCGTATTATACATCACACCGGCAAATGTGTATTGTGCTTTAGCATCATACACGATATACACGCGCAAACCATTATTGAATCTTGCGTATTTAAAATTATCCCTACTCAATCCGAGCGCACTATTCACGCAACAAAACAACATTAGCAGAAAGCACCACACCTTCATATCATGCCCAACTTAGCAGTTGGTATAGATGCGTGATGAATTCTAGATTTATGTCCAAAACCATTGTGTTTTTTCAAAGATTTAGCCTTTGGAACATGTTGCAAATCCTTAGGTATCACCAATGGACGCGTAGATCTCAAGCGACGCAATGCGCCAGGATTATATGAACTCTTGCACGAACTTATCAAAATCACAGAGCATAAAGCGCATAACAAATAACCAATCCTCATACCTTCTCTTTTTTCTCAAACAATGAACCGGCAATAATTGTACACGCACCAAATGAGATGGCAAGGTCAGCAATATTAAACACTGGGAAATGAACATCCATGCCTGACACATGTAGATGCAGATCTATGAAATCTAATACAGCACCGTATCTTATCCTATCAATGATATTACCGATTGCGCCAGCTATTATGCATGTAAGTCCCAAATCCATATATAATTCCTTTGAAGAAGATAGAACATACATTAGAACAAGAACAATAAGAATCGATATAATCAGGAACATATAATTCGACATAATTGAAGATCTAAACAATCCGAAGCTTATACCACGATTCCACACTGATGTGATATTAAAAAATGATAGAATCTTGATTGGCATTTTATGTGAAAATTGCAATACACCAGACACCATTGTTTTTGTAGCTATATCGATCAAAAGCACTGCAATAGCAATGAAAAGATTTCTTATTGTTGAGCGCATTTCCCAATATCCCTTTGAATTTGTCCTCGTATTTCTTCCATGGAAGAAAATTTCCTTTCTTCTCTTATGAAGCGCAATAATTTTACATATATATGCTCTCCATATATATCCCGATCAAAAGAGAATATATGCGTCTCTAATAACGCTCTAGTTGAATTTCCAAATGTAGGCCTAATTCCAATATTCGATATACCATCATGCCATATTCCATTAATAAGTGCACGAGATTTATAGACGCCAAATCTAGGTAAAATTACGTCTTCTGCTTCTATGTTTGCAGTTGGGAAGCCAATCATTCTACCTCTCTTGGAGCAGGTTATCACTTCTCCACCGATAATATGACTCCTTCCAAGAAAATGTGACACCAAATTTACATCACCGGTACTAATTAGTTCTCTTATTTTGGACGATGAACATGCAACGCCATTTACCTTAAGTATATCTAATTGAATAACGTCGTATCCATATTCGTATCCCATTTTAATTAATAGATCTATATTACCACTACGATTCCTACCAAATTTGAAATTTGCTCCAAGAACCAGCATCTTTATATTTAATTTTCCAACTAAAATATCTCGCACAAATTCTTCGGGAGTAATGCCACGAAATTCTTCATTGAATTTTATTACATACAAGTAATCAATTGCACATTGTTCAATGAGTTTATACTTTTGTTCCGTATCACATATTAGCATATTCTTCTGTTTTCCTAGCGCTTCTACAGTATGAGGATCAAATGTCACAACAACAGAATTTAAATGATGATCTCTCGCATACGCATCCACACAAGACATAATAGATTTATGACCCAAATGAATACCATCAAAATTCCCGATAGTTACAACACTCGCATCAATGCGCTCTTCAGAATCTGAATATACAATTCTCACAAGTATAGGACATCACACTAGGGAGTTATAGTACACGAGAATATCACAAAATTCAATATATACCAGAAGTTGACATTATTATAAAATTAGTATATTATCATTATAGATATTAATTTTTAAAGAAATGGATAGTTTTGATTTTGATAATGCAACAAAAATAACTTCTTCAATGATAAACTTCGGTAAGAACAACAATGATGATTCAATATTCATGACTCGTCTTGACCAAGTAATGAGAAATTCGCACAAGAAAACAAAATCAGAACAACATTATTCATACAATAAAGATTCATACAATAAAAAACTGACTAATTTGCAAAGTAAATTAAAAAATATACACAACGATAGATCTGTAATTCTTAAAACACCATTCAAAGATCCAAAAGACATTCAATTTTTCTTGAATTCACTCAATACACAAATTTCAAAGACAGAGCAACAGATAGCACAAATAGTAAAAGAGCAACAATCCAGCACCTTACAACAATCGTCTGCTCATGCCACCCTAGCTTCTCAAAATGATGATGTATTGGCGCCATAAGAAAAACTCGTTTGCCATTTCGGAGTTTGAATGATGCAACTTGGATTATCACCGAAAGCGCCTCTACAACAAACACCAAACCCACTAATAAAAATTCAAGCTCTGAATGCGATATCACACTCATCACACCAAGTAATGCCCCTAATGACAAACTCCCAACATCTCCCATGAAAATCTTTGCAGGAAATGCATTAAACCATAAGAATCCTAACCCCGAACCAACAATCATTTGTGCAACACTCACCAAAGACTGGGATTTCCATCCAAAATATACCGCAGAAAGCATTATCGGTACAATAGCGAGCCCATCCAATCCATCAGTCAGATTCACAGCATTCGATGATGCAACAATCACTACACTAGCAAAGAACAAATATACTGACCAATGCATATGAAGCACAAAATGGGTAAATGGAACCGCAATAGATGGATCATGATGAGAAAGATGCAACACATAACACACCATCATTGCACAAACAAATTGCACCAATAACTTGTATCTTACTAAAACACCAGCAACTGCACGTCGAGTCAATTTGATATAATCATCAACAAACCCAAGACCACCAAAAAGCACCACAGTAAGCAACAATGCACCAAGATACTTGGATGGAACAATGATCATGCCTAGAATGATGCTGAATAGCATCACCAAACCACCCATTGTTGGGGTACCTTGTTTGGATACTATGTGGCTTTGCGGTCCGTATTCACGAATTGGTTGACCTAAATTGAATTTCGATCGCATAAAAATAATCAACATAGGAGTGACGCCTAGTGTTATTAAGAATGAGAGAAGGCAAGTGATATATCGCAAACTAAGCACCTAGAAATACTAATTTTACCCGAAGCGATTAATCAAGCAACTTATGGTTTTTCTTGCTGTGCTTGTACTTTGAATGCTCTTGTGGCGCATACACCTCGAATACCATCCATGATGGCACCAGGTTTAGCATTTGCTGCTAAATTCTTTAGGATGCAATTCCTAGATTCAATTGATACAACTTCAGCATCTCCAGAACCATTTTCTCCTTTTCTGCAGATAGAGATTATTATCTTTTTATCTCCAGTTTCTACATTTGAAGACAATGCATTTGCCATCGCATCAGGAGTAGTATTAGAGACATCAATTCGCAGTGGATCCTTGATGCTAAATCCACCTCCATGATGAGCATCTGTGCATGAAGGCAATCTCAGTTCTCCATCAGCACGGAAATTCTGCACCATAACATGCTCAATAAATTCATGCCCTGATTTTTTTGCAAAATCCTCGTAATCCTCATACTGATTATATATTCTACGATGCTTCATCAACACAGATACACCAAGTAGCATAATGGATACAATACTTACAATTGTGAGAGACAGAAAAACATAGGATTTGATCTTGTCTAAACCTTCATGCGTGGTATGAAATAATTCCGCAAGCTTCTTACCTTGTGCGCATGCAACCAGCATCGCTATACAGCCAGACAATACGATCGAATAAAGAAGACCACGCTCTGCGTAGTTTATTCCTTGTGATACTCTCATCATTTTATTGATAAACTTAAGATCGCCATCTGCATCATTCTTAGTACTATCATACAATTCATCATTATCACAAGTGACTTTGACTACATATATATCCGTATTTTTTATTGCTTTTGATATGAATGATTTACTGTTAATCAAAAACATTTTGCGATCAAACGCCGCATCTTGTTCAATGTGCCCCCCTGTGAATTTGTCTGTAAAGCGATGTGATTCCTGCACAATCCTATGACCCGCATGCGATATCTTATCTCGTATGCTAGTTCCTATTTCATGATCATCTTGTTTTGATTTTTCATATTTTGCCTTAGCATTAAGGACCATGCTACGCTTAATCAATTTACATATTATCATAACAAGCATTGATGCTACACATATAGCTCCAAGTACAGCTGCAACTATATCGATTCCAGATAATCCTGCAATCACAGGAGAATTACTAGTATGTTTTGATAAAGCAGTCTCTACTGGGAACACCACAAAGCTCGATATTACGCGCTCTATCCAATAAGTAGCCATTCCTACAGCCATTATCACGCCTATGCTTCTCATGATATTAAGAGAGCGAGCAGAGACATGATACTTCATAGTACCAGAAGCATTCATATAGACATAATTAAAAACTACGTAATTATATAATAATAATGCAGATTATATATTAAAATATATCGCGATACAATGCACGTACGATTGCAATACTACATAATTCAGATCAAAATCATATCAGTAATTGCGCAAGTAAGATTTCTATGGTAAGAATGCGCGCTGGTATTGTGTAAATTTTATTATGACAGAGCTCAAAGAACAAGAACAAATATCACTAGATGATGACAAAAATCACCAAGAAATGCAAGACAATGAATATTATCTAGTGCTTGTTTCTTCTCAAAGGGCTTATGATATTGCTGCAAATGCTGAATCCTGCTATTCAACGAAACTTGTAGATGCAGATGTTGCTGCATGCAAAGAGATCGAGAAAGGAGATCTGGATTTAGCAGAAATAGAGAACGCTATTCTCTATAGACTTCAATCAAATCCTGCATCTAATTATGTGCCATTTAAGTATTCGAAATTTAAGGAAGAACAAGAAGCAAATGGAGATTGCGGGGATGAATTCGATTATCTTGATTTAAATAATTTTGACAATGTATTTGAGCAATAAGATATGGATCTGAAGGATTTATCTATCTGCGACACTGTTGATCTCGTATTGAAACGAGAAGTATCATGCTTAGAGATTGTTGAATCGTATCTTGAAAGACAAGATGATTGCAATGCTACATGTGAGATCTATAGTCAAGATGCAATAAATATTGCAAAGGATCTCGATAATGGAGTGAGATCTGGCAATAGTACGCTCATTGGCGTTCCTGTTGGAATCAAGGATTTATTCTGTCACAAAGGAAAGATCACGTCCGCAGCGTCAAACATACTCAAAAATTTTACACCAAATTATGATGCAACAGTAGTAAAAAAACTCAAAAATTCAGGTGCAATACCCATCTGTAGAACTAATATGGATGAATTTGCAATGGGATCTGCAAATCTCTTCAGTAGATATGGACCAGTAATAGGACCTTGGACAAGAAGCACTGATAGTGAGAAAATGGTACCGGGTGGGTCTTCTGGTGGATCTTCGGCAGCAGTATCTGCAAGATTATGTGCAGCTGCTCTGGGAAGTGATACAGGCGGATCCATAAGACAACCCGCAGCATTCACGGGAATAGTAGGTATCAAACCAACATACGGACTTTGCTCTCGTTTCGGAATGATATCTTTTGCTAGCTCTCTAGATCAAGCAGGAATACTCGCCAGAAATATACAAGATGCAGCCATAATGCTTCAAGTCATCTCAGGATATGATGAACTCGATGCTACGTCTTCTCATATTTCGGTGCCTGATTTTAAAAAATGCATATCAGGAGATATCAAAGGCAAAATTATTGGTATACCAAGAGAATATCGAGACTTAGGAATCTCGGATGAGATCAAACAAACCTGGGATGATGGAATCAAATGGCTACAAAATGCAGGAGCGCACATAGAAGATATCAATCTTCCTCATGCAGAGTATGGTATATATGTATACTACGTAATAGCACCAGCAGAAGCCTCGTCTAATCTATCAAGATATGATGGCATTAGATATGGAAATAAGAAAAATCATAATACTTTGGATGAATTATATAGAAATACTCGCTCCTTGGGCATTGGAGATGAGGTCAAAAAAAGGATTATGCTTGGTGCTTATGCATTGTCCGCAGGTCATTATGATCAATACTATAAGAAAGCTCAGAAAGTAAGAGAATTAATCAGGCGTGATTTTGAAACAGCATTCACAAAAGTCGATGCAATTCTGACACCCACTACACCTATACCAGCATTTGCACCTAAAGATGATATAAATGACATCACTATGTACATGAACGATGTCTTGACTGTAGGAGCTAATCTTGCTGGATTGCCAGCAATCTCGGTTCCATCACATATCTCACAAAAAGAGAGACTGCCTCTGGGTTTGCAAATCATAGGAAAACATTTCGATGAGGGAAATATACTCAATATTGCTAGCGTCATAGAGAAATCCAGAAATGGTGATTTTAATCCTTATTCTTATACGCAATGATGCTGTTATTTTGTAATCAATCCTGATATGTTTGCAGTACCAAGATCCAAGGAGTCAACATTAGTATTGTGCATGTCTGCATTACTTAAGTTGGTTTCTCTGAATTTTGCATCCTTGAGATAAGCATTGCTTAAATTAGCATTGCTTAAATTAGCATTCGAAAAATTCGCTTGCTCAAGATTTGCACCTGAAAAATCTGCTTTTGATAAATTCATATCACTGAAATCTACATTGCGATAATTACCATTCTTAAAATCCTTTGATTTAATATCAGATTTTACAACAATGGCATGTGCATTCCTGAGGCTTTGCAAAATACCAATTTGTTGATTTTCTACAAACCAAGAGCGATCTGCTTTAATGTTATCTAGAATCACATCTCTAAACGCACTCTTGACTGCACTAGAGCGCTTCAAATTAAGGTTACCAATATATAATCCCTCAAATCTTGAATCATACATACTCATGTAATTCATGCTACCATTTTTTATCGACACATTGCTCAGATTAGAATTAACAATATTGGATCTATCAAAATTTGAATTTAAGAAATTTGAATCCTGTAAATCTGAATCCTGGATACGTATTTTTGCCAAATCAACTCTTGCAAAATCGCTACTCTTTATCTTTGAATCCAATATAGAACCATTCGATATAAAAGAATCATGAAATACTAATCCATCTATAAATGCATTATGAATATTAATATCATTAAGATCAGAAGATTTGAAATAAGAGTCCTTAATGAGAATCTTATCATTCGCATATTTAGACCATGCTACCGATCCAAGATAAGAATTCTTAATGCTTACTTTATCTCCCATTGCATTTTTTACGATAATATCTTTCGCATAGCTCTCATGAAATTGCATGCCGTACACAGCAGCATATGGTAATTTTGTGTTCGATATCTCTGCACCACGGAAATTGGAGAATGACATGTCGGAGAATGACATGTCGGAATTTGTGATTTTAGATTTAAAGAAATGTACATGAGCAAGATTTGATGATTCAAGGTGGGATTTCTCAATTTCAACAAAATCCAGATCCGCATTCTCTAAATTTGCACCATACATATCAGCATTCTTAAATTTAGAAAAATGCAACACTGCATTTGGCATTTCTATATATCTGCAATCAACATTACTCAATCTTGATCCCACGATCGTTGAACGATTCCCAACAAGTGATTTCATGTTCGCACTATCAAGGTTTGAATTTGAAATAGAGCTTTGCAATAAATCCATCTTGCGCATATCCACATGATTCATGGAAGCATCAGATATTTGAGTGGTAACCAAGATCGAGCGCGATAGATTTGCATTATCTAATTTAGAATTAACAATAGAACTATTTGTGATCTCTGCATGAGAGAAATTAATCTTTCGCATATCAGATGAAATAAATTTGGAAGTATAAATCTTTGCATTTCTAAACTGAGCGTTGCTTAGATCTGAGCCCTTAAATAAGGAATTAGTGATACTAGCATTTGTGAAATCTGCTCCTGAAATATCAACATTCTTAAAATTCATGTTGTATATATTGAGTTCTCGTAAATCCGCATTTCGGAGATCCTTTCCAATGGAGTTGGCAACCTCTATTGTGACTCTACCATCATATTTTAATATAACATCCCTCAACTTGCTCGTTGCCACTGATGCATCAGCATTGACATAATAGAAAAAACATAGTGTCAAAAAATATATGGCGCGCATTCACTATCCATTACAACATTACTCCAAGTGTACAGAGCATTGCACACTTAGGTAAAGAGATTGTTTTACTCTAATCTACAAAGTGAAGCATATCCAAATAAAGAGATTATTGTGCCAGTGAAGTAGTGGCATTCACTAGAGCACTAGTCACAGCATCAGTCATGATAGTAGAAACAGTATCATTGCCCATTGTAGTACCATTCATTGCAGGATCATCCTTGTGTTCCCAGAGGTAATAGCTCCCATAGGCCAAAGCCCCCATGTACACAATCAGACCTGCATGAAAGATACCACAAAACAAACGACTGCGCCTTGTTTTTGTTGAACCACTCTCCACATCATCAGCGCTGCTTGAATCTGCTATTTCTAATGCTTCTGAAGTGTCATCATGTCTTTCCTCACTTCCTGCCATATTAAAACCATAATTATTAATTAATGATATATTAATTATATTAATCGCGTACGTCAATACCCTTTAAGAATTGACGCAGCATGGAAAAAGATTAGTGTATTCTTTTGGGAGATTGCTATGAAATACGACCTTGATGCTGTCGTAAACAAATTGAAAGACACGCTCTCCAACCAGATGGTGATCATAGTGGATGATTCTGAGCGTGAAAAAGAAGCAGATATTGTTGTGCCAGCATGTCGGATCACGTGGGATATATTGCTCGCGATGGAAGATCTATGCAATTCTGTCGTGACAATAGCAATGAATCATGCAAGAGTCTCGTCGTTGAATTTACAGAGCATGATAAGAATTGAATCTGATGATGATAAAGATGCTTTCTTTACTAATTCCATTGATTTGAAAGGTATAAATAAGAGTGGAGCAAGCCTATTAGATCGCTCAGAAACAATGCGCGCACTATCACAAGCGACTTTTAAGAGAGATGACTTCAGATCTCCAGGCCATGTATTTCCATTGATGGCACATAAACATGGACTTCGTGGTAGATGTGGACATACGGAATCATCAATTGCATTAATGGAAATCTCAGGATTACCACAAGTTGCTGTTCTGGGTGAGATCTGTGATCGCAGATCTGGAATCATGGCAACGTTCGATACTATACAAAAATTGTCAATACAGCAACATATACCGATGTGCAACATTGATTCCATCATGGAATATCTAAAGATTTAAATAACAAATGTCACACATTCCACAATTTTCACATTCTTCTTGACCGAAATACCTTGCTAGCATTTTCGATCTACACATATGCTTAGATTCGCAATATTTCTGCATGCACTTTAATTTTTTGGTTTGTATCATCCGATAATAGAAATTTGCATCTGAATCTGAGATTGTATCTCGATACCAATCAATATCAGCATTTGAATATAATATAGTGGCTCTACCAATATTATCACTTCTTCCACACCTGCCAGTTTCTTGATAATACGCTTCTAAATTTCGAGGAGTATCTGCATGAATGATGTATTCTACATTCTTAATATTAACTCCCATACCAAATGCCACTGTTGCCACCATCACGACATTTTTATTATCAATGAAATATTTATAATTCTGTGACTTCTGCTCTGCACTCATGCCAGCATGATAATAAGAGCATTTTATATTCATGTACTTCAAATCATTATATATGGATTCTGTTTTTTTGCGTGAAGAGCAATATATAATCCCATTAGATCTTGCATCTGTGATTTCATGCAGTATTTGCTTCATCACATTTCTTGGTCTCTTTTTTACTATTAATGCAATATTGCGTCTCTGTAAGTCAGTTCTAAAAACCTGAGCATTTGGGATTTTCAGCTGATACATGATATCTTTGACTGTGATTTTATCCGCAGTTGCAGTGAGAGCTAAGATTCCCGAATCAGGAAAAATCTCTCGTATCTTTGAGAGTTGCTTATACTGAGGTCGAAAATCATGCCCCCAAGATGATACACAGTGTGATTCATCAATTGCAAAGAACGAAATTCTACATCTCTTGAAAATATGAATGTTACTACAAAGAAACTCAGGAGATGTATAAACAATCTTGAGCGCCTCATCCAGCATCATCCGAAACACCTCAGATCTCTCAATGGTTTCTGAATTTAATATTCCAGCCCTTATTCCCAATGCCGTCAAATTACGAACTTGATCTTGCATCAAAGAAATCAAAGGAGAAACAACAATCACAATGCCTTTCATGCATATAGCAGGTATCTGATAACACAAAGACTTGCCACCAGCGGTTGGCATTATAACAATGGAATCCTCTCCATTCATTACTGCACGGACAATTTCCTCTTGATTGTTTTGGAATCGCTCGAACTTAAAAATTGACTCTAAGCATTCAACGTGAGACTCCACACAAATTACAATGATAGATCAAATAAAAAGATAATCAATGAATCACCATGCAATGCTAAAACTAGGATTAACCTCTGTAGTAACTTCTGCGTTCATCTCAGTACTTGGCTTAGAACTAGAACCACCACAACCACCTGAGCCACAACCTCCACGACATGAACCAGCTGCCATTACTCCAACAGCAATGATTGTCAATATAATCGGTATTGATATAGTAATTCCAACAGACCAAAGCATGATTTTCATCATGAGATTTGATTGCTTTTTTGCTCTCTCGAATCGTTCTCTTTGATCTTTATCATCAGATATTTGCGATTTATCATTCTCACCATTTGCATCAGGCTTATCATTACATCCTCTCTTTGAGAGACAGTGACCGACAATGCAAAATGTCAACATACATACAGCAAAAATACCGATACACACAGCAATTTTTGTATGATCATGTTCAATGCTCAATCTGCGATACGCTTTGTTGATTGAAGAATTAGGATCGTGATCCAAGCATTTCCTTAAAATTGCCATAAGTGCATATCCATAACCAATCATAAGACCAGTTATTGCAGCACTGGTAATCAATGGCATTGTCCAGTATGAACCAACATTCGTGAATTTCTGATATTCCTGCGCATCATTCTTCTTGATAGCACGATACAAGAACATTGCAGAGAACGGACATGTAATCATTGTCAGGATAGCACTCGTGCGATTTACATGTGTGGATTTACGCATTTATCTTAGATCGACATTATAATTATAATAATTGAATTTTGCAATTATGTCAAGTTTGGAATAATTACTTGACATTAAGCATGAATTTATATAATATGAGATGATTTAGGTATTTAGTGATGTTAGGATTCAACTTTAGAAAATGTATAAAAAGTGAAACTGAAGAGAATATGTTTGATAGCGTTGTGACAATCACCAAAGATAGTAATACACAAGAAGGAAATATAGAAATTAGTACTACTTCAAAGGATTCTTCTTGCATAAAGGCACAAAATATTACTCAAAATCTAAAAGAATTTGATACATCAACAATACTTACATTAAGCGATACAGAGAGAGATATCGTGAATTTTGGTGATCTTGCTAATAAACTGCAAGGTCATTTGAATAGAAAAATGCCTTGTGAATTCACTGTAAATATTACACCTAACAGCATCGGTGCGGTATCATTGTCTAGACTTAATAGTCATGATTCAACGCAAAGTTCTGTATCACAGGAATCATCTGTACCTGAAAAATTACAAAATACACAAACAAAATCTACTAATTGGGTACAACAGAATGGTGAATGGATAAAATCATCACAGCTTAACTGATAAGTTGCTTTCTATAATTCCTCACGTATGATTCCCATCATTAGTGTGAGGGTTAAATGGGAACCAGAAATTTCGAACTAAATTCTATATCTCCGAGTGTAGGACCAGAAACCTTCGATGTTTCAAATTTATATGCACAACAAAAAGTCTTCACATACGATCCCGGATTTAAGTCCACTGCATCATGCAAATCCTCTATCACATATATAGATGGTGATGCTGGAATTCTACGATATCGTGGATATGATATTCAGGATGTAGCACAAAATCTCTCCTTTTTGGAGACATCTCATTTGTTAATACACGGAGAACTACCCAATAAACATCAACTTGAGAATCTTGAGAAATCTATACACAAACATTCCAATCGATGTCTAGAAAATCTCATCAAGATACAAGATAAGAATGCTCATCCAATGGGCTCTCTCGCGGTATATTACAATATGTTATCTAGCACTCACAGAGTGAATATGGAAGATGATACCGAGGTATTGAATGAAATGCATCATGCTATTGCACAAGCAACAATTGCAACTGCAGCACTGTATAGACACAAACATAGATTATCATTAATACCATTCGACCACAATAAGAATTATACATTCAATTTTTTGAATATGATGTTACACGAGAAATTTTCTCAAGTTGCTGATCCAGATGCAATGGCAAAAATCATGGATCTCATATTCATCCTACATGCAGATCATGAACAAAATGCATCCACCTCAACAGTCAGAATGGTAACATCAACTGGTAGTGAGGTTCACGCGTGTCTTGCATCAGGCATTAACGCACTTTGGGGTCCATTGCATGGTGGAGCAAATGAGGCAGTGATCAAGATGCTTGATGAGATAGGATCCGTTGAAAATATAGATGCATTCCTGGAAAATGTAAAAAACAAAAAATGCAAACTTATGGGATTTGGACATAGAATATATAAAAATCTTGACCCTAGAGCAGGCATTATAAAATCAAAATGCAAAGAGGTATTAGATATTCTCAACATACAGAATGCAAAACTGGATGTTGCAATGGAAATGGAAGCAAGAGCACAATCTGATTCATACTTCCAAGAGAGAAAATTGTATCCAAACGTCGATTTTTATTCTGGGATAATATTAAGCGCATTGGGAATTCCTACAGAATTTTTTACCAATATATTTGTCATAGGTCGTATGCCAGGTTGGTGTGCTCAGATGTTCGAAATGCTTCATGATGCAGAACAAAAGATAAGTAGACCTAGACAGATATATACAGGAGCGATATCAAGAAAGATTACAACGTCTTGATAGTAGCTGCAAATTGACGTATTAATGATTCATCTTTCGTGCCTCTGATATTTTCTAGACCCGAGGAAATGTCTACGATTTTGACTTCAGTCTTTTGAGTTGCATCCTTGACGTTTCTTATGTTGATTCCTCCAGCTAACATCCATGGGATGTTAATATCTATATCGCTTAACAAGTCCCAATTAAATGAAACTCCTCCTCCTAGGGTTCCTGATTCTAGAAGTAGTATATCTACCACAGATTGATATCCTAAGGATATCCTGAGATCTTCTGCAGAAGAGATGGATCTCGACAATATAATTGGTATTCCGAATTTATCCTTTATATATCGTATTCTATCGTGATTTTCACAATAATATAATTGCAGATAATTAGGGCGGAAATATTTCAAAAGATTCTTTATTGCATCATCCGATGTATCAACAAGTACAACAACAAACCCCGTAAACTCAGGAAACGACTCTGTAATACCTGCAATATCTTCAGGAGAAATATATCTCGGAGATTTATTGTAAAGTACAAATCCAATATAATCAGCACCACATTCAATCGAAACTTGAGCAATGCGCTTGGATGTTACTCCGCATATTTTATATGATACCACTTGCTTGCATAAAGATCGCATAGTATACTATCCAGCGTATTAGAAATAAATATGAAAGTTACTCGCTCTCTTTCGCACAAAGATCTTGATCGCGGATGGATCATAATAGATGCAGATAAATGCGTCCTAGGGAGATTATCTGCATACGTGGCTCATTTATTGCGCGGCAAAAACAAATCATCATATACACCGCATGTTTTGTGTGGAGATAATGTAATTATAATAAATGCCGACAAAGTTGTTTTGACAGGCAGCAAAGAAAAAGATAAATTATATTATAGACATACTGGATATCCTGGTGGTATTAAATGTCAGACCACTGCGGAAATACGATGTAAGAAACCTTCTGATCTTATACGAAAATCCGTTAAGCGAATGTTAGCTGATGGGCCCTTAGCGAGCGATATGATGCGTAGTTTGAAAATCTATACTCAAGCATCTCATCCTCATGCAGCTCAGCAACCGCGAGAAATTGATTTCTTAAGCATAAATGTAAAAAACGGTATACAATGACAATGTTGGATTCAAATGGTAAGACATTTAGAGCAAATAGTGATGGTCCAGATAAACTGGGAAGAGCATATGCGACTGGCAAAAGAAAGAATGCTATAGCTCGAGTATGGGTAAGTTTATCCAAAGACAGCATGGCTCATAACTCACTACAAGTAAAAAGCAGTAACAGCAAAATACATGGAGAAGAGTATTTCTGTGGCGATAAGTACATACATGATATAATGACGCCTTTTAGGGTAGCAAACTCAGATGATAAATATACTGTATGGTGCACTGTATCGGGAGGAGGAAAAGCAGGGCAATCTGGTGCTGTGAGACTCGGAATAGCAAAAGCGCTTGTAAAGTTCAATCACGAAAACAGAATAAAGTTTAAACCTATGAAGCTCCTTACTAGAGATTCTCGAGTAGTGGAGCGGAAAAAGATTAATAAACACAAGGCTCGCAAAGCTCATCAGTATTCGAAGCGTTGAATTCCATTATTTTGTTTTTTGCGGAATTCTATCATTATTGTTTGTGTGTATAATTGCGACTCACCATCCACACCGCTACAATTCCGAAAATTGTAAATGACATAGTATAATACGCTGGTGACATAATATCTCCAGTGTAATGTATCAGCAAAGTATCTATTCCCGATATTGTACCACCAAATAATGATACTGATATATTATAAGCGACACTCATGCCAGAAACACGCACATTTGTTGGGAATAGCATGGAGATAAATCCAAATTCTACAGATACAATCATGCTGAAAAGTATCGCAAATGTCATATATCCAATAGATTGCGCAATTAATCCATCACTGAGAATAAATTTGAACATAGGATAATATCCAATAGCAAAGCTTGTTATCGCAACAGTATAAATCTTTATAGGCCCTATTCTATCTGCAATCCTAGAGAATATGAATGGTAGAAATGTCAATATTAACATCACCATTGTGTTAAACCACATCGCTGATGAGAGATCCATATTCAGTACTTTTGCTTTAAGTGACGGTATAAAGAAGAACGTATATACAATATTTGTGTTGCATGCCACTAACATCATTGCAATAATGAATTCTCTCTTGTGTTTTCGAAGAACTTCTAGCAATGGATTATTATGTTTCTCACATTTGATAAACTCTTCGCTGTCTTCCATTCCGGATCGCACAAAAAAACATACAATCGCAATACAACCACCAATAAAGAATCCAATTCTCCAACCAAATGTACACATCTGCTCGTGAGACAGTACAGATAATAAGATTGCGGATACTGCACTACTGAGTAGTATCCCACCACCAGATCCAGCAGCATAATACGCTCCGGCAAAAAATTTCTTACCTTCTGGAAGAGCTTCAACCAACAAGGGCGCAGATGATGTATCACCACCAAGTGCAAAACCTTGCCCCACTCTACACACAAGAAGCAATAACATTGCAAATCCACCTATGGATTCATATGAAGGAATCAAAGCAAGCCCAAAAGTCGAAAACAACATGATATATATTGAGTATATCAATGCAGATTTCCTACCCTTGGTATCACCAATATGACCAAAGAAAAACGCACCAACGGGACGAGCAAAAAATGCAGTTGCATATATACCAAAAGTATACGCAAGCGCCATTAATCCATCATCATGGGATTTGAAAAATACATCAGATAATATACTTGCCAATTGCCCGTATAGAGAAAAATCAAAGAATTCCATCACAGCACAAAGAACAGTAGAGATTATCACTTTATTGGGATGTTTCATGATTTACCTTTGCGTAACTATGAAATAGGAGTAACACATGAATCCATTATGGTAAAGTGCTATGATTCGCTGCAGAATTTACACAAATCAGATATACAGCAATTCATGCAATCTGGCTTCAATGATTTACATACATATCTACCATGTAACACCAACCAATGATGCGCTTTGTGTTTCCATGTATCTGGAATTATGTGCTCCAATTCATTACATGTCTGTTCAGGAGATTGTGTAGAAACTATTCCCAATCTATTACTCACTCGGAAAACATGAGTGTCGACGCCAATTGTCGGTTTATGAAATGCAGAATTCAACACCACATTTGCACTCTTTCTACCAACTCCAGGTAATGAAATTAGACTGTCAAAATCATCTGGAACTTTAGAATGATATTTTTCTACCAGAATCTTACTTAATGCAATTACATTCTTTGCTTTAGTATTACGCAATCCAATGATACTGATTTTTTCCAGGAACTTCTCCTCTCCTAGCTCAATCATAGCTTCTGGAGTGTTAATGAGCGGAAAAATATCCTTCGTTGCTCTATTTACAATCTTATCTGTTGTTCTGGCAGACAACACCACAGCAACCAATAATGTAAAATCATTAACATAATCTAACTCGATTTTAGGATCCGGATTTTCCTTCTGTAATCTGGAAAAAATCTCATCTATCGTCATACTCAAAACTATATGCTCAAATCTCAATGCATTCAAGATGTATACGAAAAATAATAAATAAATAAATCATCGTTATTATTAATGTATCAATGAGTAGTGATTTATGCCAGATACAACATCAGAACAGTCATATGAGCCATCACAAGAAGAAAGATTGGCAGCAGCGCAAGCTGCGGCTGCAGATCGGGACGCACGCAGAAGACTTGATGCAGCGGAAGCTGAACTTACAGATTTGCGAGAAGTCGCACTGGAAATAGCTGATCAATTGCAGACAAGAGATACACTGGCAGGAAAACAAGATGATACGATTGAAGGAAACATAGATTATGCAAGACCACACAGATCTACTCCTACATCAAGTGACACTTCAAGCATCGCATCTGATGATGCTGCAGAATTCAAGAACAGCGAAATGCTAAAAACATGCGTCAAGCTTGCAATGGCAAGTGCGATACTAAGCAAAGTTTCTCAAAAAAATAATGAGAATCTTGCAAAACATCACATGGGTCATTCCTCGACTGATTACTCTAATAGGATTGGTCGTGCTCTTGCGCAAGTAAGCAAATTCGATACAAATCAGCGCACTTCTCTGTCACCTGGTATGCGGCGTATCTATGAACTTATATTCAGCATGATATCCAAATTAGCGCATAAATTTTGCAATCCCGCCAATGTAGAACGTGATTTTGAATTGGACATTGGTGAAGATAAATCATTCAATCTTCACAATGTATTACAACCCAATGAACAAGAGCAACAAGAATTGCGTGATAAAGGATGCTTGAATGAGATTCGGGAATTGATTGGTGAAAAACATTCTTTCGGACTCATGGGAAACACTCAATATCTTGATCTTGACGTAGATGTTAATCTCACTGGTGTCTCGAGTAAAATCCAAGATGATGATGGAGTGCATAATGCTCCCACAGCAGGATGCGGATCAAGAAAAGATAGTTCTATTGTCGGATAGTGCTTCTCGCTGAAAGAGGCTTGATCTTACATCTTAAATGCAGTATGATGCAATGCGGGGTGGAGCAGCTTGGTAGCTCGTCAGGCTCATAACCTGAAGGTCGTAGGTTCAAATCCTTCCTCCGCAATTTTTCGGTATCAGTTATGCTTCTTTATTTAAAGAAATGTTGTGTCGCTGTAAGGAATTTGTGCAGCTCCGTGCGCAATACATCGCGTGGTATGTGGATAGTTTTGAAGTATATGTTCTTACCAAAGGTAACCAGAGAGTTTCCCAATGAGTTCAGTCCTATGGCATCCAGATTCAGAGGTGAGCATGCATTGAGGCGATATCCTAAGCAAGAAGGAGAAGAAATCGGACAAGAAAGATGCATAGGATGTAGATTATGTGAGGCGATATGTCCAGCGCAAGCAATAGTGATTGAAGTTTCAAATCGAGAAGACAATCCAGATATGCGAGCAACCACGAGATATGATATTGATATGACAAAGTGCATCTATTGCGGATATTGCCAAGAGGCATGTCCAGTTGATGCAATTGTTGAGGGTCCAAATGAATTCTTTTCTACAAGAACACGAGAAGAATTGATTTATGACAAGGAGAAACTACTAGAGAACGGAGATAAATGGGAATCCGCAATACAACTTCGTCTTAAGAAGAATTTTGCATATTATTGACATATTACCAAATATTGTACATTATTCAGAAACAAGATCACTCAATTAAATGCACATTAAAGGATTGGTGATCAGAATTCTATTTTATCAGGAAAGCTAATATGTCATATGACGAGATAAGAAATATCGCAATTATTGCGCACGTGGATCACGGCAAAAGCACACTCACGACACAAATGCTAAAACAAGCTAGCACCCTATTGCGTGCATCTGGAGTAAGTGGAGATGGTATATTTCATGAAGGACAAACAGTCTCAGAACAAGAGATGGACAGTAACAAGCTCGAACAAGAAAGGGGGATTACTATCTTAGCAAAATGTACATCGTTTCTATATTACAATGATGATGATGGCAAGATGTATAAATTTAATATCATTGACACTCCTGGGCATGCTGATTTCGGAGGTGAAGTGGAGCGCATATTATCAATGGCAGATGGTGTATTGCTTCTTGTAGATGCATATGAAGGACCAATGCCACAAACTAAGTTTGTTCTCCAAAAAGCATTCATGAGTAATCTCACACCAATTGTGATGATCAACAAAGTTGATAAAGAAGAAGCAAGGCCGGAAGAAGTGCACGATGAAATCCTAGAGCTCTTCATGGATTTAGCTGCTTCAGATAATCAATTAGAATTCAAAACATTATACGGATCTGGACGTAGCGGATGGTGCACACAGGATCTGAGCATCAAAAATAAAGATCTGAAGCCAATTTTTAATGCGATCATTAATCACGTTCCATCACCAAAATGCGATGGAGATGCACCATTCAAAATGCTTGGCACACTACTGGATTATGATAAATATCTGGGTCGTATATTAATCGGTAAAGTTGAAAGTGGTGAAATCACAGTTGGACAAAATGTCTCAGTGGTGAATTTGTCAGAAGTCATTATAGAATCTGGAAGATTAACAAAACTTTTTTCATTTGTTGGATTGACGCGCGTACCAATCGAGCATGCAAAAGCAGGAGAAATCATAGCGGTTGCTGGACTGGAAAAAGCATCTGTATCGGATACAGTGGCTTCTGCGGCTTCGGACTTGAAGCCAATTGCATCCACTCCAATTGATCCACCAACAATGTTTATTACTATACGAGTGAATGATTCACCGCTTGCTGGACAAGATGGATCAAAGCTTACATCCAGAGAAATTCACGAGCGCTTAATGCAAGAGAAAGAAATAAATGTAGCAATTACATTGGAAACAGACGAAACGGGAGAGGCGTTTAAAGTAGGGGGTCGTGGTGAATTACAACTTGGAATTCTGATCGAAAACATGAGACGCGAAGGTTATGAATTGTCGGTATCAAAACCACAAGTCATTACAAAAACTATCGATGGAAAGAAAACAGAACCTATGGAAGATATTCTGATTGATGTTGATGATGATTTCTCAGGAGCTGTAATAGAAAAACTTTCGAATCGCAAATGTGAAATGCAAGACATGCAACCATGTGGTACGGGAAAAACCAGAATAACAATGATTGGACCATCCAGGGCATTGATCGGATACAATGGTGAATTCCTAACTGATACACGCGGTACGGGCGTAATAAATCACATATTTCGTGAATATGGACCTCATTTAGGAAAACTCTCTAATCGAAACAATGGAGTTCTGATTGCGAATGGACTCGGTCCAGCTGTCGGGTATGCTCTATTCAATCTACAAGACAGAGGCAAATTGTTTATAAAACCACAAGTACAAGTATATCAAGGAATGATGATAGGAGAGCATAGCAAATCCAATGATTTGGATGTGAATCCACTCAAAGGTAAGCAATTGACCAATATGCGTGCATCAGGATCAGATGAGCATATAAAACTCTCACCTCCAATCGAGAAATCCCTGGAAGAAATGATGGCATATGTCGAAGAAGATGAACTTTTAGAGGTAACTCCTAATTACTTGCGAATGAGAAAAAAATATTTAGATCCTAATGATCGGAAACGTGCAGCAAGGAAGAATGGTTAATTTTTAATTGACATTATATAATTTTTTGTTATAATATCCATGAGTGTTAGTGGGTATAGGAAATGGCCAATCCTAAAAAATGTTCTAATGGGCGTTTTTATTATAATTGGAAACTTAAGATCACTGGTGATACATCTTCTGATAAGGTGTATTCTAGATTAATGGATAACGGTACTTATCAAGCGGAGTCTAATCCTTTTCGTACAGATTGTCTTGTTAGTAAGGATAATGGCTTCTATCTCGCGAACTCTAATAGTGTTGGTGTATATGGAAGTGATGCTGGATACGATTTATACTCATATCTCCAAGATAAGCAACAATGGCTTCGCACCACAAATACTCGCGCTAATGGGATTGAACAATTTCTCAAAAATCCCGACACTGGCAATTACGATGCTCCATATCGCACTAATATACATCCAGCAATATCACCGTTGCCACAAACAAAGCTTAAACAAGCAAAAGCATATAGAGGCACTATCGCTGCAGGGATCTTGATTTTTACTGCTGTTGCACTTATTGCAACATTAGGCGCACTTGGTGGTACTCATAATCTCTAATTAGTAGATATCTACGCAATTTTGATCTAGAATCCTGCATATCTATTATGTTATATGAAGAAGGCAGCGATATTGCTCTCGATTATTGACCCAGGAGTCGCACAAACGATTCTAGAAGAGCTCAAACTCAGTAAAAGTCAATTGCAATCCTTGAGTGATGCAATGGATAATTATGACACATCCTCGAAAGAAGAGGTAGAAGAGGTCTGCTCTATCGTAATACGTGAGAGTGAAAGTCGAATGCAAGGTATTGATAATAGCTCCGCTAAATCCATGCTACATAACATGCTGAATCAAGATAATTGCACCTGGCAACAGGTCAATACCTTATCACCCAAAGCAATTGCTTCTTATCTCGATCAAGAGAGGCCTGAAATAATCTCTGCGATAATTACAAATTTAGATCGCAATCTATGTACAGAGGTGATCTCTTTATTGTCCCCGGATCTAGCGAATTCTGTTATTATCTCTCTACTGGATAATCGTAGATTGCATCACAAGATATCTAGCGAGATAGGAAAAGGCATGGCGCAGAAAATAACCAGCGATGAAACACAACAGGATAATACTCACAATGAACTTATCTCTATTCTATTTGATACAATATCGGAGAATGAGCAATCTAATTTAATTAAGCAAATCGAACCTAAAGATCAAAAATTGGCAGAAAATTTGAAAAAATGCATACTATCCTTTGAAGATATAGAAACACTCGAATCCAAGGATATGCAAAAATTAATCAGCGCAATAGATAAGAATGACATTCCGATGGCTCTCAAAGGATGCTCTGAGTCTCTCCAGGGTCAATTTTTCAATAATATATCTGAGCGCGCGACACGAATATTAAAAGAAGATATGGACATCATTGGTTCTGTCTCAACAAAGGATGTAGCATCTGTACAAAAGAAAATCCTATCATCATTGAAATCTTTAATACGCGAAGGTGCAATTAAGATTGGCAATCAGAATGAACAAGAGGACATGATCTCATAACATGCATTGTGCTATTTGCAATCATACTGTATAAACCCAATCTATCACTGTAAACTTCATAAGATGTGTATTTTATTAAATCTCTTCCTTTGTCATATCGTTTTGTCTCTGTGGCCCATACGGATTCTCTTTACACAAGAATATCATCGCAGCACAAATTTAGGATGGCTCATATCAATCGTTTTGATTCCATATATTGGCTCTATGAGTTTCTTGCTTTTAAGGTTAGATTTTAACAAAACCACACTTCGCTCTCAGCAATTAGATTCTGTATTCACAGAATGCGCAAAAAGAATGAGTAAAAGTGAATACATCACCACTCAGAATGCTACAGATAACATTGAAAAATCCGGTTCTGGCATAGGTTTGAACAAATACATGGGTATTAATAACATTGATTATTTAGTGGATGATGAATTCCTTTCATCTGTTATAGATGGAATTAACAACGCAGAGAAATATATTTGTATCTTAACATATATGTTTAACGGCAGCGTTCGTAAGCAAATTTTAGATGCATTAGAGCAAGCAGGAAAAAGAGGTGTGCAAGTATATACAATCCTAGATCTCCCAATATATAGGAGTATTGTTGCAAAAAAGATCAAGTTCCTCGAAGATCCAGAGATCACTTCTGTATTCGAACAGGATAATATGCATCTTGCATTTTTCAATCAAGCAAATCTCATCAGAAGGATAATACAAGTGAATTCAATGATGCATTCCAAAATGATGATAGTGGACAGCAAAGAAATGTGGATTGGATCCCATAATATGGAAGAAGTTATTTTAGTGAACAAATATATACACGAGCACAAAGAAGGTGGTGTAAATAATTTCACTGCAGTTGTGAAAGGAGAAGTGATATCACAAGGAGTATTGTATTTTTCTTCATTATGGAGATACGCAAAGGGAGAGTATTTAGAATTATTAAGTCATGCAAATATCCCATCATCATATCATGAGAATCACATCGCAAAAGCAAGACTGGTACATAAACATACAGAAAAATATAGCAGTGCGATGAATGAAACTATCATATCCGCTCTTACCGCTGCAGAACATGAATGCATAGTGATGGTACCTTACTTCATGCCATCAGATTCGATTATGTCTGCATTCTTGATCGCACTTAACAAAGGCATAAATGTGAAAATATTAATTCCCGAAACAAGCGACACAAAACCCGATTTCCATTCTGCAAGAGTGTTTTTTAAGCTTTTATCAGATTGTGGAGCAGAGATTAGACTTGGCGGACAAACACTTGGTGCTGCTTATATTCACACGAAAATCATTAAAATAGATCATAATTGGTCGTTCTTCGGATCCATGAATTTAGATATACGTAGTGTAATCATAAATGAGGAATTAGATTTCGATATCATAAGTGAAGATGTGGCAAAGCGCGTGGATTCTTACTTCAATGAAATGTGGGAAAGAGCAACGCCAGCGCCCACACGCGCATTGACTACATGGGAAAAAATGTACTCCAATTTCTTCGGATTATTCTATAGCATTACTTAAATGAACGTTTATAACTTCTCATTCTCAGAGGAACAATCCAATATAAGAGTTGATTCATTTCTTAGTAGTAAAATCGAATCAATGTCTCGGACTATGATACAGAAAGCAATTCGTGAAGGAAATCTACATATAGATAATAGAATTATTACGCAAGTAGATCATAAGATGCAATCGCATTCCACAATCTCACTTAAAATACCGAAACAGCAAGCTCTCAGTAATGTCCGAGTATCAAGTTCACTTGATATAAGATATGAAGATGATGATCTGATTATACTCAATAAAGCTCCCGGTATAACCGTGCATGCGGGAGCTGGTACGCACAATGATACGTTGGTAGATATATTACAAAATGACAAAAAAATCTCAGGAACAGGCATCCGCCCTGGAATAGTTCATAGACTTGATAAGTGGACAAGTGGATTGATGATAGTAGCAAAAAATCCTACATCACAATATAAACTCGGTGAACAAATCTCAAAGCGAGAAGTCAACAGAAAATACCTTGCACTTGCTTGGAAGATTCCACAAGAACAAGGTGAAATCTCATCTAATATAGCATACGATAGATATAACAAGCGCATGCAAGTAAGTAAATATGATGGGAAAACAGCATTAACATATTACAAATTGCTTGAAACATTCAACAATGTGTGTAGTTTAATTGAATGTACATTACATACGGGACGCACACATCAGATACGAGTGCACATGTCCTCAATTGGGCACTCTATAGTGGGAGATCAAATCTATGGGAAAAATGCGCGCAACATAACACAAGCATCTATATATAAGGACGAATTATCATCCATCAAACGACAAGCGCTTCATGCCTATGCATTGGACTTCATTCATCCAATCAGCGGTGAAAAATTAGAGTTCATAAGTGAATTCCCATATGACATTCAACATGCAATAGATAATATGAGAGAAATATGTATCAAAATATAAGTGGTTTTTTTCAGAAATTACAACTTGAAATCTGTGATTGCTGTCTGAAGATAGAAAAAATTGCAAACCAAGATGTACAGCATGAATTTCATGAACATACATGGAAGCGCGATAACAATCCATCAAATGGAGGCGGTACTAGTATGGTGTTACGCGGTAATGTTTTTGAGAAAGCGGGAATAAATTTTTCTGATGTTTGTGGTAAATTCCAAGATGCATTCTCCAATGAGATCCCAGGTGCAAAAGAAAATAATGGAGTTTTTCAAGCCACTGGAATATCCCTTGTAATGCATCCAAGAAATCCTCACATACCTATAATACACATGAATCTAAGACATATATGCACATCAAAAGCATGGTTTGGCGGAGGAATTGACCTTACACCTTCAATAGAATATCAAGAAGATACTGAATATTTCCATCATGAATTAGAAATAATATGCGGTGATCGCTATATGGAATTCAAAAAATGGTGCGATAAATACTTCTATATACAACATAGACAAGAAGCACGAGGTATCGGAGGTGTTTTCTTTGATTATCTTGATGCTAATGAAGATAATTTGCATTTCGTGCAATCATTAGGACGCAAATTCATGAATATATATTCAGAGATAGTACAGAGACACATAAATACAACTTGGGACGACAATGACTTGATATCTCAAAAGAACAAGCGAGCTAAATACGTTGAATTTAATCTTCTATATGACAGAGGAACAAGATTCGGTCTCAAAACCGGAGCAAATCTTGATGCATTATTCGTATCTCTTCCCCCATCAACTGGATGGTGATTTTACATCAGATTGTTGCTCTTAAAACTAAAATGACCAGTCTGTGATACAATAACGTGATCCACCAATTCAACTCCAACTGTTTCACATGCAGATATTAATTGCTGAGTTATCACCGCATCAGCCTTAGATGGTTCATGATCACCACTTGGATGATTGTGAGCAATCACAATTTTAGATGCTTTCAATTGCAAAGCACGAGCCACAATTTCTCGTATATATACTCGCGTCTCATCAATTGTGCCATACTCATGCAAATCATCTTGAATCAGAGCGTATTTCGTATTTAGATACAATATCCTATGACATTCTGTATCACGATGTCCCATGCTAATGCGTAAATAATCCACCAAGGAATGCCAGTTATTCAGCACAGTGCTATTTGTGAATTTACTTTTTAAAATACGCTCTACACTCTCTTGAATGCACATAATCAAAGAAACTGCCTGATCATTCAATTCTTCTACTTCTTTCAGATCATGCACAGAAGCACTCAGAAGCTTTGCATAACTACCAAATCTACCAATTAATTTTTTGGCCAACGGCTTCACATCGCGACGCGGTATAGCAGAAAACAGCAAAACCTCGCATATCTCAACATCTGTCAATATACTCCTTCCAGATTTGAACAATTTGTCCCTAACTCTCTTTCTATGACCTTGCTCCATAACGACAATATTCATCCCTCAAAGATTATCTATTGCATATACAAAAAAATTATTACGATGTATCACGCAACCATAGAGTGTACTGAATACCAGATACACACCATACATTCATCTTGGCACAAAAATAGCAACCACAACATTACCTTCTTGCTTCGGCCTAAAATCTGTTGTAGCACAATCAGAGACAGCTTCTACAATCTCGTCCATCACTTTATGTGCAATATCGGGCCTTCCTATTTCTCTACCTCTTAACTTAACACTTATTTTCACTTTATCTCCCGCGCTCACAAATTTGGAAATTTGTGAGATCTTCACCTTCAAATCTCCTGATCCGATGTTTGCTTTGAAGTTCAATTCCTTCATTATATTCTTTGCCTGCTTTTTCCTAGCTTGCGCAAGCTTCTTGTTGTGATGGTATTTGAATTTACCATAATTCATCAACTTACATACAACTGGATTACTATTTGGTGATATCTCAACCAAATCCAATCCAGCAGATCGAGCCATATCGATTGCATTATTGCGCAGCATCACACCATGCTTCTCTCCATCTTCTCCAATCAGAAGCACATTACGTGCTTTAATCTCAAAATTACATTTGAACAAATTCATACCTTATACATTGCTTATTTCGTCCATCATACATTCAATGAAATCATCAAATGCTTGAACACAACTCTCATTATTACCCATCTTTCTAACAGATAAAGTATTGTCATCTCTTTCTTTTTCACCAATCACAATAGAATATGGAATTTTTAACAACATAGATCTTTTAAGCTTCTGTTGTATTCTCTCATTATCTAGATTTGATATTACCTTCATACCCTTTGATTGGAGAGCGCATCTCACTTCATCAGCGTATGAATTCACCTCAGAAGTAACAGTCAACACAGCTATTTGTATAGGAGCAATCCAAAGTGGCAATACACCATTGTAATGCTCAAGTAAAATTCCCGCAAATCTCTCTAGAGATCCAAGTATAGCTCTATGTATCATAACTGGCACTTTCTTCTCTCCGTTCTTGTCTACATATTCCGCCTTAAGTCTCGCGGGAAGAACGTAATCCAACTGCAAAGTGCCACATTGCCAATCTCTTCCCATACAATCTGTCAATACGAACTCAATCTTTGGACCGTAGAATGCACCCTCACCTGGATTCAGATCATATTCCAGACCAGCCTCATCCATAGCATTCTTCAGAGATTTCTCTGCAAGATCCCACGTCTCATCTGAACCTGCGCGAACCTTGGGTCTATCAGACAACTTAACTTTGATATTCTCAAAACCAAATTTCCTATAAACAGATCTCAATAATTCACAAAATTTCTTCGTCTCCGACACAATGTGCTCCTCAGTACAAAATATGTGAGCATCATCCTGAGTAAAGCCACGTACTCTCATCAACCCCTGCAATGAACCTGATGGTTCATATCTATGACATGATCCGAATTCAGACAATCTAATCGGGAGATCCTTATAACTCACCGGCTTTTTATTGAAGATCTGCACATGACATGGGCAATTCATCGGCTTAATGGCAACATGTCTCTCTTTTCTACCATCTTCAGATTCTTTATGCAAAAAGCTGAACATGTTATCCTGAAATTTCTCCCAATGCCCAGAATCCTCCCAAAGTTGGCGCCCAACAAGAATCGGAGTTTTCACTTCTTGATAATCATCAGCAAGGACACTCCTAATATAGGATTCGAGATTCTGCATTAAAGTCCATCCGTTTGGATGCCAGAAAATTTGACCTGGGGCATCATCCTGGATATGAAAAAGCTCCATCTGCTTAGCTAAATTCCGATGATCTCGCTTCTTTGCTTCTTCTCTTTGCTTAAGATGCTTCTTAAGATCTTTCTCAGATTGCCAAGCTGTGCCATATATTCTCTGCAATCTCTTGCCAGATGAATCACCTCTCCAATATGACGCAGATACATGAGTCAATTTGAAATTCTTAACATATTTCGTAGACGGAAAATGCGGTCCTCTACATAAGTCAATAAAATCTCCTTGCTGATATACTGTTATCTCTACATCAGATCTCTCAGAAATAAGATCTCTTATCAATTCAACCTTTAAATTCTCTCCAATTTCTGAGAAGAATTCTATCGCTTTGTCACTACTCCACACCTGCCGCTCAATCGTGAGATCCATATTAACAATCTCATGCATCTTTTCTTCTATTGCAGCAAAATCCTCTGTTGAAAATGCTCGCTCACTGTCAATATCGTAATAAAATCCATCTCTTATCACGGGACCAATCGCAAGGCCTGCACTTGGATATAGCTCTTTAACAGCTTGAGCTAATACATGAGCAGCATCATGTCTTAACACCTCTAGTGCATCAGGGGAATTCTCATATATAAACTCCAACGTGCAATCTTGATCTATTGCACGATCCAAATCTCTCAATTCATCATCAATTTTCACTAGAATAGGATTGCGAGATGTGTTATCTGATACCAGCCCTGCAGGCAATATAGATTCGTTGCAAGAATATGAATCATACTTTGTAGTAACAGTAAAACTCATGATGCTTTCTTTTTAGAAAAGCCACCAATCATTCTACCAAGAACTTTCATAACGTTCTCTGATGAAGGCTCATTAATGATCTTAATGCCAGTATTATCACAATTCCCTGCACACTCAGAAGTATTAGCACTCCAGAGAAATACCACTGGAGCAGAAAATTCTTTCTTGTTTATCATTTCATTAAGAGCAACCATATTATCAGATATTATCTTATTATAAGGTGTACTATCTTTGCATTTGTCTATTATATTTTGATCAATATCAATTGCTTGTCTATCAACGAGAGATGTCAAAGTGACACCCACTCCAGAATCCTTTTTATACGCACTAAACATTTCATTCTGATGAGAAAAAATATTGTTTATAAACATTCTGAGATGCCGATGCGTGGCCTTGTTGTGTCTGTAACAAGCTACTTTGCTAGCAACATGAAATGCAACTCGATCCAAAGGATAATGACAAATCCCAACTGCAACTTTCTTTTGCTTAATTAGATTGGACAAAACAGAATTTTCTTGTTCTTCTTTGATTAATTTGGCACAATGGAAACATGTATAGGATACATAATTGTATATAGCAACATGCGCACTTTTAGATCCGTACATCACACAGTATTTAGTATCAATTGGACTATCAATTGGATCAACGTCTGCGTATACAGCATTGAGAATAAACAAAAATATGAGGAATGAAAAATATCTGAAATACATATTAAATAGTCAAACACTAGCAGATAGTACAGATATTTGAGCCATTTGGAAATGATAAAATATACAGATTGATCCTGTCATGCAGGAGTGGTACAATGTTTCTTATATTTGTTTCATCTTTGCAATATGTTGTCTAGTGCGCGAATACTTATTCTTGGTATTTCATGTGATATCGGTAGCATCTTAAATCAATTACTCAATAAAAAAGCAAGTGTAGTAGTCATCAGCAATAGCGCAGGGGATTTGGATAAATTGTTTGAACATAAAGAATTGAATTCATATTCTGAGCAGCAATTGACTCTCATCAATGTCTCTGATGCACCAACTGGTGAGGAATTGTTACAAATTAAAGGCGCAATACAGGGACAAGATGAGAGAGAGATTAATGCAATTGTGAACTTCAATGCGCTGTGTGAATCGGACATAAGATTCTCAGATATGAGCTATAATGACATTCATAATCTCTTTTCAAATTCCATAGTGCACAGTTGCGCTATTATCAATGCATTTAGAAGCGATCTCTTGCTCGAGTGCACTAATATGATCTCAATGACGAAAGATAATATCGAAAAGACATCTATAATATGCAAATGCTGTAGAGTGGTATTTGAGAATATAGAGCTAAATCACAAAAATACAAAACGAAACATAATAGAAATACAATCAGAATGTGATTTAAATGATGAGAACATTGCGAAGTCTGTATGCATGCAGATATCTTCATTATTATCTAGTGATAATAATGGAAAAACATATTTCATTGGTAATCAAGATCATGAAGAATGAAATTACGCTTTCGTGCTCCGGCAAAGAGAGTGAAACTCCTCATCCAAAAGTGTATTTTGTTGCACAAATAGGAGAGCAAGTTAAATGCACGTATTGTGGAATCACATTACAATACTCAAATACAGAAGACAAATCGTCTTAAACGTCCTTTCTATTATTAAATAAACTCATGCTTTGCATGAGCTCCTTGAGCACATCCGCAGAATCAGTATTAATTTTCCCTCTAGCATCATTATACGCAGCCTTAATAAGATCACTAAACACGACAAGACGCTCTATTTCCATTGTTTTTTTCTTCGAGTTCTCATCACCAATATAGCACGCTATATTTTTAGTATCGATCTCAAGATCCATCATTTCACCGATACCATTCAATGTTATCTTCACTGCACCAGCACCAGAAGATCCATGATGTAATCTCTGAGAATTCTCCTTCTGAGAATCTACAACTCTCCCATGCGCATCTTTTATACGATTAACAATATCATCAAAAATCATATCCATACTCCAAGATTTACACTAACTCAGCACCATCAAAAGTATCTAATACCATATCTACCATTGATTCCCTTTCTGGGGTATTGTTGTTTACGCAATCACCAGAATCTGGATCTATAACTTTTATTCTTGCATCACATGCCATTTGGCTTTTAATGAAATCCGCAAATATATGATCAAATCCAGGTCTTCTGGGCGACTTCATGAAAAGATACACAACATTGTCTATGATTTCAACCTTATTCACTTCGTGCAGCAAAACATTGTGTACTATTTCATTTTTAGATTCTTTGCTTTTGCAAATTAATGTGTCAAGATTGAAATTAATCTTATTCTCATTATCTCGCATTGGTGTGACCTCATGCTGCACTTTCTGTTGCGCAACGCCAGATGCAAAGCACAATCTAATCATTAACATCTCCAACATCTTTTTGTAATTAAAAGCATTACTTATTGATGGTATAGAGTGATTAATAATTTGCCAAATACGATTTAAGACAAAGAATTCTACTTGACTTGATATCTCTTTCAAATCATCAATAGGTTGCAAATCTGTTGTTTTTACTAAAGTGATCTCATGCACAATGGACAACAATGCATCTATCATGTTTTCTGGATTAACACCAGATATGCTGCGCACTAAATCAATTACTCCCTGAACATCTGAATTTAGAATAGCACCGAGAATAGCGATTATTATTTGTCGCATGGGAATTCCTAAGATCTCGCGCACTGCATCATGCGACACTATATCATTGTGCAAGGATATTGCATCCAAGAGAGATACTGCATCTCTCACAGAGCCACTGGAACTCTCTACAATTAATTTCAATGCTGCATTCTCATATCTAATATCTTCCTTCCCTGCTATGTATTTTAAATGCTCAATCAATGCAATATCATCTATATTTCCCAAATGGAGCTCCATGCATCTAGACATAACAGTCTCTGGTAATTTATGCTTCTCAGTTGTGACAAGAATGAACTTCACGTGCTCATGCGGCTCCTCTAGAGATTTTAGCAATGCGTTGAATGCACTGCTAGATAACATATGAGCTTCATCAATAATAAAAACCTTGTATCTGTACTCAGATGGCAGATATCTCGCTAAATCTAGCAATTCCCTTATATCATTCACTCCTGTGTGACTTGCGGCATCAATTTCAATAATATCTGAAGTTGTCAAATTGCAGGCATTGCAATTACCACAAGGTACAACATCACAATTCAACGATCTAGCAATGATTCTTGCAATAGACGTCTTGCCTCTGCCATACATCCCACTTAAAAGTATTGCATTTGGAAATCTATTTAACTTGATTGCGTTCGTGAGAATCCTGATCTGGGTCTCATGACCTACAACATCACCCAACGTTCGAGGTCTGTATTTTATAGCAAGGCTCATAGTTAAAACCACGTGACGACACAACCCAACATCCTACATTTTGGCTGCTTCATCTCTGACCTGACCAATTGAACGATTCTGCTGTCCGAGTCGCCACTCCAGTGTAGTGGCATCTGTATAGAAATCAAGCCTCTTTCTTTTTATCATAATTTTAATATTTAGATATATAATTATACTAATATTTAAAGAGATCATCATGGATATTGGAAATGTATTACAAGGATGTCAAAGCCTTCATGGCATGACACCTGAAATTGGAGATCAATTTGTACGCACTGCTACTTTCTTAATCGAAGCTGTGTATACTAACGCTCAGAATACTATTGACACAACATATGATGAACTCAACGAAGGAAACTTTGATAATGAAGAACAATGAAGAAATCTAGAAAATTTGTTAAAAATGCTTGATATATGCAAACTTCAGATTGAATCATACCAAATATCACAGAAACTACACGCAATGCTCGAAACATGGAATCTTGCACAAGCATTAGCAGATATACCAGAAGAACCAAGACCAAGAATGAATGCCCGAAGACGCTTGTCTCAATCAGAAAATCCACCAATCACCACAATGTTGGACCCACAATCCCCGGATTCAGGTATTTCATCACCGGGATCATCATAATTCTTCTGAGCATGAGTTTATTATGTCCAGTACATTTCTTGCATTTATGAAGATTATATGATATACTCATTAAGAAATTACCATTTATATCATGCTACAAGCAGTGTCCAACGGAGCATCAAGTCAGGAAAACAGCGCTCCCATGTCACAAGGGCAGAAGGAAGGATCGGAGCAATCTAATGAGTCTGTATTAGAGGAATCGAAACCACAAGATGACACTACGTCAAATGAACCCAGGAAAGAATTAGACAAGACGCAACTAAAGACGTATCTGGACAATGGATACCAATTTTGCAATAACCATCAACACCAATATCTCATGCGTAAAGATATAGGAGATAAAATTATACTCAGTACACAAGAACACAAACTCTACCAAGAAATAATATGGGACATTAGAGCAAAGGAACTACAACAGCATCTGCGAACTGGATACAAACTCGTACACCGAGTTGGTGCATGTAACATTTTTTATCTTCAGCTCAATAAAAAATATATAACACTCAATGAAACAGAATTCAAATATTGTAATATAATACTCTACACAATGCGTTGTGATACAATCATTAAATGGGGCAAATCTGCATCACAAGACAAGAAAGCATGGCTCAATGACACTTTTGCACAAAATACGCCTAAAAAAAACGCGCTCTTATCTAAAGATCCGAATGAAATCATACCATATATAAACTCAATGCTGATTCAAAGCCTTACTGGCATGATTGATGAAAATAGAAAGAAGGTAGAGCGCTCATTGCAAAGCCCGCCCACGGGCCAAAACTTAGAAGACCTGGGACTCAAGGAAAGTGACACAGCTACATTGAAAGCATTATCAGCATTTGAGAACAATGAGATATTCTTTTTTACAGCAGTATTAGAAATAGATGATGACATCATTGCAACAATGCTCTCTGAACTTGCAAATGTTGTTGAGAACCCGGATCAGAATGCATTGGAATATTTATCTATTACTGCTCCGACAGTTCAACAATATATAGGGGTTACTGAAGATAATGAAGATGCAAATATCTCATGGTATTACAAATGGAATCGATACAGGATGCATATTTCATCTGAGTCCGTTGAAAGTGCGCCAGTCACTACTCATGCGGAGCGTGAATCAAAAAATGATTATCCTTTTGCTAAATCATCCAATACCAAAGATCTAGAGGAGATGCAGTTACAAATTGCGCTTTTTGCAAGTGCAGCGGATGCGCCACAAGCCACTGCTTCAGCAGCACAAAACGATGAAGATGATTCAGTCTTCCAGGCAGCAATTGTTGCTAGTTTGCAATCAAGTGATTTAGCAAGTTTTCCAAGAGAGATTGGCGTATATGATAAGAATCCCAAAAAAAATAAATATCATACATCAACAGCAGATGATAATGCCTTTTTAGAAAGTGATGATGATGATTTGCATGCTAGTGATGAACTCGAAATAGAAGATTCAGAAGAAGACGATTGTTATGCGTCACGACCTCTTGCACCGCCTTCAACAGGAGTAACAGAGTCAAAACAAGAAGAAGACGATCTATCTAAGAGATTGGCAAAACTCAGAGACGCTTGATTAATCATCTTTATCTCGCGTAAGGTCTTTCATCATCTGTTGCCTCATATATAGCATCATGGCTTTCGCTCTTGCAGCGTCAGCCCTGTGCTTGAGGCTCACGGATTTCTCCTCCAATGCTTTCTCTTCGAGCTTGAGTTCATTGTTTTTTGCCTTTAATTTCACATTAATAGATTCTCTCTCTCTAAAGATGATCCCATTCTTACCGACAACAACCTGTTTCATCTCATCATATCTCTTCTTTGCAAGACCTTTAATGAGTGCAAGGCTTGTTTTCTCGTTCTTCTTAATTGAAGCACGAAACTTAGTCCTATCAATCTCCAATCTCTGATGCTTTCCAAATTTAATTCCAGCAACAATTGAATTAATCCCAGGATTTGCAACAATATCCTGCTCAAGATTGGTATACTGCAATACATCATCAGCGATATCTACTTTCTTCATCTGAGATAGATCTATTAATCCATTGTGATATGCAACAGATTCAGTAATGTTCTGCTCAATTAATTTCTCATTACGCGCGATCTGCACTAACGATTCTTTACTGCTGATCTCTTTAAGATCTATAGTAACACCCGGCAATATATCTTTGATATCGGCATTTTTACTTCGATATACATCTATACCATTTACTGCAATTACAGCATCTTTTGCTGGTATGCTTTTAATTGCGGGAAATATACCATTTGAGTCATTCAAAACAAATTTGTTCTCTGGTCCAGCTTCTTGCGAAGATATCAAAATCACGAATTTTCCACTCTTCTCCTGGAATGCTACAGCATCTATCCCTTTGATATCAGAGAGTTTTTTTGCCAGAGTATCCATAGTATCGCTACTAGTAATAGAGATTTTTACTTTCTTCTTAGCTGCTGTGATCTCAAAATCACCTACTTTTGCAGCAGCATTACCGACTATCACTCCACTACTGGATGCAAAACCACACAACACTAGCTTCTCTGGTTGCGCCAGCGCCTTCACTTGCAATGATATTCCTTTAATATTTGATTGATTTCCAATCATGAGATTCAAATCCTTTCCAGTGTTAATAGCAGCTTTAGAATTCAAAATCGTATCATCAGATAAGGATTTTAAGGATTTCTCATACTTCTCAACCACATCACTAAATTGATCAAGACCAGCTTTCATAGAGCTTAATTCTGCAATTTCTTCTTGATCCTGTTTAATTCTTGCTTGATCCGCTTCAGTTTGTCTCTGGATAACCAACTTAGAATCAAGAAACATATTGATCATTGGATCTATATCTCCACCACTTGTACCAAACATAATAACCAATACATTAAATCAACAATCATGATGCCAAATATGACATCATGATAATAGAGTATTATTGAGCTTCAGCTTGTTTACTCACTAAGGAAGTTTTTCTATTTACTTCAGCAGAATCTGCGGCATAAGCACTACCAGAAAGCTTAAGTTTTTGTTTGTAAGCACTTAATGCATCAACTGTTTCAATGGTATCCTTACTTGCTAGAGCTTTACTAATACCTTGATTTTTTGCAACAGTTTTATTTTGCAGCTTAATCGATTGCTTAAGCGAAGTCAGATTTGCAGATAGACGAGATTTAGTCTCAGAAAGACTACTAATCATCTTGTCTACATCTTTCTGTGCATCAGCAATCTGTGTTAGAGTTGCACCAGCAACAGCAGCAACAGCAGGAACTGCAGGAGGTCCAGTCACAGCCGGTGTAGCAGGAGTGCCAAGCAATGAACTTGCGCCATCAGAAATTGTCTCAGAAGCAGTACCAGTACCTCGCTTCACTATCTTTCCCAGATTAGCATACTTACCACCACTAGACAGATCGAATTTAAATTCGAGTGCCTCTTGAATTTTTGTCATTTCAGATGATCCAACACCTGTCTGCGCACTGAAGTTAATCCCTCTTGTCACAGCAGTTCCGCCGGTAGGTGTGAAAGCAGCAAACAAATTTTGACCAGAGATCTTTGCATCCTTAGATACATTATTCAATGCTTGCATACTCTCTACTAGAGATTTTTGTAAAGTGGTTTTTGCTTGAGTGCTCAAATTGCTATTATTTGCACTTGTCAATAATATGCGCATTTTCTGAGCATACCCAATCATTGTCTCCGTATTACTATGAACCGCACCTAAGATTTCTAGAGTGATCTTTCCATTCTCAATGCCAATTTTCTCTGATTCAACCGTATTATCAGTCTGATCTGCTAGTATGCGACCAACATCGCTGAAACCTTTTTTTCCCTCTGACAAGTACCCAGACTCAGTCTCAAAACTAGACTCAGCAGACTGCATTATTGATATAATATCCAAACCTGACATCATTCACCTATTTAAATAAGAATTCACTCTTTCTCGGAACATCCAAGATAAGACTGAATGGATGCTATTACTCAAAGGTATAAAAAAAGTTTATGAGCGATGCAGTTATGATATGATATATCATAACTTTCGTGCACTGATAATATCAATCTTTTAATATAAATTAAAAAATATATGTAGTATTTACAATGAATTTCTTAGGTATCAAAAATGCAAAATCAACATCCATCAGGTAATCCAAGCGGAGGAACTGATCATTTCCAAAGTGGAATGTGTGAAAGCATGTCAAGTATCTTACCAAATTTTAATACAGGTGCTGCTAATCAACTACCATGCCAGATTCCACATCCAGGAAAACCTAGTTCACAGGACCTGGAATACCCCCAGCGCCTCCTTTAGAACAAATTGCTGCAGCACAAGAACAACCAAATGCAGTAACTGAAACAAACCCTGCAATAAAAGAAGAACACTACGAAATATCACCATCTCTCCAAGCTCCTGATCCACAACCGAATGCTGCATCTATTCCTAGAAGGAGCGCGAGAATTGCGGAAAGAAAAGAAAAACAAGCAGAACAAGCAAGATCAAGATAGAGATCGAGAAGATAGGGGTCCATCTACAGGCACTCATGGATCCGCAACAACTCGTTGTACTTCGCAATCCGGTCGGTCCGCGACATAGATCCAGTCTTAATGAAATTCGCACCTGTTCCAACTGCCAGGTGCGCTATGGTGACATCCTCAGTCTCACCTGACCGATGTGAAATAATTGTCTCATGCTTATGCTCTCGAGCAAGCCTAATCATCTCGAGAGTCTCCGTCAAAGTTCCAATCTGATTCGGTTTTATAAGCACTGCATTCGCTAGATTCATGTACTTATTGAATAGACTTGGATTCGTACAGAACAAATCATCACCAACAATCATGATCTCATTTCCAAGCTCTTTCATCATCATAGACCATCCATTAGTGTCTGTCTCTGAAATTGGATCTTCGATGGAAATGATTGGATATTGCCTAACAAGATTAGAATAATAACTCACCAACTCTTCATTGGTTATATATTGATTATCAACATAATATTTCTCATCTTTAAAGAAAATAGTCGCTGCAGCATCTAATGCAATACAAATGTCTTCTCTCAATCGATATCCTGCTTTCGTTACTGCTTCAGATATTGCATCAAGAGCTTCATATGAATTTCTGAAATCTGGAGCAAACCCACCTTCATCACCAACATTCGTAGAAAATCCTTTGTCTCGCAAGATATTCTTTAATGAATAAAACACCTCACACAGCATCCTAATGCAGTTATGAAAATCCATATCCTGCGCAGGACAGATCATAAATTCCTGTATATCCAAACCATTAGCTGCATGCACACCACCATTTATCACATTCACCATTGGTCTTGGTAATTTTATATTAGAATCATCAAAAAGTGACCTTATATGCTCAAAAAGCATAGCTCTCTTCTCTAGTGCAGCAGCATGAGCACAAGCAAAGGATGCGGCAAGAATTGCATTTGCACCTAATTTGGATTTATTCTCAGTTTTATCCAAGTCTATCATGATGCGATCTATCTCTTTTTGCATCGATGCATCCATGCCAATCAACTGAGGGCGTATTTCATCTCGAATGTGCTTCATAGCACGCAACACACCTTTTCCATGAAACTCAGAACCTCCGTCACGCAATTCAATCGCTTCATTGACTCCACAAGATGCACCAGAAGGTACAGATGCACGTCCAACCACACCTGACTCCAATATCACATCTGCTTCAACAGTAGGATTACCTCGACTATCAAGTATGTAGCGGGGTTTTATATCTTTGATGTTCATCTAGGGCCACATTCTAATCCTTGAAACACCGCAACATTTGAATTATTCATTGTATCTAGGATTTGATTAGGGTACTTCGAGGAGAAATAATTGAACTCACCATCCAATTTATACACAACACTAATAGGGATGTTGATACGATCATCAATAACTTCTTCAGTCCGAGTACGATTGCAACTTGTTCTCGCATCTTCCGGTATGTTGTTTTTCTTTATAGCACTATGCATCTCTGCGACGCTTTGAGAATTTTTCACATCGAATTGATACATAACCTTAAATCCTTTATGTGTTTCGATAGCAAAACTCACACAATCGCTCTTCAAAATCATGTGATAAGATACATAATACTTATCTTCACCATTCACTAATGCACATGCAGATCGCACGATTACATTTTCATCATTATTCTCTCTACGTATATACCAAGTTTCCTCTTGACGTTCACCTTTCAAATTCTTGCGTACATATTTGGTATATTCTGACACAGAGGTGTTTTGTTTCTGTCGTTCTGTTGATTCCATAAATATAACACCCAGAAAAGTATTACATACTATACCTTTTCTACATTTGATACAATCAGTTCATTAATTAAATGTTGTATTATCCTTAGCTATGTATCTGATGCAATGAATACGGGGTGAGTTATTTCATATTTTACTTACCTTGTTGAAGCGCAAAAAATCCATCACTTTTGAATTTAGCACAGCACCAGAGGGTAGATCTTGCTCTGTGGAAACTTGCTCTTTTGAGATTCTCGCATCACTACCATGCAAACGCTTGTAATCTTGCACAGACATAGATTCTTCATTAATCTTAATCGTGCTATCTTTTTGATTAGAATTATGTACACAGAGGTAATTCACCAAATTACCTCTCTCATTAATTCTCACAGAACAAATAAAAACCACAGGAGGAAAATTTCCAAAAGTGACATTATGTCTACATATATTCCAACGTAATTCTATACCAGAGTAGAATCATTCTCATCATATGTCAATTCATTACATCCAAGCATCTATACTGATGTACTTTATAATATGACAAGAAGCTTGGCACTCTCAGTTTTGAGAATTCATGACCCACTCTCCAAGACGATAATTCATACCACAAAATGCACGCTTCAGAACACCATTGTACATCACTGTTGCACAAGTATTTTTATATTTTTTGAAATCTTCTTCATATTCCTGTAGTGCACATTGCCGTTTCTTTACAGCTATATCAAAATAATGTTGTTTTTTGTAAAGAAGTCTTTACTCATTGCAATATACGCCTTCTAAAGCATTTGTGGCATAACCGCAGAATTCAGCATGTTGTGCTTCTGAAATATTCTGACGATCCTCGTTTGTTGCAATACGAGTTATATGTATTGGTTGAAAATATACATCTTCTTCCCTATGGGAACACGTTATTTTAAATTCAATCTCCTGCAATCATGGTATATTTTTATTATCATCACGATATGTGCGAAAACATTTGTCATCATTGGATAAACAACGATCTCTGAATAAATGATGCTCAGAATAAAGCACTCTCATTGTTGAAATATCTTCGCTATTACGTTATTACGCATAATTGTATATTAATTAATATATTAAATCAATATTACATCAAAGCATTTACACAATATATATCGCATAATATAGTCGCTGTTATTTCTAAATAAAAATGTTCTATTTTTCTGAATGTACTTCACAACATGGTGAAAAACTTGATGCTTTACGACAGCAAATCACTCTGCATTATAGAGCATCAGAGCAAGATGCTGTGCATATATGTACAGAGATTGCTGAATTAGATTCCGATGTTAAACAGCGTATAAAGAAAAGAGCATCATCACTTGTTGAGGGAATACGCGATAAGCGTGATGATATGTCATTCGTAGATAAATTAATCTCAGAATATGGATTGGACATCAAAGAAGGAATTACCTTGATGTGTCTTGCAGAATGTCTTCTTCGAGTGCCAGATGCTGATACACAAGATAAGCTCATATCCGATAAGATAGGAGGAATGGAATGGACAAAATACCTCGGGAGTTCTGACTCATGGTTTGTAAATGCATCTACTTTCGGATTAATGATAACTGGCAAATTGACAGATGAATCTGGACATAAACAAAGTTATTTTACTTCGATATTAGGGGGCATGGTTTCAAAAATGAGCGAACCTGTCATAAGAAAAGCAATGAAATTCGCAATGAGCTCAATGGGAAATCACTTCATACTCGGAACATCAATACAGGACGCATTAAAACGCGCAAAAGTAAAAGAGAAAAATGGCTATACATACTCATATGATATGTTGGGAGAGGCAGCAATGACGCAAGAAGATGCTATTCGTTATTTTGACATGTATATGACCGCAATAGAAGAAATTGGCAAAACAGAAACAACAAGTTCAGATATACATAAAAGACCAAATATATCAATCAAGCTTTCAGCTTTACATCCGAGATATGAAGTTCTTCAGTATAATAGATTGCCAGAATTAATCGATACCACTCGCAAGTTGGCATATAGAGCAGCAGAATTGAATATAGGACTTTGCATTGATGCAGAAGAAGCAAGAAGATTGGATCTCTCATTAGATGTGATCTATGAAATCGCAATGGATCCGAAGCTCAAAGAATGGCAAGGTCTAGGATTAGCATTGCAGACATATCAAAAACGAGCGATCCACACAATAGATTGGCTTATTGAATTGCACAAACAAAGCGGAAAACAATTCATGGTAAGGCTTGTCAAGGGAGCGTACTGGGATACGGAAATCAAGCTTTCGCAAGAAGCAGGAGTGAGTGATTATCCGGTATACACCAGAAAAGCCAATACAGATGTATCATATGCCGCATGCACAGAAAAATTACTTGAGCACCCCGAAGCATTTTTCCCATGCTTCGCTACGCATAATGCATATAGCATTGCTAGCATCATTGAGCGCGAGAAAAAGCACGGAAATTCCAATTTTGAATTCCAGAAACTACACGGTATGGGCGATGCGTTGCATAATCTCATTATATCTGATCACAAGTGCCGCATATATGCTCCAGTAGGAAAGCATGACACATTGCTACCTTATCTCGTACGACGGTTGTTAGAAAATGGATCAAATAATTCATTTGTAAATAAAATTGCAAAGAAGAGTTTTGATCCTGAAGAACTAATAAGAAGTCCTCTGGATATCTTAGGAATGACTACAAGCGCAAAGCATGATGGTATACCTCTACCAATTGATATATTTTCTGATACTAAGAATTCAATCGGAGTAGATCTGGACGATCTCCATAGTCTAAGAGCAAGGTTCACTAACGCAGAGATATCAAAGAATTTAGTTTCATGTCCGATAGTTGATGGAAAGAGAATCATGAAGGATTTACAGATACATGAAATAGTATCTCCAATAGACAATAGAAGTATTGGGAAATGCCATTATGCAGATACAAAAATCATAAACATAGCATTTGAATCTGCTCTCAAACATCAGAAAGCATGGAGCAATAAAGATGTTGAATACAGAGCAGAAATTTTGGAAAAAACAGCAGATGAATATGAAAAAAATACAGACAGATTTATTGAGTTATTAATTAATGAAGCTGGAAAAATATTATCAGATGCAATAAGCGAGATACGCGAAGCAGTTGATTTCCTGAGATATTATGCTTCACAAGCACGAAAAATCTGCAGAAAGATTATTCTAGAAGGAATCACAGGTGAGGATAATACATTGCATATCAGCGGAAGAGGGATATTCTTGTGTATTAGTCCGTGGAATTTCCCATTTGCGATTTTCATAGGTCAAGTTGCAGCAGCACTCGTAACCGGAAATGCAGTATTGGCAAAACCCGCAGAGCAGACCTCTGCAGTTGGATCATTAGCAGTAGAGATAATGCATAAATGTGGAATGCCAAAAGAAATATTGCAATACATACCAGGACCTGGGCCAACAATCGGAAATACAATTCTACCAAAACAAAAACTTGGCGGAGTGTGCTTCACAGGATCAACTGCAACAGCCCAATTGATCAATAAAAAGCTCGCATCACGTGATGCCCCAATAATACCCCTCATAGCTGAGACTGGAGGAATAAATGCTATGATTGTCGACTCAACTGCATTGCCAGAGCATTTCATTCGTGATGTTGTGCGATCCGCATTCCAAAGTGCCGGTCAAAGATGCTCAGCCTTGAGGGTATTGTTCTTGCAAAGTGAAATCTATGATGATTTCATGCATGGATTGAAAGGTGCAATGCAGGAGCTCGTGATCGGAAATCCGAGAGACATCAAGACAGATGTTGGACCAATCATTGACAATGAAGCACTTGAAATGCTGAATAAATATAGAAAAAGCGTCCAAGATAAGATCCTTTTCGAATGCGAAATGAAAAATCAGACTGGTAATTATTTTGCACCCATTATCATAGAATTGAATTCACTTACTGAACTCAAGAAAGAAATCTTTGGACCATGTTTACATGTAATAAAATACAAATCCTCCGAGATGAATTCAGTGATAGACAGCATCAATGCTACGGGATATGGATTAACTTTCGGATTACAGACAAGACTTAACAAATTCGCACAAGAGGTGGCAAATAAGATTCACGCAGGGAATGTATATATCAACCGCAACCAGATTGGAGCAGTGGTTCGCAGCCAACCATTCGGAGGTGAAGGATTATCAGGAACAGGACCGAAAGCCGGCGGACCACATTACTTATATAGATTTATCCAGGAAAAAACAGTCAGCATTGACCTCACAGTCTCTGGTGGAAACACGCAACTTGTTACAATGGAGAGCTAAAACTTGACAAGCTATGATGATTTGATGTATAATGCCTACGAATTTTTATATATAATTTATGACTAACGAATATCAATTGTTCAGGTCACAGCTCATGCAAATAATGCATCAGATATAAAATTACTTAATCGTTTTAAGGATATGTGCATGTCGTGCGGAGGAGCTCGTAATGGTGTATTACTTGGCAACAACGGATACGATGCCATTCGTCAATTCATTGAAAATGCTGCGGTATTTGCAATTGAAGAAATAGAAGAGCGAGTAATAGGTAATACCCAGAGAAGAATAAACTTCCAGATGAAAAATCGAACAAAAAACACACCAGCCACAGAAGTTTCATCTAAAGCAGAAACTTACAAAAGCGCACTTGCAACAGCACAACACATGGGTGCATCAAAAGCTAGTGATGAGAACTAAATAAAAAACCTCCAAACCAGCCACAGAAAAATGAAGTACGCAAATGAATCTGTGGCTGCGGTCAACAAAATGCCTGACCCAATTGCTGGATCCAATTTCAATTTTCGAAGCAAAATCGGGATCCCGGCTCCTATGAAATTTGACATCGTCAATGACAATATGATCGATACCAGGAAAGTCACTGACATCTTCACAATTTCCCCCTGAGGAATTGTATGATGCAACCTTGCAAACATAAATGCTGTTGCGAAAGTAGCGAGAATCACTCCAGTAATTGCTCCCACCAAAAGCTCCTTAGTTAGGAGTCGGGAAGAGTTAATGCTTGTCAATTCACCAGTAGCCATAGCCCGAACTGCAATTGCAATTGATTGCGTACCGGCATTACCGCTCATGGAAGCCGCAATCGGCATTAGAATCGATACCGCAATGGAAAAACTCAAAGTATTTCCGAATAATTGTATTATGAATGAAGATGCATTAGACGTCACTAGAGTCGCCAAAAGCCAAGGTAATCTCTGTTTTGTAGTCTGTAAAATACTCAAATTGACATCTCCATCAGATACACCACTGATCAAGAAAGTATCTTCTTCTGTCTCTTGTCGTACGATCTCTACAACATCTTCAAATGGCATTACACCTATCATCCTCCCTTCATCCACGATAGGAGCCAAACTTAGATTATTATTCTGAAAGATATTAGCTGCCTCTTCTTGATCAGTCTTAACATCTATGGCATGAAACTCAGTATCCATGATATCATGAATAGCAATGTTTGGCTTATTAAGAACTAATTTTTCCAAAGAGATCGTACCAACAAGTTGCATATCATCCCCAACAATGAAGATTTGCTGTATATGCTCAGGCAATTTGCTATAAAGTCGCAATAAGTCCACTGCTTGCCCAATTTTCCAATACTTCGGCACCATAATGAAATCCTTGTGTACCCATCTACCCGCGCTTTCTTCTGGATAGGATAGTATTTCAATAAGCACCTCTCTTCTTGTATCTGGAAGTAGATCTAGAAATTCCTGCCTCTCTTCTTCACATAGAACCTCAGCAATGCTCAAAACCTCATCTACATCCAATTTTGATGTAATTTCTACTAAACGCTCTAATCCCAAGTAATTTATCACATCAACTAAGACATCTTCATTGAGATTTACCAATACTTCTGGATTCAGAAATCTATTTAACATTAGAATTAATCTCTCTCTCTGATCAGCACTTGCAGTAGTAATGAATTGCACAGTATCATTCACATTCAGCTCTTTCACCACAGCAAGAGCATCTGAGATATTCCCATAATCTAATGCACTTGAGAGATTCTGTGCAATGATATTGTATTCTTCGCCAGTCATGCTCCGATAATACACAAATGAGCATACATATCTATATTCTTAATCCATCTCTTGACAGATTTTTTAATCTTGATACAATTTACCCAGGAAATAAGACTAGTAATAGATGCCGAGCAAAAGCAACACAACCTCTAATACTCAACAAACTTCATCTCATGAAGTATCGAATGAAGAAGATTACTTACAATTGATACATATTCCAGGAGGCATTTCCAATGCAACAAAATTTACTTCAAAAGTAAAAGGGCACGATTGGGAATTTACTGTTATGCAATTATTTAATGAATTTAATAAATCGAATGAGACTGAGGAAACTGGTAAATATGCGAATATATACAGATCAGAATTTGATGCAACAGCAACATCTAATATTGATCCTCTGGGTAATATGAATGGAACGTCTCTTTATCTAACAGCATCAGGTACTAACGATGACATGTATATATGCTCCACAATGCTACCCAAATCAAGATATGATACATTGAGGCATCTCGATATATTAAGACAAGCAAAAAAAATACGAGATCTCCGCGAGATAGAATCACAGCATGAGATAGCACCATCATTATCAAGAGATGTTCTCGATGAACCAAGCAATAGTAAGAAAATATATCACAATGATCCGAGGTTTTTCCTTCAAGCAGCAGCTGGGAAATTTAACAGTCAATCTACACAAGCAAATCGAAATATGCATCAGCTATGTGCAATTGGACAAAACACATTCCTATATAATTTATCAATTTATACTAATATATTGTTATCTCCAGTATTGGGAATATTGTGCGCAATAGCACATCGTGATTTTCGCAGAAAATATAAAATTGCATCACAAGATAATGCTACTGATGAAGAAACAAATCAAATGATATTCTCTATGAAGAGATATTGTGTATTAAAAATAGCATCTGATGTGATGTTTTATAGCGTCGCAGGAATTGGGTTGTATTTTATCCAAAAAAAATATCATTGCGAAGGTGCTGTGATATTAACATCAATTATGCTCGGATTAATGGCATTCATTGGAATTCTAAGTGCAGCAGTGCAATTTATATTTCATAGTAGACAATATTCCATTTCTGTTAGTAAACAACACTCCATTACTGCGCGTTGCAGTACGCTTTACTCAGAATGCTGGAAAAGTGATATAAATGATCGCATCATGCAAAACAGAGGCACTTCAGCACGTTGGATGATGACAACTATCGCAATCTCTGCTGCAAATCCCTTCACTATGGTATCAGCTATACCTGGTGCTCTAAATAAGAAATTAGATTGTTTATTTCCAAGCAGCAAACTTATAAGCACCTCAATACGATCTGAATCAACAGCAATAGGTAAAATGTGATTTCATTTTTTTAAAAATCCGTGGTGCTTTGTTTTATCCCAGTAATAAGGATTCTTCAAAAGTTGATATATCGCTCGATATGATGCAAAGGGATGCAATATCCAATATAATGGGAAAATAAACGTCAATGGTATCATTGAATACCATTTATTTCGCATCACAGCTATCATTCCTGATATGACAGTGATTATATATCCTAGATCAAGATCAAAAAGAGATAAATCGTATACAAAATGATCTATCTGTACACCATTGCATGCACATATGATATATATCATCACGGCTATAGGACCTATAAGAAAAACCAATACTGGCAAACCTATAAAGAGATTTAGTGTAATAGCACTCTTTATAGAAGAAATATTGCATATATGCACAAAATATGTCTGAATATATCCCTTAATCCATCTACTTCTCTGTTTCATCCAAGCAGATATTGAATTCACAGATTCTTCCATAGTAATGGAATCCAATATTTTGGCGTTATATCCAAAATAATGCAATCGAAATCCCAGATCTGCATCTTCAGCGAGATTATATGGATCCCAACCTCCAATCTTTCTTAATATATCAGTTTTGATGTGATTGCTCGTACCCCCAAGAGGAATTGGCATTTTCATATTCTGCAATCCAGGCAACATGTAACCAAACAAACATTCGTACTCCAGGGTAAAAAATCGAGTCAATAAATTCTGAGTACGATTATATATTCTCAATCTTGCTTGCGAACAATCAATCCCAACATTCTCCCTCAATTGCATGGGATCTGGTATATCCTCTGCATCATAAATTGTCACGTATTCACCACGCGCAAAAAACAAACCGTAATTACATGCTTTAGCCTTAGTCATGGGATTACATTTTGGAACAATAATAACATCGAAATCACCGTTATTTCTACAATTTACCTCTTCAATTGTCTCAATATCATCTTCCTCAAGTAATATCTTGACATCCAAACTAGGATAATCAATCGCTCGTATTGATAAAAATAATTGCGATATGATCTCTTTTTCATGTAATAATGGAACTAATATTGTATATAGTGGCAATTCGTACTCTTCAGATCGCACTACTATGGGTTGGTTTAATCCAGAAATTGTGATGATTAATTTAAAAATTAATACTAATAGATATAAATAATCTATGGTATAAAAAAACCCAGATATACCAAATATTAATGCAATTATACAAAAAAACAGTATAATACATAGGAATTTAGAAGAATATTTTATTCCAAAAGAAGAGAATCTAGCAAGATTATCATATAAAGATCTAATAGCAAATAATAGAGCAGATCTCTTCAAATTTTCATCCATAACGATACAAAAAATTGATTATCATAATCCTTGGAGCTTCCATTAATTCCTACACCAGCTTCTGCAGACAAATATCCGTTGATCTCTCTAACAAGAGAGATTGATGAATTCGCATTGCTTTCCGTATCGAGCGTCAATGACGTTATCACTTGATATTTATTCATAAATTTCAATCCTGCATTGACAGAAGATATTATATTGCGATTGTGGAATTTAAATTCTGTCACAAAAAAGAATCCATTGTGAGAATATCCATATGATATAATACCCAATATACTCGCATTGAGATTGGGCATAGCACTAACACCAGCACCAGCTGATAAAACATGATCTTCATTTTGCTCAATCATGCGCATGAAATATGCATACACATGCCGTGTCACATATTGATACCCTCCAGATAACACCAACGCCAGATTTTTATTCACTCCTACTTCAGAATACATACTGAGATAATTCGCAGAGTCATTCGTTCGATCAACATTCATGTATTGTCTAAATATAAGATTGACATGCCCAACGGGCTCCACCCAGGGTGAAGCAAACACACATTCCGCTACATAAATGTATAACAAAAAACTAAGAAGAAATTTTCTTAAGAAAACGATCACAGAAATTACTCTCATTAGCAAGAATATAATCACAACATATATTCTCAATTTGAGTGCGTATTCTTTTCTCGCGCTCTAGAATCATTTCATTGAACTTCGCTCTTGTCGATTCTTCTGCAAGTTTGATTGCTAATTCTCTTTCTTTTTCGGATTTTTTCATTGCATCTTGTATGATTCTTTTTGCTCTTGCTTGCGCATCAGAAATAATATCATTTATTCTCGAATCATGATCTTTACTAGAATAGAAATCTAGATCATGCTGTGATCTCTTCAAGTTGGATTCACTGATCTCAATTCTAGAGATGCTGTATTGTATCTTATCATCGATCACCTTCAATATAACATGAGATACTCGTTTCCTTAATATCAAGCATAGAGATACCATTGCTGATACTAATACAATAACAATCGACATACTAATTATGACCCTTTAATACTCGTAGCAACATATCGCTATCTACTTTCATCATTTTCTCTAGAAATAAAAATGCATTTCTGAATAAAGAATTATGCAATTCTCTATTATGAAATACCAACCACTCCTCCTTCTTCACCTCAGATTTCATTCTAATATCACTTATCAATCTCTGTGTTTCAAGATCGCCCTGTTCAATGATCTTTCTTGCATCCATAGATGCCGATTCAAGAATCTCTCTGGCTTTCTTTTTTGCTAAAACCATATCTTCTTCTCGATTCATTTTCAAAGTATTGAGTGTAGCAATATTGGATATCACATCTGCATCATTCTTAGCAACGCATTTATCCCTCAATGAACGCGCTCTTTCCGCAAAAGGCAGTACGAAAAATCTTATTCCAAGATAAAATAGTACAGCAGAAAAAACCGACCAGAAGATCGAAGATGGAAAAGACGTAGTGTCAAATTGAGGAAAAGACATAATTGTCAGGAGAATAATTTAACAAACATTGCAACAGATCCCACTAAAGCAGGCACTTCTGCCAATGCCATCGCAACAAGAGCTTTACTCCATATAACATCAGACGCCTCCGGATTACGCGCAATTGCACAAGCAGTGTTACCACCTATAAAACCAATCCCAATCGCGGATCCCAGCATCGCTATACCAGCACCAATCATAAAAACCTCAAATAAATCAATGATGCAAATCTAAAACATCATTTAAATAAATACAAATTAACAATGTAAAAACATATGCCTGTAGCAATGATACAAACACTTCAAACCCCACTATAATCATAGTCACAAAAAATGGAATAGGAAAAGCAACTCCAGCACTCAGTACAAAAGCAGCCACAACATGCAACAATACATGACCAGCAATCATATTTGCCCCAAGCCTCAATGCAAGACTAAAAGGACGCACAAAGTACGAAACAGATTCTACAATTACCATCAACGGTATCATGATCTTAGGAATACCAGGAGGGCATATTACATTTATCATTTTGACTCCATTTTTTCTGAATCCAATAATGTTAATTAATAAAAACAACATCAATGCCAAGGAAACATTCACTATAAAATGAGATGTCACAGCGCAGTTCACAGGAAGTGGCATTAAACCAGACAAATTACATGATAAAACAAATACAAACGAAGAAAAGACAATGGGAAGATATCTCAAAGATGCAGAACCAGAATTCTGCCTCATCATATCACGCACAAAATCTAATATGCATTCGCATCCTGCTTGAAAGCGACCTGGAATTAATTCTGCCTTTCTGATACCAAGGAACATCACCAAAAACACCATTGCAAGGCAAGACATCATATAAAGCGCAACGTTAGTAAAATATATCTTATATCCAAAGATATCAAACATCTGAAACAGATTCACTACTTGAAACTGCTCTAAAGGTCCACTCATACTCGGAGTCAAAAAATAATCTTATATCAATCAAGAATCCAGTCAATAAAAACGATGAAAAATTAACTTGTCTTTATTTGGTTGACTCTTTATCAAGAATATAGTATACTCACTTCAGATTTAGAATTTAATTTTATTATGAATACTACAAGTCAAACACCCAATGCGATTGCGCATTCTGATAATACTCTTGGTTCTGGAGCTATAATCGGAATTGTAATAGCAATTGTAGCCGCAATAGCAATCACTGTTGCTATATTATTGATGTTCAGACATCAACAGAAAAAAAATCCTTTACAAAGCGCAGCACTAAGTAGTGCTCCTGCTGCTACTAGTGCTTCAACTGCTGCTCCTCCTCCACCTGCTGCTTCAACTGCTGCTGCTGCTTCAACTGCTGCTCCTCCTCCACCTGGTGCTGCTGTTGGTGCTGCTGGTTCTGTTGCTCCACCTGCTCCTCCTCCTCCACCTGGTGCTGCTGGTTCTGTTGCTCCACCTGCTCCTCCTCCTCCACCTGGTGCTGCTGGTTCTGTTGCTCCACCTGCTCCTCCTCCTCCACCTGGTGCTGCTGGTTCTGTTGCTCCACCTGCTCCTCCTCCTCCACCTGGTGCTGCTGGTTCTGTTGCTCCACCTGCTCCTCCTCCTGTTGGTGCTTCTACTCAAAGAATACCCATGAGAAAAAGATCCATTTTTGGGAGAAATAACACTACAAATACAAGCACTGCATCTAGAATAACAATCAAACCAGAGCTTGCTAATACCAATATAGCAAGACAGAATGCTACAATTCTTGACAGCATAATAAATCGCGTCTTTGATCAATGTACACAATGTACACAACTTATTTCGAATGCAGCAAAATCGCATGAGTATCGTTTATCAATTATGCATGAGCTGGAACAAATGCTAAAAACTTGTACTCATCATACAGATGCAACCCAAAGAATCTTGAATAATGCAGCGAAAAAGTTTTTTAATATGACAATCGATGATAGAGACAGACAGGCCATTAGTAATTACACAAGAACAAGACGCAGTGTTCTAGATGATGGAAAAATTATTCAATATGTAACTGGGATACATGAATTGACAAAAATCGATCTCGCTTCGGTAGCTTCTAGAAGAATCCAAGAGTTGCTTGGTATTATCGAGACTTCATGCAAATCTCAAGAATTGACTGCGCTTTCTTCTGGCATTAGCGCGCTTGATGCACAGTATTGTAAAGCGATATTGTGCATTTCATCAGGTCATTTGGCGATATTGCGAGATACTCTTAGTCACGCTCAGGAAAACAATGCGGTGGAACAATGCACAGCATGCATAGAGGCTATCAACATTCGCATGAATGCTCTACAGCAGATCACTACTAATATTGCTAGAACACCTGATGCTGTACCAGCAGCGACGGTTGCCAATAGTAGCGCTTCTCCTAGTCCAGCGGGATTAAAACAAGATCCACCAAAACAAGATCCACCAGTGCAACCAGAAGGGAATGTAGCCAAACTGCGTTCTGCGTTTAGTAAAGCTAGAGCTGGAGCTGGAGCTGCTCTGTCATGGAAAACACGAACATCAACTGCTGCTGCTGCTCCATCTGCTGCTGCTGCTGCTCCATCTGCTGCTGCTGCTGCTCCATCTGCTGCTGCTGCTCCATCTGCTGCTCCTCCTCCACCTGGTGCTGCTGGTTCTGTTGCTCCACCTGCTCCTCCTCCTCCACCTGGTGCTGCTGGTTCTGTTGCTCCACCTGCTCCTCCTCCTCCACCTGGTGCTGCTGGTTCTGTTGCTCCACCTGCTCCTCCTCCTCCACCTCCACCTCCTACGCTTCCTCCTTCATTGCTTCAATCTTCTATTGCCGGAGGAGTATCAAAATCTCCATTAGCTGCTACTGCTCAGCAGAACCCCAAATAAGATAGTGCGCTCCTCAGCACTATAAATTACACAGAGTAATGATATAATGTTTCATTACTCTGTGTTTTTATGCTGGAAAAACCAAGCGGCAAAAGCTTCGCCATAGTGGGTATCGGAACCTCAAATCTTGTTTGCTTGGTGATACATATCAAAGGCGAGGGTTTTGTGGTAAAGTCCACCAACAATATACCCTCCAGTGGAATAAGAGCTGGCTTAATTATCAACGCTCGTCTCGCGATAAATGCAATACATCATTTAATTCGTGGCGCAGAAAAAAAAGCCGAAGAATCGATTGAACAAGTCTACATCGTCACTGCTGGAGTTGATGTAACATCACATCATGTGCAGGCGAATTATACTAACAGCAATAAGCGTGAAATCCTTAGTAAGGATGTGGACAAATTAATGGAGATCGCACAAAGACAATATTCCGGAGATGATATAATCATACATAATATACCACTAGAGTATCATGTAGGGCAGATTAATGGGATTACTGATCCTGTCGGTATGTACGGAACTCCAATGACGGGAGATTTCTGCTTGGCAATGCTCTCAAAATCAGTACTCATGAATCTCGAAAATTGTATCACGAAATGCAACACCGAAATGCGAGGCTGCGTACTTTCTTCATACGGAGCTGGATTAGCGTGTTTAACAGAAGATGAAATGCATCTTGGATCAATGATAATCGATATGGGAGGAGGCAGTACATCATTTGCAATCTTTGATTCGGGCAATCCTATCTACATCGATGCAGTACAAATAGGAGGCGCAACCATCACCAAAGATATAGCTTATTGCCTCTCAATTAGTATATCTGAAGCAGAAGAATTAAAAAAAGCGCATGGAAGTGCAATATCATCCATCGAAGACGACAATACAACTCTTAAAATAGAACAGAACCATAAGATGATTGAAATCAGGAAATCTATCTTGACTCAAATAATCAGATCCAGGTTAGAAGAGATAGTCGAGATGATAGTAGAAAAAACCAATCCATCCTATATCACCAATAACATAGTGATTACTGGAGGAGCAAGTCAGTTACAAGGAACATGCGAATTTATACAAAAAACCTTAAATGCACAAACCCGAATAGGACAATACGAAGATATGAATCCCTATATGTCTTCATCAATCGGAGCAGCAATATTGATATCTAAGAGATTCTTTGTCCATCACAATGAATCATTTACAAAACATAAATTGTTCAGAAAGATATTCAGCTTTTGGCAAACATAGTGAATTGAGAGATCATCTTGATCTTATATTGCTTAAGAATAAATAAGATAACATACAACCCAACAATATATAACAATAGACTACCGACTCTGAAATAGACCATATCGTAGTACCTGATGCGAGCCCACAAGCTAGTATAATTTGTGCACCATGTGGTATCACACCTTGCACTATGCAAGAGGACACATCCATTATGGTGGCAGCTTTATTTTTATCTAATTTGTTTATTTTCACCATATCTTTCGCAGATTTTCCACCAATAATGATTGCTAAAGTGTTATTTGCAAGACATATGTCCGCAAATGCGATTTTCAATAACAAGAGAATTTCGGCTTTTAATTTGCTACCTGCTTTATCGGGTATAACTGTAGATTTGAATTTGGCAATATGAGTCGAAACAATGTGATTAATTCCAGAAATTTGCATCATAATCAGTGAAACTTCCCACAATTGATTCGATCCTGTGAACATATCCTTGGTGAATTGCAAAAAATGATAATCTGAGAAACCAACACCGATTATACCAGTGGATGCAATGCCGATCCCAAGCACTAAAAATACATGAATTCCAGTAAATGCAATTGCAACAATTAAGAGATATGGAATGATATTTACATAATCCCATAAAGTGGAATGATATGCAGATGTATCAAAATATGATCCACTGGATAAGCGATATAATATCAATATAGTTATTACACTCGCAGGTAACGCTATTTTAGCATTAAGTTTGAATTTCCTACCCAAATCTGCAGAGACTGAATTCACAGAAGCAATCGTAGTATCAGATACCATAGACAAATTATCTCCAAACATACTTCCACTTATAACAGTACCAGCCATCAAAGACATGGGAATACCTGTACTTTTTCCTATATTCACAGCTAATGGCATTATGGCAGCAATCGCACCCATAGAACTTCCTATTGCAGTAGATATGAATGCCCCAACTAGAAATATACCTGGCACTATCAAATTTCCAGATAAATGAGAAAGAGCAATATCAATACAGGATTGCATAGCACCAGATTTTTCCGTTACAAAACCAAAGACACCAGATAAAACAAATATACCTATAACCTCCATTGTGCTGTTCTCTCTCGCTCCATCAATAAATAAATTCACCTTCTCACGACTTGTTCCACTTGTAGTAATAAACGCCCAAACAATTGAAGGCACAATAATTACAGCAGGAGAAATCTGATACCACGCATTGTGCACATTTTGTAGATTCAGTACGAATCCCGATAGAATAAATAAAACAACAAATATTGGCATGGATGCGAAGCACGCATATTTACCAAAAAATTTATCTAATCTCATTTTTACGAGCACAAAAAATTAATATTAGTGATATTACAAATGAAATGCAATATCTCATCTGATAATATTCTTGTGATCCATACCAAGATAATATCAATAAAGACTCAAAAAATGCAATGAGATGTGCAAATAATAGAAATATTGCAATCTTAGAATTACTTATAGATCTTCTTCCAAAAATCATAATCATCAATATGATAGTGTTATACTGCACAACACTCAATCCAATTGGATTAGAATAGAATAGATCTACGAAGATCCCCATTATAGAGTACAATATCACCGAAGCAACATTGAAGCCTTTGCTGAATAATATAAAGAGAAATACTATATCTGGAAAAAACATTGTATGTGCAACATCATATGTAATAGCAGTAATAAGATTCTTTATTCACGCTCAGAATCAATCAATTCACTGATCGCATTAGTAAAATCATCTACTCTACTGAAATTCATATACACAGAAGCGTATCTGATGTAAGAGATCTTATCCAGCAATACCAATCTTCTCATGATCATATCTCCTATTTCAGAAGAACGGATTTCGCTACCACCCATGTTCTCTATATCACTTACTAATTCATCAACTATAACATTCACACTATCTTCATTAAAATCACGCTTATTTGTCGCGAGTATAAGAGATTTGAGAATCTTATTTTTATCAAACGCTTTTCTATCACCATTTGATTTGATAACAGAGATCATTCTAACTTGTATTTTTTCGAGAGTCGTGAACCTATGACAACACTCAAGACAACAGCGCCTCCTACGCACAGAAGACTTGTCGTCAGAGACCCTAGAATCTCTGACTTGAGTACCCTCGTGGTTGCAACTCGGGCATTTCATTACAACCTACCTTGCGAACTCGCGTGAGGATACATCCGAAGGCATTCTGAATCAACCCCTCACTTCAATACTCATTAACTAGGAATGCAAGCATTATCTGAGTGCTCCATTGCACGGAAGCCATGAGCCATCAGGCAAGTTGTATTCTCCATTGCCTTAGAAGGAGGGTACGCAATACCTTGTTGTGTGCATGCGCGTATCAAGTATTTCTCCTCAATTTTTCTACCATGATGTTCGCATTTACATGCAATAGGCTGCATGGAATTCATCGAAGGATTGCTACTAGTGTAGGCGTGACGACGACGAGCAGCAGCAGTAGGACGAGTGCCTGCTTCAGCAGCAACGCCACCTCCTTCGCGACGACGATTAGAAGCAGCAGCATGAGCGTCACTATGAGCTGATACATGTGCATCAGCTCTAACATTTGCTCGATTCATCGCAGCATGAGCATTTTGGAATTCATTTATAGCAACTCTAGCATCTGTCAATGCAGCATCGTTCTCTCTCAAATTATTCTGCACTATATCACGTTGCGCTCGCAACTCTGTAATCTCTGTAGTTTTTCTTTCAAGTGCACCTTGAGTGTCTTTATGCTTCTGCTCTAATGAGATAATTTTTTTCTTCAAAGTTTCACTCTCCTTTTCATTCGTTGTGATCTGTTTCTTAAGATCCGCAAGATCTCTACTCATATTTTGAATAGAATTTTTCAATGTGGAGACACAAACACGAGAAGCGCCCAATTTATCTTCGAGACTTTGTTTCGTATCCAGCGCTGCTTTTTGTTCTGCCTCAAGTTTCTTTTCTAGATTCTTACATCTATCAAGATGCGAACGCACTTTCACTCCTAGATCAGTGACCTCTGAATCTTTCATCTTTATTTTACTATTCAATTTATCTACTTTACTGTTTAGATCTTGTCGTATATCTTTTAGATCGCGTATATCTTGTTCTAATGAACGACGTTCTGCATTAGCTGATCTCAAATCTGATCTCAAATCGCGATTTTGATCTTCTAAATAATCTACTCTCTTGTTTCGTGTGAATCCTAGATTCGTACATCTTGAGAAAAGACATAACATCATTATCACAGCACAGATCGCAAGAATAGCTCCCAAGAACACTGTATACATATGCACATCACCACGAGATGCATCTTTCTTGATTAAATGTTCAAGTGGATTTTTTTTGTCAAGATATTTAATTAAATAAGCCGAAAAGAACAACGCCGCTACAGCAGTTCCAGGAGCAAATAACAACAATCCAAAATTAGAAATCTTATTCTTCGTACGCTCATTCATCTCACTTTTTCTGCTTGCATTGCATCTAAATGCAACAAGAAACATTACAAAACACGTAGCAGATAATCCCATAATACCCAAAAGTACTGATTCTGATATGACATCAACCTTATGAACACCAGAAAAATCAAAAATACTATCTTTCATAGATAAACCTCAATAAAAACTCAATATAATTATACATAAAAACTTAACTTAAACAACATGACATGCCGCCACAACATATAGCAGCATTCGTAGCATTCGAACTACATATGCTAGTGCAACAACAATATCCAATACATGCTTTATCACCCGTTCTTGCAGTCGCTACAATACTTGCGATAATTACAGCAACAGCTGCAAATATTCCAATAGCACAAATTGCAATATTGCACTTCACAGCAGATTCATCAATAACACCAGGAGCACCATGGATGATAGATCTGCTCAATTCTCCAATTGGACGCAGCATAAAACTCATAAAGCTATGACCACGTGCTTTCATTATTGCAGATGTCATGGAAAGTACACAAAAAACAGTGGCACCAACAGCAAACATCATCATAGTAGCATTAATTGCTCCAACACATATTGACGAGTTCAATTTTTTTTCACCTTTCTCTTTAGTACCAGAAATCTTATGCATCAAGGCAATTTGTAAAATTGCAAACAGCGATATACCAATAATAATACCAGCAACTGCCATTGTGAAACCAAAATGATTAGAACCACCAGATTCAATGTGTTTACCAACACCCACCTCTTTCAATATTCCATCAGTAGAAGAGTGCAAATCTTGCAAAGCAAGATAATGATGACGAACGATCACAGGTGCATGGTATATTGGGCGACGATATATCGGATGATATCCACCAAGATGAACATGACCAAACGCACCACATCCATACGCAATCCCACATCCAGCACCAGAAATCACTATCAATCCGATTAATATCGCAAGCGCAATTGCACCCGAATTCACATCACTGGAGCTTGTGCTTCTGTATCTTCTTGATCTAGGACCAGTGTGAACAATATCTACTACTGTAGGTGCAAAAGGATCCAACACACTATCTGAGTAATAACCATCATCCACAATCAATTGATCACCATACTCCAATTCATCATACGAAAGCATAAATCACCTTATCACATCCATTCATAAGCATATTAATGCATATTCAACATATTTAGAATCCAAATACACTATCAAATCTCGCAGATTCCGATACAGCATAGTCAGTATCAGAATTTATAGAGTTATCCATTCTCGAATATATATACTCCCCGTCTGCATCCGGACTCGTAGGTCGCAGATCTGTAGGAGAACCTGGAGCACTGCCACCAAGGTTATGCAAAACGCATTCGTATTTAAATTCACCATTATTCATTGAATACCAACTTAAATCATGTTCTATGTATAATTTTATTATTGTAGTCTGTCAACTATTTTATTAAAAAGATCTTTTATATAGATGATATATGCTCAATTTTGCATATTAAATTGCATTGCAATAATCCAATATTATGTATAATAGAGGGATACTGGTTTGTTAGTTAGGTTTTTTACGTCCTCCGAGGTATAATTTTTTTCCTTAGGGAGCGGTTCCTGCCCAAGATAACTTGAGAAAACTGGGTATACTGCACCCACCTTGTTAGCGAAACTTGGTGGAATATTCTTCCGACTTCAAAACGGTATCTATTTAATTCTTTATTTATGGAATATAAAATATCAGATTCACCTGTAGAATACAGAGAGGCTATAAGTTTCATGGAAGATAGAGTGATGAAAATATCCAATGGTGATACTGATGAAATGATCTGGCTCCTGGAACATCCATCGATTTATACCGCTGGCCTTGGTTCAAGTGATTCTGAGATCTTAGACAAAAACAAGTTCCCAATATATAAAACAGGTAGAGGAGGAAAATTAACATATCATGGACCCGGTCAAAAGATAGTATATATAATGCTTAATCTCAAAGCGCGACAAGGAAAAATAGATCTAAGGAAATACATTTCAGTTTTAGGAGAATGGATTGTAACCATCATTTCTGAACTTGGCATTAAAAGTTATTTTAATAAAGATAGAATTGGTGTATGGATAAAAAATCCTACTCAAGAAAACAAGATAGCTGCAATAGGAATAAGAGTGCGAAAATGGATCACATATCATGGAATTGCACTTAATGTTAATGTGAATCTTAATGATTTCTCTGGAATAATACCTTGTGGAATCAACAATTATGGAATCACTTCTATACACAAATATGTACCAAGCATAGAAATGAAAGTAATTGACGATCTTATATTCAAGACCCTAGATAAAGCCTTTTGCGAGTTCTGAAACTACGATTAATTGACATTTCTGTATATATAATATACGATCGTAGATGAACTTATAAGAAATTTAGATCAATGCAAGAGTCACGTGTCAGTAACTTAATTCAGATAACACAAGCGCAAGAAGATGGCACTAAAAAGATATTGGCAGATACAACTCCAATATTAGCATTAATAAATAGAATTATTGGAATTCCATTTTCTAGCGCTACACCACCTCCAGAAGTAGAATTTGCTGATATAGATAATTTTGTTGAAGAGCGCTTCATAAGAAATATTGCTGTGTCACGACAAGCATTCATAGACACAATAAGAAGAATTAAACCAGATCACATATTTAGAATTCAAAAATTGCTGAATGACAAGAAACCTCATCTAGATCATTTATTCAATATCACTAAACAACGCAACAATAAAGAGATCGATAGCACATTTCTACTGAGGTTATGCACAGAGAATCCAAATTCAATTCTCTTAAAGCTAGAAGAATTAATCCAAGACACTTCTATAAAGACAAAATATAGAAAAATTTTAAAAGACTTAAAAGATTCAGTGAAAAACTTCACTTCCGCATATATAAATCTAGAAGAACATAGCGTTAGTGATGAACGTCTTATACAAAATGCATCAAGAGAAATCTTGAAATTAGAAGATTCGGGTTTTGCAACAATTGGAAATGCACAATTTGTAGAAGATATCAAATCCCTTAAAAGGGAATTAACACAATTACAATGTGCAATTATTACAGGAACAGAAGAAGACATATCAGGAACATTGAGTTGTATACAACACAAAAGAGTTAAATTAGAGAGAGAGACTTTAAAGATCTCGCGAAGTGATTCTTTACAAATACACGTACTGGATTCTGCTATTAATAAATTGGAAAAATTACAATGCATTCACAAGAATCATTTAAAAATCAAAGCTCAAATAGATGAATTGCTCTTCGAATTAAGAAAACTTAAGCACGAAATATCTAATATAAAAGATCCAAAACAATTAATAGCATTAAGGAATGTTGTTTCAGATCTTATCTTAGATCCTGTGTTAGAAAATGGTGATAAACTCAGTCTTGAAAGTACAGAGTATCAATCTAAGACATGCTCAGTCTCGAATGAACGTCTCATTGAAAACAACCTAATATACACTACAAACATTCTTAGATCTTTATCTTCCAAAGAAAAAAAATTTTTTGATCATAGTAAGGAAAAATTCTGCAATAGAAAGAAGAATGTTATTCGAATTCTCCTAAATGAGAAAACAGGAGCACTAGAACTTGGGATTGATACTAGTACTAAAGAGAGAAAAACTGATCTTGTGAACGCATTAACAATGTGTAGGAATATAGAGACAGAGCGTGATTCACATTATTATTCCTTTGATTATTTTAGAAAAATATTAGAAATAGCTAGAAATCCACGGGATGGAGCTACTTTGAATTCTAGAGTGTGCAATTTCATCAAGACTCAATTCTATAAGATAGAAGAATATCATGCACCAAATACAAGAGAAATAGAAAATTTCACTATCCCAGAACAACTTAGAACAATAGAGGGATTTGTTACTCCTGATACTGAAGTACTGAGAGAAATTGTCAGAAATCTAGAAGAAAGAATAAAAGAAAGAATTGAGAACATTAGGAAATTTATTGAAAATGATCATGAATCACCCATAAAACTAAAAGATCTTATTGATATAGGAAAAGATCTTGTTTTTATAAAACAGGCACATAATTTCATTCATGAAATAACAAGAATTGGTGGAATTTATGATGAGATTTCCGAAAGATCAAAGGAGTATGCGAGAAGATGCGAAGAAATAGAAAAATTAAAAGCTAGGATATCAGCTCTCAAAAGAAGCGAAAGATGGTTCAATGGAGAGAAAAGAAGAGAATTAGATGCAGAAATAAGAGCACTAGAAGAGAGAAATGAGAAACTTAAATCAGATCTGAAAGAGATAAAAGGAGAATATGATATAGAGAATGGTGTGTGTGATACTTTTCGTAGACACATATCTATGTTAACTCACGTTGAAGCTGCAATCACTGGTATTGCATCGCGCACACAAGATACAGAACTCAATTCCGAAACACTGAGTGATCTAGAATCATTGATATTTAGTAGCATTAAGAATCTATTTCTTGGTGCTACTAGATCTATTGGTACAATGCATACAAAAAAACACAAAACACCGAAATCATCAAGTACACAACATGGATCTTTTTCAATGAATCGCATAGTTAGGAAGATCACAAAAATACATGCAAGCGCTACAAGAAGTGTATTAATTCCAGGACAAGATGAAGCAAAATCATTAGTGAAGCGCGATTTTACACAATATTTCCTTGATTCAGTCATCCAAATGCCACAGTGTGATGCTAGAAAACAAATTGAGCAAGGAATTGTCACAATACATCAAACATCAAAACACATAGGAGCTAATGTCGCTGGAAAACTTGCAAAATTTGCAACTAATTCCACTACTTTGGGAGTAGATAAAATTCTAGATCCGATTTTATCATTATTAGATCAATTAGAATCAGAAGGAGAAATAGATGGAATAGAATTGATCTTCTCAAGTCATGAATCTATACAAGAGCATATAAAGAAATTTTTTGACTCCAAAGGACACATAGATCCAAACAAGATGACATTTGATGATGCAACAGAGTTTGCACTAAATAGTAAAATTGGATTACTAGGAATCGAAGGAATATCTATATACACAAGAAAGGAAAATGAACCACGAACTACACATAGAATTCTCGATTTCAAAAAAATATCGCAAATGAGATCCACGAAACCCAGCAGATCTGGATTAAAGAATGCTCTTAAAACTGGAGAACTAAGTGAATTTATACATCTCAATCCTATTGTTGATTTTGTACATAAAACGCTCGTAATAAAAATACTTGAAGAGTTAAAATTAATAAAAGAGCATCAAAATTCTCTAGATCAAGGGTTTATTGCAAGACAACTTTTGAAAAAAGATCCTAAACATTATGGTTTTGTAAAGCATGATTATGACTTGGAGAAGGTGTATCCAGATATTTATGGTCTTGCAAGAATTTTGAACATGGTAGATCAAGCGGCTCACACAATACCAGAAGTTGCATCTGTTATCTCCACTATAGTGGGAGATACAACGCAATACACTGAAGGACGCAAAAAATACCAAGATCTTAGAATAGCAGAAACACAACCGACTGAATCAAAAAACTCATCAAGATGCAAACCTGGAACTATAATATGTGGAGCTCTTGTGGTAACGACTTTCACGATTATGGGTGCAGTAATAGGAAAATATGCATAATTCAATATCCTTCTGATAATTCAAAGACAAATATCAAACGCTGTTTATTTGATGTATAGCTTTACCCATAACAGATACACTTTCAATCGAATCTTTTATGCTACTGTAGCGCGCATTTTCTGGAATAATTCTTATTTCATTTTCTAAATGTAATATCTCTATTCTACCAAATATCATTCTACCTCTATATTTAAACAAAAATATTCCATTTTCATTTGGATAACTATCTGATTCAATCAGTATAACTGAATCAGAACGCTTAAATAATGGGAACATATAATCATCTGATATTTTATATACGAATAGCTGTTTTGAATGATCATAACTGTAGTTTATCACATTATAAAACAACTGAGGATTTGAAAATGTTCCATCATCCTTCACCCTCGATATCATAATGTATGAATTTCTCGCATCATCATATTCAATCCCATCTTCAACCAAACATGATATCGGTATATTAAGTATCTGAGAAATTGCTACCATTCTTCCAAATGTAGGGTTCGAGGATTTTCCATTGAGAATATCATACACAAATGATCTACCCACTTTAGCGCGATGTGCAAGTTGCTTTGCGTTTATACCCATTGCACCCATATATATTCTTATCTTATCCGCTATTGTTTTACTTAATACATCCGACATCTCTTATGAAATAAAATATACCTCATGGTATATAACCTTCGGAACTAACACAACCTATTGGTGTGCTATCCTAAAACAACTCGCTGTATCATTCAAACAATGCATAGCATATAACCAATAACACGGGCGGATGACCAGAATCGAACTGGCGACCTCCAGTTCCACAAACTGGCGCTCTAACCAACTGAGCTACAACCGCCATTGGCATTGCATGGTAACCATTTATTCTTTTTCTTGCAAGCGCTCTCTATATATGAAGTAAATTTATTATTGTAATATATCTTTGATTCATATTTTCTACATATCAAACCTGCATCTTCATTGTATGTGATAGAATGTGGCATTACATAACCATGGCCACCAGTATCAATATTTGACCAATATATCTTCGCACCATCATTTCCATATTCTAGTGCATTATATATCGTCTTAGCATGTTTTTTCGTATCTCTATCATCTATCTTTGTAACATTTGATCTTCTCGATACATTTGAATTCCTTCCAACTCCTTCATAATCACCAGAACAACAAGCTAAAAATAATGCACATATTAATGTAATATACTTCATAATAAACTCAACAAATAAACTGTACAGATTCTACATATTGTTTATTAATAAATCTTTATATGAAAATCATCACATTTATATCTATATGCTATGTATTATTGGAATTCGATCACTATACATACGCAAACAATATAAAAAGATTTTTATACACAAAATCTAATAAAGTTAATCTTAGATACGGACCTGAAATCAACAGAAAAATAAAACTTGTATATACACAAAGAAATATACCACTAATAATAGTGGATGAGCAGCATGGTTGGATCAAAATCCAAGATTATAAAAAAAATACTGGCTGGATAGATAGCCATCTATTAAAGAATGGAAAATATGCAATTGTAACAAATGTAAAAAAACACCACGCAATAAAAAATGGATCAAAAACTTTATTCTATATAGATCCAGGAATTATAGTGAAAGTACAGCGCTGTAAAACTGATTCATGTAAAATATCAATACACAAAAAATCCGGTTTTATCAAAAAATATAACCTATTTGGAGATGTAAATTAACATCAAGAAATTACATCCATCATTTCAACAAATTCTCTTTTCGAGAGATCACTATCTTCTTGCTGTATATTCATTCCAGAAATCATTTTTCTTATCACATCAAGTTGCTTACTAGAAAAATTCACAGATTCTTCCTTATACATCTTGAATGCATTATAAGTTTCAGGTACCCATTTTTTTATCAAATTCAATATCACAGTTGCATACTCTCTAATTTCATACTGAGCATGAGAATCTGCACGCAGTAATACAAAATGTAATAGATTATGCAAATCAATTTTCCAATACCATTCAGTATAAACGTTCACAGGTAATATCATTCGTGCTATCTCTCTCGAAACACCATCTTCAAGCATCTCTTCATATATTTTATAGCACTCAGAGCTTTTTTCACGAAATATATTTATAATTTCCTCTTTTTTTTTGTCACTCACACAACCAGATCTACCCTGTTTGTTTGTTTCAGATTGCAATTCAATATCCTTCGGGATATAAAATTTGTCCTTCAGAATCGAATACCGCGCAGAATACTCATTTACATTTGCAGTTCTATGACGCAACCATTGCCTAGCAACAAACATCGGAGCTCTTATATGAAATTTAATTTCACACATCTCAAATGGAGTCGTATGACTATGTCTCATCAAATATCTAATCAATCCTGCGTCGCTCCTCTTTGTTGTTGTTCCATCCCCATAAGACACTCTTGCAGACTGCACTATTGCATTATCATTTCCCATATAATCAACAACTCTGACAAAACCATGATCCAATACTAAAATCTCTTCTCCTATACAATTTTCTAACTCTTTAGAACAAGCTCTAATCACTTAAAACCTATGAATGTATAGATTTATCATATGCCGCCATAGCTGCTTCCTTAATCGCTTCTCCAAAATCAGGATGAGGATGACATATACGAGCCAAATCTTCTGCAGATGCTTTATATTCCATTGCAACAACCGCCTCCGGTATCATAGCTCCAGCAGCAGAACCAATTATATGAACACCAAGTATTTTAGTATCACACTTTCCGGTTATCACTTTCACAAATCCATCAGTTTCACCAACTGCAATGGATCTACTATTGGCTCCCATACTAAATTTTCCAACTTGATATTCTACTCCACTATCTTTCAATTCTTGCTCCGTTTTTCCAACAGAAGCAATCTCCGGATGAGTATATACTACTGAAGGTATCAAATTATAATCTATATGCGGCTTTTGACCTGCAAACATCTCTGCAACGTAAACACCTTCTTCTTCCGCTTTATGAGCTAACATAGGACCATGAACAACATCACCTATCGCATATATACCAGGAATTTTTGTCTCAAAATTATCATTTATAATTACTTGACCTTTCTCATTTACAATTTTATCACCCAACGAATCAATTCCCAACCCATCTGTACATGGCTTCCTTCCAGTAGATATCAGAACTTTATCATACTCAAGAGAGCTATCGATATCAGATTTTATATTATGAAATTTAATTACTCCATCTGATGCATTCACAACTTTGCACCCAAGTTCAAATTTCATGCCTTGTTTCTTCAAAAGTTTTAGCATTTCTTTACTAACATCCTTATCCATAGTAGATAAAATGGAATCACAGTATTCAATCACTGTTACATCAGATCCTAATCTGTTCCACATGGAACCAATCTCAAGACCTATAACTCCAGCACCAACTATTGCAAATTTTTTTGGTACTTCTGAAAAACTAAGTGCCTCATCTGAAGAAACTATATCGTTACCATTAAAATCAATATCAGGAACAGAAGAAGGTACAGAACCAGTTGCTATAACTATCCTATTACATTCAAGCACTTCATCATTCACTCTAACTTTGTCTCTTGACTCTATTATTCCTATTCCACTTATTATATCTATTTTGTTTTTCTTCATCAATGAATCAATACCAGAACCGAGTTTATTAATGACATCATTTTTCTTCTCCATCATCTTCTTAAAGAAATCATTGAAATTACAATCAAACCCCATTTCTTTTGCAGTTTCGTATTTATAAGTTCCATCAAGTAAATTTTTCGAAGGTATACACCCAACATTAAGACAAGTTCCACCTAGAATACACTTATTAGTGAAAGTTCTTTTTTCGATAATCGCAACTTTCATACCCAGATGAGCGCACTTGATTGCACAAACATAACCACCTGGTCCACCACCAATAACTATAACATCATACATAAACATACACCCAAACCAGGATTACACTAATCCAATGAAACATCCTGGTAAAGATGCGAAACTTTTTACGGAACTAGAAATTAAAATCTCCACTTATAGGAATAGGTGAGTTTTCTACTGGTCCATGATCAATATGCATATTGTAATCTTTACAAACATTATAAACATGCGCATCTACCAAATGCTGATTATCATCTCCAGTAGAACGCTCCTTTACGTGATGACCCTTCTTAGGAATAACACCAGGAATTAGAGGAATTAACCAAAAAAAATCTGCGTGAACATCATTCATACAAAACCTATATTCAAAGTTAAACAGGCAAAAAATACCTATTCAACTTTAGATTGAAGATTAAATATAGTCAATAGATAAATTAAAAATTGAAATCAGTATTCAAATGACCGTTTTCATATTTGAAATCAAAATGATCATGACTAGAAAAAACATTATTCTGCAAATCATGATGAGAAGGCAATTTTCCACTCCATATAACTTCAGTCACAGCATCATCTACAAACTTCTCTGTAATTGAAGGACGAGAATACAAATCAACTTCTACCCCTTTGTCATTCAAATGGAAAAATATATCTGAAGAACTTCCATCATTGTGATGAATGTGCTCTATAAAATTCACATCTCCAGTTGCATGTCCTTTTTCATCAACCTTAAAACTAGGTATATCTTCAACTACGCTATCGCCATCTCTATCGATGTAATGATGACCATCCTTCAAATCATTATCCATGTGTGCGTGAATTCCTTTAAAACCACTATTCTTGAAAAAACTAGCAGCTTCTTCAATATTAATTTTTACTCTATGTAAATCAAAATCTCTGTTGTTACTCATATAAAACCTCATTTGAATCTATTAATTTACGACATTGATGTCAAAATAATTATATCAGTAATTGAGTTATAATGTCAAGAGATCTTAATAATTACTAAGAATTACTACGATAAAAACTTTTAAATCTACTCACAAGCGCTCTATCAGAACTTATATTACCAATTAAAGGTCCTGATGGTTTATTTAATCCATATTTCTCTCTAATTTGGTTATTTTTTTTTTTTCTTTCAGAATCATCTATATTTCTCCTCACGGGAGTTCTTATTGGATTTGAAGTAACACCAGGAAGTTGTCTAGTAAATGCGACAAATTCGCCTGCACTTTCAGATAATAAACCAGTTTTTTTGTTTACTTCAGATAATCCTTTTTCTCTATTTGATAATGCTTCTTTTAATCTAGAATCAGCAATTCTATCTCTCTTTGCTTTCTTAGGATAGAGACTCACTGGAGGATTTGTACTATCACTACAAGAATCACCATTGCGCAAACGAGATTGAATAATTGATCTAAGATCTGATGGAAATTTGTCAAGTTTATCATTTAAACTAAATCCTTGATCTATGCTATTATTGTGATTTTTAATACTTTCTTCAATTTCAACTGGTAAATCATAAACTTTTCCATATCTAAATTTGTTATAAATCGCAAATATACCAATCCCAATTAATGAAAAAGGGATTGTTATTATCAGAATACAAGAATATAAAAAATAATAATACTTTTTCTTTAAAGAACTCTTATATTTAGAACGAATTTCTTCCAAATCTAACTTTTTATTAGAACAATCATTCACAATACTCCAAAAACAACAGATAACACTAAACTAATTAAATTAACAATTCGTATTATTTACATTTTTCCCTTAATCAATCCAATTTTTTTTTTTCCAACAGAAATCTTTGCAGGAGATATTATCATATGTCCTTTGTCTCTTGTAATAACATCATTAATCATACATCCACCACCAATTATCAATCTTTTAGCATCTGCACCTGAAGACACAAAATTCAATTCTTTCAATGCATTAATAATTGATATTTCATTATGAAAAATTACTGGTAACTCATCTACATCACCATTTTCAAATATAGATTCAGCTTTTTTCATTGAAGTATTTGCATTTTCCTCACCATGACATATTTTTGTTGCCTCAAATGCAAGTCTTTTCTTTGCTATATTTATATCATTCCCTTTCAAATTTTCATATTCTTCAACATGTTCAATCTCAGTAAAAAGATTCATATATTTCACAACGTCTCTATCATCTATGTTTCTGAAAAATTGCCAATAATCATACGGATCTAACAAATCTTCTGATAACCATACAGCACCTTTTTCAGTTTTTCCCATCTTTGATCCATTTGAATTTGTAATCAATGGAGTAGTTATACCATATAAATCAATTCCAAATTTCTTCCCAAGTCCAATCCCAGAAATTATATTTCCCCATTGATCAGATCCACCAATCTGCAATCTACAACATCCATTAGTTCTTTTATTTAATTCAACAAAATCATATGCCTGTAAAATTGAATAATTAAACTCCAAAAAACTCATGTTCTGTTTCCTTTCTAATCTTAATTTTACACTTTCAAGATTAACCATCTGATTTACTGAAAACTTACTACCATAATCCCTGATAAAATCTACGTAATTTAGATTCATTATCCATTCCGAATTTGACATAAATATCGCATCTGGAAGGAATCTCTCAAGAATTTTTCTAATACCAACTTTATTTTCCTCAATTTTCTCCTTATTCAACATAGATCTAGTTGAATCTTTGCCAGACGGATCACCAATCATAGATGTTCCATCTCCAAACAATACAATGCATCTATATCCAAATCTCATGAAAGATCGAAGAATCATTATCTGAACAAGACTACCAATATGAAGACTTTCAGCAGTACAGTCAAAGCCAATGTAAGCAATCGTACTTTTGTCGATTAAAATGTCTTCAGTATAATTTGTACAATTACTAAAACATCCTCTCTTCTTAATATAATCAAGAAATTCCAACTTCTTTACCCTTGTTAGAATTCATATACCTAATAAAAAACATAAATACAATTCTATTTTTTACAGAATAAACACAGATGAACATCTCTACACAAAAACTCTCCTGCAGAAGGACCGCAAGAAGACAAAGAAACGTAGCATAAGATGATAAATGCAGAAACAATAAAATAATTTATATAAAATTATATCTTATTTAAGATAATATTACTAAATCAAACAAATCAATGATCTAGTAAAAAATTACATAACTTTTTCATGTTTTTCTCAGGAGTCTCAGGAATAACGCCATGACCAAGGTTAAAAATCAATCTTCGATCATGAAATTTATCTAAAATATTCTCAGATTCATAAATAGCAGAATCAATATCAAATGCCAACAATTGAGGATGTAAATTACCTTGAACAGGGATATCTATATTTTCGTACACCCAATCCATTGACACTGTATAATCAATTCCAATACAATCCACATTCGCATTATTCGAGTATAATTGTAACATTCTTTCTTGGGATCCTCTTGGAAACCCTATCATTGACACATCTTTGTGTTTCTTCCTGATGATATCAGAAATCCTTCTTGTTGGAGAAATCACATACTCATTATACAAATCATCAGGCAAAATACCTGCATTTGAATCAAAAATCTGCACTACATCAGCACCTGCTTCAATTTGATTTGATAAATGTTCAACAATAACATTTATAACAATATTAAAAATCTCATCAAATTTTCTTCTATCTTTATATAATTCTTTAAAAACTAAGGAGTTTTTCTTATCCTGGAACATATATGTCATTAACGTCCAAGGACCTCCAGCAAATCCGATCAAAGATTTATCATTTTCTATATCTCTTCTTACAAGACTTATAGCATCATAAACAGGAGATAAAAATTCAGATATATCAGACATATTATTGAATAATATATTTGATTTATCTGTTTGTATAACGGGTCCTATTCCCTTTATAAATTCAACATCACATCCAATAGCGTCAAGAATAACAAGTATATCAGAAAATATAATTGCACAATCCATATTAAACTCATTGATTGGCATCATGGTTATTTCTTTTGCAACTTCTGACTCATAACACATGTCTTTAAGGAAATTTTTATCTTTCGAGAGTTTCATGTAGCTATTCATGTATCTACCAGCTTGCCTCATAAACCAAAAAGGATTTCTGCACTTGTATGTAATATCTTTTAGATATCTATTAATAGAGATAGACATAATGATAGGATGTGAAATGCGTTAGTATATCAGTTATAGTAGTTTATACTATATATTACTCACATAGCGATTCTTTAATTTCATCTATTTAATCTGATGTTTTTCTGAGTTACACACATGATGTGAATAACTGTTAGTTACGAAGTGTGAGTATGAATTTCTTATAGAGAATCAATGTGAAAATTGTCAGTAAAAATAAAGATCCTAATTTAACACATTTATATTCATACTCTTACTTACGTGTTTCTCATCAGTTTGTCAGTTTGTGTTTTGTAGAAAAATATGATATCGTTACAACGCAAAGATATTTAATTAAATAAAAAATGGAGAGTAAATTGAATAAATTTTCATCTGGTCTTCCAGGTGCTATATCGGGAATTTCTGATGAGAGGAGTATATCTTTAAATTTAATTCTTGGGTCTGTATCATCATTTGTGATTATAGGTCTTGTTTTAAAGGAAACCCATCATGAATTTTCTATCTTGTCTCATAAAAATGCATGGTTTGATTCTCTTATAATAAATAGCGCATTATTTGTGTCTATATTGCTAGTTTCTTTTCTTTGTTTAGTGTCAAGCTATTTTAATAGGAAGGTAGCAGATCATGCTTTATGGGGGATTGATCAACGTAGTAAATATATTGATAAGGCGCAGAATGTTCATATTATAATGCAACTCATATTACTTCCCGTAAGCTTAGTTTCTTTTATAATTTATTTTCCACTTACAATTGCTATTTATTGCATAAAAATGATAGCAAACAAAAGACATGAAAATGATGCGCACAAAGAGAGATTACGAAATAAAGATGGATATCTGGATTCTGAAAACAAACGTCTTATGAATGAAAATAGAGATCTGAAATGTGAAAAAGAAAATCTACAAGATGTAAACAGAGATTTAAAAATGAGAATGAAACATTGTGATAATAGATTGGGTGTGTTGCAATCTGATTTGCGTTATGTGAACGAGAGGCTTTATATGATTCGACACGAGGAGAGATTTCGTAAATTGAAGAAGGGGTTTAATTATCGAGATAAACCCATTAGTAATTCTCATTCTATAGAGACAGAAGTTGGTGATGCTATTGATAGAATTAATGAATCTATAAGACGTGTGGATCGCGATATTGGAATGCTTGGTGAAACGAGACATAGTAAAGCTTTTTGTACTTTGTGTCATGATTATCATTTGTAATAATTATCATCGTTATTAATTAATGATTGAATTTTGAGTTTCTTGATGCACAATTGTATTGTTGCATTTTTTGTGCTATGTACATTCAAATAGAAGAAACACCAAATCCTCATGCTCTGAAATTTTTTCCGGGTTGTGTTGTATTAAATGGTGTTGGAACATTGGACATTTCATCTGAAAAAGATGCAGAAGTGTCTCAAATTGCGAAAGATATTTTTAGTATTCCGAATGTCTCTAGAGTATTCTTTGCAAGAGATTTTATATCAGTAACAAAATCAGATGCTGCTGATTGGAGTATTGTGAAAGTTGAGATTTTGACAATCATATCTGAATTTTTTTCTGGTGGTGGTAGAATTAATCTAGATGATGAAGATGATGCTGATGAAAATGATTCTGAAGTAGTTAAAACAATAAAGGAATTAATAAATCAACAAGTGCGTCCTGCAGTACAGCAAGATGGTGGAGATATAAAATTTAATTCTTTCTCGGGTGGTATACTTTATCTTAAACTTCAGGGTGCCTGTTCAGGATGTCCAAGTTCAACTTATACTCTCAAAGAAGGTATAGAGAATATGATGAAATATTACGTTCCCGAAGTGAAATCAGTTGAGGCGATACCTGAATGAGTTGACATTATCATAATATTAAGTTAATATTGTTTTAATTATTAAGTGGTAATGATATGGAAATGGTGAGAGGTGCAGCAGGTGCTGTTGGAAATGGATTTTCACGTGCGGTGGATGCTGCTGGTAATGCATTGGGTTTTGGTACTGCAACTGGAGTGTCAAATCCAGCATATGATAATGAAGCGGAGAATATGGAGGTAAGTGGAGCAACAAGAACTCATGTAACTGCTCCTGGAGCTGATCCACCTCCAGCATATTCTGATTCAACAGCTTTTACAATTAAATCAGGATCTTCTCTTGCACCAAGTGCTCCTCTAGCAGAAGGAACTACTCCTAGTATACCAAGTAGTATGTCAACAAATGCAACTGAGAATGGTATAGTTAAAAGCGAATTTCTAAAGAAAATTGGAATTACACATTATGGTAAAGTAGGAAGAGAAAAATTCGCTACTGATGCGAAAAGCAAAATGAACTTGGTGGTAATACCAATGTTTACTGGATTTTGCACTTCAGTTCTATATGCAATTGGAATAGGAATTGACAAAACGGGATCAGATAAAATTAAAAAAGCAAGGAACATTCATCATGTAGAACAAGGAATTAATAGATTTTCTTCTTGGTTTATTCTTTTAGCTATAGCTTTGTGTTCCGATTATAGTAGACATCATAGGTTTCCATTTTCTCATAGTATTAATTCATGTAAAAATGCTATTGCTGTAGCATTTATAGTTGCAGTATTTTTGACATTGGCTCTATTTATAATAGATAAAGTGAATCATGAGAAATTTCACAATAAAACAATTAACAATATAACTCATTTTATATTTTCCATTCCCGGAAATGTACTACTCGCTCCTGTAACTGTTCCTGTTGTAGCGCTTGGTTGCGCTCATCAAAGAGGTATGATTGGTAAATCAGATGAAACAGCTAAATGATAAGAATGCTCGTTATTATACTGCTTGTTTTTTTCGAGAAGGCAGAAGCAATAGAGAATAAAGAGTTAATTTTAATATATAAAACCGTCCGTTGTGCTGTATGTCAAGGCGAATCTGTATACGATTCCAGATCCGGTTTTGCTGAAATGCTTCGTGATGAGATTAGGAATCAATATAAGAGTGGAAAAACACGAGACTTGATTCTGCGAGATTTGGTAAAAAATTATGGTGAGAAGATATTAAACGAACCATCTAATACAATTTTATGGGAGATACCAATTATTGCTTTTTTTGCGATCTTGATACTCATGTATTCGGTATTTTTTCATAAAAAAGACAGATAATATTATGTATTTGAAAGTAATATTCTAAATGCACCGGATTCACGATTTTTATCGTATATTTTTTCTATCTTGAGTATTTTTTCTTTGAATTCAGATGCTAATAGCCATTGTGTAATGCTATTTTTTATTAATCCTTCTCCTCTTTGTCCTTTTCCAGTGATAATTACAACATTTTTTCTTCCAAATCTGATTGAATTTCTAATGAAATTCATTGTGATGTTGTATGCATTTTCAAGATTTTGATTATGAAGATCGATCTCTGCTTCTTGTGATGAGTGTTTTTGTTGTTGTATTTTGTTTGTAACTTTTGATTTTTTTGATGCAACATAATTCTCTCTATTGATTTGTGTAACATCTTTTAAGAATTCTTCCCATTCATTCATAATAATTGACAGTATTTAAATATGAATTACCATACCATGAATGAGATTCATATAAATAAAAGATGCATATATTCACAAGAATTCGTACTCCCAGTACAGTGTTTTATAGAGCATTATATACATCTAGACTTGGAATATCATCAAGATTGAATCAATCTCAGAGAATGGCAAAGAGCTATATTCTACCAGAAGATATTCGTATAACGCAAAATAGATTAGCTCTTATAGGAGATGATATAGATGAACAAATTGGATATCTTCTTTCGTATAATCCAGATAGATATCTTGAATTAATAATTGAAAGAAGGGATGCTGAAGCAAAGAGAAAAGAATCTGAAGAAAAGATAAGAAATGTACCATCAACATCGTTGATGAGTACGAGTACAGATACAAATCAATCACTTGTTCAGTATGAACAAAACCAAGGAGAGAATTTGAGTGATTTCCAAAGAACAATGCAAATTGTTATGAGATAATACTATAACTTGACATATGATGTTGTATATTGTCTAATGGATGCAATATTTAGGTGAAGTTATGGGTGATGTTTCTTCTAATAGAAGATTTAGAGCGAAAAGTGATAATGAACCGGCGTTTCAATATCATAATCATGCTGATGGTAAGACCGGGATGTAAGTTGTTGGAAATGGAAAAGTTCGTTCATCTACGAAGTCAGATTGTGATCGTGATTCAGGATCACTCAGTACAATGATGAGGTCTCTTACAAAACCAATAAGAGTAGCTAGGGCCTTTGGCAGGCATTTTGGTGGTCAGGGATATAGCAGATTTGAAGATTAATGAGATAAAAATAATGCAGAGAGCTTTCTGTAATGACAAATCTTAGATAAAAATTTAAAAAAGGATTTATGAATAAAGAAGATGATGTAAGACAAGATTCCGCAGAGGATTCAGATGTAAACGATTGCTGTGGCGGTGTTATGATGTGCGTTCGTTTTGTATTTCAAAGTGTGTTTGGATGTGGAAAATGCAGAAAAAGTAAGTGATCAGTGATTTTTCATGAGAAATTCAATTGCAAATTTATATCCCATGATTCCCAAACCCGAGATTGTACCAGTTGCGATGTCTGAGATATAGGATTTATGTCTGAAATCCTCTCTCTTTTGTATGTTTGATATGTGAATCTCCACAGTGGGAATTCCAATTGAAAGAATAGCATCTCTTATTGCAATTGATGTATGTGTATATGCTCCTGGATTTATAACAATGCCATATCCATCAAAATCCTGTATTATAGAAACCATTTCACCTTCGTGATTAGTTTGTCTGAATTTTATATCTTGTTTTGTATGTTTGCACAAATTTTCTATATCTTTCAATGTGCAGTTTCCATAGATATTAGGTTCTCTTTTACCAAGCATATTGAGATTTGGTCCATTTAAAACCAGAATTTTCATTCTTTACACAAGAAATTTGCGAGAGTTATAGCAGCTATAACTGCAGTGTCAACTCTCAATATTGTATTACCTAGGCTTATTCTTTTTCCAGTGAAAGAATCAAGTTCTCTTTGAGTGAATCCGCCCTCTGGACCTATTACTATATTCACATCTGATTTTTTTGTATTTGAGAGCGAATCACTATTGTTGCTTGTTGTATCGCATAAGAATGTATTTTTTTGTGGAATTTTAGAGAAATTTATAATTTCTCTGATTTTTGGTATATTTATGCGCGTACATTGTTCTGATGCTTCTTTTATTTGTAAATACATACGCTGCATATTCATTTCTCGAACTATGGTTCTTTCTGTTATTATGGGATTAATAGATGATACTCCTAATTCGGTTGCTTGGCGTATTATATTGCTGTTTTTATTTTTTACTGGTGCGAAATATAAATTAGGTCCATGTTGTTGTGTTTCTGATTTTCTTATTTGCGTTGTTGGAATGATTTCAATTGATTTTTTATTTATATCCAATATTTCAGAATTCCATTCACCATCTCTTTCGTTAAAAATACTCAATGAATCTCCTTTTCTTATACGAACAACATTCTTGAGATAATGAACATCATCATTCTTGAGAGAGAAAATCATACCATTATGTATGTTTTCTACGACATATATCCTATATCTTTGTACCATTCTTGAAGAAGTGCTTGAGTCTAGAGTATATTTGCATAGCATTGTTGTCTATTGAGAGTTTTCTAATGAGATTTATACGTGATGACGCGAACATAAATTTTGTTGCAATGTTTCCCTTTACGGGAGTGTTATCTTTGTTTGTTCCAGTGATTATGGTTTTTATGTTGCTTCACAGCGGATTAAATCTTGGAATAGATTTTGTTGGTGGTGCTTCTGTTCATATTCTTCATAAGGAGAAGCTTTTGGATATACAGAATGCTTTGAAAAAATCAGGATCCGAAGTTACGGAATATAAAAGTGTTGGCAAATCTGATGAAATGCTAATAAGAATAAAGACAAATGGTGCTAAAATTTTGGATATTGTTAGTGCACTGAAAAGCATAAAAAAAATCAGCATTGAGAGCTCATCTTATGTTGGTCCTCAGATTGGTGTAAAGGAAATAAGAAAGAGTTTTATTGCTGTGATCTGTGCTATTATTGGAATTTTTTTGTATCTCTATTCTAGATTTAGAATAGAATTCGCGATTGGTGGTATACTTGCATTGTTACATGATGTTGCGTTTGTGATGTTGTGTTTTCCTGTGAGTGGAGCTGAATTTAGCAAGAGCTCTGTTATTGCTATCCTCATAGTTCTAGGTTATTCAATCAATGATTCCGTTGTGATATTTGAGAAACTGAAACTCAATTATCATAGAATAAAGCTAGATGGAGTTAAAGAAGTCATTAATTATGTAATTAATTCAACATTACCGAGAACCATGATTACATCTATTACAACAATAATTCCACTTGGAGTTGTAATGTGTTTTTCTGATGGTAACATATTTAAGTTTGCATCTATCATGTTCTGCGGTATTGCGATCGGTACGTATTCATCAATTTTTATATCAGTATATGTGGTATATCTGAAGAATATTTGGTTTAAAAAACCAGAGGTGTAAATTGACCTTGATCATTGAAATTACTGAGGCGATAACTGATAAATTGGATTCTGCACTTTCTAATCTCGGTAAAATGGAAGAAACAGGATTTTGTTTTAGAAAGATAGAATGTTCAGATATTGACACTGTAAGGGAAATTTGCCAGAACTCAAAGATTATAGACATAAGAGATGAAGAATGGAATAATAATTTAAGTGCGTTTTGTATGCATAAATTTTGTTCTATAAACAATGGAGATGTTGTGCATTATCACGAAGAAGATAAGAAAAATATACAACAAAATCTTGTTGAAATGGTTAGCAAATTAAAGAAAAAAAAAGATACTTTGATTTTACATTATCAACCTATATTCAGATGTGTTGGCGATTATAGGGATTGTATATACAAAGAATGTTTATTGAGAATGTATGATAATAATAAATATGTATCAGCAGGGCCTCATATAGATGCTGCTGAAAAGTTACAAGATACACTATGGATAGATAAGATGGTTCTTGATCTTGCAATTAAAGATCTATATCGCGATATGAATCAAGTTTTTGGTATTAATATATCAATGAATAGCGCTCAAGATGAAGTTTTTTTGGATTACGTTATAAGTAGGATCTATGGATTTGGAGATAGATTGATATTTGAGATCACAGAATATAATCCAATTGTGCGTCCTGCACAGATAAGGAAATTTATGTCTAAAGTTAGATCATTGGGTTGTAGAGTTGCATGTGATGATTATGGATCAGGATTTACTCTTGAGTCATATCTTGATGATTTCGATTGGGATTTTGTTAAGATAGATGGGAGTTATATAAAAAACATCGAAAGTCAAAGATCAAAGGTTTTTATGAAGAGAATAACATCAAGATATGACTCAAGTAAAATGATTGCAGAGATGGTTCAATGTGATGCTGATATTGGATTTTTATCCAATGAGTATGATATTGAATGTTTTCAAGGATTTTGTTTAGAAGCACCAAATTGTTAATTTGATATATTATGGATCAAAAAATAGTGTTAATTACAAATGATGATGGAATAGATGCTGAGGGTATAAAAGCTCTAGAATCTTCTATTAGTGACATGTTTGATCATGTGTATGTTATTGCACCAGATATAAATCAGAGTGGCAGTGGACATTCTATACATATGGATGAAGGTTGTCACAATGAGTTAAAATTGGAGAAACGAGATAATAAGAAATGGAGCGTGAAAGGATACCCATGCGATTGTTCTGTATTAGGTGTAAAATACCGTGGTATTATGCCAAAAAAACCAGATATAGTGCTTTCTGGAATCAATTATGGAGCGAATGTTGGTTTAGACATGTGGTATTCTGGTACTGTAAATGCAGCCCTAGATAGTGCGTTTTATGATGTTCCTATTGCAATTGCATTCAGTCAATTATTTGAGAATGGACAGAATTGTAAATTTCATACTGCTGAGTATTATATACCAAAGATAATTCGTTACATCGTGAAGAATTACGATCGTGTTTGTATGAATGTTAACTTTCCAAATGCTGAGATAAATGAAGTAAAAGGAGTGAAATTTGTAGAACAAGGAAGATACTTGTCCAATAGTGAGATTATTAAGGTAAGAGATGATGCTGTGATTCGTGAAGTTTCTCATAAGCGTGATGAAGATTGTACTGGTGATTTGTATTCTGGATATATAACCTTGACACCTGTGAGTTCCGATATTACGGATTATGATATTTTAAGAAAAATGCAAGAAACAAATTCTGATGATGTAATAAAATGATTGCTGTTTTAGGATTGGGGGTGACGGGAATTTCCGTATTAGATCAATTTCCGAATGCAAAATTTGCTTGGGATGATAATGAAGAACGAGTTGAAGAATTGAAAATAAAATACCCCAACGTTGAATTTACGCATGATATTCCGTGGGGTGATATTGAGAGCTTAGTTGTTAGTCCTGGTGTACCGTTGTATTATCCAGCACCTCATAGAGTTATTAAATCTGCAATGAACAATGGGGTGAAGATCACATGTGATGTAGATTTGTTTTATAATTTGAATAGGAATTCCAAATTTATCGGTATTACAGGTACGAATGGCAAATCTACGACTGTATCTTTGATATATTTAATCTTGAGGAATTTAGGCTTTGATGTTGAGATTGGTGGAAATATAGGTGTTCCAATATTAAATTTAAGACATAATGCTGATATATATATTCTTGAGCTTTCATCTTTTCAATTAGATTTGTGCGTGGATTTGAGAATTAATGGAGCTAGTATTGTGAATATATCTGAGGATCATATTGATAGACATGGTTCTATGGAGAGATATAAAAACGCAAAAAAGAGGATTTTCAGAAATCAAATGAAGGATGATCTTGCTGTGATGAGTTCTGATTTTGATACAAATGCGCAGGTTATCCGATTTTCCATTCATGCAGATGTGAGAGGAGATATAAAAGTCATTAATGGTGTTATATATGATGAGGAGAAGAGCTTTGGGATACCAAATGAATATCTAAGAAGTGCACAGAATTCCGAAAATGTTGCTATTACATATACTATATGCAATAGATTGTGGGGAATCCCTGGAGAGCAGATAGTGTTTCATATGAAGGATTTTGTTGGTTTGCGTCACAGATGTGAGTTTGTTCGGAAAGTTCGGGGAGTGAATTTTGTTAATGATAGTAAAGCAACAAATTCTGCATCTGCAATTGGAGCTTTGGATTCATATAAAAATATATATTGGATTGCTGGTGGTATTATTAAAGAAAATGATATATCTGAGATGATTGATCACTTCACACATGTGAAGAAAGCATATTTTTTTGGTAAGGATGCAACAAAGTTATCATGCATATGCACCGTTCCTTATATGGAGTTTCAAGATATGACACAAGCACTAGAAGCGGCCTGGGAAGATGCAAAAAAAGAGGAGAATTGTACAGTTCTCCTTTCTCCAGCAGGAGCCTCGCTTGATCAATGGAAAAATTTTGAAGAGCGAGGAAACCACTTTTGTGATTTTGCTGTGAAAATTAACTAAGCTTATTATTTAATAGCGGCAGGTTGGTTTGCTTTGTTGTTTATACATGAAACTGCACCAAGAACCAAACTTCCAGGGAAATTTACAAATGCAGATGTTAGTAAGCATGTTCCAAGTACTCCATCTTTAATTCCTTTTGATGTATATTCTGATGCTTTTGTGTATACTTTTGTTTCAGCTCCTGTTGTTGTTGTTGTTGTTGTTGTTTGCTTTGCTTTGATGGTAAATGCAAATGATACAGTTGCAGCTAATAGCAACAAGATTCCAACTGCAATAGCTGAAGACAAACCGATTGATTCTTCCCAAGATTTATTAGCTTGTTTGTGTAATACGAAGATAAAAGGAATCATGAGTATTGTTGCATTTAAAGCTGTGCAAGTTACTACTCCGAGTATACCAGCTACTTTTTTTGCTTTTGGATCTCCTTGAGCATGTTTGATTGAAGTGTTTAGTAATGGGCAAAGCATTTGTACTTTCTTTTCTATGGTCATAACAAATAAAGATTAAATTAATATTTAATATATATCATAATCTACATCTGGCGTCAAGCATTGATATTATCTCTTACAAAAGGAGAATTATCATGATATGATTCATGAATGATAGTGTAATTTTTTTGTATGGAAGGTACTCATTCTTTGTCAATAGAAGAACTTTTAAAAGTTGGTGCTCATTTTGGACATAGTAAATCTATATGGAACCCTAAAATGGCTCCATTCATATACGGGCTTGCGCGCAACAATGTGCATATTTTAGATCTCGCTAAAACCGTCCGTCTTTCTCAGGAGATTTGCAAATTCATTGCGGGTCTTGCATCCTCGAATAGGAATATATTGTTTGTAAGCACAAAACCTCATACTTCTGAGATAGTAAAGAAATATGCTGAAGAATGTGGACAATTTTACGTGAATAATAGATGGAGACCTGGTGCCCTTACTAATTGGAAAGAGGGGATAAAATCCATGAAGAAACTCAAGAAATATGATGAATTATTAGATTCAGAAGTGCGATCTCAAAGTTATACCAAGAAGGAAATTGCGAAAATTAGAAGGAAATATGATAAATTGCAGAATTCTGTTGGTGGTATACGCGATATGAGATCAATTCCTGATTGCTTATTCGTTTTGGATGTCAATAAAGATAGGATTGCTATATCTGAAGCAAATATGTTGGGAATTCCTGTTATAGGTGTATTAGATAGTGATTCTAATCCTGATGGCATAGATTACCCTCTCCCTGCAAATGATGATTCCACGAAAACAATTGATATTGTGTGTGCGTTTATTGCGCGTTGTTACAATGCAAACGTTTCAGAGCGTGGGAGGAGGTCAAGATCTGTGGATGATATTAGAAGTCATTCTAATTCAGAAAGAGGAAATAAGCGCCTTAATAGAGGAGATACACCAAAAGCAGAATCAGAATCGAAGAAAGTAGTGAAATCAGAAACCATGAATAAAGCGCCAAAAATAAAAGAAAAAGATGCAGATGTGGATTTGATTAAGCGCATTCGTAGTGTTACTGGTGCTGGCATATTGGATTGTCGCAATGCTGTTAAAGAGTCGAATGGTTCTGAGGAGAAAGCCGTTGAAATTCTAAGAAAGAAAGGAATTGCTTCTGCGGACAAAAAATCAGAACGAGACACAGATGAAGGATTGGTTTATGTGCACAATATAAGCAATGCTAAATTAGCATTGTTGCAGTTGTCATGTGAGACAGATTTTGTAGCTAAGGGTGAGAAGATTAGGAATTTTGCAGAATCTCTGTGTGATGAAATGATATCAAAAGATGTGCAGGGTGTTAATCCCAATATAAGTCCTTTTGAGGATTCATTGAAATCTTGCATATCTTCTGTTGGTGAAAACATAAGGATTCCGTATTTTAGAGTATTTGATACGTCAAAAAGTGGATCAGTGATATATTACATTCATAATAAATATAGCGGTAGTAATGTTTCTGGAAAAATGGCTTCCATTGTTGTGTTTGATGGGAAATCTGATGAGTTTGGAGAACATATAGCAATGCATATAGCAGCTAATGCACCTAAATATTTGGATCGAAAGAGTGTACCTCAGAGAGATATCGATAAAGAAAGAGAGATTCTAATGGCACAGGTTGCAGAATCTGGAAAAAAGGGAGACGTTATAGATAAGATAGTAGATGGAAGAATGCAGAAATTTTTCGCAAGTAATGTTTTGCTTGAGCAGAAATACTTGATGGATGATTCTAAGACAGTAGGTAAATTTCTCGAGAGTTCTGGTGTGCATATTGTCAAATATTGTCTTGCAAGGATTGGAATTGACATAATTGAGCAAGATGCTTCTTAATGAAAAACTTAATAGAATTCTGATCAAGATATCAGGTGAATTTTTTTCCTCTTCTGACAAGTTGTTGGATATGAGAAAGATATCTTCTGTTTCTGAGGATTTGTGTTGTATCAATAAGCAGGGAATAGAGACAGGAATTGTAGTTGGGGGTGGAAATATTTGTCGAGGGAGAGATATTTCTGGTATTGATAAGATAATCGCTGATCAGGCTGGGATGCTTTCTACTGTAATCAATGGCTTGGTATTATCAGATGTATTGAGGCAAAAGAATGTCAAGGTTCGAGTGCTTTCTTCAGTTCCTATGAGTGGAATATGTGAGCTTTATTGCAGAAGTAGAGCGCTTGAATATATTAATTCAGGTGAAATATTGATATTTGTATGTGGTACTGGGAATCCTATTTTTACTACTGACACTGCTGCAGCACTGAGGGCTGTAGAGATGAAATGCGATGTATTTCTTAAAGGAACTCATGTTCCAGGTGTTTTTTCTAAAGATCCAAGAGAATCTAATGATGCAAAACATCTACATAAGGTTTCTTATCATGATATCATGAAGATGAAATTAGATGTCATTGATATGTCTGCTGCATCTATATCTGAATGTGGGAATGTTCCAATCGTAATATTTGATATAAATAAGAAGAATTCTATACTAGATGTCATTGCGGGTAAGGGGCAGTATAGCGTAATATCGGATGGAGGATGATAAGATCCATCCACCAACGCAAAAAAAATTGCGAGATTCCAGAGAGAAAGGCAAGACATTCTCCTCAAAAGAATTGTCAAAATGCGTAGTATTGTCTTGTTTTTGTCTTTGGTTGTGGGTTATTGCTAAGAGTTTTATCCCACAATTCGTTGTGCTTCTCTCTCAGTTTATTTCGCATCGGCCAATTAATATCCAAAATGGATTGATAGATATATTCATGTTATGTGCTCCTCATTTGTCATTATTTTTTATATTTAATATTTTAAGTATTGCTTTGCAGAGATATCCTGTTGCAAGTTTGAATAACATAAATCCTGATCCGAAAAGGATAATGCCTTCATTGAAGAAGATTATATCAATGCAAGTGTTATTTAATCTAATCAAGACTGTAATTTTACTTGTGGTAGTGATTTTACTTACTGTGAATGTCATTAAAAATCACTTGCATGAGATTTTATACAATCATAATTATAAGATTATATGGAGCATCATTTTTTATATCTTTATATATTCTTCCATTTTGGCTTGTTTTATAGGCATTGTGGATTATATGTATCAGAGACATCAGTTTTTGAAAGGCATAAGAATGTCTCATAAGGAGATACAAGATGAATTCAAGGAAACAGAAGGAAATCCTGAAATGAGATCTAAATTGAAGAATATACGACGCAGAAAGGCTAAAGCGATCATGATGGAGGCAGTGAAATCTGCAACTGTTGTGATTCGCAATCCAGAACATTATGCTGTTGCGTTGAAGTATGATTACGACAGTCCACAGCCACCAAGAGTAGTGGCAAAGGGTGTTGATGCAATTGCTTTGAAGATAATAGAGGTGGCGCAATATCATAATGTTAAGATCAAAACTGACAGACCCCTTGCTAGTAACTTATACTATAGCATTGAGATAGACGATTATATTTCGGAGAAGTTTTTTGTTGTAGTTGCAGAAGTGATTAAATTTGCTAACCAGAACTTATGATTGATATCAATATCAATATTCCTGCAATGCTGTTTGATTTGAAACAGAGCATATATTTTTTAAATCGATGCGCTAGATAAATTTGTAATGACAGGGTCATGATGGTTAGCAAATTAATTATATAGAACATAAAACTAAAATTACTCACCATACCAAAAGATCCAAGAAATAATATAGAAATGAAATACAAGCATGAGATAAAAAACAGAGGATTTTTTCGGAATTTCACTGCAATTGATCCTATTCCAATTCTTGAGTCATCATCTGCATCTTGCATTGCGTAGATTGTATCGTAACCTGCGACCCAGAACACTGAACACATATATAACAATATACATCTAGGATCGAATTGATCAGTGAATGCGATTGATCCTATTATTACACCAGAGCTATATGTCAATCCGAGGAAGAATTGAGGACCCCACATTACGCGCTTTGCTAATGGATATATTATTGCCATTAGAAAGAATCCTAAGCTGCATATAATTGCTTTCATTTTCACGCATAATAGGATTTGAGATCCAATTAGTAATAAAATTGCCAACAAAATTAGAGCTCTCGTGATGGAAATCTCTCCATTTGCGATTGGTCGAGATTTTGTTCTTTCAACTTGTCTATCTATATCGATATCTAGTATATCATTTATGATGCACCCCGCTGATCGCATCACGAAAGCCCCAAGAAGAAAAATTAAACACAATCTTATATTTTGATGTGCGCTCCACATGCAAGGCAATGCTAGAAGGATTGTACCAGTTGGATTGAAAAATCTAATTAATCTGAGATAAGATAATAATTTTATACTCATTATAACTTCTGTATTTACTGATATGATAATTAGCAGGATGCTATATTATGTAGAGATGGAGTCAATTTATTTGAATTATGCGATCCGTTGTAATATTAGCGGCTGGAGAAAGCACAAGGATGCGCAGTTGTATAAATAAAATCCTGCAGCCGATTGGAGGTCTTCCAATCTTATTACATATAATACGAGATATTCCAGATAATTACCAAATCATAGTAGTTTCGAATTTGAAGCAAGAGATAGAGAATGCTATTGTGGATTATAAAATTGATACACAAATTACGTTTGTTCCTCAGAAAAATGCTTTAGGCACTGGGAATGCATTATTATGTGCTCTGCCGTTTGTGATATATGATGAGATTATTGTTCTATGTGGTGATACGCCATTTGTTCCACGTAGAACACTTGAAGATTATGTTTCGGATTCTATATATGGATTCTATACTGAAAATACTAAGCAATATGGAAAGCTGAACACTGAGGGGAGCAGTGTGAAATCCATAATAGAGTATGGAGATTGTGGATATTCGGAATTATCGCTCTGTAATTCTGGAATCATGTGTATACAGCGTGATGTAGCTCAAGAATTTTTGCAGAGAGTGCGCATGAAAAATGAACAATATAGATTAACAGACCTTGTGGAACTACTAGGTACATTTACTTATAGATTAATGCATGAGAATGAAGCGTTTGGTGTAAATACCATGAGAGATCTAGCAGATGCGGAGCTCATATATCAAGAATTTCTGCGAAATAAATTCTTAGACTCTGGTGTGCGGATGTTAGATCCAGCAACGGTGCATTTCTCATATGATACTCGCATAGGTGCAAATGTTATCATATATCCTTATGTTGTGATTGACAGAAATGTTAAGATATCCGATGCTACTAAGGTGTTATCGTTCTCTCATATTGCAGGTGTTGAGATTGGTGTTGAATGTACAATTGGTCCTTACGCGCGCATCAGGCCCGAAACATCAATACGTGATAATTCCAAGGTAGGGAATTTTGTTGAAGTGAAGAATTCCATATTACATTCAGATGTAAAAGTGAATCATATGTCGTATATTGGAGATGCAGAAGTTGGAAATAAAACCAATATTGGATCAGGTGTAGTAATGTGTAATTTTGATGGAAAGAAGAAGAATAGAGCATACATTGGTGAAAATTGTTTCATAGGATCGAATGTGAATATAGTGGCGCCATGTGAAATTGGATCAGATACTGTTATTGGTGCAGGTTCAACAATCACCAAGAATGTACCCAAGCACAGCTTGACTGTAGAGCGCTCTTCGCAGAGAATCATTCCAAAGAAAAATTAGTGCAATGCTCTATATATTATTTTTATTTATTACAATTATTGTATTGATTCTCGGTATAGCATCTACAACCATGATGCGATTTAGGAAATATGGCAACATTATGATGCGACTTAGGATTTTATTTCAGTTTCTGACTATACTATCTCTATTTTGCGGTGTTTGAATCGTTAATTTGTAGCAACATCAATTTAGCAGCGTGTGTTTCTGCGGATTTTTTGTTTTGTCCTTTTCCATGAGTTGTATGATATCCCTGTATACTTACTGACATGGTAAATTCTGGGAAGTGATCTTCACCTGTACATGAAATTATCTGATAATTAGGTGTTGGCATATTGCGGGATTGTGCCCATTCTTGTAATTGAGATTTCGGATTTTCTGGAGGTGTTTCTTGGGATTGTATCAAGTTTTCTAGATGAGATAGTACGAATTTAGATGCCATCTCAATGTTGCTATCAAGAAATATAGCACCTATTATTGCTTCTATTGCATTTTCTAGGACTTTATCAGTAATATCATCTTTGGTTAATGTCATGATGTATTTCTTCAATTGTAATTTTCTTCCTATATCTGATAATACCTTTCCATTTACCAAGCCTGATCTTCTTTTTGATAATGCTCCCTCGTTCTCATTTGTGAATCTTTTTATCAATTCATGTGATACAATGAGATTTAGCACCGCATCACCTAGAAACTCTAAGAGTTCATAGTTATCTTTATTTCCTGTATTTGGATGAGTGAGGGCTCTGAGAAATAATTTTTCATCTCGAAATTCATACTCTATAGCTGGAAGTTTTTGCATGTCTTGATATTAAATCTCGATTTACTTATGGAGTTTTGATCATAATTTTATCGAGGAATTTGTGTTGCATTTGAATGATATAATAATTGACATTACAGAATTAATAAACTACTATGATACAGTATTAGTTTACATTTTTATTATGTCTTGTTCAATAGTTGGTTCCCGTTTCTTAGATTTTACCGCTTCTGCTGTTATGCAAGATGGTTCTATTAATGAATCGTTTTGTCTTAGTGATTATATAAGAGATAAATACGCAATCTTGTTCTTTTATCCTCTTGATTTTACTTTTGTTTGTCCGTCTGAGCTTGTATCAATGAGCAATAGTATGCATGAATTTGAGAAGAGGAATTCAGTTGTGATGTCTGTTAGTGTGGATTCTCATTTTTGTCATGCAGCATGGAGAAAAACTCCCCTGAATTCAGGAGGAATAGGAGAAGTTAATTTCCCAATGATATCAGATCTTAAAAAAGAGATTTCTAAAGATTACGGTGCATTAGTTAATGATGCTGTTGCATGCAGAGCAACTACTATCATTGATAAGAATGGAATTGTACAAGTGCACAATGTGAAAAATCTTCCGATTGGGAGAAGTACAGATGAAATAATTAGGTTAGTCGATGCAATTCAGCATCATGAAGAATATGGAGAAGTATGCCCGATGAATTGGAAAAAGGGAGAGAGTGCAATGAAGCCTACACCAGAAGGTGTTGCATCTTATCTATCTGAAATGAAAGTATAATTGAGGTAGAATATGTTGAGAGGAGCAAGTGGGCCTAATATTTCTAAAGGCGCTGGTGCGCAGCGAAAAGGATCGTTGCATTCTCTTTCTGGTAGGAAACAGGTTGCGAGATCGTGGTTGCCTCGGCGGGGGTCTTTACAAAAGAAAAAACCTGCATCGCAAGATTCCACTTCTTCTGTAGATGGTGTTTTGGATCCATTACAGGAAGATGTTGAAGAAGATTTGTCTGGTGGTGTTCCAGATAGTCCAGTACTTAGTCAAGTAAGTGATGACACAATTGCTCCTTCATCGGGTGTGACAGCGAGACCTCCTGTTTCTCCTCCTTCATCACCACCAAGTCGTACTTCTGCGTTTCAAGGATTAAATATACAGAATCCTTTGTATGTAGCATTAAGGAATAGATTTAATACTCTGGATCGTGGTGAGAAATTATATGAAGCCAGGGCGCGACTTCCGAAAGGTATCGTCAATGTTGAGAGAGTACAACGTCCTACGATTGATACAAAAGGTGCTCGACAGAAGATGAGATATTTCAAAGGGAATGCTATATTGCAAGCCCCAGGTACGAATGTCGCTGTATGGAGCGTGCATTTTGATAGCATTGCTTTCTTGAATCTTATGTTCTTGATTGCAGAGAAAAGTAGCATAATAGAAGATATCAAGACTGCATTAGGCAATGATGAAGCAACGAAGGTTTATGATCAAATCTTAAAAGATAGTCTTAGAATGTACAATCATATGTTATTAAATGACATGTGGTATAGAACAAATAATGTTCTTGGAATTGCTAATCAAAAATACATTGATGCAAAACATAGAAAGAAAGACGGTAAGACACCGTTAGACAATAAAGCCAAGATTCTTGATACAATGTTAGATATTTATTCAAGAGCATTGGCACAACGCGAGCCAGTTTATTTAGATTTATCAAGTTATGGTGGTTTTTGTGGTCATTCTATGACTGGGAGAATTATGGTAACAGATACACCTGTACCTAATGGTATGGGTCAGAAGGAGTACAAAATTCAACTTTACAATCAGAATGCTAGTACATTAAAAGGAAGTGGTGCTATTTTGGAAGGGGTATTTCCAGGATCATATAAGAGTGTTGAGTATACAGTGAGATGCACTCCAGATGAGATGAATGAGCGCCTCAAGAAGACCTTGATCAACTTGATAGAGGCTAGAACCTTATCAGGTTTGGTATCGAATAGTGATAAATTTGTGGTATGTAGAGATTTGATTCAAGGCGCAGAAAATAAAGGCGCGCTCAATGTACTTGATGGCTTGACCATGCAATACATGGGAATTCATAGTGATGACGGTAAGGATGTAAAGAAGCGTACAATAAAAAAGAAAACGGTTGGTATGGGTTGGGATCTCAATTGTTGTGGCTCAATCAGTTATGCAGAACAGATGCGATATATGTACAGACAGACTTGTATGGATGCTGGTGTTAGTGAAAGCCAAGCCAAAGAGATTGATAAGGCCTTGTTTGGGAAATTCATGGATTTTGTTGATACAAAATGCGAGAAAGATGCATTCAAGGGGTATAACCAGAAGGTACAAGACACGAAGCAGCATCTACCGAGGTGCACTGCTGAAGAGATTATCCATGCGATGTTTTCATATCCTGCATATTCTGCATTTTATCTCTTATTGTACCCTATTCCAATATTACTCATTGGAGTGTTAGCTGCTGGAATCGGTACTGCTGTGTCTCATGGTCAGGATTCATGGAAAAAATCCTTATTCGCATTGTCATTTTCGGTGTGTGCTGTAATAGCTTTGCAATTATTGTTTAGATTGAAATGCGCAATTACAAAAGCAGTTGAGGGAAGAGAGAATGAGAAGCTTGTGCGTAATTTAGTAAATGCATATACAGGTGATTCATTTAAGAAACAACTTGATTTGTCAACTTCTGTTATTGACACTGGTGCAGTGTTGCCATTCAGCCAAAGTGTATTGAGTGCTGCTGCAGCAGCGTAAAAGCACATAAGTAAGTGATATCATTTTTTGATTCATGCATGGATTTCGTATTTCCGCGAGAGTGCATCTTATGTAGAGGAAACGATGATCTAGTGTGCAATACTTGTTGCTTGAGAATTCCATTCATTAATGGACACATATGCAAAGTATGTGGTATTCCAATGAATGGAGATTGGGTATGTCCTGATTGCATTGGTGGTGCAACATTTGATATTGCGCGCTCTGTGTTTGAGTATAATAAATTCACATCGAAATTGATATCATTGTACAAGTTCTCTGATAAAATTCATTTCGCTAATCTATATTCTGATTGGATAACAAGACATCTTGATTATGCATTTATTGGTGTAGATTGTATAATTCCGGTGCCGCTGCATAGATTAAGACTGTTCATGAGGAAATACAACCAAGCATCAGTGCTATCTAATATTCTTGGAGGGAAATTGGGAATTCAAGTGGACAATTTTAATCTTGTGAGACATAAATATACTAGAGCACAATCTTCAATTGCAAGATCTAGAATGAGAGCAAGGAATGTATATGACGCATTTAGTGTGAGATACCCTACAAACATATTCGGAAAAGTAATTATGCTGTTGGATGATGTCATGACGAGTGGTGCTACAGTGAAGGCGTGCTGCGCAATTCTTAGACAATGTAACCCAAAAGAGATACGAGTGACTACGTTAGCACGAAGATGTATTAAATGATCTTTCCATGGCAATGTTTAAATTTCTTACCTGAACCACATGGACAATTCTGATTGCGTCTGACATTTTCAAACATGTTCTCATCTGAAGCATCATTTGAGATTTCAATACTATCAGCAAAATTATTTGATGTAAAGGAGTGCATTTTTGGTTCTGAAACTATTTCTATATTTAGCACATTCTGAATAGATCTCCTTGTGAATCTAATCATGAGTGATTTAAATTCTTCATATATATCAGTTTTAAATGACACAAAAGGATCTTTTTGGCTGATGGATTTTAGCCAAGCGGAATTTCTAAATATCTCAATTTTATTAAGATGTTCTTGCCAGGCCTCATCCAGCGAATGCAAAAATGCGTATTGTTGCAAAGAGATTCTATCTTTTTCGGAAAATGATTCTATATGTTGTTTGATTCTATATGTTGCACGCTCGCGTATATCTTTCTCAAGTATTTTGGGTGTTATATTTCTTTGTTCAATGCATGATTTAGCATTGATATTACATTCTCCAAAAATATCATCACATTCGCTCTGTATTAAATCAGAATTCCAATCATCTGGGAATGCGGGGTTAGGTATTGCCACTTTGATAAAACTGTCTATTACATCTTCAATGAATTGCTCAAGCACAAACTCTAGGTTGCTACTTCTGATGATCTCATTGCGCTTTTTGAACAGGAACTGACGTTGTTTGTTCACAATATCATCATATTTCAGAAGTTGTTTTCTTATTTCATAATTGTGTCCTTCGATTTTCATCTGCGCTTTTTGTATCGCGCGATTGAGCCACGGATGATTCACGGATTCCCCATTTTTCATACCAAGAGTCCGTATGAGATTCTTCATTTTGTCTGATCCAAAAACCCTTAACAAATTATCATCAAGTGATAGAAAAAATCTAGATTTTCCAGGATCTCCTTGTCTTCCGGATCTTCCACGTAATTGATCATCAATCCTTCTGCTTTCGTGTCTTTCTGTTCCTATGACACATAATCCTCCAGCTTCGGTGACAAGTTGCTTCTGTTTATTTGCTTCTTGTCTTATTGATTCAATTTCTACGGTATCTTTTTCTGGGTCTTTGTCTTTTATCAAATAATCAAAATTCCCACCCAGTTGTATATCCGTGCCTCGTCCTGCCATGTTAGTTGCAATTGTGATCGCTCCAGGTGCTCCTGCTTGTGCTATAATTTGTGCCTCTCGAGCATGATGTCTGGCATTCAGAACTTGATGTGGTATATTGTGTTGTTCCAGAGCTGCAGACACCATTTCTGATTTCTCGATACTCGCAGTCCCAATCAATATTGGCTGTTGCTTCGCGTGACATGATTTGATCATTGCAAGCATTGCTTCTAATTTCTCTGCTTCTGTGCCGAAAACCTGATCATCTTCATCGATTCTTGCAATTGGGACGTTTGTCGGGACTTGTATAACTTCCAATTTGTATATATCCCACAACTCAGTGGCCTCGGTATGTGCAGTTCCTGTCATACCAGAGAGTTTTTTGTACATCCTGAAATAATTTTGAAATGTGATAGATGAAAGGGTTTTGGATTCTTGCTGTATTTCAACGTGCTCTTTTGCTTCAATTGCTTGATGTAATCCGTCAGAATATCTCCTTCCTTCTAAGACTCTACCGGTGAATTCATCCACGATATGCACATATCCATCTTTCACAATATAATCCTTGTCTTTTCTGAAGACTGCGTGTGCACTCAAGCACTGTTGTAAGCAATGTACAATTTTTCCATGTTTTGAGGAATATAAATGCTCATCGTGTGATATGATGCTGTGTTGTGCAAGTAATTTCTCTATTTCTATATTTCCTTCTTCATTCAACTTTACCCTCCTATCTTTTTCTTCAATTTCATATAAATCACTGCTCAATTGCGATACAATGCTATTAATTCCAAGATATAGTTCCGTTGCTTGAGCTGCTTCACCTGAGATGATCAATGGAGTTCTAGCTTCATCAATTAATACAGAATCCACCTCATCTATTATACAATAATGATGATCACGTTGCGCTATTTCATCTGCATGCATTTTCATGTTGTCTCGCAGATAATCAAATCCAAACTCATTGTTGGTTCCATATGTTATATCTCGTGCGTATGCAATCCTGCGTTCTACATCATTTATTCCTTCGATTACATATCCAACAGAAACACCTAGCATGTTGTATATTCTGGACATCCACTCTGCATCTCTTTTTGCTAGATAGCTATTTGTAGTGACAATGTGAACTCCTCTTCCAGTTAATGAATTTAGATATGCAGCAAGTGTTGAAACCAATGTTTTTCCTTCACCGGTTTTCATTTCTGCTATCATGCCTCGATGCAAAACTATACCGCCCTTTAATTGAACATCAAAATGACGCATTCCCATCGAGCGCTTTGATGCTTCGCGTACATTTGCGAAAGCTTCTGGCAGGATCTTATCCAGCGATTCTCCATTGCTATATCTCTCACGGAATTTCAAGGTATTGTTCCTGATATGCTCATCCGACATGAGAGAGAATTCTTCTTCAAGATCGTTGATTGCACATATGATCAGATCAAGAGAATTTATGAATCTAGAGTTAGCATCTAAGAATGCTTTTTTGAGTAACTTGAGCACACTGAACCCGAATATGAGGCATTATACCACATATTCAATATATTATGAAGTAATTAAAATACATGACCCAGCTTTAATCCAAGTGTTGTTGCTAGAGATACAGCGGCTATACATGCTAAAACTGTACCGACTTTTAATTTCTTATTCTCAGACTTCAGATTTACAATCTGTTGTTGAATATTGATGTGTATAGTTTGATGAGGTCTTGTAGGATTGCTTTTCTCAGGCATTGGTGGTGCATCACATTTACTACTCATTCTGCATGCATCAGTACTCTTTATCTTGGAATTTTCTGCTTTTGCATGATTACAATGTCTTATAACTTCCTGAGATGACAACTGTGTCTTATTCATCAATAAGACACCATAACATTTATCATTATTCATGCCTAATGCAAATGATTCTAAGTGACGATTATTACACTTGATACCGTGCCTTACACAATGTTCAAATTCAGCAACATATCCCTCCTCTTGTGCAAGATAATAAAATGAGTATTTCTTATTATGATGCATGAAATCATGCTTTTTCAAATTGCTTTTTCAAATTGCAATATTTGTTGGTGCGCGAGTTCTCCATGAAAGAACTACATTCATCCCGTGATGCTGGACCCTTTTCATCTCTATACCATAAAAGAATATACGACGCATAAAAATCAATATTACCATCCATAAACTAATGCTTCCATTTTAATATAATGAGACATAAATGTCAATCTTCAATTAAAAAGGAACTTCATCATCAAATTCATCATTCAGGCTTTTCATAAAGTCATTCTCTTCGGTTGAATTTTTGTATTGTGCGGGTGTTTTATTTGCTGTTGTCGGCTTCATTGACGCCTTATTCTCGCTTCTAGCATCTATAGTAATAAGACCAGTATAAGGAGACACTGTAATTTCAGTAGTATATCTCTCTCGTCCCTCCTTATCGGTCCATTTTCTTGTCTTAAGCTGTCCCTCTAAATGCACTCTGTGACCTTTGCGCAGGCCAGAAGTTTGCATTGCATCTATTATTTCGGGAGCAAATACAACGATACTGTGCCATTCAGTTGTATCTTGCATTTCTCCATTTCGATCTTTCCAACGCTCAGATGTAGCAATGGAGAAGCTCATTATCTTCTTACCGTATTGAGTCTCTCGAACTTCTGGATCGCGCCCTAGATTTCCAACGAGATTCACTCTATTCATGCTATAGACCATGATTTACCTTTAGATCAAAGTAATTAAACCACATTACATATTGCTAATCTACCTGAAGATAGGTCATGAAGATCATACAATCAAAGTTTACCTGCTGCTCCAAGTCCTCCTAATATTGCAGCAAGAGCAACTACTGCGACACTAGTCAATACAGTACTCTGCACTTTGCGAGGGTGTTCTTTAAAGATTTCTTGAACTTTTTCTTTCTTCGATTTCTTTGGTCCATCTTGTTTTGGTGCGCTTGGATCATCTCCAGTATCTTTATGATCAGTAGCGCCATCAGAAACATCTTTGTTTATCGGTTTAGATAATAATGATACGGGATCTTGCAATCCCAACTTAGGATACCCCTTACGCGTTTTCTCATATTCTTCTTGACTCCGTGCAACAAATACATGGCCGATTCTCCCATGTGGCACGATTTTGCCATCTACTGTGTGTTCCTTCAATAGCAAAGTACTTAATAGATCTGTTGCTTCAGGGCGCAAGGTATCATCTTGTGTGTTACTAAGAATTGCATCTACGACACCTTGATCAATATTACCATCATGAAAAACTGCAAATTCCATTTTACTATTGTCATCAAACTTCTGTTCTTTGTATGAACCAAAGAATCCTATTGGTGTTTTATCTCGTTTGTGCAATAGTATCTCATCTGATAATTCTGCTACACCAATCACTGGACCTGGCAGCAATTGTGGTTCAGTTACAACGGGTGGCGTTGGTGTATCTTGATACAACAATATAGGATCTTGTAACATCAACTTAGGATATTCCTCTTTTATTTGTTTATATTCTGCTGTATCAGATGCGATGAATATAACTGAGACACGTTGATTATCTCCAATCTCTCTATACTGCAATTTTTTGGATAGGAAAGATTTAGCAATTTCTGAAACTTCAGTAGCCAATGTTGCATTTTGCAACGCTACTAATGCAGAATAATCAGTTTCTTTGCGAACACTAGGACTAAAGATAAATATGTGTTGTGTAGTAACTCCATTCGTTGTTCCTGTATTAGGATATATCCTAAAGCTTTTTGGTATATCACTACTAGACTGCAGATATGACTGACAGATAACAGCATCTTTCTGAGTTATTGTAGGAGATGGGTCTGTAGTAATGAGTGGATTCTCACCTGCAAGTGGTTTTTTGGTCAAGCCCCAACGAGGACCAAATTTTCGATTTCTAATACTGAGTCTCCTTTTTTGTGTATCGCCTTTTCCTGCCATAAAAATACTCTATAAAACTGTGACATTATACGTTAATATGTAATATGTGTCAATATATTAATACTTTAATATTTAAGATTCTCTATACAATAGGATAATTGCATGCGCAGCAATGGCACGTTGTTCTCCAATTGCATCTACTTTTTCATTTGTTTTTGCTTTTACACTCACTTGTTCGTGCTCAACGGACAAGAGCTCTGCTATGCTTGCTATGATAGATTCTCTGTGTATTCCTATTTTTGGTTTTTCGCACACTATAGTAGTGTCCAAATTTGATATTTTAAATTCATTCTGATGCATGAGATCTACTGCATGACGCACAAACACACTCGAGGAACAGTCTTTCCATTGAGAAGACGAAGGTGGAAAGTGTTGACCTATATCTCCTAAATTTAAAGCACCAAGAATCGCATCCACAATAGCATGCAATAGAACATCACCATCGGAATGTGCATCTATAGATTGATTGTGTGGAATCTTAACTCCTCCAATCATGATATGATCACCTGATGATAAAAATCTATGCAGATCGCATCCATATCCAATTCTCATCTTTCCAAGCATCTCTAAGCTTAATTTATATCGTCAATCTATCACAATGTGATTCACAAGGATACAAACTATGATTTCTTTCCTACTGATCTTTGTGTATGGCGTGAAGCATCATTGTGAGGAGCGTGCGTGTCATCTTGTGCTGCTTGTGATGTACCGGAGAATTCTGTTTTTTTTCTTGCAGGATTGTGCACAGTTGTGGTTTTTTTCACAGCACTGGATGTAGTCTCTTCTGATTGCGAATCATCTACGTGCAATGGTGATGCTTGTGTTCTTTTTTTATATGCTTCTTCTCCCTCTGTTCTTAACTGTTCCATCATTGTTGCCCTTTTGGAATTCTTTCTCATTCTAGGAGAGAGTTTTTGTCCTAATGATTGCGCTGCACCTCGCAATGTATTCTTGAATGGTGTGCGTTCGTTGTGTTTCAACTCTGCTCTTCTACCATCAACTATTTCTAATGTATCAGTGATGCCGTGACACATTTTCTCAATATCATGGCTCTCCACCCATTCCCGATCTGTGATGCCATAAGGTTCATTACATGGAATGACTTCCATTAATTGAGATGCAATTTTTTGTTCACTTCCTTTAATTAATTGTTGATGAGATTCTTTATCTTGAAAAACAAGAACAGTTTTTTTATTTTTTAAATTCTCCATTTCTTTCAGAAACCCTATATCATCATCTTTGTAATAACTTTGTGCAGGAGGATTGAATATTGTCAGCTTTTCAACAAATTGATCTACATTTGTCTTATTTATATCGGAATTATTGTTTTTTATAATGTGATACGAAGGCCTGTCAAGATCATCATCAAAAAGCGGTTTTGTATCTTTTCTCGAGACAGCACACCATACAAGATGATTCATTGTGTGAGCGATTCTAGCTGTTCGCTCTTTTTCTCCAACATAATGCCACTCATCAAGTCTCTTTTCCTCTTCTGTTCGCGACATCTCTTCTTCATGTTCTTTTTGCTCCTGAGCAGCTGCAGCTGCAGCTGCATATTGCGACACAAGAACATCTGCATCCATTTTTGTTGGATCATTTGTTGAATCACGAAAGACTTCCAATTCCATATCTTGTGCAGAACCAGTTGCATCTGCTATTTTTTTCTCTGTAGAAGAGCGCGTTGGAGCACTTCCCATATCCTGAAGATTCCTAGCAATACTCTTTTTAAGATTATCGCTTCCATGAGCAGATTCCGCCATGACGTACCTTTAAAATTGAGCTCATGCTACATAATCTTGTGATATATGTCAATCTAAGATTTATCTCTGCATCTCAGATAATCATCATAAGTTGTAATTTTGAAATTATTATACTCACCCGGCATTGTGTGAACTTGTATACCATAATGCATACAAATCTCAGAATCATCATTTGCAGAAAATCCATCCTTTTGTGCAGCTAGATGCAAATTGTATATAACATTGAAATGAAAACCCTGTGGTGTTTGTGCAAGTCTTATCTCATTTCGATCAATTGTTGCTTGTACTATGTCATCTTTGATCCTCTTGACAGAATCAAAGACACTTAAGCACGGAACCACGGCTGATCTTTCTTGTAGTATATCACATATTTTGCTGATAAGCCTTGCACTTGCATTTGGTCGCGCAGCATCATGTATGAGGACGTGCTGTGGGTTATATTGTGCGAGATATTTCAATCCATTAAGCACTGATTTTTGTCTAGAAACTCCACCTTGAATGATATGAGCATTTCCAGATAAACCCTGAAGGGCTACATCATTGCAACATGAAGAAGCAATTACGGTGATATCTGCAAATTTGGATATCACAGCAATAGAATGACCTATGATGGATGACCCACACAATGGAAGATATTGTTTTTGTATGCCCATGCGAGATCCATTTCCTCCTGCAACAACGATTGCGGCGATTTTATATAAATTATCCAAGTTTTGTCGTCAAATAAAGGAGCGAGAGTTGTTTTTCTTGATGCGTCCTTGCATTTTTTTCTTAATGAATCTCACATCAATGGAATGAGCGGTTTCTTTCTCATGTACATTAAAACTCACATCTTCCAACAGACTTTCAATGATTGCATGCAAGCGTCTAGCTCCTATATCTTCGATTGTTTCATTCTCATTCGCTGCCATTTCACAAATCATGTCAATTGCACCATCAGAAAAATCTAATCTTATGTTATCTGGTACAAGTAAAGCGATATATTGTTTGATAATGCTATTGTGTGTATCGAGAAGGATTTTTTTGAAATCATCTTTAGTGAGTGATGAGAGCTTTACTCTAATTGGTAATCTACCTTGCAATTCTGCTATGAGATCAGAAGGACTTGCTTGATGAAAAGCACCAGAGCATATGAACAAAATCTTGTCAGTTTTGATTGAGCCATATTTTGTATTTATGATCGTGCCTTCAATCAAGGGTAATAAATCTCTTTGTACGCCTGATCTACTGACATCGTGACCTCTATTGCTATCATGTTTTACAACTACTTTGTCGATTTCATCGATGAACACTATAGATGCATTTTCTGTCATAAATACAGCATCGTTGCTTACTTCTTCTGCATTGATTAATTTGTCGATCTCTTGCTCGATTAATGTTTCACGCGCTCTGCTAATTGGCATCTTGACGGACTTGGTTGGTGATCCCTTCATGCCATCTATTATATCTTTAAGATTGATCATTCCCATCATGCCACCACCACCAGGTATGTCTATATGCGGCATACTTGCAGAAGACTTGGACTCTACTTCAATTTCTATGATTTTATGATCTAAATCTCCAGATCTGAGTTTCTCTAGAAAGATTTTCGTTGTTTCTTCAGATGCAGATTCCCCAATTAATTTCTTCAGTATTATACTCTCTGCTTCCTGGATTGCATCATCGCGCACCAAGTCCTTCCTCAGTCGCAATATTTTATCATATGCTTCATTTACGAGATCACGAATTATTGAATCTACATCGCGTCCTACATATCCAACTTCAGTAAATTTTGTTGCTTCGACCTTGATAAATGGTATATGAAGTATCTTAGAAATTCTTCTTGCTAATTCAGTTTTACCTACTCCGGTTGGGCCTTGCATAAGTATGTTTTTTGGAGTGATCTCATGTTTTATGTCTCCATCTACATGTTGATTTCTCCATCTATTTCTGATCGATATTGCTATTGCTCTTTTTGCATTATTTTGTCCTATGACATACTTATCTAATTCATCAACAATTGCTTTTGGAGTGAGTTTTGCAATGTTATCCATGCATAACTTGCATACATCGAACATTCTAGAATCATCATCTATATCATCATCCTCTTCAGCGCTACTAACGTTATCTTCTGTATGATGAGAATCAGCATCTTCTGCATCTCCATCGGTACATAATATTTCGTTGTTCTTTAATATTTCAACAGCATTAATTGCGTCATATTGCGATGCAAGATCCATCTCACTGTTCATTTTGTACCTTTTTTAATATCTAAGAAATTGAAATGCCCATTTGTTCCAGTGCAGAGTTCGGATGCTACAATTAATGCCTCATGACATACATCTCTTGCTGTCATTTTGGGGCAATGTTTAGCTAACGATCTAGCAGCGGATAAGGCGAAATTTCCACCAGAGCCAACAGCTGCGATGCAGATATCTGGTATTATCACTTCTCCATTGCCTCCAATTAGTAGCACGCTATCCGAATCTGCAGCAAGCATTAAAGACTCAAATCCTGGTTTAAGTTTTTTTCTCCACTCTTTTCCTAATTCATCTGCTGCTCTTTCTAGATTATGATATTGCTTTACCTTTTCAGCAAGTGCTTCACGCATAGAAATTGCATCAGCAACAGATCCAGCAAATCCCACCGCTATCTTTTCATCATCATCAATGAATTTCACTTTGCATGCAGTGGTTTTCATTATAACATTATTGGTAGTAACTTGTCCGTCTCCACCCATGCAGACAGTGTCGCCAATTTTTACACAAAGGATAGTAGTCAAAAAGGCACCGCAAAAGTAAATGCTAGCTTTTGCTCAATCTGCAGTCAAGACAAGTAGTAATTGACGTAATAACAATCTTTGAATAGAATTTGAATAATTTTTATTTTAGGCAAATATGGATACTACAGACACAGAACAATCTGACATTAGTTTAGTTGGTATGAGAATTAAGGACATCCTAGTCACATTGCCACGCGGAACAGAAGTTTCAATGCAAAATGTAGACACAGTGTTTGCGAATGCAAAGACTGATGTCATATTTTCTATCAAAATATCCAAAAGGAATTATAATGGAGATAAATCGAATGAGTTTTGTGAGGTCCAAATAAAAAAAGAAGGAGATAAATATATTGTCGAAGATAGTTCGTTGGTCACAAATTCTGATTGTGAATCTTTCCATGAAATTCTAACAATTTGTAAAAATATTAATAAAAATGCGGTTGATAAATCATCCACTTCATCCATTGTTGATGAATTCAAAAAGTTATTGCCACCAAAGTATGAATGTGAGCTTCAACATCAAGATAAGAATTCTAGTATTGAGATATTATATTGCGGAGGTAGATATACTTACCATATCACAAAATCTGAGAAGCAATGGTTCTTGAAAATTCAAGAAATTTGTACAAGTATTAATGAAAATGCGAGTGACAAATCATTCATTGCTACTAAACTCGAAGAATTGAAAAATTTGACTCATAAAGAAGCGTCTTTTTATTCTTTGCGTGCTGTTTTTTGCAATAATCAAAATGATATTCTTTTCGCCGATGATGAGCGTGCTCCTAGTACAAGTTGCGAAAGTAAACAAGCATTGGAGGCTTTCAAACCAACAAAAAGAGCAAATTGTGTGATTTCTTAAATTCGGGATTTATCATCTAACCTTTAAAGGTTACAATGCTGATTTATGATATCGATTGTTGGAGCTGGTTCATTTGGGACTGCGCTTGCGGTCGCAATTCCTGGTGAGGTGAGCCTTGTTTTTCGCAATTCTAAGGACGCAGAGCATGCGCAGGTTCACCGTCGTAATCCTAGATATCTGAGTGATATAGAATTGCCAGGATCTGTCAAATGCACAACTTTATTCCCGAGTGATTCTAAGGTGGTATTTCTAGCAGTACCAGTGCAATCATTGCGTGATGCGTGCTCATCTCTTGTGATATCAAGTGATGCGATATTAGTGCTATGTAGCAAGGGAATCAATAATGGTTCATTATCAAGCGAGATTGTTCAGGGGATTTTTCCGAATAATGAATTAGCAGTATTATCAGGTCCCAATTTTTCTCGCGAGATCGCTACTGGCTGCACGAGTGCAGTGGTGATTTCTTCTTACAAAACTGTTATTGCGGAGATTATGATTAATTTGTTTCACAACAGCATGATGCATGTATCGATCTCCAATGATGTTATAGGTGTTCAAGCTGCAGGTGCTGCGAAGAATGCTATGGCGATATTCCTAGGAATGGTATATTCTGCATATGAAGCTCAGAACACTAGAGCTCTGTTTTTCACTATGGTTGTGAATGAGTATAGAAAAATAATAATAATGCTTGGAGGAAATGCAGAGACGGTAATATCTGTGGCGGGGATAGGTGATTTATTCCTAACATGCAATTCTCAGCAATCTCGAAATATGAAATTCGGATATCAAATTGGAATGACACATTCAATTGACACGCACGGCAAAACAGTAGAAGGTATCAATGTAGCAAGGTCTCTTTGTCAAATCGCAGAAGACAGAGAGATGCATCTCCCCATATGTAACTGTATAGTGCGAGTTATAGATGCAAAGGCAGATGCCCGAGAAGAGATGTCAACGTTGATTGCTCTCACATAGTAGTAGATTTAGTAGATTGTGAATGGTTATAATCATTACATCGACCGAAAGCCAAATGAAGATCCGTTGCATCTATTATTGTAGGGATTGATGACTCAGGATGTGCACTTGCTCTGCAGGCTCTCAGTTTACCAAGTGGCACTGTTACTCCACTTGCATATTTGATATATTGTACAGCTGAGATCATTGGACTCATTGCAATGTTTGCAACGTACGCTGCTGCGCCTAAAGCAAGATGAATGTCTGTTTTTGAATCAATCATTTTAGTTCTTTCTTGTCTAATGATGCTTCTACCGTAACCATAATCCCAAGTATCTGGATGGGTCCTACTGTCACCAGGACCACTTTTTTTCTTATGATCTACATCATCGTAGTGTATACTCTTGCTTTTAACGCTTCCTGTGCATTTTGCAATTGCGAATGTCAATACAAACACCAAAGCAGAGATTACCAACAATGCACCAACAGTAAATCCGAAGCAATCAGCAAGTTTATAGTGTTTATCATCTAAGAAGTGCATTTTTTTGATTATCGCTTGCGTTGCAAACATTAAAGCAGCTGCCATTGTTAACAAATTAACGCTAAATACAATAGAACTCCATACAACAGAATTTTTGCTTCTTTGCTTCTTGTTTGCTGCGAAAGGATTCATTACGCGTAATGTTTCTATTTTAGTCATCTTTGAACGAAATATCTGATATATTATACATCACTTAACATTATTATGTCAAGTAATATTATTTACCAACGCAGAAACCCGAAAACAATTTATCTAACATGTCATCTGTAGAGATTTTCCCAGTGATTTCTTCAATTGCACGCTGCGCGTAATTTAATTCCTCTGCTGCAATTTCCATATTACTCTCATCTAGAAAAAATCGCCCTAGTGCTTCAACGCACTCTTGAAGAAGAATCCTATGTCGCTCTCTTGTGATGATTATGCCATCATTAATATGAATTTTCTCATCGAGATATTCTTGGATTTTATCCATTAATTTATTGATTCCGACATTTTTATGGACGGAAAGTGGTATGAATTTCAGATCTTCAGCAAAAATCTCAATATCTTGATCTATATGATCTACTTTGCTTGCGATGCAAATGGTGCTTCTATTCACTAGAGATTTGATTTTTTGATCTAAATTATGCAAATCATCGAACATAGCAATTGTCAAATGTGAATCTTGCACGCACATCATTGTTCTCCTGACTCCTTCTTGTTCTATCGGATTTTCGGTATCTCGTATTCCAGCTGTATCTACAAATGTCACTTTATATCCATTTATGTCAAGATGTACTTCCAGTGTATCACGCGTTGTGCCTGCTATATCAGATACGATCGCAACTTCACGCTTTGCTAAGTGGTTCAATAATGTAGATTTTCCAACATTTGGAGCACCTATTATGCCTATTTTCAATCCAGAGCGAATAATTTCTCCTGTGTGGCTATTTGCTAGATAAGATGATATAAGAATTTTCAATTCAAGCACTTTATCTGTGATTGCTTGTATCTCATTTTCAGGGAGATCATGATCGGGATATTCAATATACGCATTTATATGAGCAAGGATATCTATGATTTTTTCTCTTATTGAATCGTATATTGCAGAAATTCTGCCTGATTGCTGATATATTGATTGCACTCTCTGTGCTTCAGTCTCTGCATGAATGAGATCAGATAAACCTTCTGCGGATATAAGGTCCATTTTTCCATTTAATAATGCTCTACGAGAAAATTCCCCCGGCTCTGCCATTTTGCATAATTGCGCTAAGGTGTGATTGAGTTTATTGATGACTGCTATGCTGCCATGTGAGCATATCTCAATCACATCTTCACCTGTGAAGCTGCTTGGTTTTGCAAAATATGTTACTATGCATTCATCGATAATTGCGCCATCCTGATCTCTCAATGTAGATAGATGTGCGTATCTATTTTTCGGAGTATGGATCTTGCTTAACTTAATTAATATTTCCAATGCGCCGGGTCCGGAAATCCTAAAAAGCGCAACACCAGACCTGCCACGTACTGTTGAGAGTGCAAAGATAGTATCTCTATGCACCTACCAACTCATCAATCTTTTTGGATATCATATTCTTGAGTGTCTCATCCAATCTTGCATCGAGCTTATTCTTAAGCGCATCATCCACCGATGCTTTTATAACCTCATTGATATGCTTCGTAATGACGCGCTCAAAAAAATCTAAAGCTGTAATTCCAGTATCAAATCCATTGTCCTGCATATGAGTCTTGATATGTTTCGACGTGGATTCTTGTTGTTTATTCGCAATCACACTTTTAAGTTCCCGTATTTGATCTACAACATTGTTCTCAATGTGTCCTTGATGTGTCTTAGGAGATGAGATCGGATTTGTTAATTCTGTGACATCATCTTTGTCTTTTTTAGGTTTTTCATCACTACTCAACATATTGCGTATGTATTTAAAAACATCCTCCCTGGAATTCAATGCTTCATCTTCCATCTATTTCACAGTTACAAGTTTTTTGAATCCTATACCATGCAGCATCGTAGTCAACTCATAGGACAATTTTGTATACTCATTCTCTGCTGTTAACAATTTTACTTGTGCTGCCGCAAGATCATTTTCAGCTTTCATTACATCGGTAGACGTTTTGGTTCCATTTTCAAGCTGAGTCTTCTTGGCGCTTACATTATTGATTTGAAATTTGACATCTGATTTATTGAATTTGATCTTGCTTCGCACTGCTGTGAGTTTGTTATAGAGGCCAGATACCTTTTCGACAAGATTCTGATGCTTGAGAGTGTATTCATTTCTTGCGACTTCAAGGCCAATCTCAGTTTCTTGTGTAGAAGAAGCTATTTGAGAATTGAAGACTGGGAATCCAAATACAATCGAGGCATCTGCTTCTGAAGAATTTGTTGTAACAGTTCCGCTTGATGGATGTGCTGTCTGAGAAGTTGCAGATATGCCAGCATTTGCGGATACTGATATAGATGATTTAGATATTGCATATTGTAGCATTGCTTCTCGATATTGCACTTTTAGCAATGCTGCATTTTCTGCGCTGTTTTGAGCAAGAAGTTTAGGGATATTGTATGATTTTATTTTTGTGATTGGAGCTGAGTATGTATTATCAAGTGACGTTCCTAAGTAGCAGGATCCTATCGTGATACAATATACTGAGCGTGCATTTTGTTCATCTGTAACGGCTTTTTCATACTTTGATTCTGCTTCATTGTGACGCTTTACAAATTCCAAATATCCGAGGTCACTTATTGCTCCATTTTGCTTTAATATCTTAGATTTATTGAGCATTAAATTTGCATGTTGAGTGGTTTTCTGTAGGACCTTCTTGATTCTAATCGCGTTAGACAAATCTAAATGAGCATTTACTGCTGAAATTGCTATTTTTTCCATTTTCGCATAAATGGAAAATTCTTCCATACGATTTCTTACTATATCAGCATCTCGATATGAGCTTGCTGATGAGATAATAGGCATTGACATCTTGAGTTCTACCTTTTCGCGCGATCCTGGTATGCTTGTTGTTGCGAGACTAAATGAGTTATTAGAGCTCAATTGCTGTGTTGCAGAGGCATTTATAGAGAAATTCGGTATTAATGCACCCTTTGCTGTTATTAATTTCTGTTGACTGAGTTTGCGTTGTAATTTTAATATCTTAGCAGATGAGCTCATGCTTAAGCTCTTTAGTATTGAATCTCGCAATTTGATCTCATAAGAATGTGCTGGTAGAGACACAGACAATGTAAATAATGAGTATATGATTGCGGAAATGCACTTTGACATCAGTCATTGATTAAATAGAATATCATACTATATCTTGTTCTATTATGAGTAAACCAGAGAGAGTGTTCTTGGCATTGGGATCTAATCTTGGGAATCGCAAGAAGAACATTGAAAATGCAATCAGTATGCTGAATTTAGGAGATGTGATTGTTTCAAATATATACGATACTCAAGCATTAATTACACAAGAAGCGCCACAAGAATGGAGGGATATGCAGTATTTAAATGCTGTTGTGTCGGGATTTACCAATAGGAATCCAATGGAATTATTATCATATATCAAGCAAATTGAAATAAACTTAGGACGAAAGCAACGTGCAAAATGGGCTCCACGAGAGATAGATATTGACATTTTAATTTATAGTGATATAGTATTTAACGAGCAACACCTCGAGATCCCTCATGCAGAGATGCATCGCAGGGATTTCGTGCTCAAGCCACTCGTGGAAATAGCACCAGATTTAATTCATCCGAAATTTGGAGTATCTATGAGAGACTTATTAAAAGAGCTTCCCGGGAATGATAATTGATAGATTGCGCCCGCATTTTTCTTCAGTGTTATGAGTGCTGCGCCTGTAGCTGAAGAATTTTTTCTTGTCTGTATATGTATCAATATCAACATTGTCAATTTCCTGTACTCCGCATTTCCTGAGTTGTGCAATGATGTATCCCGGGAGGTCAAATTTATAATGCTCTGGACGATAAGAATCAATGAAAAACTCTTCATTTGCTTGATCGAGATTTGTGAATTGATCATATAGGTCTTGCCCAACTTCATAGGATTTCTGATGTATGCATGGTCCTATTGCGGCGCACATGTCATTGCGATCGATTTTTTCCATTGCCGATTGCACTATCCCCGACATAGCACCTTTCCATCCAGCATGCAGTGCTGCAACTACCGTTCCATCTCTGGAAGAAAGAAGAATAGGAACGCAGTCCGCTGTCTTAATCGCAATAGCTTCATCAAAAGAAATCAATCCATCTCCATCTCCAGAAATCTGTCCAGTGTGATATACAATGTTAGAATGTATTTGATCCACCATATAGCATTTGTCAACTCGTAGGAATTTTAGTGCTTTCTTGAGACTGATTGCTGCCACATCAGGGGAGTTTTTAAAATCAAAATCAAGAGATTCATCATCAATAAGGCATTTACCAAAGAATCTATGGCGAACGCTTATATTCGCAAGTAATTCTGACGTTACCATCTTATGATACCAATTTTATTATATTGTGTTGCAAAGCCAGTGGTATCCTGTAAATATTTTATCATTGAGTTGAGCGTTTTTTTGTCGTTATTATTCAAATGCTGAAGCATATCTTGCCTGTAATATGCTGTGATATTCTGATTCAGTGCATATTTACCGGATTCAATATTATGTTTTGATGGAAATATACCATTGAGAGTGTGCATGCGAGTATTTTTTTGTATATCTTGATCAATGTCGATATATCTAATGATAGCAATTGCATCTTCATGTTCTTGCATATTTTTTAGCAATGTTTTATTGTCGCCAGTCCAGTTTATTATTGCATTATTTGTTCTTATTCCTTTATCAGAAGCAACAATGTACTTTAAAAAATTCATTATGAAGCCACTCGGTCTTACTATATAGAATCTTATGATTGAGTGCGGTAAGTTCTTATCGATATCTTGCCAAGTCTTTGCTTGTGATTCGTGTGAGATTGATCTTATTATGTTGTATAGCGAGAAATCGAATTCATTTTCATCTTTGTTTGAGATCAATACCAATGCTCTATTGCCCAATGGCATCTCTTTTAAGATAACATTATTATCTTTGCATAACTCTAATAGCCTGCTGGGTTTATTTATAAGTAAGATTGCTGGAGATTGATTATATCCTTGAGCACAGAATTTGAGTTCTGCTCCTTCATCAATTTTTACCACTGGTTCTTGTGTCCCTACATGATCCCAAAATCCCTGTGACATTACCTTTGCCACGTCCTGTGTAGATTGATGTGACAGAATACTGAGTTCTCTAGCAAATGTCGGAATGTACAATGCACATAAGATAAAAATAGTGATAAGTCTCATATCTATATCAAAGATGTCATGATGTTACATGCAATTGATTTGCGCTGCAATTCCATTTGAGTGGACATATATGACTAATAATGATATATTGGTTATGTTATAAATATTATCTTGTATGGATTCAACACAACATGATCTCTTTGCTGCTAGGGGGATAGCTCGTGTACGATTATTATTACATTTATTACCACCATCACATGATGATTGTGTCAGAGATCATATGCACAAAACATTGAAAGAATCTGATCCAGAGATTGAAAGAATCTGATCCAGAGATTGAAAGTGGTGATTTAAGTAAAGAGCGGCAAGGTGCAATTCTTAAAAAAGCCAATGAAGCGCAATTAGAAGGAATAAGAGCGGAGCGTGAACGCCGAGAGAATAGAGCTGATGCGCCTCCTGCATACGTCAATCCACAGACAGGAATTGCAGCAGAGCAAGCCAGAGTTCCATTTCAACCTGATGCAGGACGGAGCAATTCTTATTGTACAATTTTGTAATTGACCCAACACATCACATCAAATAGACTGTAGTGGTGTTGTGTGCCTCTGTGGTGGAATTGGTAGACGCGGTAGACTCAAAATCTATTGTCTTAGCGGACTTGTCGGTTCGAGTCCGACCAGAGGTATGTGTGTTGCAATGCTGAACAGTATTATTTTCTCATTGTCTGCTGTCGTGATGTTATTCACGCTGATGTACTTTGCTAAGCGCTTCGGGAATGGATCAAACAATAAGGTCTTAGGTGGTGAGATACATATTGAGGGTGTTAAGTTCATAGATGGTAAGAGAAAGGTAGTGTGTTTGAAGTTTCGTGATAATAAATACCTGATCATGACGGGCGGGAATAAGGATTTCGTGATTGATAAGATATGTGGTTGATATTTTGTCTGTTGTTATGGCTTTCTCCAATAGCGTCGCATGCTGCGAGTATTAACGTTGCGGATAGTCTCGGAGAACAAGTCTTGCAATTCATATTGCCTGCCATTGTTCTTGGTTTGGTGCCTTCATTTTTGATTATGGCTACTTCTTTTACTAGGATAATTATAGTTTTCTCATTATTGCGCAGTGCGATTGGACTTCAGCAAACTCCTCCCAATATTGTCTTGTTATTATTGGCGCTATTTACCACGTATTTTTCCATGTCAACAGTGATTGATAAAGCATATCATGAAGGAATGAAGCCATATATTGAGAAGAAAATTAAAACCGAAGATGCTATTGATAAAATGGCTATGCCGTTTCATGAATTTATGCTAAAGCAAGTCGGAAAGAGCGAATTAAAATTATTTGTTGATATTTCTAAGAAGAAGATTGACAAGCCAGAAGACACTCCCTACAGTGTGTTGACGCCTGCGTTTATGATAAGCGAAATGAAGAAAGGTTTTACTATTGGATTTATTATATTTTTGCCTTTCATGGTGATAGATATAGCAGTATCTTCTATATTGATGTCTTTAGGGATGATGATGCTTCCTCCTCCCATGATATCACTTCCTTTAAAAGTGATCTTTTTTGCATTGATAGACGGATGGAAATTGTTATTGGGGAACATAATTGTAGGCATTGCGAATGCGTAAGGATTTTAACCTTGCATTCGTATCTACTATGTATTATTATGACGCATGAATTTAGAATTTGAGGTACATTATGGAAGGAAGTAGTGTGGAATTGAAATGGACTGCAATTGAGTCTTCTGCAGAGTTGTTGAGTGGTAGTCAGTTGCAACTTGGAGCGATCAAGATGAATGCACAGCAGTATATACGAGATGCTATTGAGGTTGTTGCTAATAAAGGTGTGATTCGTAAAGGAATCTCTCGTTCTGGTCATGAGTTATCCAGTGATAACGCCAAGAACACACTCGCATTACACAAGAGAAACAATGGTAAGAAAAATATTAAAGTTGCGCAGGATTACATACTGAGAGTGGTAGCAGCATGTGGAGAAGGTTCTGTGGATCTAGTGCCTTTGTCTGACGAGTACGTGCACAGTAAGACAAATGATGCACAGATCTATGCTGAAATGGTCGAGTCAATTGCATTGAGATTGTGTGTGCAAGAGAGCAAGATTGATAAGAAGCATGCTTTGCAAGACATTTTAACTAATGTGCTAGTGCAGTTTCCGCGAAGAACAGTTGATGAAGCGTTTACGACGAAAATGATTTCAAAGCTTGTATCGTTGGTTGTTGATTCTGGATCGCCTGAAGTTTTGGATGCAATGATAAGCACAATATACAAATCTGATACCGAGCTGTCAAAAAGACTATTGGAGCAGATGATAGACATCACTCAGAATGAAGATGTTGCTAGTACGAAATGTAAGCCACATGTCCGTAAGGCGGCAATAAATGGATTAGGAAAGATTGTAGATCAAAGTTTTGCGTCAGATCATAAGCTTGATCAGAACGCTCAAGTCGCTTTGTATAGATTGCTAAACATTGCACAAAGCGATGAATCAGAATTTGCAGAACTTGCATTGAGTCATATTCGTTCATTTTTATCGCTGCAACATACAGTAAAAATAGACACGGAAGCAATAGTTGAGCGTGTGCATTTTGTTGGTCAAGAATCAGCAGTTGGTTATATTCGACGTGTTTTGTGTAGCATCATAAAATCATCGGACAGTAGTGAAAATGTACAACTCCTAGCAGCTAGTCTATTGTGCAAGATTGCGCATGAAACAGGATCTCAAAAATCTGCGCAAGATGTAATGAATACAATTCTTGTGAATGAATCTCAAATAAAGAACCCAGACGTAAATCATGCATTTGTAGATGCATTGTTGAAGGCGAATAATGCATCTAAGATATCTGGATCTGATGAGAGTTTTCGTGAGGAAATACTAAGTATTCTTAATGATCTGGCGCGCCTAGACGATACAAGCGTCGCGAGTTATGCAAGAAGCGTAGTTCATCAGTTGGGTGTGAATTCACAACATCAAGCAGGTGTGGGTGATATATTGATTATGCAAGAGTCTGAAGTATTCAAAGCAACCGAGAAAACACAAACCATTGTTCAATCAGCATCAACAAAATCAAAAAAAAGCAAGAAGAAAAAGCAACAGGATGTTTCTCCTATAGTACATAACTTTACTCAAGAAACAGTAGATCGCATGTTGCGCGACATACAAAGCGATGATTCATTAAATCCTCAATATTATACAAACATAGCTACAGTCATTAATGAGGATTCGCGCCTTGCAGAGCAGCTGACATCGGCTCTTCTTAATGTTGTGAATCCTGAGAAATTCAAATCACTAGATAGTAAATTCGCGCTGGTAATGGATTGTCAAGGTGTGGTAAGCCTTTTAAAGGAAAGAGCTTTGAGTGGCAAAGATGGTGATCAAAAACAAGCATTGCAAAGTCTCATAGGGATATCAAATTGCACACGAGACAGCTTCTCGTCATGTGCAGTAGAGGCCTTAACAGACATCAGTGTGCATTATGCTGCTAAAGATATTAAACCAGTAGAGGATATCTTGAAAGGATTAAATAACTCAAATGCTGTGCTTGTAATTACGAGCCGCCTCTTACAAGAGTACACCACTGCTGATTCGTTGTATAAGACTATTAAGTGGCTTGAGTCCATTCTAAAAACGACCCCGGATCATGATGATATGACGCATGTACTGGTATCCAGTGCTATGAATTCCGCTTGGGAAGAGAGAGATGTGCTTGATGAGCGAGCATCACAAAGAACAGGGATAGTTTTGAAGTATTTCTTGGAGCAAACACAAGATGTACGAGCAAAAATAGTATCGAGTAATCCAATATCATGTAGAGTTGTGGCGCGCCGTGCAGTAGAAGCGGCAGAAGATAGTGATGAATATTTACAATGCATTGTTCAGATGTTAGATGATAAAGATCCGAAAGTATCTGAGGCAGCAAGATCAATAATTTTGAGAGCATTTGTCGAGATGGAGCGCGAAGATCCACAATACAATGGAGAGACAAGCGCTTTGATGAATCAAATTGTGCAAAAAGGCATAAGAGTGGAGAGTGATGGATCTCCGGTGTATGTAGGAATGCGCAATGTGGTACATGATCTTCTTAAGAAAGAGAGAGATGGTCAAGTGGGCAGGAGTATTGTGCTATTGAAGCGCATGATGATGTGTGATTCCTATGAAGAGGGTACTCTTTCTGCATTAATACAAGAAGTGCATCATATACGAGAAAAAACTAATACAGCATCATCTGAACGCATTACATTGGTGGACACTGTTTTGGATGAACTCATGGATCTTAGCGCAAAAGATGATGGTACACAGCAAGATGCATTTGCTTCTGATGTGGCCAGAATGGAATTCCGTGTAGCTCTTATTGATCAATTAATCAATGATAGTGTGCATAGTGTGTCGTTTCTGATGAATGCAGGGAAGTCGCATAACGTTAAAGGGCGTATGCTAGAGTATTTAGGCATTGAATCTAATGATATTCCTGAGTCTCTAGACACTCTAGACGCAGAATCTCAACGTGTGCTTGAGATCCAGAGTGATAGTATTGCAAAAGAACTAGATATGATGCGTGCTGCTCGTTTCGTGCACGCATATCGCAGTGATGTTAAGGCGCTTATGGAGAAGCAATTGATGCCGTGCGTACTTGATGCTATTCGAGGAACACAGTGCGGTTCCAGTATCCATAAGTTAGAAAGCAAGCAAAATGCGGTTAAAGCATCAATATTATCAATTATTGCACTTCGTAATAAATACGCTGATGTTTTGGAGAAATGTAAGTCTATCTTGCCAAATGTGAGAGGTCATACTACGAATGCCTTGGACGAGATAGATGGATATTTAGATAATGAATCGTTGAGATCTATATACTTTGGTATACAAAAACTCAGTGTTGAAACAGATAGATCGTCGCAGTTGTGTCTGAATGGACTTTCATTGAATGACACTAAGTCTTGTAAACAGCACGGTACTCGTTTTATATTGAATATGTCGGAAGCGATGAAAGGGCGTGGGTCAGTATCATCATATAGTGCAAGAGTATTGTCTGCTTTGTGTAATTATTACTCAGACGAGTGTGAAGAGAATGTATTCGAGAAGCGTGCTCTTGATCATGATACGACAGATAATCCTGGCGCTCCTGGTACTGGAGTGAGTAAGAGCAAGGTACATCAATACAAAGTTCCTTTAACGTTGATCTGTGTGACTGTATTGGCTGCTGCTCTTAGTGTCGCAATTGCTGGTGGATTAGGAAAATTATAGCAACATAAGAATTTTTGTCTTATGGAGATGTAATGTAAATAGTGATACTATAATCAATGTAACTTTGTTGATATGTCTCTATTTACTCCTACAGAATTTGTTCAATTGCCTGAGATCCGGGGCATTAGAGTTGCCTCCTCTCATTCTGGAGTAAAAAAGAATAAACTAGATACGTTGGTCTGTGATTTTATGAATGGAGCAGACGTAGCTGGTGTATTTACGAGATCTGCATGTGTGAGTCATACTGTGAATTGGAATCGCAGTATTATAGAAAATGAACTGATTAAATGTTTGATTGTTGTTTCTGGGAATGCTAATACTTACAATGGCAAATCTGGATCAGATGCCGTTGAGATATTAACTGGTAAATGCTCTGAGATGTTCTCTTGTGAGAGGCACGAGGTATATTTTTGTGCCACAGGTCTTATTGGTGAACCATTTCCTACCGAGAAAATTGTTCATGGATTCGATAATCTAGATTTCAATAGCACCTGGCATAATGCTGCAGAAAGCATACGCACAACTGATACATATCCGAAACTTCATACTATATCCACGAAAATTAGTGGAGTTGACGTGCGAATTAATGGAATATGCAAGGGTTCTGGTATGATTGCACCCAATATGGCAACGATGCTGGGATTTATTTTCACCGATGCGAACATATCATCGCATGTATTACAAGAAATTTTATCTAAATATACAGAAGAAACTTTCAATAGTATTACAGTGGATTCTGATTGCTCTACAAATGATACGGTGTTGTTGTGTGCTACGGGGAAAGCTGAGCATGATCGAATTGAAAATGTTGATGCTCAGGAACTCGAAGATTTCAAGTATGCAATTTTATGTCTTATGAAGGATATGGCATTATCTATTGTCAAAGATGGAGAAGGCATTACTAAATTGATTGAAATCAAGGTCAGTGGAGCGAAATCTGTTTCATCTGCGCGCAAGATCGGCATGTCAATTGCGAATTCCCCATTAGTCAAGACTGCAATTGGTGGGGCTGATCCAAATTTCTGCGGAAGAGCACTTGCTGCAATTGGTAAATCACAAGAAGAAATAAGTGAGGTATCAATTAATGTGGGGCAATTCAGTATGATGAAGCGAGATTGTATGTCACTGAGTGATAATAAAAATGAGATATATCAATATATGAATGAAAATGATGAGATAAGCATCTCTGTTGATGTAGGTTATGGTGATGCATCAGCTACTGTATGGACATGCGATCTTTCTGAGCAATACGTTCAGATAAATCAAGATTATCTCAATAGTACATGAAATCCGCTCTGGTGTTAGGCGCCAGTGGCAAGATAGGATCGAGATTTGTTGTGCGATTGGCAGAATTGGGGTATGATATTGCGATACATCATTATGAATCTTCAATTGCTCACTTGGAATGCATTATAGCGGAGTTGGGATGTAAATTTATTTCTCTTAAGTATAATTTGAGTGATAAAACATCATATCAATCAATATTGAATGAGATTGCACCTCCATCATTGTTTGTGAATTGTGCGTCTGTTTTTTATGAATCACAGTTTTTATGTACTAATTGCACTCAATTTGATGAGTTGATGAATCTTCATGTGAGATCATCATTCTTTTTGATTCAGGATATACTAAAGATGAATGCTCATTGCAAAATCATCAACATGCTCGATGCTATGATTCTTAAGAATAGATCAAAGAAATATTTCATGTATCAGTTGGCAAAAAAATCTCTTCAAAATCTATCTGAAATGCTACGTGAACAAAGTTATTATATTCACGATGTTTTTCCTGAAAGAATTGAGCATATATATGAGATTGATGCGTTGGTGAATGATACTTTAAAAAAAGTCATACCTTGAAACCAGTGCTTCTGAGTGCATGCACTACTTCATATATTGGCAATCCCACTACAGAATGATGTGATCCGCTGATCCATTTAATGAATCTTGCTGCTTTGCCTTGTAGAGTACATCCGCCTGCGGTTCCATACCAATCTCCATGCTTAATAAACCATCTGATCTCTTCTGTAGATAAATGTTTGAATTTTACTATCGTTGTCACGACTTTTGTTCTATATGCTTTATCTGGAGTTACGACACAAAACCCTGTATATACTTTATGTCTTCTGCCCGACAAAAGATTAAGACAATATCTTTCGTCTTGTTCAGTGAGAGCCTTGGGTAATATCCTTCTTCCACAAGAAGTGACTGTGTCTGCTGTTAGAATTGTACAACTATCGTATTGAGCACTCAGCTTTTCAGCTTTCTCAAATGCCATTCTATAAGCATAATTTTTTGGTAACTCTGATTTCAGTGGAGTTTCATCGATATCTGGCGATGCAATATCATCTGGCTCTATTCCTACCATGCGTAATATCTCCAATCTCCTTGGTGAAGAGGAGCCAAGTATCAATCTTTGCGACATTATTCTTTATGTCTTCTCGTGATTCTTCCTTTTGTCATATCATGCTTGCTGATTTCCATGTCTACACTATCACCTTTAATGATCTTGATTTTGTTGCGTTTGTGCATTTTGCCACAGGCAATACCTAAGATTGTGATATCTCTATCAAAAATGACAACTTCATCATTCTCTTTTTTAATTCTGTCTAGTTTGACACGAAATTGTGCATTACGCAGCACCTCAAGGACAATTCCATGTCCCCATATCATGCCTTCTTTGTTTTTTGCTGCTGGTTTTGGAGTGAAGTCTCTTGCTGCTCCTCTGCCATTACTTTTAGATTGTCGTTTCATTATGCACTTAATGTAAGCATGAATTGTATCAAAAATAAATAGGAGTTCAAGTCAATACGCCTTAATAAGATATTACAATATACATAATATAATTCTTTTATGAATTGATTGAGGTTGTGATGGCTGGATTGAATGATGTATTTGACATAGCCAAAAGTAGAGTCAAAGCAGTGTTACCTGAATTTCCCTTTGGTAAATCAAGAGCAAGATCTGATGATACCGTTGCTCTCATTGAACCAGGAGAAGTGCACACGAATGATGTAGGAGACAAATCAGCTGAGCAAATCATGATGGAAGATGTGAAGCGCTTTCAAGGCAATGCAGGTATGTTGGAATTGATGGAGAGCTATCAAGACAATGCAGAGGAGTGGGTGGAAGCGAGATCGGATTTCATACAAGAATCAGGCTCTGTTCAACCATCTACAGGAGAAATGTATGCTACGCCACGAGCAGTTACTGAATCACCTACATCAAACTTGCATAGTGAAGAAATGATTGCAAAATCGTCGGACTCGGCAGAAGAATCAATGTACTTTGATCCAACAGCAATTTCAAATATACCATTAAATCCACCACCTCCTTTACCTGAAATTACAAATGAGCAATTTGATCCAAATGATCTTCCGCTACCACCTGAAGATTTGACATCTGATTTAACTGATCAGAGTACATCGAAATCACAAGATGCAGTGCATATCGCTTCTAGAAATATTCCATCGGATCCAGAGAGTGATCACTTATCTCCTGATGCACAGTACGTTAAGAACGCGCAGACAGAAGATTGGGGCTTTGATGATATAATTAGTGGCATGAATGATCTTTCGCAAGAGATTCAGGGAGACATTGCATCAAATAATATAGAAAGCGCCGCTCAAGATCGATCGAGTACAATAGCAGTGCAAGAATCAGATCCAGAGCCACAGAGAGATGAGAGTGAAGCACCATCAATAGATGATGTTTTTTTAGCATCTGGTACTCAGAATGAAGATGATTTATATGCTGAGGCACAACAGCCATCAGATGATCTTGTTGCAGCAGAAACTGATGAATCTATATATGAATCTGTACCAAGTTTTAGCGGGAATTTACGTAGCCGCTATGCGACTAGTGTTGAAGGATCAAGTAAACTTGATCAATCAAGTTTGGATGATCATCAATCAATGCAAAATGTACCGCCTGAAATGACCACTGAGAGCGTTGCACATAGAACTAGTGTGAATTTCAAGCAGAAGATGACAAATAGCTTACCTGTATTGTTAGCCGGAGATGCTGCTGCTGCAGTATCTAATGGTGTCTCCAGATTGACTGCAGGAATTGGAAGAGCAATTAATAGAGGAGTAAGTAGTGTACAGAATCGATCCACAAAAAGTATAGATGTTAAAAGAGATGGATTTGAGCTCAGTGAGCCCATGCTAAAAGATGAAGTTCCAGAATTGAATCCCGATGCATCAGTGCAAGATGACTTCTTGCATGGTGCAGATATTCCTGCGAAATCTAGTGATGATGACAGTGTATCTTCTGATTCAATAAGTGCAGAAGCAAATGCACATGACCCAAGTTACGTCATGTCGCAACGAGAGCGATATGATACTTTGCGACGCACTAGCGTTAGTGAAGAGGGTTATGCATTTGTGAATAGTAGAGATAGTGCTGAGTATGCTAAGTTACGCAATAATGATATGAGCGAAGATTCAATCAATGCTCCTAATGTTGCAACAGAAGAGTATATGGTAATGCATTCATATGCGCCCACGCAGCAGGAACTCGAAGAGATATCACGCACAGAATCTAGTATCGAAGACAGACTTGGTCGTTCTGTTAGAAGTATAAATGAACTTGCTGCATTAAGCAGACAGCATAACATTATGACAATACCTACTCCATTCCTTGGAGTTAAATCAAATATCATCGGTGTTGAGCAGAGAGTCGATCAAAATGAAAATGTATCATGCTCCCCTATAATGCTTGACAATCATGACGAAGCAAAAGTGTCACTTGAATCACTAGGTACAAAATCTTCATCAGGTAAATTAAGAAATGTATTGAAATTTAGAGATATAGATGGTTCAGTGCGCAAGCTCGATAGAAAAGACTTAGTTGTATTGCATACAGAAGGGCGCACTAGAACTTTAATGAATCAAGACACTGGTCAAGTGTTCACGATTGTTAAGGGGAGATTCGAAGGAATTACTCAAGGAACGCGTAATGAAATCGTTTCAAAGAACTATGCATCAGAGCGTGGAATTTTTACTAGAGATGGCAGTGGAAGTACGTGTTATCAATCAAACATCTCTAGAGGACCAGAGCACATAACTGAAATCAACGTTACGGATGTAAAAAAAATGAATTCGTTTGATTTGCATAAATCCCAGATTATAACTTATACAGCGAGTAATGGGGAGATGTTAGTTGAAAAAGTGTGGTTAGATAATAGTCGTATAACTGGAAAGGTTAATATAAGAGTAGAAAAATCTTCTAGCGCTGTGATAAAAAGCGAAGATAGATGTATAGGATTTAAAGGAAAAGGACACAGAAATCCTATATACGATGATCAATATCAGAATACTTTCAGATTTGATCACAAGACAATGTCTGTTGATGTAAAGAATCCAGATGGTACATGGATTTCTATGCCATCTAATGCTTATAGTGTAAAGATTAATAATGGAAAATTAGAAATTGGAGCACAAGAGCCTAGTTTTGAGGATGGAATGCTCAGGATTCAAAATGACACCAAAAAAACCACCACATTCACTATGATGCTTGGTAAGAAAGAAACCGCTGTAGTTGAAAGCAAGGGATTTAGTAGTAGAAGGGGTATTGTTGATGTTATAAGAGGTGACGATTTCGTAGAAGCACAAGTGCTGAGAATTGTTCCTTTTCCTGCGAATGTTGTTGAGATGCAAACTTCGGGGATGAAGAGTAGTGTTGCAATGGATAGACGTGTGGATAAATCTCATGTCATTTCTGGAAACAAGAATGCATCAGTTGGTAACGAGAAATCTACTGCGATAGATTTAGGAGCGCAATACAATGCTGAACAGGGTATGTGGATACACACAAATATAAATCCTAATGTTAGCGGGAAGAATGGCATTACAAAAGTTAAAACAGAGATTAAGACAAAATCCCAAGATGCACAACAAGGCACTAAGGTTGTAAGTGTGAAGCGAGGTGATCTGTGGATAGAAGAGAACTCTATTCCTGTGTGTAGGAGTAGAATTGGAAAATGGAGAAATGATCGCAATCATACAGGATCGAGAAGAGATGGGGATAACAATATTCCTGCAGCGGCTCAGTCTCAATTAGCATTGCATGATCATGTAACAGATTTGACAAGTAAGGAATTTCAGTTCCATGAGCATAGATCTCGAAAATCAGATGCACATGAAGTCGCAGCTTATGCTAGTACTGATTTAATGATATTTCCGGATAATGTTGCGCATAATAGAGCAATGAACGCAAAAGATGCGAAGAGCACATTACAAGATAGAGAGTATCATGTTAGATCTTCTGTTGATGCAAGATCATCTGCTGTTGATTCTATATCTGGCTCTATTGGTAGCGTTGCAGGTGGGGCTGGTTGTGCAAAAGGAAGTAAACCTCAATCTACGCACATAGGATCTCATAAAGCTGATCAAGGTATAGCTCCTGTTACTGTGGCATAGCTGCTTTACCGAGGTTAGATTTGTTGGTACCCTTACATTGCTTTGGAATATGCGGGCGTGGCGGAATGGTAGACGCGCTAGGTTTAGGTCCTAGTGGGTTAATAGCCTTTGGGGGTTCGAGTCCCTCCGCCCGTATTTTAAGTTGGTGATATGATGGATAGAGTTGATGTTCGTGTACTTCAGGAAGAGGGATTGCATTATAAATATGAATTGTCTGTGCATGCAGACTATGTGCAGGAATTTATTGATAGCGAAGTTGAATCTGTGAAGCACTTAGCAGTGGTGCCTGGTTATAGAAAAGGAGAAGCATCGATTGATGCAATAAAACAACACCACAAGTCAATTGAAACTGATGCCATAAGTAAATTGTTCAGAGAAGCAACTTCAGAGTTTCTTAAGGAAAAAGATATAGAATTATTTGGTGAGCCACAATTGCATGTTATATCTTATTCTAAAGGGAAAGAGTTGATATATAGGGTTGAATTTGATGCAAAGCCAGAAATTCCTGAGTTAGATATCTCGAATCTGAATCTACAAAAAATACAAACGACAATAACAGATGAAGATGTAGAGAAAAAGATATCCGAGTATGTGCAAGAATTTAAGTATTTTGAAACCGCAGATACTGATCATGTTGCAGAAATGGGAGATGAGATCGTGATGGATTTTGAAGGTAGCATACAGCAGACAATGCCAAGTGGGAAAATCGTGAAGAAGAAATTTAAAGGTGGTAGTGCGAAGGATTTCAAGATTGTGATAGGAAGTGGGAAGTTGATTAAGGATTTTGATGATCAACTTTTGGGTTTGCAAGTAGGTGATGAAAAAAGCTTGAGTGTGAGATTTCCTGATGATTATCATGCTAAGAATTTAGCAGGTAGAGATGCGGTATTTGATGTAGCAATAAGAGGGCTATCATGTACTTGTTCAGCGCATGATAAGCAGCAGATGCTTGATAAGATGAATACGACAGAAGAAGAATTTGATAGAAAAGTAAGGAATTTTCTGGAATCAGATGTTGAACAGAAGAAGAATGCTTTGTATAGAAAGAGTGTATTCGATCATTTGGATTCATTATCGGAGTTTGATGTACCCATTTCTGCTCTAGAGGTAGAGAAGAAAGTGTTGGCAAATTCTGGTACAAATCCTGATGAAGTTGAAAGCATGGCCTCGAAGAGAGTGAGATCTGGACTTATGATGTTGGATTATACGACTAAGCACAACTTGAATCCTACTCAGGAGCAGATTGCCACGAGAGCTCTTGAATTATGTGGTTACTCTAAATCGTTAGAGGATATTGCTAGAGAATATCCTAATATTTTTACTGAGATACAGATGCAAATGATGGAGAGTGCTTTTGTGAATCATATTGTGGAGCGGATTTCTGAGGAGAGAAAGATTTCATGTGAAGATCTAATAGAAGAAGTTGCAAAATCTTCACAATAATTTAAGATAATGTCTATTCTTTAGGTTTTTATGTCCATACAGTCTACTTTGGTGCCAATGGTTGTGGAACAAGAAGGTCGCTATGAGCGTTCTTACGATATTTATTCCCGATTATTGAAGGATCGCATTGTGTTTCTTGGCGGAGAGGTATGTGATCATTCGGCAAATGTTATAGTTGCTCAACTATTATTTCTTGAATCATCAGATCCAAAGAAAGATATATCGCTGTACATAAATTCTCCCGGGGGTTCTGTAACAGCTGGTATGGCAATATATGATACTATGAGATATATAAAGCCAGATGTGTCAACAGTTTGTATGGGACAAGCTGCGTCTATGGGTGCTTTGTTGTTGTGTAGCGGAGCGAGCGGCAAGAGATATGCATTGACAAACTCTCGCGTGATGATACATCAGCCTTTGGGTGGTTTCCGAGGTCAAGCGAGTGATATTGAGATTCATGCAAGAGAGATTATGGGAATGAAGAAGAATTTGAATAATATACTTGCACATCACTCTGGACAGAAATTATCTAAATCGAAAAGGATGTGGATAGAGACAATTTCATGAGCGCTGAGGAAGCGCAAAAATACGGCATGATTGACAAAGTTGTCTCCACTAGGGAAGCGACAAGTAATGAATGAATTGGTGAATCAATCCTGCTCATTTTGTTCGAAATCGAAGGATGATGTGAAGAATTTAGTTTCTGGAGTGAACAGTGCTTATATATGCGATGAATGCATAAAACTATGCAGTGGAATAATTAACAATTCTGAATCTGATGAGAACAATAAAGATGTTATTGTAGATATGAGTGCAAATATCATAGGAAAATACAAGCCATCAAAAATTAAGGCATATTTGGATGAATACGTTGTGTCACAGGAGAATGCAAAACGCAAGATTGCTACTGCGATATATAATCATCATAAGAGGATTATATTGTCTAGTTCTAGTGACATTAAAATTGACAAATCCAATGTGGTGATCATTGGAGATACCGGTTCTGGTAAGACTCTTATAGCATCTTTGGTGGCGGAATATTCTGGATTTCCCTTTGCTATTGCTGATGCAACGTCCATTACTGAAGCAGGTTATGTAGGTGAAGATGCGGAAAATATGCTATTGCGCTTGTTGCAGGATGCTGATTTTGATGTTAATAAAGCAGAGCAGGGAATAATTTATATAGATGAAGTTGACAAAATCGCGCGCAAATCAGATGGTCCATCTATTACTCGAGATGTTTCTGGCGAAGGTGTGCAACAAGCATTATTAAAAATGATCGAAGGTGCAAAAATCAGAGTGCCAGTGCAATCAAATAAAAAAGGTGCGCAGCAAGATCATGTCACAATTGATACTAGAAATATCTTGTTCATATGCGGAGGCTCGTTTGAGGGTCTATCCAAGATAGTGGCAGATAGAACAAAAAAGGGATCCAATATGGGTTTTGGTTCTGAAGTGAATAATAAGAAGGAATATGATTACTCCAAGGTGAAAGAGGTACAGCCGGATGATTTGGTGAGATTTGGTATGATACCTGAATTAATAGGGAGGCTGCCTTCAATTGTAGTTTTAGATGTTCTTACGATTAATGATCTGGAGAAAATATTAAAAGAACCAAAAAATGCTTTGTTGTCTCAATACAAGGCATTGCTGGAAATGGATAATGTTGATCTGATATTTGAGAATGAACTCACAAGTAAAATTGCTGTGGAGGCGCATAGTATGAAAACAGGTGCACGTGGTTTGCGTTCTATTGTTGAAAATATGCTTTCTGATTTGATGTTTGATCTTCCAGATGAGGTATCTGGGAAAGAAAAGAAGGAAATGAGGCTCTCTGCGGATTATCTGAAATCCATGCAACATTGAATTATATTGTCGCGTTGGTACAATGCACCAGTTTATGATTTCATGTGGCTAATTTGCTAAGATTTTTGAGTGATACACAGGTTGTGCCTGTATTGCCAGTTAATGATGTGGTTGTGTTGCCACACAATGCGTTACCGATTTGTGTAGGCAGATCCAAATCTCTGCAAGCTGTGAATAAAGTGACAGATGAGAGCGCAAGAGAAGAGTACGAGGATATGATTATAGTGGCCTTGCAAAAGGCAGAGCTAAGGGATGATTATCCGACGATGGCATCAGAGCTTCATCCTGTAGCGGTTTTGTGTAAAGTACAGAGCGTTATTCCATTGTCTAGTGGCGTATGTCGTGTTCTTGTGACTGGTGTTCATGTTGTGAGAATCAAGAAATATATTTTCGATGATGATTATATCAGTGCGAAGATGTCTGTTATTCCAGAAGAAGATGAAGACAATGTTGAAGTCCGTCATCTTTCGAGATTATTACTCAGAGAATCTAATTCATATATTGCATCACAGGGTAAATTGCCACCTGAATTGACAGCTTCTCTACAGAGATATGAGAATGAATCGCACAAGTTAGTGTATTCCATTGCATCATTCTTGGATATCTCATCGTGTGAAAAGCAGAAGATTCTCGAAACAAGGGATCTTAAGGGGAAAATGTCACTCACTCAAGAATTTCTAGCGAGAGAGATTCAATTCAATGATTTTGATCAGAAGATTCATCAAAAGATGCAAGACAAAATCCAGAAAGAGCAAAGGGAGTTTTATTTAAAACAGAGAATTACTGCTATTGATGAGTTGAAATCCTCTAATGGTGCTGAATTAAATGAGATTGATGATTTGATGCGAAAATCCGAGAGCATGAAATTCTCACAAGAAACGAGAGATAGATTTAATTCAGAGATAAGAAAATTGAGATCGATGCAAGCCATGTCTGCAGAAGCAACGGTAGTGCGTTGTTATTTAGAATGGCTGTTAGATTTGCCATGGAGAAAGTTTTCAGAATCTGAGATAGATATTGCTGATGCTGAAGGCATTTTAAATGAGAATCATTATGGAATGGAAAAACTCAAAGAGCGCGTTGTAGAATATCTTGCAGTACAAAGAAGAATCAAGAGACCACAAGGAACGAGATTATGCTTTGTTGGTCCTCCTGGAGTGGGTAAGACGTCATTTGTGGAATCCATTGCAATGGCTATGGGAACTAAGTTTGTAGTGGTGTCGATGGCAGGAGTGCGCGATGAAGCAGAGATACGAGGACATAGAAGGACTTATGTTGGATCAATGCCAGGGAAAATCATTGCTAGTCTCAAGCGCGCAGGAGTGAGTAATCCTGTGATACTGTTGGACGAAGTTGATAAGATTGGTAGCGATAATCGTGGAAATCCTGCGGATGCATTATTGGAAGTGTTGGATCCGATTCAGAATAGTAAATTTGTAGATCATTATCTAGAAGTGGAATTTGATGTTTCTAATGTAATGTTCGTATGTACAGCCAATTCCATTAATGGAATACCTTTGCCATTAATGGACAGAATGGAGATAATCCATGTTTCTGGATATACAGAAAATGAGAAATTGGAAATTGCAAAGAGATATATTATTCCTAAGCAAATGAAGAAAAATGGTCTTGAGAAAGGAGAGATCAAATTTTCCAATGCTGCTATATTAAAAATGATACGTAGATACACCAGGGAATCAGGTGTGCGTAATCTGCAAAGAGAAATTGAAAAGATATCGCGCAAATCAATTAAATCTATCATGATGAATGATAAGATTGATTCAATATCTGTGACGGCCAACAATTTGATGAAATATATAGGGCCGGAGAAATGTGCGTATGGAATAGTAGATCCAAAAGATCGCATTGGGATGGTCAATGGTCTTGCTTGGAGTGAAGCGGGTGGTGATTTATTGAATATTGAGGCTGTAAAAATCCCTGGTGAAGGCAAGATTAAATATACAGGTCATCTGGGAGATGTAATGAAAGAATCAGTTCAAGCTGCATTCAGTTTTGCATGTTCACGCTTTGATATGCTTAACATACCGAAGAATTCGAATAAGGAATATGATATTCACGTGCATGTACCAGAAGGTGCAATTCCAAAAGACGGCCCCTCTGCAGGTGTTGCGATGTTCACTGTGATTGTTTCTACAATGTCAAATCGCCCAGTAAGAAGAGACATTGCAATGACTGGTGAGATCTCACTGCGTGGAAATGTACTGCCAATAGGTGGATTGAGAGAAAAATGCCTTGCAGCACTTCGTGGTGGTATTAAGTTAGTGATAATTCCCAAGGACAATAAGAAAGATCTTGCAGAGATGCCACAAGAAGTGATAAAAGGACTGCAGATATTTCCAGTTGATCATGCAGATGATGTGCTCAGGATCGCACTTACGGCTCCTATTGATGATTCATTACCTCTTGTGAATGTTAGTTGCGTTGATGAGAATATGATATCGAGTAATATCAATTGATATGATAAAAGTGCCAATTTCGCATGCATTGCTATGCATGATGTTATGCGGGTGTGGTATGGTGAATAGAGTGACAAATCTTGGTTCCAAGCCCAAACTTACTAGATTAGTTGTGCATGAGAAGGTTTATTCCGGATATCGCAATCCGGTGGTTCGGATGTCGGGGTCATTCATGAGATTTGATGGTAGAGTGCCATTCTCAAGTTTCGAATCATATCATAATGGAGACATTCTGAAGGTAAATATAAGATTTTCAGATAGCGCAGTACTGAAAAACAAGAGCACAAGAGGTAGAGATTCAAAGCATGGCTTGTCGATACCTAAGTTGTTTGGCATTAAAGATAAAATCTTTACACAAGCATCTCAAGGAAAAAAACCAGACAATATGCTTGAATTAAAGGGTAATATGCAGAATACAGGTACAGGTAGTGTGAATCGTAGTGAAGTTGTTAGTGCTAGTGTTGCAGCATTAGTGAAGAAAGTGCTACCTAATGGATATTTAGTGATTTATGGCACTCAGGAAGTCAGAGTGAATTACGAGAAGAGGCAGATTTTTATTACTGGTATTGTAGATCCTAGAGATATCACTAATGACAGACAGATTGATTCGAATAAAATCGCGGAATTAAGAATAGATTATGGTGGTAATGGACAAATCTCTGATGTGCAGCAGCCTAGATACGGAGATCAGATATTAGATATAGTATCTCCTTTTTGAATCTTGACTCAGATCATATATCATTGTAAAATGAGACTTATTATTAGTATTCCGATATGCCAGAAATTTCTGAAAAAGATTACATTCAGTTAGTGGAGCCGATTCTTGGTATGCTTGAGGAGCACCTATCTCTGAAGTCAATTGCACAGGATAATCCGGATTGTTTCATGAAGAGTGAAGATGGGAATCTTATGCAGTGTGCTTGCAAAGGTGTTGGGGATGTTCCAATTCCTATGATGTCTGCTGAATTGCAGAAAGATCTAGGATCTGATAGCTTGACTTCAGTGGAGCTCGTTATGGCTGTTGAAGAAGAATTTGATGTTACTGTTTCTGATGAGGAGGCGCAATCAATAGTTAAAATGTCATGTTTGTGTGCCTTGATAAAATCCAAGAATGAAGGTTCTGAGTGAGTCAAAGTGACGAGATAGTTGTCACCGGTATTGGACTGGTTACTCCACTTGGAGTGGGATCTGGTGGTGGTGAGTATGGTTCTTGTGCTCCATGGGACAATCTCTGCGCTGGTAGATCTGGTGTTGTTTCATATAAAGATCGCTCATGCTCCATGACAGTACAAGATGAGAATGGAAATGAGGTGGAAGATCAGTATTTGCATGATAAGGTTTTCGGCTCATGCATATATTCTTCATATGCCAATGGTTTTGCAACTAAAGATTTCTTATCTCCTGCTGAGATGCGCAGGATGGACGTGTTTATGCAATACGGTACTGTTGCTTCTGATTTAGCATTTGCAGATGCAAAACTTGGGGAATGTGATCTAGAATTGGAAAGATGTGGAGTATGTATAGGATCAGGAATCGGTGGTTTGGTTGCTGTGGGCTCTGGCTCCATTGATTGGTTTCGAAGTGTACGTGATTTTGGTCGTGTAGAGCATAGATTGAGTCCCTTTTTCATTCCTTCTTGTCTTATTAATCTCCTTCCGGGTAATGTTGCAATTAAGCATTCTTTTAGAGGTCCCAATACCGCTCCGGTTGCTGCTTGTGCCACAGGTGCACAAGCCATTGTTGATGGTGTGCGAATGATCAGATCTGGAGAAGCTGATCTAATGTTAGTTGGTGGTGCTGAATCCACAAATTGCCCTACTGCACATATCGGATTCAATAGCATGAAGGCATTGTCTCGCAAATTTTCTGATTGCCCAGAAAAGGCATCCAGGCCATGGGATAAAGATCAAGATGGTTTTGTGATGGCGGATGGATCTGGAGTCATGGTAATTGAGAAGTTAGAACATGCAAAGCGCAGAGGTGCAAATATTTATGGAAAGATCACAGGATATGGACTGACGTGTGATGCGCACGGTGTTGCAGCGCCAGATCCAGAATGTAGAGGGCAAATTAGAGCTATGAAGCAAGCTATGTCAATGTCTGGAATTGGGCCATATGATATTGATCATATTAACGCACATAGCACTTCGACTCCCATAGGAGACAAGTTGGAATTAATTGCCATTAAAGGTGCGCTTGGAGATTATGCATATAATCTTCCTATCTCTGCGAATAAATCATCAATAGGGCACACCTTAGGTGCTGCTGGTAGCATAGAATCAGCATTTGCATTATTGTCAATTCGAGATAATATAGCGCCACCTACGCTTAATTTGGATAATCCAATAGAAGAAGCAGCTGGAATGAATCTTGTTCCGCATGATTCTCAGAAGATTGATGGCATGAATTGTGTGTTATCCAATTCTTTTGGATTTGGTGGGACAAATTGTAGTATTATATTCGAAAAATACTCAGATGATTGATCTCTTATGGTTGATTGTCATTGCTTATATTTTGGGATCAATACCTTCTGGTGTTGTTATATCAAAGATATGTGGTGCACAAGATCCGAGGAGAGTAGGATCTCAAAATATAGGAGCTACCAATGTCATGCGCTCTGGAGGCAGATTACTTGGTGTTATCACTTTGATCTTTGATATATTAAAAGGATTGTTGCCAGTCTTATTGTCAAATGGACATTCAAAATTTTATGAAGCTTTAATGATGGTATTCTCAGTACTGGGTCATATATTCCCATTCACATTGCGATTCAAGGGTGGGAAAGGCGTAGCAACCATGTTAGGTGCTTTGATCGGAGTGAATCCATTGTTTGCTGGTGCTGCGCTTTCTGTATGGTTGATTGTATTTTTTATGTTTAGATATGCTTCTGTTGCCAGCATCTGCGCTTCTGTATTTGTTGGGATTGGTGGTTTTGCGTTTATTCATACCAGTGTTGCATGTGCAGCACTGGTACTATCTATGATAATAATATATCGCCACAAGAGCAATATAATACTACTAGCCAGAGAGAAGAAGAGATGGAAATTGTGAAGTGGTGCTTTCAGATGAAACAAGGGTGCTGAGTTGCTGCACATTATCAAGCTTTATATGTTATAGTAGGTTAGGCGTTGATGGTGTCATTCGGTTTAGAACGCAGCAATCTAATTGATCATCGGTGCTTGTGTGCATGCTTTCATTGAATCCATTCGCAAGATCAACCGCAAGAGCATTCCATTTCTGCCTTGAGATTTGCTCATCATTATCAAGTGGTTGCAATATGTGTTTTGAATCGAGACGTGTTGTCATTCCTTCTGCTTGTGCAATTTTCATCATATCTCTCGTACTGATACGAGTTGGAGGACTTGTCAGATATCCATATTCGTCTTTGAGACGATCTCTAATCTCACGCCTTCCATCTCTATCTTGCAGCCCCAATACAGGCCTTCTACTTGATCTGATCGTTCTAATGTGAAGTTGCTGAGGATCATGATTATCGTATATTGGAAATGATGCTTCAGAACATGCAATCCGGGGAAATCCAAACGGGGAATACATTAGACACAGCGTTGCATCTTTTCCATTGTGATCTGATATTGTTGTTATAGAATAGTTGCAATTTATACCAATATTGTCTCTATTTTTCTGCATTGAAGGAAAATGTCTTGCAGGATTAGATCCCAATTTTGTGTGTTTCTGAGTGCCTGAGACGAGAGTATCATGTGGTGTATTGTCATGATGCAACGTACCCAGGAACTTTATTACATTTCCGTCCTTGTCTTTCATTGGCGAATTATCATCTTTCCATATAATCTCTCCTGCATTTGGATATTGTAACTTCTGTTTCTGCGTTGGTGATGTATCTTCTGATATCCCATCTTTTGGAGACACATTTAATGCTTTCTCTCGTTTCTTGTATATTAGAGCCATCAGAATTATTATCAGCACAACAAGTGCCAATGCACTAGATAATGATATAATTACGTTCTTCTGCGTATAAACAACTTCAGTTCCATTATGTTATACATGCATTGATATAGTAGTTGTCAAGTCATGTGCGATCTATACACAAAGATTTCTCAAAGATATAATCTTATTTTTCTGTATGGATATGTCACTATCTGAATCTGATTTGATGTTCCCAAACATAAGGACAAAATTCTTCAATCCAAGTGCTATTGCAGATGTAGATATAGATTCCTCAATAGAATTGGATATATGGAAAGAAGCTAAGAAATGGTTGTCAGAGGATAAGAAAAAGATAGTAGATGATATCAAGAACTCTGGCTTGAGGGGTCGTGGTGGTGCTGGTTTTTCTGCTGGAATGAAATTGAGCTTCATGCCCGAGGTTAAAGCAGATCAGCCTAGATATCTGGTTATAAATGCAGATGAATCCGAACCAGGAACCTGTAAAGATCGAGAGATAATTCTGTGTGAACCTCATCGTTTGTTGGAAGGTATTTTATACGCATCTTACGCAATCAGTGCTACCGTGTGTTATATTTATATACGTGGTGAGTTTTATTCAGAAGCGAAAGTATTGCAAAATGCAATTGACGAGGCATATCAGAAGGGTTTTTTTGGCAAAAATATACTAGATTCTGGATATGATTTGGAAGTATATTTGCATATGGGGGGAGGTGCATACATATGTGGTGAAGAGACGGCTTTATTGGAATCTTTAGAAGGCAAACCAGGAAAACCTCGTATGAAACCACCTTTTCCAGCCGCATGTGGTTTGTATGGATGCCCGACAACCATAAATAATGTTGAGACAATTGCTTCAATTCCTGAGATCTTGCGTCGTGGTTCTAAATGGTTTGATGCGTTTGGTCCCGAGAAAAACTCTGGCACTAAATTGTTTTGTATTTCAGGGCATGTTGAGAAGCCTTGTGTTGTGGAAGAAGAGATGGGTATAAAATTAAAGGATTTGATCGAGATTTATGCTGGTGGTGTTCGTGGTGGATGGGATAATCTTCTATGTGTTATTCCTGGTGGTTCTTCAGTGCCATTAATTCCAAAGGAGATCTGTGATGATGTAGCAATGGATTTTGATTCATTGAAAGCAGTCGGATCTGGTCTTGGTACTGGAGCGGTGATCGTGATGGATAAATCCACAGATGTGATTGCTGCGATTGAGAATATTACTCATTTTTACAAACATGAATCATGTGGGCAATGCACGCCTTGTCGCGAAGGGGTGCCGTGGATGTGGAGAATGATGAAGAGAATGGTCAAAGGTGATGCAACGATAGAGGAGATTGATCATCTTTGGGATATATCGAAGAGAATAGAAGGTCATACCATATGTGCATTGGGAGATGCAGCGGCGTGGCCAATTCAGGGGTTGATTCGCCACTTCAGACCACTGATAGAAGAGAGAATTAGCGCTGCTGCTGTTTAGCATTTTGCATTTCTTCGGACATTGCTATAAATCTCATGAGAAATATGGCTCTATTACCACTCTCATACTTGATATATTTCTCATGGTATTGCGCGTGCGAGAACTCATTGTTGTGCTCAGTACCAGGAGCAAAATCTCTATGTAATCCCCGTGGAAGATCTGTGCTTGCTTGTCTCTTTGCATTAACTGTCATGGTCAATTTCAAATATCGTGTTCTTCCTTCATTGTAGCTTTCAGTGTTGAGATCTATCATTGATTTTACTGCATGATGTTTTAATTGCATCATAAATTCCTCCTCATTAAATCCTCCAAAACCTCCTACAGAGGATGCGTCTCCCATTCCAACCAGAATTACAGCTTTGTCTAGATTCGGATTCAAGCAAGATGATTGTGATGTTAATGCTGACGCTTGTGTGATAGGTCGTGCTGTTGCGGTTGGTGGTGCAGTTTCTGTAACAGCAGGTGATCTCTGTGGCTTATTTTGTCTAGGTTTTTTCTTAGCATATGCTTGTTTGGTTGCTGCATCTCGCGAAGTATTTGGTTCATCATGTCCTCTGATTTTAGGAGTGGGATTAAATCTCTTTTGTTGACCATCCGCTCTTACTGAATCACTTGGTTCAAAACTATGGACACTTGCTAATTCAGAATCTGAAGCAAATTGAACACGTGGTGAATTGTCCACTGTCGGAGTATTTTTCATTGGTGTTTGTGTTCTTTGAGAAGGAGTATGCGCTGAGATATTATCTTGTTCTGATTTTGCTGCAGGCAAAGGTGCTGAAGTACTGTTAGCTGTATCGCTTGCGATGATCAATGGTGATCGTGTAACACGAATGCGGCGATATATTATCGCTGCAATAATTATGAGCATTATTACAGCAATAACTGACGAAATCGCTATTGCTGATATTGCTCCTTCATTTAGATGATTGACGTGTTTCATGTCCGATATTCCTCTTATATGAGACTGAGTATATCAAATAATGGATAAATTGTCAATTGTAATGACAATGCTTATATAAGTGCAACTATTAGACTTCCATTTGGGTTTCGATTATGCCAAATGCAGTTTCAGTAGATGCGTTACTTGATGCAGTAGACGGTGATGATGAACGTAATTGATATATCGCATGAATTGCAACCAATATCAATGCAAAAGCGGCTATTGGACATATGAGAATTGCTACTTCTGATATTCGATTATTCACTCCTGGTATTCCGATGTGCTTATTGTGCGCGGATAATGCACTGTATGTGATTGCCATCGCAATACTTGAGAATGCGATGATCAATGCTGCAGCAAGCGCGTGCTTCACAGTATAATCACTCATTGGTTTTTCTTTGTGTCCGGATATAGGAGGGTTGACGGTATCTGATGTTGCTTGTGGTATTTCTGCAGCAGGAATTACTTCTGGTGTTTCATTATTATTGTCATCTATTGAAGTTGATGATAGAGAATGTTGCGGCAGTAACTCCTCAATAGATTTCGCCTTTAGAAACTGATCTGCAGTCACACTGACAGTTTGCTTTAATCCTTCTATATTTTGACATACAGTGATTCCTGATTTTGGATGATGGCAATTCGTGATTCCAAATTGTTTGCGTTTTTCTCTTAATGCTTGTTTATTTTCATCATTAACACCAGTAATGATGAGTTGTGTTTTAGTGGGATCAATGAGCGCTAGAGCATCAAGTTGAGGATTCATGATTTCATCCGCATCCATGATTACAGTCTTTTTGCCGCTTAATTGTGAACGTTGGATACCGCGTAATGAAAATACTCTGCTTTTATTTTGATCTCGTTGATTCTTGAATGTGCGTGTATCTGGGCGTAATAATCTTCTCACGAAAGATTGCTTAGGAATGTCGAATTTTGTTCGAGCTGTTTCTTCAAGCTCTCTCTTTGCAACTCCATCTTTGCGAGAGAATCGCACAAAAGCCGTACCTTTTTTACCGCTGTTCTCCATACTTGATTACTAATTTATAAATGACATGATGCACAATCATTAGTAAATGTCAATATATTGTGATGTTGTACATCGATTTGTATTAAGTATAATTGAGTGAATTTATATAAATTTAAACTAATGGTTGCACATGTTTCTACAGTTGCATTCTCTGGTATGAAAGTTTTGCATGTGGATGTTCAAGTTCATATGAGTGCTGGCCTTCCAAATTTTAATATCGTTGGTTTAGCGGACAAATCTGTGGCTGAATCTCGAGAGAGAATTAGAGCAGCATTGAATTCGTCTGGGTATAAATTACCACCAAAGAGAATCACTGTGAATTTATCTCCTGCAGATATTCCAAAAGAAGGATCTCATTATGATTTACCGATCATTGTGGGAATATTGCAGGAAATTGCAATATTGCCAGAGCTTAATCAATATCTAATCATGGGAGAGCTCTCTTTAGATGGAAAAATTGTGGCAGTTTCTGGTGTGTTGCCAGCCGCGATAGAAGCAAACAGAGTTTCGATGAGAATAATATGTCCCGAAAAAAATGGAAAAGAGGCGATCTGGGCTGGAGATCTGGAGATTGTTGCTACAAGTCATATTTCTCAATTGATTCAGCATTTTACTGGTGATATTGATATTCCTAAGCCAGAGAAACAAGAGATTGATTCTACAATCCAGTATCCAGACATGTCAGATGTTGTAGGACAAGAACATGCAAAGAAAGCTCTGGAGATTGCTGCTGCTGGTGGTCATAACATGTTGATGATTGGTCCCCCAGGTTCAGGGAAATCAATGCTTGCAAAGAGAATGCTTGGTCTTCTTCCACCTATGATCACGCGCGAAATGCTGGAAGCTAGTATGATTGCAAGCATTTCTGGGAAAATGCCTGAAAATGGAATTGTCTTTGATCGTCAATTTAGAGATCCGCATCATTCTTGTTCGCTTGCTGCGATGATTGGTGGTGGTCGCAATATAAAACCTGGTGAAGTGACGCTTGCGCATAACGGTGTGCTTTTTCTAGATGAACTGCCAGAATTTCCAAGGCAGGTATTGGAAGCATTGAGGCAACCAATGGAAAGCGGAAATGTTACGGTGGCTAGAGCAAATGCACATATTTCATATCCTGCAAATTTTCAATTGATTGCAGCAATGAATCCCTGTAGATGTGGATACATGGGTGATGCATCACGAGAATGCAGAAAAGCTCCAATTTGTGGGAATGAATATCGTAATAAGATATCAGGGCCAATTTTGGATAGAATTGATATTCATGTTAATGTTCCGAATGTAGATATATTGAAAATCCAATCCAGTTCTCAGAAGAGTGAGAACACTAGAGATATTAGAAAAAGGGTTTTTGCAGCTAGAAAGATGCAATATGAGAGATATTCCGGAAAAAACTTTCATTGCAATGCAAACGCTGAGGGTGATTTCATTAAGGATTTTTTGAATCCAGATCGCGATGGATTAGAATTGATGAGATTAGCTGTGCAGAAATTTAAGTTTTCAATGCGAGGATACAATAGGATTCTCAAAGTGGCGCGCACTGTAGCAGATCTTGCCAAGGATGAGCAGATTGGAAGGCAGCATATTGCAATGGCATTGACATTTCGTGTTCAATAATATATTATAATTATAACATCTATTGAATTTATATGAATAGTACAGATAATACAGACGGAGCGCGAGTAAGGAATGTGAATGATACTCTTAAATCTTAAAAAATCCGTTAAGATCACTGCAATTTGTGTAGCAGCAATAATTGTTGTAGGTGGTCTAATATGCGGAATTGTGCTAAGTATCATATATGGAGTCAAGACGCTGCGTGCAAAAACAAAATTCTGGAATTTGGCAAAGCCATTTTGGAATAACTCCAGTAATTGTTTTATAATTGGTACACCGAAGTATATAACAGATCAGTATTTTAACGTTGGCTGCAAGCAGCCAAGTGCGCTGTTTTTCTTGCTGCTTGTTTCGTTGCTTGTCTAATAGGTGTTGTTGTTATATATAGCGATCATAGCGATCGCAATAATGAGTAAGACATTTGAAGGCATTCGCTCTCTTGGAACTGAAATTGCAAGTGCGAAAGTTACGTCTGCTAATCTTGCATCTGAACCTCATGCAGAAAGGTAGATATTATGAAGTATAAGTTATAGAATGTAAGTAATTTTGCGATCACATAATGAAAAGATGTGGTATAGTTGGCCTGCCAAATGTCGGTAAGTCCACATTTTTTAATGTTGTGTCAAAATCCAGTGTAGCTGAGGCTGCGAATTATGCATTTTGCACGATAGAGCCCAACATTGCGGTTGTTGATGTTGAGGATGAGAGGTTGGAGAAATTAGCTAAACTTGCAAATTCCAGGAAAATTGTACGAGCTCAGTTGGAATTATGTGATATTGCTGGATTGGTTGCTGGTGCGAGTAGTGGTGAAGGCTTGGGGAATAAATTCCTCTCTCACATACAGAGTGTAGACATGATTATCCATGTAGTGCGTTGTTTTGACAACTCTGAAATTGAGCATGTACATAATCGAATAGATCCAATTAATGATATTCAAGTTGTGGAATTGGAACTCATATTGAAAGATTTCGATGCAGTAGAGAAGAGAATTCAGAATATTAAGAAATCAATTAAGAGGAAATCTACTCCAGAATTTGAGAAAGAGTTGTCATTATTAGAGGAAGTGCATGAGAGATTATCAAAAGAGGAATTGCCATTTAGAAAATTTTCTGAGAAAGAGAGAAAAATGCTTGATTTATTGACAGTAAAGCCGATGTTGTATCTTTGCAATGTTGCAGAAGATAATATCAAGTCTGGGAATTCTTATTCCAAAAGTGTACATGAATTTGCATGTCAACGTGATATGCAAGCGTTTAATTTATGTATAAGTACTGAGAATGATCTCATGTCATCCAATGAAGAAGAGAGAGTGGAATTGCTTGAGATATTAGAGATTGAAGATTCTGCGATTTCGCAATTGGTTTCAGCGTGCTATTTGTCACTTCATCAGATTACATTTTTTACAGTCGGTGAAACTGAGACTAGAGCTTGGACCGTAAGCATTGGATCAACAGCTCCTCAGGCCAGTGGAGCAATACACAGTGATTTTGAGAAGGGGTTTATCAAGGCTGAAGTCATTAGTTTTGATGATTATATCAAGCATGGATCTGAAGAAGCGTGTAAATCTGCTGGTGTGATGAATTTAGTTGGAAAAGATTATATCGTGCAAGATGGAGATGTGATGCACTTTATATTTAATTGAATTTAATTGATAATACTTGACTATTCAACCTAGAATTGGTATTCTTAAGAGAATATTAAAGTGGTTAGAAATGCAATTTCTGAATCCTAAAGCTATACGTACAGAGAGAGGTGTTGATGATATGCATCTGGATGTAGGAGTAGTGAGTGATGAGCGTCTATTGAGAGAGGACTCGCGGCGCTCAGCTTCTGCAGCGAAAGCATCGAGTTTCGAGAATGCCTTAAATAGAGTGCAATGTGATGATATACATCGAGAAGCACAAGATATCTTTGAAGTGAGTCAGGATCCTACTGTTGAGGATGATAAAGGTCATAATACACCTGAAATGCATTATGTATTGCTAGATAGCATTACTAGTGGTCATAGTCGTTTAGTGGAATTTCCTCCATTACCTAAGGAGTATGCTGAAGATCTCCTTGATGGTTGTAATCGTGCAGATGCTTACGACGTTGCTGAAGATTCTCCTGGTGGTGTTAAAAGTGTGCGTGGTCACAATACAGATAGACCGCCTCAATATGATGATATTGAGAGACCGCCTTTGTATCAAGATAATGAGATGTTATCTCTGAGAGAAAGCTTGCATATCATGCATGATCACAATGCAGATATGCCTCCTCCTTATCAATATGATAATATGTTCGCTCTGAAAGGAGTATCGCTCAAAGGTAAGCCTTTTGCTGCTGAACTAACAAAGCTCGAGATATGAGTTAGTCATTATTGATTTATGGATAAGCATGAGTATATATCAGAGCTCTTTGGAGCTGAGAATGAAAACATAATAGCAGCACGTCGCTCTGCTCCGCATAGTGCTGGTATGCAAATTCCCCCAGAAGAAGGCAGGATCTTGGATATGCTTGTGCGCACGAGTAACGCAAGGAATGTACTTGAAATTGGGACTTTTGTCGGGTGCTCTACGTTATATTTGGCTAATAATTGTTCTGGTAGTGTTCATACGATCGAGCATAAGCATGAGCATTATGAAATCGCGAAGAAGAATTTTACGAATAGCAATTTGAATTGCAAAATAAAACAGTATCTTGGCTCTGCTATAGATGTGATTGCAGATTTTCAAGATATTAAGTTTGATATGATCTTCATTGATGCAGATAAGGTGAATTATTACAATTATTTGATTCAGATTGAGCCGTTATTGAATGATGATGCTGTTATTGTGGCACATAATGTTTTATTATTTGGATCTGTGATGATGGATACTGTACCAGATGAGATGCCAAAGAACTTATCAAAAAAGTCTTGGTATGAGATGAAGAAGTTTAATAATAGGATATCTGAAAGAAATTTGTATATATCGACGATGATTCCATCTAAGGAAGGATTGTCCATTTCCATAAAACTCCCTTGAAGAAGCTGTTATTTCTCTTGTTATATTGTTTTAATATACACGCAAATTCCAGTACCGTTGATTTGTTGTTGAGAGTGAAAGAACTCTCGCGAGAAGAAATGAGGCAGCATCTTGATATGAATATCATAACACATAGGATTGCGGGGAATTACATTCGGGCTTTTATAACGGGACAAAACGAACAAATGCAGGATCAAGTTCTGCATTATATGTATTCTGTTTATATGTCGAAGCAGGGATATCTCTCTAGAGCAATAGTCATCAAGGATAATAATACAAAGATTGTATTGGAATTAGATGAGCATCAAGGCAGAATTGAATTATCACTTTGTGGTAATATGGTATGTGGAGTATCAGTGGATGGATTTGATGCAATTGAAATGATGCATTTGCAATTCATAGGATATGTGAGAAGTAAAGGCATTAAATACGCAATTACACATATATCTTTTGAAGATAGATAGGTTGTAAATTGAATTGATATATTTATCAGCAATCCTTGTACCAAGAAGTGAGTGTGTTTGTTGTTATAAGTGATACAATTGTTGCTAATTTCGCTTCTGAGATTTGGATATGTATCAAAGACACAGAGACTATATAGGTACAGATTTATAGCTCATTAAGAAAGTGCAACGTAAGGACAAATTTAATGGGATGATATACTATCATTCATTTTTATGATTTGTATTGTCCATATTTGTGATGGTATGTATGCAGCAGTGGCAATGAGGGTGCCATTTTGGCATTGATTTGGATAGCGGAGAACGAATAAACTAGTGCGAAATTCATAAGATAATATGATTGGTGGGCTCGAGAAGACTTGAACTTCCGACCTCACGCTTATCAGGCGTGCGCTCTAACCAGCTGAGCTACGAGCCCCCATTACACCATGGTAATACATTTGTGAGACTATTTCCAGGGTTGAATCATGAGCAATTCAAGTGTATATCAACGTTATAATCACGGTTTATCATGGCTGATTTCATACTCCCTGCGAATTCTAGAATCAAAAAAGGAAAGATTCATCCTGCGCTGAGTCCTGATGGAAAGGACTCTAGAATGATGAAAGCAAATGTATATAGATATGTTCCTGGAGATCATGAAACTCCACAAATGGATACTTATTGGGTGGATCTAGACTCATGTGGGCCCATGATGTTGGATCTATTATTGGCCATAAAGCGCAAAATTGATCCAACGTTAAGTTGTAGATATTCTTGTCGTGAAGGTGTTTGTGGTTCTTGTGCGATGAACATCAATGGAGTGAATGCACTTGCGTGTACAACTCGAATTGATCCTAACCTCTCTTCGATTGATATTCATCCTTTGCCTCATATGCCAGTGGTGAGAGATCTTGTGACAGATCTGACGCATTTTTACAAGCAACATGCTGAAGTTGAACCATGGTTACAAGCTAGCAATAGAGAAGAGCGCACAAAGCAATCTATTGAAGATAGGAAAAAGCTTGATACTTCATACGAATGTATAATGTGCGCTTGTTGTTCTACTAGCTGTCCGAGTTATTGGTGGAATGGAAATAAATCGCAAGACAATTCAGAAAGTGTAAAGGATAATGAGTATCTTGGGCCAGCGGCGATCTTGCAAGCATATAGATGGTTAATGGATAGTCGTGATGAGCAACGAGAGGAACGATTGCAAAAATTGAAGAAAAATGCGAAATATTGGATATATAGATGTCATACGATTTTGAACTGCACGATGTCATGCCCTAAGCATTTAAACCCGGGTGCAAAAGTTGCGGCGGTTAAAGAAATGCTCGAAAATATTAAAGGTTAATGCAAAACGCCACTTTTGCATTTTCTTTATCGAGAACTCTGTGATATAATCATATGAGTTTTAATTTTGGTAATTAACATGGCACAAGGAGCAAAAGATGGAGGGAATACTCCAAAACTGCAACAACAATCCGCTCAGGATTACATAAATCAGGTATTGACTAAGATCAATCCAAAACGTCTTATGGAGGCAATTAAGGGTGCTAGATCTACAGATGATAATCTTGGTATCAGTGATGATGTCATTGGGAAGTTAGATGATGCGATGAAAGAGAATCCTAAAACAGATATTTCTGGTCCATTATCAGCTCTTACGGAGAATTCAATCCCATGGAAGAAAGTCGCGGATACAGTTCAAGGCGGAGGTTTCGTCGGGCGTTTCGGCGTCAAAAGAGGGAATTTCGGGAGCGCGTTTACAACATTGGTTAGTGAGCACAAAGTGACTCAAGCGACTCAAGCGCAGGCAGCAGCAGCGGACAAAATTGATCGTCTTGAGGGGCTTCTTATTGTGCAAGGTCAAGCTAGCGTATTTCAAGCTATAAAAAAACATGGTACTCCTGAAATGCAGGAAGAATTTAATGCGATAAGCGAACATGCATTTGATCAGAGTGGTGCGAAGGCTTTTGCTACGACTCTAGTGAACAAGTACGGAAACAATATGGATGCTGTGATAAGTGATCTTGCACAGCAGCGGGATAATTCAGTTATTGCACTTGCTGATGTAACCAAAAGCATAGGAAATTCTGCAGTGTTGGACGCTATATCAAATTCTGGTGTAGAGATTGCTGATGCTAAAGAGGGGTTAATGAGTCAATCAACTCATATGGAATTCGCGTCTAGCTTAATGAATCTTATTCAGACGATTGGATCGGCATTGCGTGATGCGATAAACAATCTCGTGAGCTCACATACTCAACAATCAGGCCAAGATGTGGCAGATAAATCAGGCCAAGATGTGGCAGATAACGCAATGCCACCTATATCAGTGCGCGGGCATAATAAAATACGTAGAGTGCCAGTGGTGGGGGCCAAAATCGCTGATAAATTAGATACACGTAGTATGAAAAAAACTGCTAAATTGGATGCACGTAATGTCAGAAAATCTTTAGAAAAAGATCGTGGTGTTCATGGTGCAGATCTTGCAGAATTGGCAGCTACATTGAAAAGAAGCGAGAGATCATCTGAGTATAAAGCAGCTGTAGAAGCACAAGGAGGAGAGGAGCATTCTAGATTTGATCTTCGGAAAAAGGACATGTCACGTGAGGCAGTCAATGTATTGAAGAGCATGCACAACGCTGGAGCGCTAGCGGCAAAAGGCGATGCATTTGGACACATTAAAGAAGAAGGATTCCAACATGATGGAACTCAAATAGCGCAAGGTGCAAGTGTAGATCCAAAGATCAAGCTTAAAGCAGGTGATAGGAGTGAATTAGAGCCTGTTAATAAGGCTGGTAAAAGGGCAGTGAAGCGTGCATCAGGCGAAAACAGGAAAGCGCATGGAGATGATCATCGTCTCACAACCAAGGATATGGCAAAAATGGCCAAAGCGGGAAAAGAAATACGTGCCAACACATCCGCTGATTATGAATCAGGTCAAGGTGGCGAAACGACTTTGAAGCATAACCTCAGAGGGATTGCAAGTAGTGCATCTACACCAAGTACTGGCACGAGTGATGCAGCACATGCGCCAGCACCAGGTCAATCAAATCCTGATTCAGTAGGTAAAAGCCAATAACCTTACTTGTCGCGGGAATTGATGTATTTTTTCAATTCCTGAGAGCGCTGCTGAGCAAACCTGTGCAGCGCTTTGAATTTACGATCTGTTTTTGTCAGATCTGAGATCTTGGAGTAAATTGTGATTAATTCATTGTATTTCTCCAAGGACTCCAATATGGATGAAATGTTATATAAATATGTCACATTGTCCGGTTCTCGTGATAATGCGATCTGCATATACTTCTCTGCTTGTAGCATAGCGTGCTCATCGCTGAGCTTGTGTGCTAGCTTTGCTGCAATTAATGCAACGTTGTCTTTTGTATTAGTATTGAGTAATTCATATGAGTATTCGGAATTAATGTTCATCAATTGTATGCAGATTTTATATTGAATCTTGTTATTATTTGAAATGTTAAAAGCATGGATATATGTTTGCTTGGCTTTATTTGTCTCTTTATTTGCGATGTATGTTGATGCAAGCTCCAAGATTACATCAATATCATTCTTATCATTTATTAGATAATCTTTATATAGATATATAGATGCAGTGATGCTTCCAGCGTTTTTTGCATTTCGTGCTTTCGCAAGTAATGATTCTTGAGATGCTATTGCAAAAATCGGCATCAAAAAGAGAAGTAATGCAAATCTACTCATTAGTTGACGTATTTAAATTAGATTAAAGAAGCGTGCAATAATGCATATCGCATGAATTGATATCCGTTTGTTGTGCGCATACAATGACATATTCCACTGTGTATTATATTATGCAACTAGTGAAATCTAATCCAGGTGCAGTATGTCTCAAATACAATCAGATATGTTATTTAAGGCTTTGACTCGTCCTCCAAGTATAATGGGTATACCATACACTCAAGCTCTGATGTCATGTGCAATCCCGGTTATTGGATTTATTCTAATGGACGATCTTAGAGTAATACTATTGGCTATTCCGCTGCTTGCAACGCTATATATTCTGAACATGCAAGATGCTGCATTAATTGATGCAACAATGATCAAATTGAGTCGTCTTAACATATGTAGAAATAAGATGTTTTATGGTGGAAATTCATATGATTGTGCGTAGTTAATATGTTTGATTTTTTGCTTTCTCGTAAAATTAAGCATAAGTTTCTTATTGGAAATGAGGTGCATGCTGCAAGATTATTGGGGATGAAGCATCATATCGATGATAACACAATCCTATTGGAGGATGGTAGTTTGATGCAGGTAATTCAAGTAGATGGCTTTCCATTTGAGACTGCAGATGATGAGGAATTAGAGGTACATAAGCAAATTAGAAATTCATTATTGCGTGGTATTGCAACAAGTGAGTTTTCATTGTCGATACATCTTGTGCGAAGAAAACAAGATATCTTACAGGATGGATTTGGCAGTAGAAAGCTTAGATTGACGTTTGCTGATTATGTCAATAGGACATGGAATCATAAGATTTCAAGCAAAAAATCATATGTCAATAAATGGTATATATCTGTTATACGTAAAACTAAAAAGCAAGGGCTCATCTTTGCTGTAGGTGCTCTAATTAAGACGGTGACGCAAGGTGTATCAGATAAGGCTTGGGAAATGGATACAAAAGATGCGTTGTCACAGCTGAAAGATATTACAAAGAGAATTGTAGCTACATTCAGAAGCATGAATGCGCGCATTTTAGAGATGAAAGAAGTAAATGGAAATCTGATCTCTGAGCCCATGACATTTCTTACTGAGATTGTGAACATTGGGGTATCTCAGCCAGTTTTGGCAACATACGAAGATATAGCGCATTACATACCTCAGCAGCGTTTGTGTTTTAAAGATCGATTGATTGAGGTTCGTACTCATGATAGAAAACTATATGCGGGCATCGTAAGTTTAAAAGAATATGGTCAGAGCACTAGTGCTGGAATGTTGGATCGTTTCCTGCAGTTGCCGATTGAATTCACAATGACACAGAGCTTTGCTTTTCAAGATAGGAGATTAGCTATTGCTAGAATGTCATTGCAGCAAAAGCGAATGATTGCATCTGAGGATAAAGCTGTATCTGAAGTTATTTCGATTGGTAAAGCACTTGATGATGCCACAAGTGGTAGAATAGGATTTGGCACACATCATCTCACAGTGATGTGCTATCAAGATGATAGAAGGAGTTTAGAAAATACTCTTGCAATGGTTGCGACTGAACTCTCGAATTGTGGATTATACACTATGCGCGAGACAGTGAATCTCGAGGCAGCATATTGGGCACAGGTCCCAGGAAATGATCAATTCATAGCGCGTAAAGCCACTATCAATACTATGAATCTTTCTGGTTTTGCTTCTATGCACAACTATCCAATTGGAAAAAAGACAGGAAATCATTGGGGTGAGGCGATTACCGTAATGGAAACTGCCTCCGGAACTCCTTATTATTTCAATTTTCATGTGCGAGACATTGGTCATACCACTATTATTGGTCCTACGGGTGCTGGTAAGACAACTATTATGGGGTTTTTGTTGGCTCAATCCTTGAAGGTTCCAAATCTCAAGTTGTTTATCTTTGATAAGGATTTTGGTATGAAGATTTTTGTCAAAGCTGTTGGTGGAAAGCACTCTACATTGGATTCTAGGTCAAAATCTGGATTTAATCCATGTCAACTGCCGGATACCACTGAAAATAGAAATTTTTTGACACAATGGATGTCAGAGCTTGCAAAAGCACAAACCAAAGAGCGCCTGAGTGCTGAAGAAATTCAGATGATTAATCGAGCGGTTGAAGGGAATTATAAATTGAAGCATGCAGATCGACGATTGGCTAATATTGCATCATTCTTTGGAATAGGAGGCCCAGATTCATTATCTGGGAGAATGCAGATGTGGCACAGTGGTGGCAGTTATAGTGCAATTTTTGACAATGAAATAGATGAGGTAGATTTCTCCAAGAATTCTGTTTTTGGTTTTGAAATGGGTCAAATTATAGGAGATGATATTTGCATGATTCCGGTTCTATTCTATATTTTTCACAGGATATATTGCTCTCTTAAAGGGGATCCAGCATTGGTGGTTTTGGATGAAGCATGGGCATTGATTGATAATGATTTCTTTGCTCCGATGTTGAAAAATTGGTTGAAGACCTTTCGTAAATTGAATGCTGCAGTAATCTGTGCAACGCAGAGTGTTGAAGATGCAAGTAAAAGTCAGATCAGCGATACATTGATACAGCAGTCCGCGACTCAGATATTTCTTCCAAATATGAAAGCAACTGATGTATATAAAGCGGTGTTTATGTTGTCCAATCGCGAATTTGATTGTGTGAAGCACTCAGATCCTAGTAGTAGATTCTTTCTTGTGAAGCAAGAAACAAGAGCTGTAGTAGCAAGAGTAGATTTATCTGGTATGAATGACATAATTAATATTTTATCTGGTAGAGCCGAGACTGTACAGATTCTAGATGAAATATGTGAAGAAGTTGGAGATGATCCAGCTGCATGGTTAGATAGGTTTAAAATGGCGATTAATAATGTTTAGATGGAAACATTTTCTTGTCTTAACTATGCTGTGCTTTGCTCAGATTAGTACTGCGTTGGTGCCAATGCAGTACACATATGCAGAGGGAGTGCCTGCTGAGGATAATGATATAGCAGATTATAGCAAACCAACAAAGTCTGATTGTATGGGATTGGCAAGAAATTCTGCTATCGTGGCTGGTGGTGCAGCGGCTACAACTGGTGCTATTATTGCAGGTACTGTTGCGAAGAAAGCCATTAAGAAAGCCTTAATCAAAGTATTGACTAAAATAGTGAGTAAGCTCTCTGCTAAACTTGCTGCAAAAGTAGGTGCGGAATCCATTCCAGAGGAGATCTCGAGGACAGTCAGTGTAGCAATAATCATTGCTGCCTCTATCAGTACGGTTATGACATTAAAATCTCTTTCTGAAGCATTGGTGTGTCCTGGTTCATATTTAGAGAATGTTGTACATAGATTTGATGGAGTGGAGGCTGCGTCAGATGGATCGATTCCTGCTCAAGGTACACCAAAGATATGCAAAAAAAAGACTGTTATTGGTAAGGATCATCCTAGAGAAATATGCGATCCTCGTTCTAATACCATTGATTATGTTACTGCAGATATCGATAAACAATATCAGACTACTTACAATGGTAAAAAAATACCATCTGCGCTCGCAGCAAGTGGTGTTGATGCTCATAATATGTCTCATGGTGTATGTCTCCTAAATCCATGGCCTGGTATGGCGGGTATATTTGTATCTCTAACGGTGCCATATGCAGCGATCCCATTTATGGCAGCTTATGGATCGATGTTAGTGGCACCTGACAAGGTACTAAAGACTCAAAGGCAGATCGATCATTTTAATACCTTCGGTAAAGAACCTGGTCCGAGATTCATGAAGGCATTAATGTTAATGACATCATATGGCTCATATGAATGTAAAAATATATGGCCAGGTCATAAGGTCAAAATCTTTGGAGTAGAATATAAAGCTTATGAGGATTATAGAGAGGATCTAGGAGGAAATGCATTGTGTGTGGATATAGATAGTGTGTGGGGAAAATTCCCTAATTTGCCTGGGTCTGCAACTGTTGGTTGTGTAAGAGTCATTGGTTCGAATCCTATATGTGCAACACAAAAGTCTACCGCTGTATCTGAATTAGTGACTGTAGATCCGAAAGACAACCCTGCATGTCAGGAGTTAGCGTGTGCGGGAGATATTAGCTCTGTGGATATATTGCGACCGAGTATTATAACAAAAATCACCACTATGGTGACGAATTCCATCACATCTACTGGGTTTGGATGTGAAAGTCAAAGGGGTTTTGTGCCCGTATTACGTGATACATTCAAAAATGCAGGATTTGCGTTTGTGATGCTTGGGATCGCATTGATGGCTCTATCTATTGCAATTGGTGCTGAACAGAATATTCAATCTTCGATCTTTGGTTTGATATTGGGTATGAGTTTAGCTGTTGCGATTCATAATCCAAATATAGGCCTACAAAGAGCTATATATGACAATATGCTTAAATTGCGTAATCAATTATCTTATATGATCATTAATTCTGCAAGTAAGGGGGTGTGTGATTTTAATAAAATAAAGATACCGCAACATATTACTACAATTAATGGCGTGGCTGTTGTTGTGCCAGAGAGGGGAATATTATCAACTCATTCTTTGAAAGTGAGAGCAAAAGCTACTCTTACATCTACGGAGAGAAAGGTTGTGACATCATTGGCTGCAGAGAGATCTAATATTAGTGATCTTAAGGCTGCACTTAATGCTGAGATCATAAAATATCAAAGTGGCTCAAAGAGCTCTGCATCTGACAAAGTTGCTCAACTTAAGAAACTCAATGCCGGTCTTGCATCATTGACAAGTCTTTCTAGCTTGGATGCAAAATTAGAGAGTACTAGCATTACTGACGTGTTACATAATCCGTTCTTGTATATGGATTGCGTGATAGGTGGTTTATATAGCTCAATCATGAATGGCAAAACTTTAGCATTCACATTGATTATGTTCTGCTATTTGCCACTTTCATTCTTATTTGCAGGGCATATAGTATCGGCTTTATGTATGGCTGGTATCGTGATCGTGCTGATCTCTTTGATGGCTGTATATGTTTATACATTCATATGCTTGCTATGTATTTTGATGGTTGCCACTGCCACAATGCCGATCTGGGCAGTTTTCACGGTATTTCCTGGAAAAATGAAAGAAATTGGTATGAATGGAAGTGTATACATATACCTGTCTTTGTTGATTGCGTTTATTATGGATGCATTTGTTCTCGCGATGTCTTTGAGTTTACTTGTACATTCTTCATATAAAGGCACAGATGGCACCTACCCACCTATGGAATTCAAGGCAATTTTTCTTGATGGATTGCCAACCCAATTTGTTCCATATGTTTCAGAAGCAACATGCAAGAAAGATGCATATATGAACACTATTCCATGCGTGTTTGCTGATGCATCAATTAATTCCAAGATGCTTCCATTGTTGAAAATGTCGTTTAGCAAGGCAGAATGGAAGAAATATGCTGGAAACTATGCAATGATTGCTAATATTCTCCTGACTTTGATGGGAGTTATGATAATTACTAGTGTTGGAAAGCCATTGATTGGTAATATATCTAATCTTGATATCAGTGGTGGACCTGGTGTTTCTGATATGATTGTCTCTGGTTTGAAGATCTTTGCCGAAGGTCTTTCAAGTGTCCGTGGTGGCATGAGATCTCTTGGTGGTGCTGCTAAGGGTGCTGCTAAGGGTGCTATTGGAAAAGCTAGAGGCAAAGGCGGTGGCGGTGGTCACTCTGTGGGGTGAATGAAATGTATATTAGACTTCTAGCATTTATAGCATCGTTGTTATTGTGTTATGATTCTTATGCGAAGTGCTACCCTGCATTGAGTGGTATAAAATCTACTAGTAATGTTACTATTCCAGCATCTGGTTGGATTGAAGTTGCGAAACTTCCAAGTTCTGGTTCTACTAATGTAACAGTGAGATACAATAGAAGTGGATCAACAAAATGTTATCAATCCAATAGCGATGTTCCCCAGAATGGAGTTGTATCTCTTATTATTCCATATAATACTAAATCAGTAAGAAATGTACTCTCTTCATATACTCTAAGTGATAAGGGGTATGTAATTTTACCACCTAATATATCATCTCTTCGCTTTTCTTTGCATGAATCTACTTTTAAGATCACACAAAAGGATTGTGATGCGAGTGGCAAAGCAACGGATGGTAGTAAGTTTAATTTCACACCACGTAATACACCAAGCGGGCAAGAGCCTGACCCTAGATGTAAACCTACTGCGGAAGGAGAGGATGAGATTAAAACCATGTATCCTGGTGGGAATGGAGCAGATTCGAATATCTTAATTCTCGACAAGAGTAGATATATGCCAGGTGTACGGAAGAATTTTTCCACTGATACAAATCTGCTGAGATCTATACGAGATTGTAAAGTGTACATACCCCCGAAGAGGCCACCGGGATCTGGATTGCTGTATTATAACAACAGAAATGATCTTTCTCGTGGAGCAATATTAGATATTAATGTTAATTGCGAGAGGATATGTGGAGCTAGAGATCCAACTCAAGTGCGCTCTCTACCAACGATCAATTGCAACAGAACGATGACCAGTGTTATGAACGCAGTTGGTGTTACGAAAAAAGGTTCTACAGATTCATTTGGAGCGTATGTTACAGATACGTCTAGTGATTCTACAAGAAATTACGATATACCAGCTCTTAACATGCCAGGACAAGATGGAAAACCAGGTAAGACAATTCCAGCACGAAAAGTGACAACTTCTAACAAAAGAACCATAGATATTATTGATGGATTGCATGTATATTTGGTATATCCTGATGGATCACAGAAGGAATTCGGAGCTGCGCGGAGTACCATAATTGCTGGAGTGCGTGCAAATGTATCTTTTCCAATTGACACTAAAGGACAAGAAGTAAAATTAGTGCCTATTATCCAAGAATCAAGAGCAATTGCTGGTGGTTATACTATTGATATCAATCTTGAGAAATGTAAGCCATACGATCTGTATTATACAACATCAAAAGATACTCCTTCTGATATTCCGGGTAATGTTGGTACGCAAGTGTCGTTTCCTTCAAATGCAGACTCCACATCTATTGAGGTGAAAAATTCATCACAATCTCAGAATCACAAGATATATTTTGGATTTAATAATCCAAGAACATCCAGTGTGAATTCCAAAGCAAGAACCAGTGTTATGCAGAATAATTTCGATGTGAAGATAAAAATATTTTCTACAATTAGAACATGGCTGATTGATAGAACATTAAATTTTCTAGGAATTCATGGTGGTATAGATGCAAATCAGAGTAAATTTGAAATATGGAATAAAAATAGAGCAACACCACTTCAACAAACTCTATACTCTATGCTTGATTCCACAAGAGTTCTGCTTGCTGCAATGGTGTGCGCATGGCTTGGTGTCACATTAATCACGAGAGCTGCTGCTGCACAGATTACTCAGCATGATTTTCTGTCTTTCGTAATTAAATTTTCATTAACGCTATTCTTCACCAGTCGGATTGGTTTGACACTTGCTATGAATTTCGCACTTCGCGTATTTGTCTTTATGCAAGAACCTATTATTAAGAGCACATCTGTTGGTTTATATCAGGATGGTGTGAGTATTTTTGATGAGAAATATTCAATATTAATGAATCCTGACACAATAGCCAAAGTTTTTGGGTATATGTTCTTTAATATTATGGTTGGCATACCAGTGATGTATGTGATTTTGAAAACTTCTTGGAGTTATTTCTTAAGCTCATTTGGATTGATTATACTATCGATTACATTTTATATGACATTCATACCATATTCACTTTTATTTGTGTTGTTTTTGCCATATGTATTTTTTACTCCTATGAAAAATAACGTAAGAGACTTGTGTTATTGCATGTTTGCTTTCGAGGTATATGTTATCGTGTGCTACATGGTTATGGGTATATTATTAAGAGTTGATATGTATTTCACTTATAGATTATTGTTTTCTGGATATTGCCTTGTGCCATTCAGGATATATCTAGGTGATCTGAACATTCCATTATGGCAGGTGCCTATGCCGATGGGTGCATCATATACTGAATCATTTACGAAGCAAAATGACTTCCTGACGCAATTTATGCCTATCATCGTGAATTTGTTCTGCTTAAGTACAATACATTATTTTGTTGAAGGGTATCAAAGAATTGCAGCTGCATTTGTTGGTGTATTGAGAATTTCTAATAATATTGGTGGTGTGGCTCAACTTGGTGCTCAAGTAGAAAATCAAGCAAAAGCATTTGTTGGACAAGATGCTTCTACACAGCAGCAAATGAAAGGCAAAGAATCACAGGATCGACAGAATATGACGGGTGATGGAGGTGGTAAAGCAAAGGAAAAATCTGGTGATGCAGAATCACCCAATAAGGGGAGATGATGCGTATAAAGTGGCTTATGTATTTGATGTTAACACTTCATCTTGCGAGTTGTAGTGACGGATGCTCAAATGTTGGTCCTGATATAAAAAAAGTGTATAAGAACATACTTATACCTGGTATGCTAAAAAGCGATGATCGATCAAAGCATCCGGAATTTGTTGATCTTGATATTCAGCTAAATACAAATGATAAATTTCGAGTACGAGCAAATGGAGTAATCAATACTTGTGCATTCGATGTGTTATCTAGTAAGATCAAAAAGCGCGAATACATGTCATTCTATGATTGCTTCGATGTAAAGCGTAATGCTGCAATGCCTGCTAATTATTCTGGAGTGACATTCGGTTTGGATCCTGCAGTTGCGAACAATCCTGCAATGCGCTGTGCAGCAACTTCTGGTGTGAGATCAACTGCGATTGTGCCGCGTTTCTTATTTAATGCTCATCCTGGTGATGAAGTGTATGTGCAGCTTTATGGTGGTCAAGTGCAGGTCAATACTTGCAATGAAGCGCAGTTAATAAAAGATGGTATTTTTCAATTTGACAATCTTGGCACTTTAACTCAAAGAGAAAGATCATTAAAGATATCAGATATATTGGATACGAATCATCACAAGATACCTTTCGGTCAAATATGTCAGTCCGGTATAAAAAAAGGAACCAAAGTGATTGTAAGAGGAAATACAATCACACTGACACGAGATGTTGGTCCATTTCTTGGCAAGTCATATATATTAAAATTTCCGAATGCAGAGGATGAACTTGCTAGTAATGTAGATATTTCAGATCCGGATAAGCCAGTTGATAGCTTTGATGCAAGTATCTATCATAATCCAATCACAAGTCCGAGTACTGAAGATGGTAATATGATAGGTTATTATAACAATTCAGGTCTCAGTTCAAAGTATCTCAAGGGCGTCAAGATTGATGCTCGATTATACTCTAAACCAGAAATCTCAGATCTGGATTGTATTAAAGATCGAGACGCTTTGAATAAATTTGAGCCGTTTATTGCAAATACATATTGCAGATACTTGAATGATTATTCTGGTGGAGGAGCATGGGCTCCATATGATAAATTTATATCAAATATCGTAAATGAAAAACCGGAATGTATTAAGATAAGTAGTAGTATTGCATCATCTACTGATTCATCTGGGAGAGCAACATATAAATTTCCCAGCATAAAAGATGCGCAGAAATCTACTGCATCAAGCATTCCACAGAAGCCTGTTGAAGATAATAAGCTTGAATTGAGTTGTCATAAAAAAAATGGTACTGGGAAAAATGTTGCAACAAATTATGTTGTGATGCGCAATGACAGGATGCATATGATGATTCCTACTGCAATTTTGGAGATTAGAGACAAAGTAGGTAAAATAGTATTAATGTTCCCGAATGCTCCTAATCTTAGAAATAATACATTAATTGATGGTAAGAAATATCGCATTCCTAATGATTTTCCTGCTGGAGATTATAAAGTATATTTGACGGATTATGGGAACTATGATGGTGCAGGTAATGTATCTGCATGGTCTTTTGGTGGTTCTAGATCCTTACTTGCAAAAAGAGAGTGCACTAGATATGCAAAAGATGCTCAGATATACCTTGTAGATGATGTGAATGACCCCATCAGGACAGCGCGTACGATAATAAACATACCACAACAAGGTTCTGTATATATGACACAGCATCCCGCTGGACATATTATGATTAGGATTCCTGGCAGAAGCAAGCTTGAGGTAAAGGCAGATGGATCAGTTGCATTTCCATCGAACGATAATACATTGAAGTTTAATGTTGCGTATGTAACGCAGACAATCAAGGTTGCAAAAGTTGCATCAGCATTTCTGATGAAAATCAAGGAAACCTTTATTGGCAAGCAAGACAAGAAGACGGATTCATATCAAGGTGGAATTTTGAAGGACATGGTCAAGAATTCCAATAAATGGATGAGAACATTCACTGCAGCAATGGTGGTGGCGATTATTGGAATCCTTGGGTTGCAATACATGATGGGATTTGCTAGGTTGACACCTGCTCACGCTCAGGGATGGATCATTAAACTGTCAATAGTATATGCCGTTGCAATAAGTGATAAGGCATGGTGGTTAATTGATAGATTTGCACTGGGTGCAGTTGTCAATATTCCAGAATATATCATGAATACTGTCTTCAAGGTATTAAATCTCACTAATTATTCTTGGTTAGATTATTCGGTTGGTTATTTTCTGAGTGGTGAAACTTGGACTACGCTCATGGCAATGATCTTTAGTCATCCGCTTGGGATCATAACAGCATATATGATGATCGTAGCGCTTTGGGATGTGCTTATTGCCACAATCTCGTTAATGTTTGGGATTATATCTACAATGATTCAGCTATTCATACTACTCATGTCTGCACAAGTGGTATTAATCTTTTGGTTATTCGATCCCACTGCAAGGTTTGTTCAGAATTTCATGACATTATTGAAGCAAGCTGCGATGTATCCTCCAGTGGCAACTTTATTCTTCTCAATAACATTTTTGCCATTTGCAATGTCGATGCAAACAGTAGCTAATAATATGAGTTCGTGCTTGAGTTGTTATATGTATTTCTACATTGATTTTTTGAAATTGAAATTCTGCATATTTAAGATGCATCAACTTGTTCAAGTGCCGAAGGGTGCATTATTTGAAGAGCAAATGCGTGATATGGTTGCTACCAAGGGAGGTGCATTTTATACATTGGTTGCAGGAATTGCTGTGCTATATATCTTCGGGTACATGGTGAGGGCTGCAGTTGTTTATTTACCGAAGACATTTATCCAGTTTATATTGGAGAGCAGAGGTATGGAAGGTCCGGGAGCACTTGCTGGTGTTGTGGCTGAAGGAATTGATAAATGGACTGGTGGTGATCGGGAGACAAAAGAATTATTGAAAAGCACAGCAGAGAGAGCCGCTAATGCTAGTAAAAAGAAAGAGTTAAATCTTGAGGTAGATCGCAGTAAAAAAGTACCAGGTGCTGAAGGAGAAAAAACTCAATCCGCTGATGGAAAAAAGGACGATAAGAATGCTGGTCAAACAGATGATGCAAAAGCAAATGCTGCTGCATTTGCTGAATTGCCATTCTCAGATACAGATGATTTAGGTAGTGATAGAACGGATGGAGAGAATTCTGATGCTGCATCGCTTTCTGAAATGCCATTTGCCGGTGAAGATGATGTGAGTGGAGATACCGCGAGTGCCGTTGATTCTGCCACTCTGTCAGCACCTGATGATTTGGGTAGTGCTCCAGATAGAGGTACTCCTGGTGATGGTCCAGACGCAAATTCTGGCACCGATGCTGGGGATTTCTTAAATCCATTAGCAGATTTTGATGGCACTGATGCAGATGCATCAGGAGATGCTGGCAATCGAGACACGCCTGGGAGCGAGTTAGATGATATTGGTTCAGATGTATCAGATGCTGCTGATTTTGTCAATCCGTTCGCTGATCTTGATGGAGAAGGATCTGATGGTAGAGGGAATGAGTCATGAGATGCTTAATTGTTGCAATATTATTATTCGTATCTTTTAAGGTCTTGGCGGATTCGTGCATACCGGGAGATGTATTTATACAAAAGAAAAAAACGATCTCTGTGTACACTCCAACTGGAAGCAATGATTATTGCAATGGCACTGGATTAGAGTGCACTAATAGCAAATCTTATAAGCAAACAATACAGTGGAAGAGCTTAGATGAAGTTACAGATGGGAATGTATTGAGGATCATGCTCGATAAGGATGGTGGAATTGCTCCTGTTGGGGGTTTAAATGGTGACGTTAAGTATATGGGAGGTAGGGTATGTTCATATAGCAAGATAGATTCTGGGATATGCAAGGATAAGTGTTTGTTTGTAGGCTATAAAACTCCCACTCCGGATTATGATGCTGGTATATATGGATTGCCATGTGTCATGAAAGGTGGTGTGGGTGTGATGATAGCGTTAGAGTGCGGTAGTGCAAATCTGAATGCTAGTTTAGAGACTATGCGTCATTTACCCCCTCATACTCCAGTCAAGAGATTGCATGTATTATCTGCTGCAGAAGGTGGAACTGAAGATGATAATACAGAAGATAATCCGTTTAGAGATTCAACCACATGTCAACCAATCACAACAATTCCGAAGTATTGCAAGATATACGCGAAGGCAGAATCAAAAGTGTATAATCATGCTGCTGGCGAAGAAAAACTGACATTTTTGTCAGGAGTTGTTCAATCAAAGCATAAATTTCTAGAAGGGATTGTGGATTTTTTTGCAAAACCAATGAAACAGATTTCCAAAGATTTGATACTCAATGTATCCAAGCATTCTTATTATAAGACATTTGTTGCTTCACTCTTTATGCTAGCGATAGCAATTAAGGCATTCAAGCATGGTATGTTTGGATCGCAGAATGCAGGTTATGAGTATTTCATGCTTATGGTGCAAATATCAATTGTATATCTCTTACTTACGCCGTCTGGTGCGCAGATATTCATCAACATGTTCATAGATCCAGTATTTAGATTTTTTGAAGACACTACTAAGTTAGCTGTGAGGGCCGTGTTGCATGATGCACCATATGTACAAAGCAATCCTACTCCAATTAGTGGAGATCCTGGGCAAGTATTTAGATATATGGATGAATCTATTTTTCAGAAATTTTCTAGTGGAATACAATATAAATTTAAAGCTCTAATTTCAAGCGATCTTACGGGAATTCTGTTCATTCCTTTGATTGGTATATGCATAATAGTTCAAATATATGGAATGTTTAAAGCTGCAATACAGTTCATATTGGCATACTTCGGGATAGGATTAATGGTTGCTACTGTAGTGATACTTGGTCCTTTGTCTTTGATTGAGATAAAGCCGTTTAAACAAGCAATTCAGCAACTGATACCCAATATATCCAAGCTCTGCATACAAAGCCTGAGTGCAACTGTATTGGTTGCTGGGTTAGTTGGAATATCCGATGTATATATATATAAAGCACTTGGTTTTCGTGCATGCGAACAAACAGCAATGAAAGTAGGCATTTTTAGTAATTCATTGACTATATTCACTCTTAAGGGTTATTTACCAGGTGATCATCATGATCCTTATGATTTTAGTATTACTGGAGTGGGTGATAAATTTTTTGGGATTTTTGGTCGCAGAGATCACTTGAAACTTGATCCTAAATCTGATCTTGTGAAACGCAGATTACCTCCTAGCTATAGAAAGATAGGATATATGTATGAGGATGTTCCTTTTTTGAGGCCTTTTGATGATTCTACTGGCGTTAAGAGAGATGTGGAACCTGTGGATCAAAAGACTGCGATTGGATCTGCAATTGATCAATTGAACGAATTACTATCTGAACAAAGGCCGTATACTGTGACTAAGATTGCAAATCAGATTCTTGCAAAATTGAATGCACTTTCTGTATCAGATTCAGCTCTTATTCTTGCGCGCGATGGAGCGATTAGCGCCATTACAACAATGAGAAGAATTGCATTGGAAGAATCAGGGGATTCTTTGGGATCTGATAGTAAGAGCAAAATAACATCAATATTGAGTATTGCGGTGAGACAATTAGATGTCTTGCAGAGAGCAAAATTAGCGAAAAAGAGTGCTGCTCAGGGTTTATTCTCTCCTTCTGCATCAAATCCGCAATCATTGATAGACATTAAAGCGTCTCTGTTTAATGCATTAAAAACAGGGACATTATCTGTCACGAGAGGATGGTATAGAGATATGTTCAATAAATATGCAATGGATATTGGCTCTCAATTAATGAGTGAGCCAATTGTAGGTTCTGGTACTTTTCATAAGAATTCTAATGCTAATCCAAATCCATTATTGAAACATCTTTCAAGCATTATTGCGTCTAGGACCCTATCCGATTCTGCATGTAATGTATCTTTGAGTAAATTAAAATCAGACATTGCATCTTCTGCGCTCTTGACAAGGGAAAGAATTCCACCGCTTATCCGGACGGAGATTTATTATGATAATGGCTATACCGCTCCTTCTGGATGTAGCTATGCAGGTGCATCTGGAAAGGTCTTTGCGCCTAGTCGATACAAATGTACACGACAAGTACCTGATTATCATTATAGATCCAAACCCGGTGCTTCTAAGGAGTTCGCAAAATTATCTGGAATATCAAAGGATGTTAAAAGCATTGCGAATTGTATAAAAAAGCAGTATAAAGCGGATTCTTCTGCTAAATCCGATGCTACAACATTGGATGCTATTGCAGATCAGATGTCAAAGATGCATAGAAATTTTGTTGATTTAAAAGCATTGATTGATGCGATCGATAATAATCCAAGAATTGTTCAAGGTAAGACAATATATGATCAGAATTGTATAAATAGAAATTTGCCCGATCCTAATCCTCCAGATGGTTGTACTTTTACTCGCAGTAGAAATGGCATGAATGAATTCAAATGCTGTGGAAGTAAAGATAATGTTCATAACAAGATCATTGATGTTTTATACAACCCTCTTAAGGGTGCAATACCAGAGGCAAAAATAGAGATGAATGGAATAGACAAGAATTTCATTGAATATCTACAAAATCGCAGCAATCCAGGAGTGGCTATATGGCTTATCATTCCATACGTTGGAATATTATCAATAATATTATTCACCGCTGAAGAAGCCGTGAGCGGGGTGTTTAGTAGTATATCTGGTGCAATTGGACCTGGTATTTCTGGAATTGCTGGTAGAATCTTTACATTAAATTCCAAAGGTTTAGGAGGTGCATTGTTATCAGCGGTTCCTAAGATTAGAGGACAAAACATTCAACAACTTAGTTCTCAAATCTCTAGTGTTCCAAAAATGGCAATTGGCAAAGTAACTTCTCTTGGAGTGAATCCAGGAAAAATAGTTGGCAAAATTGGAGATTCTGCTAAGAATAAAAGTGGTGTTTTAGGTGATCTTGCTAAAGCGACTGGATCCATCAGTAAAGGCATGGGAGCGGTGTCATTGATTATGCCTTCACATGACAATGTTGCTCAGATGGAGAAATATGGATTTGGTAAGATAGATAAGGGATTGAATTATGCAAGAGTTAGGCTTGCGAGTGCTAGGCAGCATTATGATCCTGCTAACATGGCGAAAGATAAAATCAAAGGTGCAGTTGGTGGTACTTTGGATGGCATGAAAGAATGGGGTGATGCACATTATAAATATGACACCAAAGGATTAGCAAAAGCACTTGGGAAGAGTATTTATGATTCCAGTGGTGACACTAAGGATCTCAATATGTTTCGCACAAAAGGTGGTCATTGGAAATCAACGAATGAGATGAAAGAGATCATGAAAGATAGATTCTTCAAAGGGGGTATCTCGGATGAATTAAAAGATAGATTCAAAAGTGGAGATGGTGGGAGTTTGAAGGATTTCATTAAGCAAGGAGTGTCAGACGGTATGGACGAAAGAGAAAAAGCATATGACGCATTGAATGCCAAATTAAGAGAAGACATGCTTGGTAAGAAACATGAACATCTTGCTCCTGAAGAATTAGTTAATAGTGCAGTAGATCAATTAAAGAAGGAGTTTGATTTTGATATAATAAGAAGTGCTGGTGGAGAGATTATTGATAAGATACAAGAATATAGACATCGAAATGATGATGCAATGGATGATGTTGTTGTGCATGATCCGATTCCTGATATTGATTTCAATTCACTGCCGGACATTGTAGATAGCAATTCTTTGCATGAACATATTGACGCTACAAAGCAGTATATGAATGATATACATGAGCGTATGTCACATGATGTGAGTCAGGATGAAAGGAGGGAATTAATAGATCGCTTAGAGCGCACTCAACAAGAAATTGAGCTCATAGGACGAATGGATTATGTTAGTGATCATAAAGGAGAATTGGCGCCAGAAATGATGGATCTACATATGATAGAATTACAAAATGATCATCATAAAATTGACCTAGTTCAACAAATGGTGCAACAGGATATTGATGATCTAAGTCGCAGGATGGAGGATTTAGATTTCAATAAGAACATGGCATTGCATGATTCTAGAATGGATGAATTAAAGAAGGTCGCAGATGAATTGAATGTTCCTATGATAGGGCCAATGATGCCAGATCAATATACTCAAGATAATGAGAAAATCAGGGAAGAATTTCGAGAAGCGCAAGAAATGAAAGCAGATTTGCAAGCGCAAAGTGATGCAATAGAGACCGAAATGCAGGAGCGTATGAATAGATTGAATGATGTGGAAGAGGCGGCTCGAGCTCTAGATGTTCAGATCATGTTGCTAAATCAGGAAATGAATCAGGACTCTTTGGGTATTTCTCGTGCAGATGATGCTGAGATTGATATTGCAGATAGAATGATGTTGCAAGATCAAGCGCGCGAAGAAAGAGCTCGCAGTGAGCATGAAAGCATGGAGCGGCAACATAGAGAGCAAGATAGTCGTGAGAGAGTGCACATGGAGCAACTTGAGAGAGAATTACAAGATCGTGCACATAGAAGACAAGAAGATGAGATTTTGGACAATGAACGCATACGCAGTAGTGACATGGATTCGGATTTGCGCGAGTCAGCAATGAGAGATGAGAGAGATCGCGCAATATCATCGGATGCAATGGCATCTGTAAACGACATGAGAGATGCATCTAGTATGACTGATCATCATCTTGGTAATATATTTGAGCATCTTTCTCAAGATCATGTGACGTTTCCTGTTTCATCTAGTATTGGTGATGATATTGCGACTGCATCAGAGAGAGTACAATTGCAAGAGCAGCAATCGCAACAAATGCATGATCAGCAGCGACAAATCGTAGAACGAGAAGTGCAAAGGCTACAACAAGATATGGAGCGTGCAAGATTAATAGAGGATGAGCATCGCCGCGTAGAGATGGAAGATCAATACCGTGGAGATAGCACTAGTGAAGATTCTATCAGAGCTACTCATGGAGCAAGAAGTAGCACACCTGTAGCAGATGCCTTTGCTACATTACCAGATGAGAGCGCAGCAAGCGCAACTGATCATAGAGATGATTTGGGTGGTAGAGATAGAAGTGATCCTGTTTCTATATCTGATGCTGCAGGGCAGATGCTTGCCAATGCACAAACGCAAGCAGATACGATCACTAGAGAAATCGCATCTCTTCAGAATCAATTGCAAGCTCCAGGAGCAAACACTGCTGATCTTGATATACAAATTAAGAATGCACAAGGGAAATTGGCTCAAATTCAAGGCACAATAAGTATATTAATGAACATGCGATGATGAGTGCCCTTGAAAATATACTCTATAATTCATAGCTAATCTAATATAGGTGTTATAAATGTCACAGGAAGATTATTATCAAATATTGGGTGTAAGTAAGGATGCATCTGAAGGAGAAATCAAAAAAGCTTATCATAAAGCAGCCATGAAATGGCATCCAGATAAAAATCCCAACAATAAAGCTGCAGAAGAGAAATTTAAGAAGATTTCTTCTGCATATGAAGTGTTAAGTGATAGTCAGAAACGCAGAGCGTATGACCAATTCGGTGAAGATGGTGTAAATGGGAATTCTGGCTCCGGAGGATTTTCAGGATTTGGTGGAGGAGGTGCTGCTGGATTTGATGATATCTTCAGTAGTTTTTTTGGCGGTGGAAGTCCATTTGGCGGGCAGACTAATAGAAATGTTGACATGAGTCGTCCTGGAGATGATTTAAGATTTGACACTAAGATGAATTTAGAGGATGCATTTCATGGGAAAAAGATAAAAATCAAATATTCTGCTAGAGTCAAATGTGATGCCTGTAACGGTAAAGGCTCCGCTGGTGGATCAAAGCCAGTGAATTGTGCTACGTGCAGGGGTGCTGGCAAAATCAGAGGACAACAAGGTGTGTTTATAGTAGAGCAAACATGTCATGAATGTGGTGGAGCAGGAAAATCAATAGGTGATCCTTGTAAAAAATGCAACAGTGAGGGAAGATTCAGGAAAGAAAGAACAATCGAAGTCAAAATTCCATCTGGGATTGAGAATGGCTCCAGAGTGCGATCATCTGGCAATGGAGAAGCTGGTTATCGTGGTGGGCAATGTGGTGATTTGTATGTGTATGTAGAGATTAAGAAGCATGATTTTTTCTTAATTGAAGGTTCAGATTTGCATTGTAAAGTGCCCATCACTATAACTCTAGCTGCGTTAGGTGGTGATATTATTGTTCCATCTGTGGATGAAAAAGAGCTGAAAGCATCAATTACACCTGGTGCGCAAAGTGGAACAAAATTGCGCCTTAAGGGACAAGGAATGCATCATCTTAATTCGTCTAGACGAGGAGATATGTATATAAATCTGCAAGTTGAGACACCAGTGAATTTAACTCGCAGGCAGAAGCAATTGCTTGAGGAATTGGACAAAGAATCAAAGCAAGGGTCAAGTCCAATGTCAGAGAGATTTTTGAATAAGATATCTTCTTTATTTAAATAGACATTAAACATTGACATGATATAGTTCTTTCTATTATGTAATTCAATACAGAATTGCATGAATAATGGTGAGATCTATGCAAATAGGGCAAGATAATTCAAATGCAAATCCGGACATATATTCTTCTTCTGAATCCTTAAGTGATTTTGGTGATTCAGGGGTATCTATGAGCGAAGATTCCAATTTGAAGTCTATGAATGTTTCTTCTCAGTGGTCATGTGAAGTTGAGAATAAGGAATATCAGAATTTCAATGTGTGGGAATATTTCTAGGAATTACATCAGAGGAAAGAGATCGATCTAGATCACGTTTTTGGACCTGCAGAGCACATGTCAAATACTAGAAATCATTTCTCTGTAGATGAGTTAGCGCTTCATGAGATGTATGAGATCATGCAAGGAAATGAAGTGATGTTGTAGGAATACAAGATTGCATAGAAATTGTATTACCTCCATCATCGGGGATCTATACAAGGTGTGTGAATTATAATATCCTCAACTGGATTATTTTTGGGTGTACTATGGGAGACGAGAAACCAATGTTCTGGGGGCCAGAATCAGAGAGCAAAGGTCAAGAAAACATAGATGCATATCTTGAAAGCAGGGGGGCTCCCACTGTATATAGGAGCGCGTTGGAGTCTGATATTGATTTTTCAGAAGTACCACTTGTTGCTCCAAAGCCACAACAGATTGAAGCATTGAAAAATTTGCATCATGCAACTGTTGAGGCAGCAGAAACGCTTGGGATAGATGTTCGGGATGTACGAGAAGTAATGAATGAAGTTGATCCACAGTATATTGAGCATGGAGTCAATGCACTTGAGTCACATGGTGATCCTCATCAGATGCATGGAAGTGGTCTTCAAGGTGCAGTAAATAGCTCTGAATCGCAACAAAATTCTAACTCTCTCTTGGATGCTATATTATCTGCTATTCAAGAATTGTTGAGCAAGATAAAACATGCTGTGTCTCGTGAAGCGGAGCCTGCACGTTCATCTTTAAGAGATCAAATAAGTGAGCCTGTTGGTGATGTAAAGAAAGTTGGATTATCTGGTGATACTACCACACTTGATAGGCAAGGTAATTTTTCTGGAACGAAAGATTCCTCAGAGCAAGCAAACCCTCCTTTGGGTCAGAATGAGCAAGGCGGTGTTGGTCAAGGAGTATAATATTTCCTAATCAAGATTATTGAAATCAATATCCTATACTATTGACTTTATTATGATTGTTGTGTACGCTACTCAGCAATAAGAATTCTAATAGAGGTTGATTATGCAAGGTGGTGATGATGATATCTTGAAGAAACGGGATGAAATTGGAACCCCAGTATATGGTCCGTCTGAGAATGCTGGACATAATACTAAGAATGATTCCAGTGTTCATGAGCTTGATTATAGAGATCTAAGACACGTTAGATCAGATGGTTTAGTAATGACTAGGAGAGGAGATATAGTAGAGCCTCCTGGGTACACTGGATCCCCTCCTGAAGAACTTACTAGAACCCCCACGACTCCCTCTGGGGTTGTTGTTGGAAGTGATAACAAGCATAGATCTACACATAAGGGAGCTGGACTAGATGGACAGGATCTTAATATAGTGGTGGACAGGCCAGTAGGTTTGAAATCAGGGTTGAAATCACCTAAGAAAAAATCCGAAAGAGGTGGTATCAGATTCGGTGATACCAACAAAGTAAGGTTGGTTGATGAATCTAATCCGGATGCTCTAACGCAATTAGTAAATCCGGAGAGCGGCGTGCTTACTGAGGAAACTCGAGATATGGACCTAAATCTTTGGGAGCAATCAATGGATATAGGTGATAAAAAAGGACGACTTCAAGGTGAGTTACTTGGAAAATTGAGCGATGCTGGATTGACACGAGAAGGATTTCTTCGGTCTGAAGCGGAATCTAAGGCAGATTATGACGAATTAGCAATGGGTGGAAATCAAAGTGTTGTGGCATCACAGTTGGATTCGCGCGTGACACATAATCCTGATGGAATTGCGGATTCTGTTGCAAATAAAGAATCACGAGGTATGGAAGATGCTGTAAAATGGACGGATGATTCCTTGCATGATGAATATCTTGCATCAAAAAAGAAAGGTGGTTTTTCTGCAGTCCTTAAGAAAGATGTTGAATTAGGTAGATCAGATCCACAAAATAGAAACAGCAAGAATGCAAAAGTTGATGATGATGTTAAAGCACGAAGAGCAGAAGCCTTGAATCAAGCGGAACTCAATCAGGGACAGAATGCTAGTCCTGGTGTGAGAGAGCAGAGAAAACTTCAGAGAGTTGAAGACGTGCAATATGTGAATAGATTGGAGAGACAAGGCAAAAGCGCTGAAGCTCAGGAATTGCGAGATAAAATTGATCAAAATGCAAAAGCATTTGAAGAAGAGCAGATTGCAAAAGGAATCAAAGAAGCAAAACAAGAGAAGGAATTTGAGCAGCAAGTGTCAGAGGAATGGGGCGTTGATAGTAGCGAGATAAATGAAGCAATATCATCTTCACCACCAGATGCTGCTCTTGAGGATGGTGTTGATATTGATCTTACAGACGTGGACGTATTGGGTTCTGAGAAGCAGAATAAACAAGACGTCAAGTCAGGATATGCGAGAGCTGAGCAGAATTTCGTACGCCAATACTCTGAGCCTTCTTCTCATGGCATGACAAAAGCAGATGATACATTGAGAGCCGCGTATGCAACAGGAAGTAAAGTCTCAACGGGTCGTCGTGATCTTGAGAGTGCGTCGCCGATGAATATAACGCAACGCACTACTACGCGTGTGCAACAGAATGCTGCAGAGCCTTTGTCTGATTGGATTGGTGGTAATCATTATCCTCAAAAATTGTCTCATTTTAAGTCTCCGGATCTTGCATCTCCTTCTAAACGAAGTTTCTTGGACAGAGTAAAAGCAAAAATCAATCGTTCTCCCGCACCATCAGGTGCAGCCAGCAGTGATTTGACTGATAGTACCAGACCCATGACTGAAGGAAGTAGTGGATTGAGAAGTGCTGTTTCTGGTGTTGATCCAGATGTTATGCGAAATCTTGGGATGCCGACTGTTCCTCCTGCATCATATGCCGCTGTAGATGATACTGTGCGCAAGTCACAATCCTCTGCTATATTGGATAATTCATTTGAGAATATTGAGTTTGCGCCAGTTGCAGGTATTGCGGATGATGATATCTCTGCATATGCGTCAATACCTGCTCACGGTTCTTCTGCGGAAAAAAGCACAGCGACTATTGCTGAACCTGATATGAAAGAGGAGCAAATATATGCTGAGCCATTTACGATATTGGATCCCGATAATGCTTCTAGTCGACAGAAATTGGCAATCAAAAAAGCACTCGATGAACTTGAAGAGCATTTTGTTAAGAAAGGTGCGGTGTCATTTGGCAGAGATGGTGATGTTGGTGCACTGAGGGAGCGACTTGGACGATGCCTTCAAGACGCGCGTAGCTTCCTAGAAGAAAGCAATAAAGTGCCAGTGAAAGATGCAGTGGTATTATGTGCTAGATTGAGTGAAATGAGCGCTGCTCTTGAAAAAGTAGAAAAATTGATATTGCCTCAATATTCTCCTAAAGGAGTTACACCACGAGACGCATCACCTCGTCGTGATAATACACCTCCGTTGAGTGATACGCATATTCAAGAGCCGTTACCATCTGTTGAGAATGTGAAAAACATCAGAACAGCAAGAGATCTTGTGCATTTACTTAATGATGATTTGAAGAAATTAGCTTCTCCAGAAAATGATAGAAGTATTGTAAAAATGAACACCAGAGGTTCGATGAATGGGGAATTGATGAATTCAGAAGTGCGAGACATTATTAATGGTTTTGGAAAGGAAGAATTGCGTGGCGTATTGAATCGAGTTGTCAAGGAAGATGGACTTATTGGATTTGTCAATGAAATGATGGAGCAAAAACAACATGCACAAGTGGCTGCTGCAACTGTGGAATTTGATCCGCATGGTCCAGGTGTGGAGCCAGAGAAACGTATTGATCAGCAACAGAAGGACAGCCTTGTTAAGTTAATTGGCAAAGCTACAGCAGAGATCACGCAATCATTGAGCGTATTGTATCAGGACAAGCCAGATGTTAGTAGATATTATACGACTCGTGGAGCAGTATCTCATCAGCATGATGCAGCACGCTCTGCTGTTGGCAATAGAAAGCACGAAGTGCGAGATGGTTTGACCAATAAGATTGATAAAGTTACTGATTTTGTAAGACACCCGAAACATAACATTACATATCGAGATGCGATAGCGATTTGTGCAAATCTTGGTGAAATACAGAGAGTATCAAAAGAATTCTTGGCACTTCCGCAAAATCAAGGCGCAGAAGCAAAGAAAATGTGGCAAGATCTTAAATCTTATGGCAATACTGTAAGAGGATATCAACATGATACAGATATTCCAGCTTTAACAGAGAATATAGATGTGTATCTGGAGAGAATGAAATCCAATGATTCTATAGACAGTGTAATGGATGCAATAAGCAAAGGTGACGAATCGCAACTACAAGCCGTCATGACTCAAACAAGATTATACTCACCTCCTCAGCAATCGAGTGATCAGATGAAGACTTCTGAGCAGCGTCAACAAAGTAGTAAGATATGCCTGCCACCTGATGAACCGCAAAGTCAGAAGGGGGGATTTGGTAGTGCCTTTAAAGGGCTTTTTTCTTCTACAGACACCGCCAAAGGACAGCAACATCCACCCATCGGAGGAGCTGCTGCGACAACGAGAGATAAAGGAGTGGCATAATGCCACTTGTGCTACTGTCTTATATCCAACTCGATGAGTCTGGATATGGCTTTCCGAAGTTGGATTTCCGAAGTAGCGAATGACATCCTAAAATGTCCAGGTATACCAAATGCTGATCCAGGAACAAGTGCTACATGTGCTCTCTGTAATATATCTGAACATACATCTACGTCAGAAATGTCTGAATTTTTGAATTTTGCTATTATATAGAATGCTCCTTGCGGCTGATACGGTGTAATCCAAGATATTTTTGTTAGCAATTCCATAGCAATATCTCTTCTTGTTTGGAGTTCCTGTGCTCTATACTGGAGAAAATCCTGTGTGTCATTCAATGCTGCTATTGCGCCATACTGAGCAATTGAGCATGGATTGCTGGTTATCTGAGATTGAATCTTGCGCACGTTAGCAATGAGATTCGCATCACCCACAGCCCAGCCGATCCTAAGTCCTGTCATTGAATATGATTTTGATACTCCGCTTACCATTACTATCCTATCTCGAAGCTCTGGTGCTACCTGGGCTAGAGTTTTGAATTCCAGATTGTCGTACACTATGTGTTCATATATATCATCACACAGGATATTGATATCTGGATAAGACTTGAGAACATGTGACAATGCAAATAATTCATCAGCGCTATACATCATGCCGCTCGGATTTGATGGAGTGTTGAGGATTAATAATTTAGTTCTTTTTGAGATACTCTTTTCCAAGATTTCTGGAGTTAATTTAAAATCAGTATCGCTGTTACATTGAGCTATCACAGGAGTTCCTTCGGTGATTTCTACAACATCAGGATATGAAGTCCAATAAGGTGCAGGAATAATAACTTCGTCACCTGAATCGAGTAGTGAGTACATTATGTTATACAAGCATTGTTTTGCTCCAGATCCAACGCTCACTTGAGTTATATTATAATCCAAATCATATTCGCGCTTATATTTTTCAATTATTGCATTCTTGAGCTCTGGCACTCCATCAACTGCAGTATACCCAGTATGACCATTCTGCATTGCTTCATTGATTGCATGCTGAATATGTTCTGGCATCGGGAAATCTGGTTCACCCATACTTAAAGCCACTACATCAATCCCTCGCGCTTTCAGATCACGGGCCTGTTGCGTAATCGCTATGGTTTGTGAAGCCTTAATGTTGGATATTTTTTGAGACAATTTCATAATTCAATACAAATAATGGGCGATAACAGACTCGAACTGCTGACCCTTTCGGTGTAAACGAAACGCTCTACCAACTGAGCTAATCGCCCTCGGGAGAATGATATATCAGGAAACTCAGTAATGCAATGGAGAAATATTGATTTAATCGTTAATTTACAAATATTTCGTACATTGTAGTTAGTACATTCATACGAAAATATGCAATCAATGTATGTTCCAATATATAAACTTCTGATGCAGCATACAAGAGCGCGCAATGTTTTAGAATCTTATGTCGAGAGACATGCATTGCATGATGTTGCCTGGCAACTCGATGAATTGTGCAAGTTAAGTGAATTTGATCAGAAATATAGAGATGATCGTTTTTCTAATTATTGTGCTGAGGCTTTAGGATGCAATATGAGTGCTGCAGAAAAGGCAAAAGTTCCTGGTCGTGTATATCATACGAAGTATGATATAGTGAATTGTGCTCCTGATAACAATGTTATAGAAACAATATTGTCAGATATGAAGAAGCATTTGAGAGATCTCGATTTGTTTCCTTTAGTCACTGATATGCATGACTCTCATGTACAGAGTTTGAATCTATCACTTAAGAATGATAGAAATCGATTGATGACCAGTGAAACACTTGCTACTCTTGATAGTCCACTTTAATAGTGAATAGAACAAATAACGATATATCGAGACAATTGGTTATATAATATTTATTTTTTAGAGATTGATGCAATGATGGTATTGACATTTATATTTAAATTATTAATATCAATATAGAGTCAAAGGGTGTGTATATGGACAATACAGAAAATGATACAACGAAAACACCAAAACAAGCAAGGCACGTAGGATTTTCTACTGAACCAGTAACGATGCAAAGAACTGTCGATGAGATAGATCTACGTGCTGCAAAGAAGCGTAATGAAGAATATAATGCAAAGATTCGTGCAGCACAGTGCGCGCGCATAATTTCAACAGCTCAATTAATCAAAGTTCCTATTATGAATCCGCATGCTAAAAGAGTTAAAATAAACAAGATACAACAACATACAACTATTCAGAGATACCAAAATCAATCATCCTTGCTTTTTAATAGAAGAGCTTCAGATACAAATCAAGGCACCATTCCATCAAGAGATATGCACAACAGTGAAGCGCATGATTCGGCATTGGTAGAAACACCACGTTTAGTCTAAGTATAAAGAGAAAGCAATAAAGATAGTTGGTACAATAGCTGATCATTGGTATAATGCTCTTGTGATTGATTGGTATTTTTATGGGACCTAAGCGTTTTAAAGATGCATCTGAAAGTATTGATTTGATATTGAAGCGTGAAGGATTGCCTTCTGTACATGGTTACGGAGAGAGTGTGTTGAGTGCAAAATCAGATCCTAGTTCAGAGATCGATGATCTTATGAATAGATATCGTGTGGCGATTTCAAATTTCAAACTCTTTTTGGCAAGAGTGATAGAAGCAGAGGAAGTGCATGATAGTCAAATTGAAAATCTCTTGAATGGATTTAAAGGGATAATATCACGTTACTCAAGAGTATTTGCAAAAATGGATATGCCAATTAAGGAGCCCAATTATGCCGAAGTTCGATACGAAATGAGTGATGCTAAGGAGAGAAATGATGCATTGGAGCAATTAGAGCAGATTGCTAGATCAGCATCCATATTATCTGAATTTCCTCCTGGAAAGGATCATGAGATCGATTTCGAATCTCAACACCCAATGACAGCATTCGCTAATATTCAAAAAGCAGATCCACATTATAATGATCCACGTAGCTCTATTTATGCAAAAGAGACACCTCTAGCGGATATTGCGGCAGGTCTTGGGAGAATAAATGAAACTGGTGATTTCGAGCCGATACCTCAAAATGATGCTGATTTACACGTGCGAGATGTTAATGATAATGATAGTGCATTGCCCAAGATGAACCCTTATTGGGATTCGGAATTGACATCGGATGAAGAATTGGTGATCGTGGAAAAACCAGAGATATTTGTAAATACAGATACTGCGAGAAAGACTACAGAGGATGTCAAAGAGAGCGTTGATATACATACGGATACAGATAATGAAGAAGGACTAGATCCTCATCATGATCCAGAGCTGCAAGAACAAGGATGGGAAATTGTTGATAAAGAAGATATTCCTGTGGATCCAGAGAGACAAAAAAAAGAACTGGAATCTATATACAAACAAAACAAAAATATATCCGAACCCACTAATCCAAAGAAATTGATTATTGGAGATCGCGAGAAGCATTTGGAGCAAATGAGACAATCATATCCAGCGGCTGAGCAATGGGAGAGCATGAATCCTGTTCAACAAGATACAAGTAATCAGAAGGTGAAAAAATCAAAAAAACCTAAATTCGTGGATCTTTCGGATGATGAAGGTATCAAGAGTGGTGATAATTCCTCTGAAGTACAAGCACAAAGAAATCAGAGAGATGAGAATAATAAAATTTTTTCATCCACAAGAGGCACCGACAAGTCCTTTCCACCTGTGCATGGCAATCCTATCAAGGGAACAGAACTGGACGTGAATTAGAATGATAATAAGATTTTAAGTAAATCATTGACAATTAATTTAATGAGAGTTGATTCATGTCCACTAACATATCGCCAGCCGCAAAACCTAGAGTCAATTTGCAAAATAAGAAATCGCAAGAGAATGCACCAAAGGCAGCGCCCCGATCATCAAATAACCTTGGGCAAAGAGGATTTGAAAGGTATAGCACATTTCAACAAGCAATGGCTGGCCTTCAACAAGCAGGTCTGAATACACAGCAAGTAGATAAGGGAGGATATTCAACTGCACCACAACAGAAACAAGGTGCAGCAACAGGCGCTGATATGGCACTATAGTGCAAGCGTTGCTTGAAAAATTGATACGGTATCAAGGCGCAATATCTATCAGTCAATTTATGGATATTGCTCTTTATCATCCTGAGTTGGGATACTATAGGACTAAAAATCCCATAATTCAAGATTTCATTACTGCTCCTGAGGTGAATAGTATATTTGGTAGGTGCGTTGGTTTATGGGTCCTCGAACAACACAAGAGATTGAATTGTGATATACATCTTATAGAGCTCGGACCAGGATCTGGTTCTATGATGCGAGACATTTTGGGTATCATTTCGGATTATATACATCCATCGGTGCATATGGTGGAGATTAGTCAGACTTTGCGTGAAATCCAACGCAAAAAGATAAAATATGATATGATTCAATGGCATACGTCAATTCAAGATGTCCCAAAAGGTGTATGGATTGTAGTAGCGAATGAATTTTTTGACGCTTTGCCTGTGCGTCAATTTGCATACTACAAGAATCATTGGAATGAAACGGGTATCGCTATACAGGATGAGAAATTGGAATTTTGCAGTATGCCTGCGTGGAATTATGAATTCATTTTACCTCAGGATTTGAAAGAGAATTCAGTAATTGAAATAAATCAGGATGCGAATTGCATTGCAAAATATATAGGCAATGTTATGCGTGAGTATGATGGAGCTGCGTTAATTGGAGATTATGGATACATTGATAAGCCATATATGAGCACTTTGCAGGCGATGCGCGATAATACAAAACTAGAGAGCATTCTGATGCATGTAAGTGATGCTGATATCACTGCGCATGTGGATTTTGGTGTAATAATCAATTCTATGAGGTGCCTAGATTATAATTTCATGTCACAAGGAGAATTTTTGGAGAGCATGGGTATAGATCATGTTGCGCACAATGACTCGATAAATTATTTACGGAATGCTATGAGGATGTCGTTTCTTGAGGTATTTAGATAAATCTCCAATAATTTGTCTTCGTTGTGTAATCTGCATTTCTGGAAATTTCTCCTGTTGCAATTTCTCTAGTCTTGCTGGATTCTCTAAGTATGCCTTTTCAACTCTGAGCATATGTTGTAAATCATTCTCATGAGATATCTGAATGTGTATCTCATTGATTTTCACTCTATATTCCCTTATACGAGATCTCACGATATATAAACCCGATATTTCACATCCTAAGATGAATATCAAGAAGGATATGGGTAGTCTCATATTTTATATGCTGCTCTCAATTTTGCAGATCTTGAGCGAGGATTTCTCATAATTTCTTCTTGTGTTGGAGAGAGTGGTTTTTTTGTGATTACTTGGAAATCATTGCTCTCTCTCAAAAATCTCTTGATAATGCCATCCTCCAGAGAATGAAATGCGATCGTGATTATTCTTCCTCTAGGTGCTAGCATGGATGCTGCATTATTTAATAATTCTTTGAGTTCATTCAATTCGTCATTGACGAAAATTCTTATTGCTTGAAAAGTTTTTGTTGCTGGATGTATCTTTGCTTTTCCTCTTGGGAATTTACTGTGTATTAATCCTGCTAGATGCTTTGAAGTGCGAATCTTTTCTTTTCGTCTTTCAATGCATATAGCTTTAGCAATTTGTCTTGATCTGGTTTCATCTCCAAATTGATACAATATATCAGCAATTTCTTTTTCAGGAAAACCATTTACAACATCATATGCTGTAAGATCATTTATTCCCATTTCCATGTTAAGATGTGTATCGCTCTCAAACGAAAATCCTCTGTTTGTATCAGAGATTTGCATGGACGACATGCCAGCATCCAATAAGAGTCCATCAAATTTCTCATTGTACATAGTATTGATCTCACTGAATTTTCCAATCTTAAGGCTTAATCTATCTTCAAATTCGATCTTTAATGAATTGAAATATGGTAATACATATTCGTCTCTATCGATTGCATATACTTTGCAATGAGCTCCTTCAAGTATTGCTCGAGTGTGCCCTCCTGCGCCAAATGTTACATCTAGATAGGATTTACCCTCATTAGGATTCAGCATTTCCAATGCCTCTTTCAACATTACTGGTACATGGTGCTCTTGCATATCGATATCTTTTATATAAACTCATACTTTGTCAAGAGAATCGTAATGCGATATCGAGATGTGCTTATTTGTGTTCTTATTATGATCATAGGAGGCAATGATTATACAATGCAGAAGCTCATACTGAATCATGTTCCCCCTATTTCATCCATGTTGTTTCAGCAGGTCATATTTGTATTGTGTGCATTTGCATTTCGAGGACCTAAGCCTTTGCCAATTAAGAAATTGTTTTGGAGATGTGCATTGCTCGGATCGATAATCACTCCTCTCATGATGTTATATAGTTTTTATCTCGGATTGAGTACTTCCACTTTTGCAGTTTTGCTGAAATTGAATGTGGTGTTTGGAATGTTGATGGGTGTCTTTTTCTTAAAAGAGAGAATAAATTGGTGGTCAATGATAGGAGTTGGTGTTGCAATTGGTGGTATTACGTTGATGGTATTGCATGAACATCATACAACTAATCCTATTGCATTGATGTGTGGTTTTGCATGTCCAGTATTTGCTTCAATTGGTTTGATATTGATCAGGCAATGTGTCCAGGAAACGCATTGTAGCCCCATTAGTTTTGCTTGGTGGACTGCTTTTGTTTCTATACCTGTATTGGTGATTGCATCATTGGTATTTGAAAGTGATCACATTGGCATTATACAGCACATTCAGATACAGGATGTTGGATGGATGCTTTTGAGTGGTCTTTTGGGAATAGCAGCAGATACAATGTTTTTCTATATTATGAAGAACAATCCTGTGTCTCAATTTATGCCATTTGTTATATTGGAACCTATATTCGGTAGTCTAGAGTCTACCATTGTTCTTGGGGAGACAATTAGCCTGTTTAAGATTTGGAGCATTGGTATAGCACTGTGTGGTGTATTAATTACTGTCTATTTGAATAGTGGACGATTTCTGAGGAAGAAATGAGATTCAAGCATTTTTTATTGATGTTGGGTTTTTGCTTTACACATGCAGGAAGCTATGTCATTCATAAATTATTACTAGGCTCTGGATCTTTGTTGAAACCGGTGGATCTGGTGCTCTTGGAGAATGGTATATTAGCATTAATATTTTGTATCATGATGATCCCGATGAAGAGTTTTCGGTGTCCACCAGTGCCGTTGAAATATATTCTTGCCATAGCGTTTTTTGGAGGAGCTCTTGCTCCCATATGCATCAATTCTGCTATATCTCTCAAATTGTCTCTATCGATTGCTTCAATTGTAGGAAAATTAAATGTACCAATTAGTATAATATTAGGCGCTATTATATGCAAAGAAAGAGTTTCAAGATCTGTTGCATTGGGTGTGATAATTGCATTTTGTGGAATTGCAGTTTTGTATTTTCACAAAGGATCCATTGGTGATGTGCATGCCGTTTCTTTGTTGCTTGTATTAATGTTTGCATTCTTCTCTGCATTAGCGGTTGTATTGAATAGAAAATACCGTAGCGGTGCAACGTTCTCGTTTATGGGGTGGATGGTTATCGTGACATTCATACAGACTTTAATTTTTGGACAAGTGTTTCATATGGAACACGCGCATGCTCTATCACATTATGTTGTGATATTAGTGCTGTGTTTGGCTGTGATTAAGTGCTTTGGTGCTTCTGTGTGGTACTATCTAATAGATAAATACCCAGTTAGTCAGGTATCGCCATTTTTGCTACTAGGGCCTATGTTTAGCACTTTGGCATCAGTTGTGATATTTCGTGAGAGCTTTGGGCATTATAAGATTATATCTTTCATGCTAATAATTACTGGTTTGTTTATTGTTGTGATGCGCCAGAGGAATGTAGGTGTCTCTGTAAACAACACTAAGTCTGTTGTTTAGCATTTGTATTTTATTATTGACTTTTACAAAGATTCCATGTGAGAGGATCTCATCATTAGTAGAAAATTTCTGCTTAGAGTATATCACAACTTGATATTGTCCATGCTGCAACGTCAGAGCAAATAATCCATTTAATGCATTGCTGACAGAAACAATCTTTCCATTTAATACATACCATTCGCCAGTGTGGAAATTATGATAAATGCTTTTGGGATTTGTGATATGCAATGACTTCCATAATCCAATGCTGTGATTGCGAGCATATGTCTCAGCATTGATAAGTGCATTACGCGTTCGTGCATTGCTACTATGTGTAATAATCGCTATGCCCTTTTTAATTAAAAATACAGATAAAGATTCACTATTTCTGATCTTAGGGTCTATTGTGATTGTGTTGTGTGTTAGAGTATCACCCGGTATCGAGATTGATATATGATGTAGAGAATGAATGCATTGTTTGTATATCAAATTTGATATATGTCTATATCTTGCTGTTTTGAGTACTTGGAATGAAAATACAGCATTGGGCAGAATTATATGTTTATGATTTAATGTAATTACTTTTCCAGATGTGGACACAGACGAGATGATGAGGGTTTTTGCATATGAGGTGACAGAGAGCAATGTTAGGAACAATGCACTAAGAACTATATTCATCTCTTGCCTTTAAAAAGTTGAATATCTGTAATTTATTATCTCGAATCTCAATATGATTACCAAGTATAATTGGATTACTGATTAAGCCATGTCCGATTTTAGATACTCTGAATGTTGGTAGATCTATATCTCTAGATACCTTTAAAAGAAATTCATCGATTTCCAATCTGCTACCACATTTTTCAAAATTCCCAAATATTACTGCTTTCGCATTTTGAAATATGTTGGCCTGTTGTAAATGCACTATGTTTCTGTGTATTGAATAGATCTTTTCTCCCACTTCTTCAATGAAGATTACATTGCGACGAGTATCGATTTGCCAACATGTCCCTATGCTAGAAGTGATGACGCTCAGATTCCCTCCAACTAAAAATCCAGTGACATTAGTATTACCTAGATGAATAGATTTAATGGGGTATTGTATCTCATTCCTACATCCGAAGATTATCTGCATTGTTGCGGATATAGAATCATGCGAAACAGATCGATTAACGCATTCTTTTAGATTGGGACAATGTATTGTTGGCCATTGTAAATAACAGTTTGCAAATATATGCATTGCAGTGAAATCACTGAATCCCATGAGAATTTTCATATTTTGAAAATCACGCTGCTTATCAATTAGATATGGTATTACAGCGCTTGCTCCTGAGCCACCTCGTATAGACCATATAATATTATTATCTGGAGATGCAAGAGCATTAATGATGTGTTGCGTGCGCAATTCTAATGAATTGGAAAATGGAATAGCATTGACGTCAGTTTCCCCATTGAGATCAGTTGGTGCATGCATATTCAAGCCCTTGGATCTTAGAAAATCTCTCACTTGATGCATATGAGGCCATCCCCAAGAGGGAGCAATGATGCTTACTGTATCACCTACTTTAATGCATGGATGCATGATTTTGTACGTATTCTAGTATTGTTGCAAGCCTATCTTGATTTTGTCCTTCTATCAACACGCGTATCACTGGTTCTGTTCCGGATTTTCTAATTATACATCTTTCATCATCTTGCAATATCGGTGCAATATCTTGATATTTTTGTCCGTTATATGGAATATCAAGTGAAATCCTTGGCATTGGAGAGAATGATCGTAATATACCAATATCATTGTGCTGTACTAATTCCAGGATCTTGAGTGCAGTGATTACTGCATCACTACTAGAGGAGTAATCTGTAAATATTATGTGCCCTGATTTCTCTCCTCCCATTCTAATGTCTTCTTGTAGCATTTTGTGTATTACGTGTTTCTCGCCTACAGGCACTCGAATTATTTTTTTAGTACTGAGATGATTCTCTAGATTTCCAGAGGATATTTCTGTGACTACTATATTATCATATTCTCGTCCAAGAGCTGCAATTAATTGATCCCCATCTATATGTCCTTGTGCGTCATATATAAGAACTCGATCTCCATCGTAATCAAATTGTATCTTGAGATCATACTCAATCTCCGATATATTCACACCCAACATTTTCATGGTGTGTTGCATTATTTGACTTGATGGGAATCCATCTTGTGGAATATGAATGCGCATATTAGCGGATTTCAGATTATGAAACCTGGAAACAAGAAATTCAAGATAAACATCTAATATACTCTGCTGTGATGTCTGACCAATGCCATTCCATTGTGCTAATTCAAAATGTGACAAGGCTGCCTCTTCTTGTATAGAAAATTTATGTCCATTTTGATTAAAGAACTTGATTCCATTGTATTGCTTTGCATTATGTGATGCTGAGATCATAATTCCACATGCTGCTTTGAAGTGTTGAACAGCGAATGATATCATGGGTGTGGACACAGTTCCTATATTAATGACATTCATTCCAGAAGACATCAATCCTGAACTGATCGCGCATGACAACATGCTACTGCTCATGCGTGAATCATTTCCAACAATTGCATAATTGCCAGCGTGTTTGCAAAAATTTCCTGTAATATTACCGATGCGCATCATGAATTCAGGTGTAATGGGATGAATATTAGCAATGCCTCTTATTCCATCGGTACCGAACAGCTCTCTCATTGTATAGCAACTCCTTCCTGATGTATTAATGGAGCGGTACATTCTGTATCTTGCAACACATCGCTATGCTCATTTCTTCTGAGTTTACCTATAGGAGAGCGCATCTGAATATTAATGGTGTTATCGATTGCATCATGAGATGATGCAATCGAGATAGGAGATCTCCATTCTTTGTGGTTCAGATGCATGTATTCTGTATTCCATGCACACAACCTCAATGTTCCCATGATAAACATAAGAGACATCGCAATTATCATACAAATATCATCATTAGACATAGCACCATGAGTTGTGAGAGTTTCAAAGAATTCATGTGTGAAGCTGTTGGTGTGGCTTTTGGAAATTGTTTTTGCTATCTCTTGAACTGCAGTAATCTGAGTAAGTAATATTGCTGCACACGAAACTATCAAGAAGAAAATCTGAGGAGCAGTATGTTTGTCTTTATCTCTTTCATGAGATTTCATGCCCACTCTATATCCTTGAATAGTGGTGGCAAGCAATATTAATCCAATCATTAATATGATAGCATCACACGATACTATATCCGCTGTTTTTGAATTTTTTGTTCTAAATGCATACATCAGTGTTGATGTTGCGAACATTGTGGGTATTAACCAAGAAGTGATATGTTGATAGGTGACGGATTTTTTATAATTACCAAGAGAATAATAAAATGCAATTGCTATACCTGCGCATAGCAAATTTGACGCAACATCTATAATGATAAACAGATTTTTATCTCCACGCAGAGATACACAAGGCGCTGCAATTGAAGCTGCAGTGAGTATTAATTGTATTAACTCATATGCTAATAGATTGCGTAATCCGTCTTTCTTTTTATTAGTGGAGCGAATGGATTCTAGATTTTGATTTAGTGCGGTGACATGCACATATGCATCAATCTTGTCAGTTGCGCAAGATGCACTTCTCATGGCATCAATATCTCGTTGTTCAAGAGCCTCCATATACTACTTCTCTGATAAAAAATTTGTCAATTTAATTCCCATTATTGTATCACAATGTGTACTATATATCAATAATAAATTAAGCTACTATATAGGATAAAAAGTTTTGTACGTGTTTACTGTTGCAATTTTGGGTAGAGAAAATGTCGGTAAATCTACTTTATTTAATCGTCTTGTTTGTCAGCGCAAATCTATAGTGCACGACCTTCCTGGTGTGACTCGTGATCGTGTTGAATCAGTGCGTGATAATGTGCGATACATCGATGCACCTGGTTTTGCAATTGGTGAAGATATATTCCATAGTGCTGCAAGGGGTTCCATATCTGAGATTCTCACAATTGCAGATATTGTATTTATGATATTGGATGCATCTCATGAACTAACCGAAGAGGATTTTAATTGTGTAGATATGATTAGATCTCATGCGAATTGTCATTTTGTATGCAATAAAATAGATAGATCTGATTATGATGCGAATCTTGTATATCGCTTGGGTATTGATAAAGTCATTGAAATTTCTGCAGAGCACAATATTGGGGTAGATGCTATTACGCGCTTGATCAAGAATCAGGTGTCTATGCATGAAAACGAAGTCACTACTCAGAACTGCATTCGGGTTTCTATTATTGGTAGGCCAAATGTAGGCAAATCGACTCTGGCCAACAAAATAATTCGACAGGATCGTATGGTAGTATCTGGAATCTCTGGTACTACGCGAGATGCAGTGGACCTAAAGTTCAAGTATCGTGATCAGGATTTTGTGTTTGTTGATACCGCTGGTGTGAGGCATAAATCCAAAATACATGACAATGCAGTTGAGGTATTTTCAGTGCGCAGCAGTATAAACTCTTTGAATCGCTCTGACATTGCGATCATAGTGACGGATGGCATGTTCACATCTCAGGATTTATCCATAATTAAGATGGCCGTACAAAATGGCTTAGGAATTGTAGTTGCTATTAATAAATCGGATTTGATAGATAATGTGCAAGATTTTGCCAAAAAACTAGATATTGTAGCTAGCAAGAGCATTTTTAATATAATGAATGTTCCAATTATTATGATTTCTGCATTGCATGATAAATCCATGTCAATATTACTTAATTCTGTGTTATCTGTATTTGAGAATTTCAAACTCAAGATCGGCACCGGTGTTTTAAATCGCTGGATGAAGACTCTTCCAAAGCCTCCATTGAATTCTGCAAAAAAAGTAGTGAACTTGAAATATATCACGCAGACTGGATCACGTCCTCCGGCTTTCAGAATTTTTTGCAATACACCTGATGATATACCGCATCACTATAAGTTGCGCGTTAAGAGAGATATGAGCAAAAAATTTGGTATATTAGGTGTCCCGATTACTATATTGTTTGCACGCAGCAACAATCCTTATCGTCATCGTAGATAATCACAGATCGATGTTAGATTTGTGAAATAATGCTAATGCTATTGGCTGTATGCAAAATACACTAATCAATACAGAGCATGTTACTCCGATTGATAATGTAACTGCGAAGCTCTTGATGATTGGATCTCCGATGCACAGCATTATGATGGTTGCAATTAATGTTGTGATGTTAGAATCATATATCGTTGCGCGCGCATCCATACAACCCTGCTTTATTGCATGAAACACCTTACTATCTTCTTCTTTGAGTCGCTCTCGTATTGCTTCGAATATAATAACATGACTGTCAACTGACATACCTGTGGTCAACAACAATCCTACGATACCAGGCATAGTGATTACTATGTTGAATACTATCATTTCCGCGAAGACGCACATCATATTAATTGCGAGCAATATACTTGATAAGGCACCGAGTTTTTTGTATGTCATTATCATTAACAACGGAATCAGTATTCCTGTGACAATTGCTGCTTTTTTTCCAGCTCGTATTGTTTTATGTCCTAGATTTGGTCCAATGACGCGATTCTCAACAACATGTACGGGCGCTGGTAATGCTCCAGAGCGCAGTAATGAGGATAGTTGTTTTGCATATCTTGTACTGAATTTTCCAGTGATCTGTGCCTCTCCATTGTTGATCTGAGATCTGATTGTTGCAGATGTAAGAATTTTGTGATCCATTGCTATAATGATTGTGCGACCAAGGAATTTATGTGTAATGTCTTTGAGTGTTTTTGTTCCAGTGCTGTTAAATGTGAGTCGTATTGCTGCGGAATGATCTATATTTGCACTGACGTTCGCTGTATTAAGAAGATTTCCCATCAATATATATCCGGCTTCAATGATGCGATCTGCTCCATTGAGTACTACTATTCTGGTATTCTTAGAATCTATATTTGCTAATACATAGAAATTCAACTTTGCAGATTTGCTAATTAAATCAAGCAATTCGGATTGATCATATTGTTGTGGCAATTCTACTACTATCTTGTCATTATCCATCGATTTGATTGATGTTTCGCGCACACCAAGAGTATCTATTCTGTTTTGTATTCCAGATTTAGATTGAGATAAGATATCTCGCTTTAAGCTAACGATATTTGCAAACCTAATGATAAATTCTCGATCTGATTTTGAAGTCTCATATCTCATTTCAGGGTGCGATATGAGGAATTTTTCTATTAAATTCTTATTTGTATTTGATACAATTATTGCATTATTCACAATCTTTGCTTTTGCATTGTTAGTATTTATTATATGTGCTTTCGCATCTTCCAATCTATCATGTATATATTTATTGTAATCCACTCGTAACTTGATATATGATCCGCCAGTAATATCTAGTCCGAATCTGATATTGCTTTGATTCAGAAAGATTGCATTAACGAAGATAAATAAATGCGCTGAAAATGCAATGAGCATAATCGTGAGAGATAATTTTCCAATTCTCATAAGGATTTGATCCGTGATGTGATGAAGTTTTGTATATCGATGGAATCAATAGATACATGCATATCTATATTTTTTACATGATACAATTTTGGTACACTCAGAAACGTGAGATCAGTTTTCGTGATCCATTGCAATATAGATACTATCATGCGCATAATGCTGGTGCGTTGTGAAAGTATTTTAGCAATTGACGCATTGACACGAAACTTTTTTTTGATCTGATTCAGCGCAGCACTGATGTTATCAACTATATTCTGTATGGATATCATTTGAGATCCATGGATGCTAATAGATTTACAGAAGTATTGAGAATTGTTAAATATATTATACATGAAATATTCAATCATATTGTGTATATGCATGAATTTAAGAGACTCTCTGCATTCATGCGTTAGCATCGATACTGAACAATTCATTACATTTGAAATCATAGTGTCCAGAACATCATTTTCTTCTCCAAATGTCAGGCCAGTATACACAAATACTGAATTTTTAAAACTTGCCATCACTGCATCTCTGATGCGATCTAGCGTTCCGATATATATGTCTTCATGTGTTAATGTGATCATGTGAAATAAACTACGTGCGCGCTTATTGCATGAAATTTTAGCAACTTGCTCTGATATTTTAGCATATGAACTCATATTATGATGCATTGCATGTTGAGAGAATAACATGTTGATCACAAGATCACCTTCTAAGATGTTCTGTTCAATGATATCATATACGTAAGACTTGGTATGTATTACGTTAATTTGCCCAACTCCAGCGCAATATTTTAATTCTTGAGACACTCTGATTTTATCTGTGATAATCGTCACTGCGAAGCCATCTGACGCTAATACGCGGGCAATTTGTTCACATGGCGATGAATCAGAGATTATACAGGCTCGTTTATTCATTGCAGTATCTAATCACCAAACTGAAGCGAATATTACTCTGATTTCAAAGTCTTTACTAGAGTTTCATTTACGTCCATGATCTTTTTCTGCACTTTTGAAGCCATGGCGAAATCTCTTTCAGCATTTACTAAATGTAGAGCTTCTTGCACTGTGTTCGTATTTGAATTCTCCAGTGCTCCTTGTGCAACAATGCGATCATGTATAATAAGTTGTGCTTCTGAATTGTGAGGATTCCATAACCCATAGCCTTCTTTTTGGAGAGGTTGAAGATTTTGAAATCGGAATATTCCTAAGCGATTTAGTATTCTACCATCACTATATATTGATCCATCAGCGCGAAATGATATATCATGAGTGTTTGTGGGCACTGTAATATTGATTCCATTTGCATTCATGATTTCCATTCCGTTGATGTCAATCAATGTTCCAGAGTTATTGATTTGTAGATTTCCATTTCTAGTATATCTCACTCCTGCTGCTGTTTGTACGGCGAGAAACGCATTAGGTTTGAGTAGTGCAATATTGAGAGGGTTATCAGTTTTGATCACTCCCCCTTGTGTGAAATCATAGTATGATGGTGCTTTGATAGGAAAACTTGATCCTTTATGAATGACTCGATCAATCATGTTGAGCTCTTTTTTGAATCCATTTGTAGTTCCATTGGAAGAATTGTGCGCTATGGATTCCAAATTGCGGCGTAATGTAAGCATATGTGAAATTCCGATGTAATTGTGCATTCATTGAATTTAATTTCACGCAAGTTTATGTATTATCTCTACGAGATCAATATGCGTCCTGACAAATATATCTGGCTCTAGATCTTTAATTTCATCTTCGCTTCTATCACCATATAGAATGGAGATCGATCCATGTTGTTTTGCGCATTCTATATCATTAATTGTATCGCCTATCATCCAAACTTTGTTCTCGATTTGCATGTCTTGTATTGCTAATTCTAGTGGTGCAGGATGTGGCTTGTCAAATTTTGCATCTCCAGATCCGATTATACTTTCAAAATATTGATCTAATTCGAATTTTTTGGCTTCCGATCTTAGTGAATTTGCATTTTTGTTACTCACAATACCCAGCGGAATTTCAAGTGCTTTAAACGATTTCAGAGCATGAATTATCCCAGGGCACAATTCTGTATTGTGAGTCCCATATGATGAGAATGCTTGATCAAAGGTTTTGTAAATCATAGAGATGTGATGATGAGGTACATGATTGAAAATATCTCTTATAGATCTAGAGCAGCCTTCATATTGGGGAACTGAGATTCCATGCTGAGTGCATACTTCACAGACTTCGCGCATTGCATACATAATCGCTTCTTGTCCATGAATGATGGTTCCATCCCAATCAAACAGTACAGCGGATGGCTTTTGGAGTTTCCTTTTGAGATATATCTTGCTTTGCATATTGAATGTATTCTTGATAGAGAGTTTTAGTATACACTCCTATCTTGCCATTATTGATTAATTGCTTATTTACTTCTGTAATTGCACACACAAAAATCAATGCACTGGTTTGAAAGATTTCATCTGCTAGCAAGAGCTCTTGTTCAGAAAATAAGCGCTCTTGGATCTCGATCTCAAGCTTTTCTGCAATTTCTAGGACTTTTTTTCGTGTTATCCCAGGGAGTATGCTCCCGTCATTTCTACGAGTGATTAAGATGTTATCTTTTATAATGAATAAGTTGCATGTTGCGCATTCTGTGATGTGTCCATTATGATCGATCAGAATTGCCTCATCTGCATGATGATCATGTGCTATTTTTTTGAGAATCACATTTGCCTGCAGTGATGTGGATTTGATATATGGCATACTCCATCTAATATCTTTGTGCGTTATGCATGTGCGCGTAATGAGTTGATTTATGGGTGATGCGTAATGGCTTTGTTGTAAGGTGATGTATAAATTGGATTGTATATTGTCTGGAATGGAATGCATTCGTATCGGAAACTCACCTCTGCTAATATGCATATATATCATGTAGAATCCGGATGCATCATTATATCTGATGAGGTTTCTGAAAATTTTCTCAAACTCACAATCAGATAAAGACAAAGTCATAGAGAGTGCCTCTATGCATTTTTTACTGCGCATGATATGATCTTTTAGGTCTATTATGTGATCATCGATGCAAGCTATTACATCGTATATTCCATCTCCTAATACAAACGAACGATCATGTACGTGTATTGTGCACAGTGATGAGGATTTATATACGCCGTTGATGTATACGGTATCATAGGATTTGTTGCATGAGACATGAGAAGTCATATGTTTAAAGGTTACATCTTAATATTCATTGTTCTATTCGTGAATAGCTGTTACTCAAACAAGTATGAGCATTCAAGATCAAAGGTCAAGGGCGGTCACTACAAGATTGGGAGTCAGTATATGATCAAGGGACGAAAATATATTCCAAAAGATTACACGCATTATAATGAAATTGGTGTGGCTTCTTGGTATGGAGGGGATTTCCACAATAAACTTACTGCAAATGGTGACGTGTTTAATCGTCATGCGTTGACTGCTGCGCACCGTACTTTGCCGCTTCCAAGTATAGTGCGCGTTACAAATCTTGAAAATGGAAGAAGTATATATGTCAAGATCAACGATAGAGGACCATTTAGCAATGATCGGATACTGGACGTATCAGAGAGAGCTGCGCAAGTATTGGGTTTTTCTAGGAATGGAACAGCTCTTGTGAGTATAAAATACATGGATGAATACTCACGCGACATGATCAGGCACAATCCAACACAAGCAAGAGAATATAATCTATCTCACAATAACACTAGAGAACATTGAATGGATTGCGCATTTGCTTAATCATTGTGGTGTAATGTTTACATTGCCATTTAGATTTAGAAGGGCATTTGTGTATCACTACAGAATCCACATCTAATATAAGTTGATTTGTTGTATGATGATCGAGGTATTTATTTATAGTTATATGTTTAGTCCAACTAAGATGCCTGGGGCATTTTTTCTTACAATGCATCTCCACATGTGAGATCTTATGCATATCGCGAGACGCTTCCAATTTTTCTAATTGTTGCTTGGCATTGGCATTGTCCATATTGATGTAAATTCTTTGTTTCAATATTTTTGCATACTTGTGTCGTGCCGATTCTAATTGAATAGTATCATGCGGAGTTTTGATGCAGCCAGAGAGCACAGAGAATGCTACAAAAACACCTAATACATTAAAATTCATACTCGCCCTGATTTAAATTAGTGTTACGTTGTTTTGAGGACAGATCTTGAGGTGCTACAATTGCATTGGTGGTCTCTTTGTGTTGCTTCATGGGTGCGACGGTCTCTTTGCGTTTCACGGGTGCATTAGAGGCTATTGTGACGCGATTGGAATGAAAATCACGATTATCCACCTTGTGACTTACCATTGAGGTGCTTTGCTTTGCAATGACTCGTTCACTCGAATGAATAATAGGGGATTTTTTTTTGTTGGTAATCGGAGTGTTTTCATTCATTTTAGCAATCTTCATATCGGCACGAAAATCTATGCTCTGATCATGTTGTGTAATGCTTGGCTTTGCAAAATAAGGAGTAGTCATGATCCACAATCTTTGATCATTACCATGCGTAATGCTATCGCTAAAAACATAACTCTCGCCAGATTTAGATTCTAATACAGTGCTTCCTGAAGAGATTTCTTTTTTACTCTCAGATAAAAGAGATTCTGTAACTCTATATCCTATATTGTTGTTCCTTGCATACATGGGAGTAATTTCAAGTTTCATGCTTTTTGCTGCATTGTGAGAGAACATATTTTGTGGGAGATCATAACATACAGATGCAGATTCACCTACCTTCGAAACAAGAAAAGTATGAAATTTACTGTATTTATCATCTCCGGTTGATATTGCAACTGACAACATAATATTTTCAGATGGAGAATTAATCATGCTCACAATATGTTCTTTTCCATAATATTTCCCTGCGATCTCTTCTATATCCAGCATACTCTCCGTGGAATCTACAGTACCGGTGAAAACATGAACATTCTTGAGATTGTCTATCCTGACATGAGAAGAAGGGAATATCTTTTTTATATATTTTGACAAATTATCAGATGAATCCTCATGATGTGTTTCTTTTTGCATCATTGGATGAGAAGCATAGGTATCATTGTGTAATGATGTATGATTACTGCTAATTTCTTCTGCAATGGTTGTAGTTGCTCCGACACATGTAAGAGCGGCTAAGAATGCAGAAAACAAAGAAAAGCGAAACACTATAAAACCACGTTATTGACTTATCTTGCTGCGTTTCTTGCGATGACAAAATTTTCCCTTGTCAAGAAAGCATGCAACTTGCATGGATACTATCTGAGAGTTTTTGAGTTGGCAATGATTATATGGAAGAACTATATGGTCCTTCATACCTCTAATTCTGGTGCTGGAAACTGGTACACGCCCATCTGTTGCAGTTGGAAGAGAAAACATGTATGCCAATTCTTGAGCGTGATATCCAATATCAGAATTTCCAGCAATGCTACCAACAGTGTAATGTGATACGTTCATGTTTTTACATATTGCTGTTCTATATTCTTGTCGTAATTCTGAGACCATTGGTCCAGCAATTTCTTTTGCTAGCTCAGGTGACAATGCGTGCATCATGTTTGCTACTTTGGTTCCGCAATTTGGTGTTCCTATTTGCACAAGTTTATCTATTTTAATTCCATGTGCTGCAAGTTTACTGCTCTGATCTGTCATGATATTCAAAGCAACGATTCCACCAAGTGAATATCCAACGAGATGTACCGTATGGATCTGATCTTTCTCATCTCGACCATTATTAATGTATTCAATATGCATTTTGATCTCTTTTAGTGCAGATCTCACTAATCCATACAACCCCAAGCTTTTGACAGGATAATCTATGCTAAGTACAGCATATTTATTTAACTTTTTAAGTGAACGCACTAAAGTACTCATATTTTCTGATGCTTGATGCATGCCATGAAGCACTATTACCGCTGTATTGTGGTGTTGTTTGCGATATACATCTATATCATCTTTTTCTTCAATGATTTGATGTGTGCTATCACCGCATATATCATGTCTGAATTCATAAAACGAAGTACAAGACATTAGAGCGAAGAGTGGTATATATGAAAGAAAATGAAAAACACGCATTCTAGGAAATTTATTGCTCAATACAAAAAGAATATCTGTTTATGAAAAACATTTCAATGAATTTTATTCAAATAATACAATATGTATGATTAATACTGCAAGCTATAGCATGAAGCCCTGTGCAAGATGCATTATCTCATTGAGAGGAATTGTATGAGATTGCGATTATTTATCTACATTTTTAATGTGACAGAATTTTCCATGCTCTAGAAAACACAGTATATTAGCATATACAACGCGCGAATTCTTCAATTGACAATGACTGTATGGAAGAGTGAGATGATCTTTCATGCCTTGTATTATCGTATTTTTTACGGGCACTGCCCCATCGTTGGGGGTATTGAGTATCATGTGACCAACATCTTCCTCAAATGTACCGTGAGTTGTACTACCAGCGATGCTACCAACTGTGTGTTTTGATAAATTCATGTGTCTGCATATTGCAGATCGATAGCTTTGTTTTAAATCAGAGATTACAGGACCTCCTATCTCTTTAGAGATTCCTGGTATTAAGTTATTGAGTACATCTGCAACTCTTGTTCCACAATCTGGTGATCCGATCTGTACGAGTTTGTCTATTTTGACTCCAAGTTTTGCGAGATCAGAAGAGTGATTGAGAAGAATATCAAGAGACACAACACCTCCGAGAGAATAACCCACGAGATGAACGGTTTTAATCTGATTCTTTTTTTCTAGATCTTGATTAATATACGCAATTTTGAGTTTTATTTGCTCTAAAGCGACTCTCACAAGATCCGGTAATTTTAGATATCTTGCCGGATACCCTATATTGAGAACTGCATACTTATGTGGATATCGCATGGCATGAACCAGCGTATCCATATTTTCTGCTGACTCATTCATACCATGTATTACCACTATTGCGGTGTTATGGTGCTGCTCTCTGTATATATCCACAGCATCTTTTTCACCTATATAATGATCTATACTGTCTCCACACACAGCGCGCTCAGATCGGCAAGAAAAACTACATGACGACAATGCAACAACGAATATCAAACAGACAATATATCGAAAAGCACGCATACTTATATCATTCATGATGATATAAGAGTCATTAAAATGCTTGTATGTGAGATATTTCTTTTATTTTTCTTGTTTTGCCATGTGTATGTGCACTACTACCTGTTTGAACACTATCGCTTTCTTTTGTGGATTTGTAAGAGAAGCTGCAAGAAGATAGTGTTGCAGCGAATAAAATGCAAAGTGCATATTGAAAAGTACGCATATCACTGATAAATTAAATGAGATTTCATTCTACGCAAATATGTATTTGGTTGCAACATTTTATTTGTTTGTGCATTTAGAGAATTATTACGATATGAGATTTCCAATTTTAGATTTTTGCAATCATATTGGTATGAAAGGGACAATCTTACTAGCAGAAGAGGGTCTTAATGCCACGATCTCTGGATCTAAGAGCGCAATACAGGAGTTTTTTGGATTTATGAAATCAGATGAGCGATTTGTGAATTTATCATGGAGATTAAGTGCGTCTACACATCAGCCATTTCAGAAAATGAAGGTAAAACTCAGGAAAGAATTAGTGAATATTGGAATAAACAATCTTGATTCAGATAATATTGGTGAATATCTAGGGATAGATGAATGGAAAGTAGCGATAGAAGATGATGAGTTTCTTATAATTGATACTCGTAATTCTTATGAATCTGAGATTGGAACATTTAAAAATGCAATTGTACCAAATACTGAGACTTTCAGAGAATTTCCTATGTGGGTCGATAAAAATTTGATCAATATTAGCAAAGATACAAGAATTGGAATGTTTTGCACCGGAGGAATCAGATGTGAGAAATCCACTGCATATCTCAAAAACAAAGGATTCAAGAATGTATATCATCTCAAAGGTGGAATATTGAATTATCTTGAGAAAACTGGAAATCATGATAAACGTTGGCACGGTAAATGTTTTGTATTTGATGATCGTGTTGCGGTTGATGATGAAATGAGACCTTGTGATGATATGCAGTGCAAGAGTTGTGGAGTCATTGTTTCTTCAGATCAATTGAAGAAGATCACTAGAGGAAATGTACTGTGTGACAGTTGCATTGCATGAATGAATTGACAACTTAGAGATGTATTGTTAGGATATATCGATATTGTTTAACATAAAATGCTTCAGAGGCTTCAGAGATTTTGTATATCTTTCTATCATAGAATTACACATAAAAGTGATGTCATAAGCACATCTTCAACACCATATGTAGAAGATGGCCAAAGCAGTCGGGGTACGATGGAAAGATCACAAGCAAGATTGGATGCTATTGGAGTTTCTTGTGATTCTGTAGATGTAGCTCCGCAAACGAATGGCACCATGGAGAGAGTATCGGCACAAGTAGGTAATGCTCTGCACAATCCAGATACACAACAAGAAGCAGCAGAGGCGTGCGCACATCAGGGTGTGACAATGAAAAGATATATTAGTGTTGCATCATCAAATACGGCAATGATGGAACGGGCAGAATCTCAATCGAATCTCGAGACTTCGAATGCATCTGGCGCGCGTCATGAGGCAGCGCCAATCACCAATGCACCACCCCAAAAACCCCCTAGGGCAACACAAAAGACACAGTTAGTTGATGGGGTGGCACCATCTGATCCCCCTATGCGCACGAAAAGCATGCGCCAAAAAAGAACCACAAATGCTCAATCTCATGTAGTGCGGGTTGCATCTCCGGAAGAATCTTCATTCTCTAGAAGAGAGCGATTGAGAAGGAGTGCTCATAAAAAATGTATATTGAACATTGATCAGAAAAAGCAAGCCGCTAAGACACAAGTTATGCAAGCTACAATTATTGATGATATCGAGATGTCAAAGGATGGAGTACAAAAGAATTTGCGATTCTATACTGATTCATTAAGAGTTGCCATGAATGCAATGAAAGAAAAAATCAAGGAATTAGGTGAAGATGAAAATGATCAACATCAACAAGCTGCATTTTGTGGTATGTATTTGGCATTTGAAGCAAGTGTACTGACTGCATCTAGATTCGTTCAATTATTAAACTCTAATACGGCATTGCAACAGATGATTATTGGGTCCGATGTTCGATCTTGCACGCAAGAATTTGGTCAAGTGTATACAGAGGCTTGTAATTTATTGATGCAATATAGAGCACAGCATGATAAATTCTGCATGTCTCTTTATGGAAAAATGGAGTGCGCAAAAGTTGATACATTGAAAGCTCTATGTGGTGTGATATTTGATCCAGATGTGTCAAATACATGTCCAGATTCTGGTTTCGAGACTTTATGCAGAGTGCAATGCGCTAAGGAGCGTGGTTACCCATTGAGTATCTTGTCTGAAGTGAGAGAGGTGCGTGGAGCACTTTTGTCGGTTGATGAATATACGCTCGTGTAATTGCCAGGGTTGTGCAGGTGTGGTACCCTCTTGGGTTGTGGTGCGGTGCTAGCATGAAAATACAGAATTCTGTTGTTAATCCAAATTTAAGGAATGCGGAGCGAAAATTCGCATCGATGTTTTTTTCTCATATGATGAATGAAATGACAAAGGAAATTGAGATATCACGAGGTGCTGGGTCTGATGCATATAAGATGCTCATTAACAATGCATTTGCGGATCAGATGTCAAATTCTGGTTTCTCGAGTGAGATTATGCGATTTCTTGCAATTAAAGATAGGTAAAAGATGAATATTGATTATATTTTGGATTCTGCAATGCGCTTTGCAGACAATGAGACGGAATTGCTATCTCGCAATATTGCATCCTCTAAAGACGAAGATTACGTGCGAATGTCCCCTAGGATTGCTGCGGATGCATATGGTGGCGTACACATAAGTTCTGTGGAGAGAGTACTGAATCCGAGAGTACAAAGTGAATTGCATGCAATTGAGAATAAGTTTGGTTTTTTTAATGCGCAAAGTTCTTATGCGAGGCGCGTGGGCAATGTGTTTGGTGCTGTTGGTAACACATCTGCTAGTCATAACATTATTGGAGTGATCGGTAATTTGCGGGATTCCATGATGAGTTTGCAGGCGCGACCTGATTTGATGAGCAATAGAGATGCTGTATTATCTCGTGCAAATGAATTGGTTGATGCATTTAATGGATATAGCTCTTCTCTGTCTCAGATGCAGGCAGATATTGTGTCTGCGATGACATCTAAAATTGATTCTATTAATCACGTTGTTGATTCAATCCATCATTTAAATCGCAACATAGGTGCTGGTGAGCATGGTAGTATTGCATATAATACATTGCTCAATCAGCGAGATAAGTTAGTAGGTCAATTGAAATCGTTATCTGGTGCAAAAGTCAGTATTGGTACTAATGATCAAGTGGAGATATATGATGCATTATCAGGGCAGATCAAGGATTCAAGCAAAATTTCTGTGAATGTTGCTCAATCTAGCTCTGCTATATTGAATGGTACAAATCCAGTGTTCTCATTTTCACATGTTGATGGCAACAATGTTGCAGATATGAGTAAATCTAAATTGATCGCATCTGGTGAAGTTGCAGGCTTGATAAGCATCAAAGATAAAATTGAGATATTGAAATTGAAATTCAAAGTATTTGCTCATGATATAAAAAAAGCATTCAATAGATTATTTTCTTTTGGGATATCGCATTCTGGTGCTGTTGCGGTTGTGAGCGCATCTCCTGTGCAAAAATCTAGTGCTCTATCCCTTTCTGGTAATATTTCTCTTATGAAGATGAACAATGGTATATCTAGCAATATGACGCAAGTTAATCTTTCTGGTATTCATGATGTTAATTCATTAATGACCGCAATTAATGCAACGTCTGATTTTAAAGCTGAACTTGTTGATGAAAAAGGAATTTCAATTACTGGTGCAGAAGGGCATTTAAAAATTTCATCTAAAACTGGATCTGAGAATGTTTCTGTACATGATGCTGGTGTTGGTTTGAAGGCTCAATTGGGTCTGGATACGCTTTTTGCTTCCGATAACTCCATGTTTCTGAAAATGAACTCCAATATGAGATCTGAAAATATGCCACTTGGGAGTTTGATTAATGGAAAAGTAGGATACAGTGATAGTTCTACTATAGATGCATCAGTGAAAGAGTTTGAAAGTAAAGCATTTGTTTCAACGTGTGAGGATATGATTGCTACTGCTGTAGGAATTTTTAAGAATTCGGATCTAGGGTTGAAGAATTATGAATCACAGAAAAAAGTGATGCATGGTCTTTTGAAATCAGAGAGCGGTGTATCAATACAGGATGAGATGATGGAGATGCAAAGTCTAGGAATTATGCATCAATCTCTAAATAAAGCATTGAGTTTTGTGATTCAGATGAGAAAAAAATTAATTGATACAGTATGAAAGTTTCTACATTTGATTTTTTGAGAGATCTTGGGTCTCAATATTCTGATTCTCAAAATACAATGAACACACTTCTGCAACAAATGTCTACTGGACAAGTAAATCATTTCACTGATTTTATTGATGGCCAAAATGTGAGGGTGTCAACAAGAAACAATGTTGAATATCGCAGTTCTGATCTTCAGATTTCATTGGTCAGTACAAAAATGAATGAGATTAAATCCACTCAAGATGATATTAGTGCGCTTATTAATGTGGCGAATTCATTAAAAACAAAGCTTATATCAAACAATAGCACAATATCATATAATCATTCCGTGTTGAAAGCGGAGATTGATGCGCAAAAACAGAGCACTGAGAGGATTTTTAATAGTGAATTTCTTGGTATGCACAAATATGGAGGAACCATGAACAATAGTAAGCCATTTTCTGGTTTTTCATTACCTAATTTTGCTATCAAAACAGATCCAAGTACTTGGTCTATTAATTCTGTAGATTCCTCATATTATAATGGAGATAATCAGTTTAATTATTTGAATATTAGTGGCAATAAACTCGGTCATGGAATGAGTTTAGCGGATGATGGTGTGAAATACTTGATTGGTGGTATACATCTATCTGATGAGATGAGCAAAAGTACATCTTTGAATTCCTCTCATATGCAGAGAGCTCAAGAGTTAATTAATAAAAGTATTCAGATGCTAACCGATGCTCAATTGCGTGTTGCAGAGAAGTATACTGCTGCAAAATCAACAGAAGATAGATTGAGAACACTTAAGTTGTCTACTAGCGCAAGATTGGAATCTGTTAAATCTGTAGAAAGACAAGATCCAATTGAATTAGGATTGCGTGTTGAGAGCGCGAAATCTTTGAATAGCTTGATTATATCAGCAACTAGGTATATTTCTCATAATCTCAAAGCATTGATTGATAGTATAAAGTATTGATGTTGCGTATTGGTTGCTTGATGTATGAATTTATGTACAATCCCTATATTGCGGTGTGATTTATGTATAAAGCAATTGATCGTGTTATTGATTTGCATGCTGAAACAAGAGACTCGGGTCGTTCTTCTTCGAAGTTGTTGAGGCGCGCGAATATGGTGCCATGTGTACTATATGGAAATGGAGAATCTAAGAGTATTGCTGTGACATCGAAAGATATAGTGTCGCGCAGATTGCATACTAAGTGCTTCAATGTTGTGAATATCACAACTGATGATAACTCTGATAGTACTCTTGCTATGGTACGTGATTGTACTTGTCATTCTGTGATGCCTGATAAATTTATGCATGTAGATTTTCAATGTGTGAAGAAAGATTCTATTGTGCATTTCCTTATGCCCATTGAATTCACTAATCAATTCACTTGTCCAGGTGTAAAATTAGGTGGGAAGATCAAGATCGCATCTTATTTGGTGCGGGTAGTGGGTGCGGTTGATTCCATGCCGCATCATATCATTGTTGATATGTCCAAATATTCATTAGGCGATGCTATTTTTGCTCGAGATTTGGAATTGCCCGATGGAGTTGCGATTCATATCAATTCTATTGATCTATTTATTTGCAAGATCTCTGGAAGCAAGGTTGCATCTGATGCAAGTATCGATAGTGCTTAATGGATGCATGAAAGAATACTGTTGATTGGTTTGGGCAATCCGGGAGCGAAGTATGCCGATACGATGCATAATGTTGGATTCAGCGTGTTGGATGCTTTATTTAATGCGCACCGCCATTGTGGTGCAAGATGGTTGCCTAGATGTGGAGCAGAGATATGCGAAATTTTATACCATCATTCGAAGTGTTATCTTCTAAAGCCCATGACATGCATGAATAGTTCCGGAATATCAGTTGCACAATTTCTTAAGAAGAATGTAGTGACAAGAAGAAATATTATAGCGATACATGATGATCTTGATATGCAGGAATGTAAGGTGCGCATGAGATATGGTGGTGGACATGGTGGGCACAATGGTATCAAATCCCTAGATCAACACATTGGTCAGGGATACTGGAGAATGAAAATCGGCATCGGTCGACCATTGAATCCGCATATGGAGATATCGGATTATGTATTATCGAAAATGAAAAATATTAATGATTTCGAGCATTTATATAGTAGGATTATTCAGGATTTACCCTTGAGAGAAGATAAGAGTGATTTTTGTAGCAGAATAAATGCCCATTAACGGGAATTTATTGGTCTCTAATCGATGGAGTGCTATAACTTTGGTGATATCGAATTAATGACTACTTCTGATACGATATTCCAGCCATATATCTGTTCTGTTTGACAAGAATGCGCGCTGTAGAAGGGTCAATGCCTCCTATCGCGTATATTCTAAGATTGGGTAGTATTGAGATAATATTGCGAAATTTTATATCACCAAGAGTGTTGTAATTTGGATGTGTTGTGGTTGGAAAAACGGTGCCGCACAGCGCTGCATGAGCAAATGTTTGTACTTTTGTTAATGTTGTAATTCTGTGTACAGATGCAGTGATATGCCAATTTGGTTGTTTATGTGCCCATGCTTTATGTGTATGTATATTTTTTTCTCGAATATGAATACCATCTGCATTGATCGAGATTGCAAGTGTAGGATCATCAGCAATAAGAAACTTAACTCTATAGCGCCTGCACTCCAGGTTAAGATCAGATGCTATTTTATATCTATTTGTGTGTTGATACAATCTCAATATGACATAATCCAATGACCTATAATTCTGCACAATAAAATCCCGACAATAATGCAGATTTCTATAATCTACTATATATATGAACCTAATGAACGGAAGAGCCATTTGCATCAAGAGCAGCTTCCAAAATCGCTTCAGACATTGTTGGATGAGGTAGCACGGTCTCCATAAGCGTCACATCTGTTGCTTCGGCCAGCATTGCAATCGCGATGCTATGGAGTAGCTCCGTTACTCCATGTCCAATCATGTGAGCACCGAGTATCTCTCCATGCTGCTTTGAGAAAATGAGTTTCACCATTCCTTCGTGATGACCAATTGCTACTGCTTTTCCATTTCCAATAAATCTGGATTTTCCAATCTTGACATCAATCTTGTCTCGTATTGCTTGCTCTTCCGTGATACCAATACTCGCAATTTGTGGATCAGAATACGTGCAAGCAGGTATATGACTAGATTTTGTGACTGGTCCTATGGATTTTGTATTATGGAATATATGATTTGTGCATACAAATGCATCATTTCCGGCTTTGTGAGCAAGCCACGGTGGGCTCGATATATCTCCAATTGCATATACATCTTCAACGTTTGTCTGACAATATTCATTCGTTACTATATGACCACGATTACATTCGATTTTCAGATCTTCCAATCCAATCCCTTCACTATTAGGAGAAATGCCAATTGCAATAAGAGCATGACTAGATCTATGAGATTCGCTATCTGTTGTGATCATCACGCCATCTGCACTTGTGCATAAGTTCGAGATCGAGCAAGATACAAAGAATTTTATACCGCGCTTTTCTAAGAGTTTGCGCGCTAGTGTAGAGATTTCACGATCTTCGTTAGGTAGGATGCGTTCTTGATTTTCGTATACAGAGACTTTGGCCCCACAGGAACGAAAGAAACTTGCAAACTCTATACCAATTGCGCCGGATCCTACTATCGAGATAGACTCTGGTATTTCAGTGAGATTCAATGCAGATGTAGAGTCTAGTATGTGCGATCCATCTATTGTTATTTCAGGCAATTCCTTCGGTCTTCCTCCAGTTGCAATAATCAATTTATCATATTTTATATTGCATAATTCTCCAGTTGTCATCTCAGTGACACTGACTTGTTTATTCTGCAATATTTTGCCAACTCCACGCACTACTTTAATTTTATTGGATTTCATCATGCCTTTTAATCCATTGCGCAAGTGTGACATTGCTATATTTTTATATGAAAAAATATCCTGCGCATTATTTTGTGCTACACTAGAAGACTCAGCAGCATGCAGTAATGCTTTTGTGGGTATGCAGCCACGATTAAGGCACACACCTCCCAAGTGCTCATCCTTTTCAACTATTGTTACAGATGCGCCTCGTTTAGCGGCAAGAACTGCAGCGGGATAACCCCCTGGTCCAGCACCTAAGATTACAATGTGCATAGAGTGGATAACTTACATCGGCATTATACCTTGATTGAGTATCGAATCAATATCGAGTCATAACTTTGCATCACTTCCTATATGCATATCATCGAAACCTTGTAGCGTTTTTGCACTACCAATGGCAGTACTATCTTTTGAGTACAAAGTCTTTGACTAGGGAGTTTCTTGTTTTTGATCCTTTGAAATTCCTGCTTTCTTGTCTTCTTTCATACCATCATCCTAATCATCATGGAATGATAATTGAAGTATATATGTATGTCAAATATATTTATATTTGACATACAAAAATCTTTAAATCAATCTACAGATGCTTTTCCGTATTTAATATGAGGTTTGAATCACTAAGTGAATGTTGTGGATGATCATCTTGTTCTTCACACATTTCATGTTGTTGCGCTATTTTTGTAAGATTTGTGACTGGATCTACAGTTTTGTGGAGGAATAATTCTTTCTTAGATATCACATCTTTGAAGAATTCAGAATGAAGCGTGAGATCGCATTGTTTTGTATCAATAGAGAAATATTGACCAAGTATTTCATCGCTTTTTAATGAATCTTGATCCGTACTAAGAGCTGTGACAATTTCATGTTGTAATGCAAAAAGCGCATTGTGTGCAATTTCCAGTGTATTTTCATATGCTTTAGAGCCATATGGCATTCTTTTAAATGCATCAATAGAATCGTGCATATGCATCATATGCAATTGTGCGCTATCCCAGCATCTCATAATGTCTGTTAATTCTGCATTGCGACAATATACTGCATCTTGTACTGACTCAATGGTATTACTACTATCTTTATCTCCCTGTGTCAATTCTGTAGCAATGATTTGACGGAATTGATGAATGATGATATCAAATCCTGCCATTATATCGAATCCATCCCGATACATCATTTGCACAATATTATTGACTAATGTAGATTTGAGTGGCTGTGATGCATTTACAGCATCACATTGCTCCATACATGCTATAAATATGCATAATGATTTGGGATTTGTTATAGATAGAAATCTTTCAACGCATTTGATTGCTGTTTGCAATTCAGTGTCACGATTTTGATGTAGATCTACGAGCTGAAATTCCAATCTTGATTTTTCTCGTTGTAATGCAGTGATGTTGTTCTGTGTACTTTTTTTTGCGCTATCTGATGCAACGAGAGTGTCATTCACAATTTCTGTACTTGTTTTTAATAGGTTCTGTACTGTTAGTAATTGGTTTTGCAATGGATCAATCTGATCGCACAGCGCATATGTTATTGCAAGCTTGTGCTGTGCAAGTGCCATATATGATTGAGTGCTGTCAATATGGTGCGTATATCTATTCTTATATGCAATCACTATGCATGCAATGCAACATGCCATCAAAACCATCATGGCTATTATCATGATTCCATATTCTGCATCATCTTTAGTGATGTGTTGTGCATGAAGATCATCTGAAATAGCGTTAAAAATGTGATGCATGAATTCCCTTGCGCCATGATTCCGCGCTGCAGCTATCGCTAGCATGACCAATGCGATAGATGAGAGCATCAATAGAGATGCACTGATCATTGATATCGTTTGTTTTGTTGTGCTGGTGATGTTAGTGGTGCGCTTTACCGAGTGCTTTATAGTCGTTTTTACATCTTGCGCATTGTTTATATTGAGAGAATTTGGATTAACTATAGCCTTAGAATCAGACTCGTAGGCAACAATGAATTCATGATATCTATTCATTGCTGGTATTAAAATGTCAGGATATACCGAATCTTGATGCGTTGTGACTGTATGAGGTGCATTCTTTGTTGTTTGTGCTGTATATCTACGTGTCATTACTATTAATAATGCTGCTATTGTTATGGCAACAATGGATATAGCTATAATGATCCCAGGAATGAGAGCATCGTCATCGTGAAATTTCTTGTGTATTCCCAGGAAATTCGCTATCCTAGTGTGTTCTTTTGGAAATAAACATGCTATTCCCACTATCAGAGCTACAACCGAAGGAATAGCAAGTGTACTGGAAGTAAAAATTAACGCAGAGTGATTAGTGCTGCTGTATTTGTGGGATTGCATCGAGAATTTTTACAAAACAACGCAAGTATAACAAATATAATGATATATGTCAATTATTGCAATCAAAACGCATGCTTCATTGTTGCGTTTCTTCTTAAGATTTGCGCTACAGATGCGCATGATGTGACAATTAGGCACATCGCAATAATCCATGCGTACGAATGCATTAATGCTCCTGAGAGCATTAGCGTGATACCACATATCATAAATATAACGCTCTCATATATTTTATTATGAGTAATAAAATAGTTTATTGAGCTCGCGCATATCAATATTATACCAATCAAGTACATGAACATGAGAAATACCGTCACTAATGTGCTATCTGGAAGGTTGCACATTATAAGTGTCGGGTTTGCTATAATGAGAAATGGTATTGAGATTACTCGGATATTATATATGCAAGCTTGCATACATGTTTTGAGTGGATTCGCTTTTGCAATTGCTGCTGCAGCTGTTGCAGCAAGTCCTACAGGAGGCGTGATATCTGCAATGAGACCAAAGTATAAGACAAAGATATGCATTGCAAGCAGTGGAACATTGAGGTGATTTGCTTGAATGATGCTCAGAATGATAGGTACTATTACATTTGCTCCAATCAAGTAAGAGACTGTGGTTGGCATACCCATTCCGATAATTAAGCATGCAATTGCTGAGATTGGCAATGCGAGCACCAAGCTCCCACTTCCTAATAGGCCAACTATATTTCCTACAAACTCAGCAATCCCTGTCATTGAGACGCTACACATAATCATGCCAGCAACTGCCACTGCGATTGAGATTGTGATCATACTGAATGATGCTGAGAACATTGCAGAGAGGATCTTTTTGAAGCCTTGATGCACAGGATTAAGGCTTGGCTTCTCGGATCTGAAGAATGAGATCATGAAGTCGCGTGTCAATAGCATGAGACATACAAATGCAATAGAAGATAGCGCAGAAATCTCTGGAGATTTTCTATCAATCATCAAATTCCACATTAAGATAAAGATCGGAATCAGTAAATGTGATCCCGATATTAGCACTGCTTTTGCAGATTCATCATCGTCTTTGAATTTTGATTGTAGATATATTATACCAGTATAACACGCACCAACAAATGCAGATGTTGCTGCGAAGCTATATTCTCCAAACCAATTGGCAATTCCTCCGATACCCAGAAATGAAACACCCTCAACAATTGCATATATCACCCCACAAATTCCAGAAAACACGAAGCACGTGGATGCAAATGTCATGAGAGCTCGAAATGGGCGTGACTGTGATTTGGGCTTGAATCCTCCTTTGAGCGCTTCCAGATGCACCATATAAAACAGACTCAAATAAAGCAAGAATGATAAATAGAAAACCTTGGTAATAAGAATTGGATATGGAATTCCTGTATATTCCGGAATTATAAATCCTGCAGCGCCCATAACAGGAGGAGTTAATTGTCCCACTATACTCGTGCTTGCTTCGATTGCTGCGGCCTTTTCCGGAGAGATTTTCATTCCATCGCGCATCAGTGGGATTGTGAATGAACCTACCACCATTGTGTTTGCCAGTGAAGAACCAGACATCATTCCCATAATTCCAGATGCAACAACTGAGACCTTCGCTGGTCCTGCGCAGACATTCCTGAGCGTTTTCAACGACACATGAATTAATATCTTTCCAATACCGGCCGCATCTAATAAGCATCCGAACAGTACGAATATATATACATATCTTGTGATTATCCCCAATGGCATTCCAAAGATTCCATTATTTGAACTCCATTGATAATATGCTATGGTTCCTGCCGAGAATCCCTTATGGGCAATTGCAAATGGCATGAATTGCCCGAGTTTTGTATACAATAGAAACACGATAACCACTCCCACAATTGCATTTCCCACAACACGACTTGCAACATACATCAAGCCTAGTACTCCTATACATGAGAATGCTATGTCAATTGCACTTGGAGAGCCATAATGCTCCATGACATGGACATAATTCATCAGAAGATAAGATACCGATATCAAGATCGCTATAAATCCCATCTTATCTATTAATATGTGATGTTTGTTTTTTCTATAAGATGCACTGAATCCACACAGACAAGTTGCAAAGAATAAATGAATATATTTCGCTTGTTCACTATCTATTGCAAGAAAATGCAAGAATTGTGAATTACTGAAGTAAATTGGCAACGATGTTGAGATGTATATCTGGAAGCATGCCCATGCAACTGCAATGAAGCTTGCAATTTTGTACCACTTGGACGATTGATCTATACTTGTAAGCTCGTGTGACATGCTATGTAAATAATCAAGGCTTACATCCTACATCACGATTCTTGACTATCAAGTGTTGTCTTCATCCAAGCTTTTGATAATGCTTCATGAGTGTTATCTTGAGATAATCTATTAGATAAAAATTCAAAATCAACATCTTGGATATCATAATCCTGATTGCAGCATGTGAATCGATATGAATCATTGGTGGTTTTCTGTATGCATTTTCCACAAATTCCTTTCATCATGCACTGCATTGGTGAGTTCACTGAAAAGACAACACGCATCCTTTCCTTAAAACTCTCTCTGTCATCATTAATAAATCTCTTCACTGCAGACATCATATTGCATGAGCCAATGACAATCATATGATCTGAATCATAATCAATATAGTGCGACATTGCTTGTATAATATTGCCTTGATATGAGATTGCATGATTGCAATTCGATTGTATGATTGAGTTGTCACAGCACCATATTACGTTATCAGATAGATTTTCTATCATTTCTTGTTTGAATACAGCATCCGATGTTTTATATCCAGCGAAATATGTCACATGACAATTCTGTTTTTTGCAAGCATCCACTATAGACAATAGAACTGCATTTCCTAATCCTCCACCAACAAGTACGACATTCTTATTATGTGGAATCTCTGTGGGTGTACCAGTTGGCCCCATAAGCGCTATAGGATCTCCTGGAGTGAGATATCTATACAAATTAGAAGAGCCCCCCATTTCTAATACTATGAGTGATATTATGTTTCCTTGGATATATGATCCGGTGAGTGCAATGCTTTCCATTGCTGGATGATCAGAGCGATGAAAGCTCTGAAGTTTGAAAAACATACCTGGTTTGAAATTCTTTGCTTCCAGGGGAGCGTATACAAGAATCTCAACTATATTTGGCGCGATTTCTTGTATAGAGACGATCTTGGGTTGCAACATATATCATTTACCAACGGAGATCATGGCAATAATTATGCCTAGGTGCCATTGCAGCTCCCGCAAGTCCGCCAATAGCTGCACCAGCAATGAATCCTGTGGGGTCACCTCCTGTCATTGCAGCTCCCGCAGCTCCACCAAGAGTTGCACAAGCTATTACTGGACTTGGTCTACTATAACACCCACGACTACCACCAATGCATAATGCCACAGCAGTAAGCAAGATTACAGGTATAATTACTCCTAATGCGATTTTCATATCATCATCCATAGCGCACCTAATTAATTATTTAATAATCATTATACAATCAAGGTACTTGATATGTCAAGTCAAGTTTTGTTATATGTTTATTGTATATCGTGTCAAGTTCATTTATGATGTATGTCATGATGAGCGGAAATATGGAGAAAATATATATATTAGAAATGTGGCCGTACCCTTCTGGAAACATTCATATGGGGCATTTGAGGAATTACACCATTGGTGATGTATATGCGCGTTACAAGAGAGCGCAAGGATACGAAGTTTTGCATCCGATGGGATGGGATGCGTTTGGCTTGCCTGCAGAGAATGCAGCGATAGAGAAGGGAATTCATCCGCGTGATTGGACTTTGGATAATATCAGCAACATGAAGCGCCAATTGCAGAGCATTAATTTATCTTATGATTGGGATAGAGAGATTGCGACTTGTGATCCTAGATATTACAAGCATGAACAGGAATTTTTTGGAAAGATGATTGAGAAAGGTATCGCGTATCAAAAAGAAGCGTGGGTGAATTGGGATCCGGTTGATAATACGGTACTTGCGAATGAACAAGTGATTGAAGGTAAGGGATGGAGATCCGGTGCCATAATTGAACGTAAGAAACTCAAGCAGTGGTTCCTCAGGATTACAGATTATGCACAGGAATTATTGGATGGAATAGAGCAATTAAGAGGATGCTGGCCTGAGAAAGTATTGTCAATACAGAAGCAATGGATAGGGCGTTCCGAGGGAGCAGAGATTAAGTTTAAGATTATAAATTCAGATCTGGAATTGATTGTATATTCAACTAGGCCTGAGACCATATTTGGATGTGCATTTTGCGCTGTTTCATTGGATCATGCATTAATCAATGAAGTTATAAATCAGGAAATTCTGTGTGCAATAGATGATTGTAAAAGCTCAAATGCTGATACAGAGAAAATAGGTGTAGATATTGGTATGAAGGTAGCGCATCCAATCACTGGAGCAGAGATACGGGTTTATGCAGCGAATTTTGTACTTGAAGGACATGGTACTGGAGCAATATTCGGGTGCCCAGCTGAAGATGAGCGGGATTGTGAATTTGCACGGAAATATGATATTGCATATGAGGAGATCATTCATAATGAGGTGATGATAAATTCTGACTTTCTTAATAATATGAGGATAGAGGAGGCTCGCAGTGTAATTATTCAGTATCTAGAGGACAATGATATTGGAGTGCGGAAAGTAAATTTCAAGATGCATGACTGGTGCATATCGCGACAGAGATACTGGGGTTGTCCTATTCCTGTTGTACATTGCGATGTATGTGGTGTTGTTTTTTCCGGTCCAATTGAATTGCCATATGACATTGAGCTTGGAAAATCTGGTAATCCATTGGATCATCATCCAACCTGGAAGCATGTGAAATGTCCTAAGTGTAATGAGGATGCACAGCGTGATACTGATACCTTCGATACATTTTTCGAATCCTCTTGGTATTTCTTGAATTTTTGCGATGAAAATGATGGTTTGAATCAGAACAGTTGTGAGAAATGGATGTCAGTCGATATGTACATTGGTGGTATTGAGCATGCTGCTATGCATCTATTATACGCTAGATTTTTCAATATGGCATTGATTGATATTGGGTGTGTGAATATTCCTAGAGAGCCATTTAAGAATTTATTAACGCAGGGGATGGTTTGTCACAGAGCATATCAAGATGAAAATGGGAAATATTTATTTCCTGATGATGCAGAGAAGAGAATCAAGAATGGAGACAATATTACTGTTGGGCGTTTACAAAAAATGAGTAAATCTAAGAAGAATGTTATTGATCCTGAATTGATTATACAGAAATACGGTGCAGATGTTGCACGATTTTTCATGATGTCCAACAGCCCTCCGGATAGAGATATAGAATGGTCAGATGATGGAGTGAAGAATATCAAAGTGTTTGTGAATCGAATGATAAGGCTATGTGAGTATCAAGATGGAAGTGGAGAGGCTGATATGAAGTCTAGAACAAAGATACACAGTGCTTTGAAGAACATTACGCTCAATATCGAGTCTATGATTTTAAATAAAGCTGTGGCGAATATATATGAGATTGTATCTGCTTTGCAGGAATGTGATAAGCATTCGATCACGTTTACCGAAGGTAGAAACATATTGATGCGAGTGATTGAACCGTTTATGCCTGGAATTGCACAAGATATGTACGAGAAAGTGAGTGGTAATGGATTGATACAAGATGTTCCATGGCCAAAGCATGATGAAGATGCATTAATGCAGGATAGAATGGAGATCGCGATTCAGATCAACGGTAAATTGCGCGGTGCTGTTTCTGTATCTAGTGATGCTAGTGAGAAGGAATGCATTGATGTGGCGCATAGTTCAGTGATTGAGAAATTGACAGGTGAGATCAAGCGAGTTGTATATGTGCCTTGTAAGCTTGTGAATTTCGTTGTTCATTAGAAGAATTATGATGCATAGTGTTTCAAGTACCTTGACTCTTGCAGAAGTATTACGACAAAGATCACAGAAACCTCAATCGAAAGAACAGAAAGATAAAATACTTGCATCGTTGAGAGCGTTATCTATTGACATCTCATCAAATGATCCAGACGCGAATCCAGGTAGTTGGAGATACGAAGAAAGACATGGTATTGTACCAAGGGAATATCATGGATTTGCGAAGATTCCAGATGATGCTCCTCGTCCAATGCTTGCAAGTGAAGATGCGCGCTCAGAGAATGAGATATTTGTTGCTAATGTGATTAGCGGCATAACAAGTCCTCATTATCAAATGAATGACTCAGAAGTGCAAAAATTAATTGAACTGCATGACAAGATTTTGAAGAATGATGAACCAATAAGTGGTCCTGATATCGATATAGATGATCAAGATCAAGTGTGCACTGCAATGAGATTAGTAGATGAAAACATCATGAACTGGAGATGCTGCAAAAGTTTCACATGGGTTAATTGCTCCTGTACATAGCACCCAGTAAATCCACTGAGATTGACATTGTATCTTTAATGTCAAGCAACGGTTCTTCCGCTGTTCTTCCTAGTAGCAATGAGTATTGTCCTATCGTATTTTCAAATATTTCCTTATTTTGCGGATTTATACTGACTAGCATTCGACCAGGAGTTTCTGAAAATAATGTTACGAGTGTGTCTAGTTGTATGCTGGATAGATCTATTTTTGCTCCCATATTACCTGCAATTAATTTCTTGGTAATTGCAATTCCTAATCCTCCTCTTGTAACTCCTATGCAGGATGATATTACATTTTTTTGTACTAATTTATGATATTTCGTGTATAAAGATAGATTTTTCTGTGATTTTGGTATCTGACCCATTCCTCCATACACTTCATAGAACTCAGATCCAAGTATTTCATCTTTCGTCTCACCTATGATATATATTAAATCACCAGGGAATTTTGCATCAACAGAAACCGTTTGAGTGAAATCATCTGCTATACCAACAGATGTTATTAGAACGGATGGCGGAGAATCCAATTTTACTGGATTTCCATCTTTATCATATCCAGAGAAATTGTTGAACATGCTATCTTTTCCTGAAACAAACGGAGTTGCAAACGCTATTGCGTGATCATAACAAGAACGAGCAGCTTCTTCCAATTGCCATAAGCGCTCTGGATTGTGTGAATCACACCAGCAAAAATTATCCAATAATGCTACGCGATCTGGATCTGCGCCACACGCCACTACATTGCAAATAGCAGTATCAATTGCACAACCGACCATATGATATGGATTAAAGTCTCCGTATCTTGGGAAAATTCCTTGAGATTGCACAACGCATTTTCTGGATTCATGCAATGGTTTGATGATACTTGCTTCTCCTGTAACGCGCCCGATACCTTGTATTGGTTTAAGAACAGAATTTCCTTGTACTTCGTGATCATATTGTGTTGTTATGAATTCGTGAGATCGGATATTGGGACTTGAAATTAATTCCACTAGCGCTTCTGCGGGAAGTGGTATTGATGTAGTGGGTTTAGGTTGTATTGATTTAGGTTTCTTTGTAGTGAATTTTAATTGTGGATTTCCATTGTGCAAGAAATCCATATCTAGATTCATTATAATCTCGCCATTGTGGGTTATTGTTGCTTTTTTGTTATTTGTGAATTTACCGATAACTGTCGCTTCTACATTATGTTTGTGCATAATTTCTTGAAATGAGTCCAGATTTTCAGGAGAGATCGCAACTGTCATGCGTTCTTGAGACTCTGAAATCCATATTTCCCATGGTGCCATTGACGGATATTTTACTGGAACTTTTTCTATTTGTACTTCAAATCCCCCTGAAATCTCTGCCATTTCTCCCACAGATGAAGACAATCCACCAGCGCCATTGTCTGTTATCGCATTAATAATTGGACGCGCCTCTAATGTAGCATCAAGCAAGCATTTTTGTACAAACGGATCACCGATCTGAACAATAGAGCCATTTATGTCTTCAGTCATTTCCACTGAAGAACTTGTTGCTCCATGTATGCCATCTTTTCCTACTTGGCCACCTGCCATAATTATCAAATCTCCGGAATTGATAATTTTTTTGTGTGATGTTTTTATATTGATTTTAGTAGGAATAATACCTATGCTTCCACAAAAAACTAATGGCTTTGCAACAAATCTGTTATCATGATACATACCGCCAGTGCAAGTAGGAATTCCAGAGTGATTCCCTCCAATCTTAACTCCCTCAATAACTCCATGCATGATATATTCCGAATCTAAAACTGATGTTGTTCTGGAGCTATTTCTGTATAATGAGTGTTTATATTTGGGTGTTGCAAAGCAAAAAAAATAGGAATTTGAGATTGGTTTGGATCCAATGCCAAATCCCGCGATATCGCGATTCACACCTAATATCCCAGTCATTGCGCCTCCTACAGGTTCAAGTGCAGATGGAGTGTTATGTGTTTCAACTTTGATGGTGATAAGATAATTGTGATCGAATTTTATTGCTCCTGCATTGTCATTAAAAACTGATACGCAGAGATCCCGTTTATTGAGTATATTAGTTGACATCTTAATATATCGTTCATATATTCCCGATGTACTGTCATTTAATTGGGAGTTGAATATATTGTGCTTACAATGTTCAGACCAAGTTTGTTCGATGGCAGCTAATTCAATCTCGGTAAAGTGACTGTAAAGTGAACGCACATTATCATCAATGATATTATAACTACGATGAATGATACGAGTATCAAGTGAGATAATGCCTTGAGTAGAGTCGCGCTGTATATATTCTATCAAAGGATTGTAAGTGTAGCTTGTATCGGTATACATTTTAGCGCTATACACCGCTTTACAATTACTAGGATCATATCCTAGTAATTTGAGTATCAATCGAATAGAGTCAGCGCACGAATCATTCACGAAAGATTTATATCTTAAGTGAGGCAACGGTACAGTTTCTCGATGAAACAAATCACAATCATCAGGCAACAAATTACGCAAACAACGTGCGAATTCGATGCCTTGTATGACCAAAAACCGCTTATGTAACAACAATGCAAACATGAGCGGAGTATCCTCAGTGTAGAAAGATTCTTGGTTTCAATGTATGATATTATATATCATTATTCATTGAAGCGCCATCATTAGATCCAGACATAGTGGAGTTATAACCTAGCTCAAAACCACCTTCTATAGATACCTGAACAGGTTGATACTTGAACTCAAGCTTATCAGCAGTAGCAGCTGATAAAGCCACTTTCTTAAAAGAAGAGAAAATGGATCTATTTATAAGATTCACATTCACACCACCACGTGCAGAAAGTACGAATGGACTAGAAGAGAACACAGGCAATGGCATTTGTGCGAATCCACTTAATGTAGTGTGAGTAGGAGCTATCTTGTTATTAGGGGTAGTACCTGCAAACTTCAGGTCTCCTCCACTAAAGTTTTGCGCTGCACATAAACCGATCTCAACTTTTTTCTTCACGCCCATCATAGAGGAATCTGTGTTAAATGAAGCACATGCACCTAGTCTGTATGCTGATTCTACGATCATGGATTTCACATCTATACCAGAATCTACTCCATTCACTGCAGTAGGACTTGTTGCTGGTAGAGTAACGGGAGCAACGAATAACTTTGTTCCGGGGATACTAGTATCGGATTTCAAAGTGAGCACTTTCTTAGGTGTACCCATTATGAAGAATCGGAATTGTCCAGCTCTGAAACCAACTTCATATGGCACTCTATTGGAAGAAGAATCGACTGAATACTTCAAATCAGAGTCAATTGGAGTTTTGTCAGTAGAAATCTTAGAGAATTTTACATTTGTATCTGTAAGTAGATATCTAGCTGTGTCACCAAATTTCATTTTTGAAGAATTGGTATCAAAATCGACTTGATATCCTACTCTGCTGTAGAGTCCGAAATCTGACATAGCATGACCAGTAGAAGATACAAGGGCAGCTCCGGATATTGCAAGAACACCAACAGAGAACCTGAATTTAGAAAATATAGACATAAGCAACACCTATTAAATAAAATTAAACTTTTGTTAAATTGTTTACATCACTCCACACTCCAGCGGAGCCAATGCAACAAGTACCGAAAACAGCACATTTGGATGTTAATACCATAAAACACCCACGTCAATACAATGGGATCATCCAGTATACCCAGAAGCAGAGCCACCAGAAGATTCTCCTGAGATGCATTTGGAAGAATCTATCCTCATTTCCTCTGATGAGATCTCCATCTCTCCATGAGAAGTCTTTAATCTCACATCAACTTTAGTAGCCTCCACTTCTATACTAGGATCAAATTCATATCCATTCCCCCAAACGGTTCTAATGTGATTGGGACATGGGAGCTTGGATCGCAAATGAAATATATGCACATCAAGCACTTTTTCGTTATTTGGACGACGACTATCGGTACCAGAATATACAGCAGACATAATAGACTTCTTGCGTACCACGCCAGGATTTTTGAAAAACTCACGCAATATACGAAATTGACATTTCGTAAGATGCAATGGTTTATTTTTATATGAGACACTTTGTCTTTCCATGTCTATCTCATAATCTCCAGAGCGCAACACGGTAGCGTGCGCTCCAGAAGATTTAGCTAGTCTATTCGCAACACCAATAGCAGACATAATAGTTAAATGTTTTACCTTTAGGCTCATAGATTTTGGTAAATACTGATTAGCTCCAGAATGGAAGCATTTAGCTATCACGCTCTCACCTTCCATATTCGACATCATCATTACAGGCACATCCCTATTTGAAGGCTGAGACAGTCGAATCCATTTTAATAAACTGATTCCATCATTGATCTCGCCATCACATTCCTGAGCAGTAAGTCTGCCTTTATCAAAATAAACATCCAATACTACAACACCATATGTCTTTTCAGACATCATCTTACGTGCTTTTTGGGGGCTATCAGCGATATCAAGAGAATATCCAGTAGAGCGCAGCACTCCTACCAAAGGACCAAGGTTCTCGGAATCATCATCCACTATTAGAAGATCAGTCGATTCCATAGATTCACGACCATATACAGACGCCATAAGAATACCCGATTAATAATTACACTTTTTCACGAGCTCAGATTATATGCAAGCAATTTTTGTGAATCAATATGTTGTGTGAATAAAGTTTCATATAATGCAATATGTGTTGTATTATTGCATATGTTGTATTGCAAATATTTCATATTAAGTAAGGATACATGTCCAATGATTCCATTTATAATGAAAATTAGACTTAATTTGACAGGCATGATAAGTGCTATTTAATAATCATTCAATTGGTATTATACTGAGAGTTACAGAAATGAATCGTTCCGATGTAGAAATATTGTATTCATGGGTAATCAGATATGTTTAAATTAAGAAATGCGAATGTTAGACTGCCGTTCGCGCAAGTAGTACTCAAGAACATTGCTCAGAGAGTTAAAAAGCAAAAAGTCATGATACATAACTTGGTGACTTCTTCTAGGCATATGAAATTTTATAGAAAAAGATCACGTACACGTGATAATAATCATATTGATAGATATCATAATCATGGAATGAAGCGCAATTTGCGTTTTCTTGCTCATCCAGTCACAATTTTGTCCAAAGTCGGAAAATTGGGGCGCAATCTTGGAATTAATATGCTTAATCGCATTGTGCATGCAGCTCACTATGAAGATAAAGCAAAAGAAATTGGTCGCATGCTCAGCGTGAGAGCACATCGAGCAATGTTGCCAAATGGTAAGAGTAAGTAATTGCGAATGTTATGAATCAAACAAGTATATTCATCATTCTGATACCGTTGTTTTCTGCTTTTGTATCAAGTATTGCTAATGAAAAATCTAAGAGATGGTTAGCATTCTTTGTGCCAATATTGTGTTGCATTTTTGCGATAAGTTCCTTGAATGAGCATTCATATAATATTGGTGGATGGGATTCCAAATATGGAATTAGTATAGCACCAACTGTAAATTCCTTATTAGTTGTATGCGCAATTAGCATAGTAGCTTTTATGTGCAAACGAGAGCAATGCTCTGTATTTTCATTTGCTATACTTTTTGGGAACATTGGATTAGTACTCACCGGAGATATTTTCAATGCTTATGTCTTTCTTGAAATTATCTCCATCTCAACAGTAATAGTGATATACAAGTCTGATGAATCTCATTGTAATGCATTTGAATATCTTATCTCTAGTACAATTTCCGGTACATTTTTTCTTATGGGTGTGATTTTGATACATCAAAAGACCGGTAGTCTTAATATCGATATCATAACTAAATATCTTAGTTCTCATATTCAAGAAGTGCAAATTATCTTGGGCGAAGGGATGATTGTGACGGGTCTCATGGTAAAATCTCTTGTATTTCCAATGAATCGCGCATTTGAGTGTATGTATAAGAAATTTTCATTTGGATTATTAAAATATTTACTTCCAATTGGTAGTAAATGTTGTTTATATTTGTTGCTGAGATTTATATATCTTACAGTAGATTATGGTGTTCTTGTGCGACATCAGTATGTGTGTATGTTACTACTAATGATGTTATCTATTGGGATTGTAATATATTCCATTGCTGCATTAAGAAGTGATGATATAAATCATATAGTGATATATTCCAGTATTGTTCAATCATGTTATGTTGTAATGTGTCCAATTTTAGGTGGGAGTTTTGTCTTAGCAAGGAACTTTTTATTAATAGACATTATAAGTAAAGTGATATTGATTTCGATATTTTATGTTGCGCGTATGAGATGCTCTAGTGCTGATGTCGTGCAATCTTCTAGATTTCTTTCAAGAATTGAATTTATGTGTGTTTGCTTGTGCATGTCAAATCTCATTGGAATTCCTGGATTTGCAGGATTTGCACTTAAATGGGAATTGATGTCTCGTGTTGTTGCATTTCCGAATATCATCATGTGTACTACTGTGATATTAGCTATATGCTTTGCATCTGTGGCTATGATTTGGATATTGTATAGAATTATCAAGGGTTTCATTATGAGAGTAGATATGTTACCTGAAAAGATGAGTGTCATAAGATTTGAGCAATGTATGATGTCGTTGATCTTGCTGATCTCTGTGATCTTTGTATGAGGTATGTGGTGTGAGTGATCAATCGAAATCTGTAATTGACACATATATCAATGAATCACTTAAGTGGTATTATAGATCAATTTTTTCTGTTCTGCGACTTAGGATAATATTAAGTATTTATACCATATTGTTTTTAAGTGTTGCGGTATATTCTGCAATTGTGACTTACAATTTTGTCTCCACTACTCAATATCAGAAGATAATCATGAAAGAAGATCACGATATCGATAAGTATAGATCTGTGCGTTTGATTGCAAAGAGTTATGAGAGTGATCCTGATATCGATGTAGCTGATTATATGTGCAGAAAATATGTTTTACAGCATGAATTTATGCCCAAAAGTCAGGTGTGGGATGAGTATATCAAGAATAATTCTTCTCGTAGAGTATATGAAGATTTTAAGAAAAACCTTGCTATGCGCAGAGGAGAGAGTAAGTATCCCAAGAAATCTCAGATAAAAATCATACATTCTAAGGTTTTTGTTAGGAATAAAATTCCCATATCTTCACATATCAAATTTATCGTTACAGAACAAGGAGGGAAAATTCATAATTATACTGTACATATTAGTATTGTATTCTCAAGAATTAGTCTTGTGATGCGAGGATTTACAGATATGAAATTCTCAGTTACAAACTACGTTATTGAAGGTGTTTGATGAGAATGAGAGTTGTAATTAGATCTCTATCAGCAACGTTATTATGTTGTGGTATTTATTGTGCTGTTTTTGCAGATCAGGATTTCATTACTCCTGTTCCACATACAGATAATACCATGGTATCAGAGCTGATGTACTCTGGTGACAAGAGAATCAAAATCACTCTCTCATTTAATCATTTCACTAGGATCGTTTTTCCTGATCCTACGGAATCGATATCTGAGATTCTGATGGGAAGAAGTGCAGATGATATTAAAGTATTACCAGGTTCCGGAGTCATTACAATGAAACCCATCAAGGGGGCTGAGAAATCTCTCTCTGATAGAAAAAATGTACAAACCATGATAAGCACCAATAAGAATAGAGTGTACAGAATTAGTTTATCATATCTCATTCCAAAAGAATCAGTTGATAATAAAGATCCGTGGTATGAAGAAATTAGGATTAAAAAAAGTGGTGTAATCGTTCATGGTATGACATCAGAAGCTTCTGATGCCGGTGTTTCTATTACAAGAAGTGATGTACCTGATATGTCAGATATCAGTAAGTATGATTTCAGATTTACGATTTCAGATTTTAAGAATGCTATCTCAGATAGTATTTTGAAGGTATTTCGTAGTGAAACGATCACTTATCTTGAGTTGAGAAAGGCAAGTATTATTCCTGCTGTGTATGGTGTTGATCGAATGAATCATCGATCTCTCGTAAATACGCGTGTAAGAGATATGCCAAATTCTAATAAGATTATTATAATACATGGCTTGCATCGCAAGCTAGAATTGGTGGATGGAGGAAATCATGCGTGTATATTCTATCGTCCAAATATGAAGATACGAGATCTGCAGAATTAGCATATAAATACACTTGATTTTATCCCGGAAATATGTACCATCCAAGTGGATAATGTGGTTCGTATGCCAAAGATGAAGACGAAATCTAGTGTCAAGAAGCGTTTTAGCGTTACTGGATCTGGCAAGTTGCGTGCGACGCAGTCTGGTAATAGGCACGGGATGACAAAGCGCAATCCAAGGAGAGCAATGGGCAGCAAGGGCACCGTAATCTTGTCGTCACATAGTAATTTCGTGCGCAAATTCATGCCATATGGCAGTAATTGATTGTTGGTTTTGATTTATGACTAGAAGTACTTGTGCAGTGGTGAGAAAAAAGCGCCACAACAAATGGCTTAAAATGGCCAAAGGTTACAGAGGAATGAGGAAATCTAGTTACAAGGTTGCTCGTGTTGCTGTAGAAAAAGCTTTACAATATCAATATAGAGATCGGAAAAATAGGAAGCGAAATTTTAGGTCTTTATGGATTATTAGAATTAATGCCGCTGCAAGGAGTCTTGGGATGAAGTATTCAGAATTCATGCATAAGTTGTCGCAATCAGATATGAATTTGGATAGAAAGATACTTGCGCATATTGCGATGGAAGATAGCGCAGCTTTTGAATCGATTTTTCGCAAGGTGACGCAAGAGTAAATGTGATTGATTTGATATTATGACAGATATTGACGTAACACTGGCACCTAGGTGTGATGATTGCGGAAGAAGTCATGTTGTAAGGGATACAATCTTTACTATACGCTCAATATTGAGTCGCATGGGTTTTTCTTTTATCGAATCTCAAGAAGTTGATGACGAATATCATATTTTTGATGCATTGAATACTCCTAAATTACATCCAGCACGTGAAATGCAAGATACATTTTATCTTTCTGATATGCGATTGCTTAGGACTCATACCTCATCTTCTCAAATCAGAACAATGAAGAATCTCAAGCCGCCAATTAGAATAATGAGTGCAGGTAGAGTTTTTCGCAGAGATAGTGATGCAACTCATACGCCGATGTTTCATCAAGTTGAGGGATTGTATCTAAGCTATGATGCAAATCTTGCAAATCTCAAATGGTGTATCGGGCAATTAATTGGGTGTTTTTTTGCAAAATCGAAATATAGATTCCGCAATAGCTTTTTTCCATTTACTTCTCCATCTTTCGAAGTGGATATCAAACACAATGGGAATTGGGTAGAGATCCTGGGATGTGGAATGGTGCATCCAAATGTATTGCGAAACTGCGATGTTGACCATGAGAAATGCTCAGGGTTTGCTTTTGGATTGGGAGTTGAGCGTTTTGCGATGATCAAAAATTCAATATCAGATCTCAGATCAATTTTTTCTGGAGATATAAGATATTTAGAAATGTATGGTACATAGGAAATCAATATCCATTCTCGGGTCCACAGGTTCTATAGGAGTACAAGCGCTTCAGGTGGTATCTTGTGATATGGCAATGCACAAAGTTGTTCATTTGTCTGCTGGGTCGAATTATTCATTGCTTGCAAAGCAAATCAATGCATTTAATCCATATAGCGCAAGAATTTCCAATAATGTGGAGAAATTAATAGAGTGTCTAGATGACGATTCTGCATTGCATCGTGCACTCCCGGAGCGTGTTGATACCACTGTTGCAGCAACATCTGGTATTAGTGGATTACGAGAAACCATGGATAGTGTGCATCGCAGTGGGCGCGTTGCTATTGCAAACAAGGAAAGTTTAGTGTGTGCTGGAAATGAGATTGGGCGTGAGGCAAAGAGATTTAATACAGAGATTGTACCAATTGATTCGGAGAATACATCTTTATTTGTTCTTTTATCTCGAGACGCTGATCGTGTTGAAAGCATCACATTGACTGCATCTGGTGGTCCATTTTTTGGCGAAAGTGTAGATGCAATGAGAATCTCAGATCGTGCTCAGGTATTGAATCATCCAAAATGGAAGATGGGATCAAAAGTTACTGTTGATTCTGCGACCATGATGAATAAAGTGTTTGAGGTAATTATTGCAAAAAATCTATTCAAGATACCCAAGATTGATATCTTGATACATCCGGAGTGCATTGTGCATGCCATTGTGAATTATCGTGATGGAAATTCCATATGCTTGATGAGTGATGCAGATATGAGAATTCCGATCTCTTGCGCATTGTATTATCCAGAAAAACTATGGAATGGTAAGAGATTGAATTTAAAGGAAATACGCAATCTATCTTTCTACGAGCCCGATGTTGATAAATTTCCTTCTTTGCGATTTCTGGATCGTATTTTATCTACTGAGATAGTAGATCCAGCTTTATGCACAATGATGAATATTGCAAATGAGATTGCAGTCGCGAGATTTTTGCGCAATGAGATCAAATTTATTGAAATAGTGGGCTTTGTTGAACTATTAATGTCCAGATATTACAATCGCGAAGTATCATCAATGCATGATATTTTAGATCTACATGAAGAAATACTCATGTCATTTGACAGACAATGTCAATAGTTTTGTCATTTTAGAATATATGCCCGATGCAATGTTATATTGTGTTGATGCATCATTTAAATCCATCATCTCTTTTTGCAAATCTACGGATCCGCGTTGTTGATAAGGTAATGCATTGCGGCGTCTGAGTGGGGATGCAATATGAAATTGATGTGTGACTTTCATTTTTAATGATGGTACAGATTTTATATACTGACGAAAATCCAAAGATGGCGATCTTCGTTTATATCCAGGTGAATTTGCGCCAGAGATGTTGGATGAGATCATGAGAGATTTCGATGCTAAATAATTCATAGATTTATTAAGAATGTCTGATCCTATTGACATGATGTTGCATTATATCCATAGATATTATACAATGCAGAGATTATTAATGGTAGTTATAATGGGTTGTTCTTCAAAATGTCTTTGTTTGTCTGATACTCAGAATTGTCACAATGGTACATGTTGCAGTAGATGTGATTGTGATTGTGTAAATAAAGTGGTATGTGGATGCAAAGAGGATTGCACTAACTGTGGTTGTGCATCAACTTGCTAATGCATGACTAATACTTCTGTTATTGGTTTGCAATGGGGAGATGAAGGCAAAGGCAAAGTAGCTCATTTGCTCTCTCATTCTCATGATATTGGTTTTAGGTGGCATGGTGGAAATAATGCTGGACATACAGTTGTAACATCTGAAGGTAAGTATAAATTCAGCTTGATACCGTCTTGTATTATACGAGAAGATTGCATTGGGGTTATAGGTCCTGGAGTTGTATTGGATTTGCGCTACCTAATAGAAGAGATTGCAATATTGAGGAAGCAGGGAGTTGAGGTTTCTTCACAAAATCTCAAGATAGATCATAGATGTCATTTGGTATTACCATCGCATATAAGTCTTGATTCTGCTCGAGATAAACAAAAAGGAGGAATTGGCACCACGATAAGAGGTATAGGACCGTGTTATGAAGATAAAATAGGGCGTCGTGGATTGCGATTGTGTGATTTTGAGGATGCAGAACTGGTGCATTGCAAGATATCCGATCTTGTGAAATATCATAGTCATTTATTAAAGTTATATGATATCTCATATAATCCAGATATAAAATCTCTCTTGAGGGATCTTATAGAGCAATATCACATCATAAAGGATTATATATGCGATTCCATGGAATACATTAGATTGTCAGATAATATCTTATTTGAAGGTGCTCAAGGAGTGAATCTTGATATCGATTTAGGATCATATCCATACGTGACTTCTTCGAGTGTGATTTCTGTGCCAAGTGTGAAGCAAGTCAATAGGAGAATTGGTGTATTCAAATCTTATAGTACAAGAGTAGGTAATGGGCCTTTTCCAACTGAGATCAAAAGCCCAATTGGATGTAAATTGGTGAATACGGGTGAGGAATTTGGAACTGTAACTGGTAGGCAGCGTAGATGTGGGTGGTTAGATCTTGAGCTGTTGAGGCGATCTATCATGTATACTGGTGTAAATGAGTTGATCATTACCAAGATCGATGTTTTGGATAATTTTGAAGAAATATTGATATGCACAGGATATCATAGCAATTCTACTCCACAATTTGACAAAATGCCTGGATGGAAGTCTACAACATATGGTGTGACGCGATATTGTGCTCTTCCATGTGAAGCGCAAAAATATATAAATTATATCGAAGAGCAACTGAACATTCCAATTTCTATGATTTCTACTGGTGAAATGGAAGAGCAAGTGATAATACTCTAGAGTTTTATATCTAGACCTTTCGCAATCACGCGCCCTTGCTTGTCTTTGAGCTCCACAAGCACTTTATAATTTTCTTCTTTCGAGCTCTTTGATTTGTAATTGTCGATTGCAGTATCTATGTCACTTATGGATTCGATTTTATTTCCATTGAGTGATATGATATACATACCAATATTCACCCCTTTCTCTCTTAATCTATTTTTGCATGCTGAATCGAGATTATGTATAACGACACCATCCGACATTTGTTTCAATGTGATGCATAATTCAGATATATGTTTGATATCTACTTGATTGCGCGATTTGTTATTGTGAGACGATGTCAATTTGTTTGCAGACTTTGCACTACTACGTGATGCAAGTGGTGTAATCAGATCGAATGTTTTGCTTTTATGATTTTTGTATCCCGATATATTTTGCTTTATAGGTCGATATATTCTTATATTTGCGCTTTTTGATGAATCACTTCTTGATACCATGGCCGATAAATGGGCAGAGGAGGTTACTGGATGATTATTGAAGCTAATGATAATATCACCCATTTTAATTCCGCTTTTATAAGCCGGAGAATCTTCAAGGACGCGCATTACTCTTGTTCCACCACCATCATAATACAGAGCTGCATTTAAATCTAATGTCATATCTTGTACATCAACGCCTAGATATGCTACTTGTGGAGATTTTCCTTCAGAAAGTTGCTTGAGGATGCGTATAGTGTGCTCATCCATTGGAATGCTAAATCCCAATCCAGCATTACTACTCGTAGGTGATATGATTGCAGTATTGATACCAACAACGTTACCATGCTCATCTAGCATGGGGCCCCCAGAATTTCCTGGATTCATTGGAGCGTCTGTTTGGATATACAATAGACTATTTCCCCCTGCCGAAGGAGTGCGCAATGCTCTATCTTTTGCAGAAATCACACCCTGAGTCTCTGTTATACCGACATCATAAGGATTACCTACAACATTCACTTTATCGTGTATTCGTACTTCATTGTAATTTGTTGGTTGTAGAGGTGTTGGTGCCAAGTCACTCTCTGGTACTTTTAGCACTGCGAGATCAAAATTCTTGCTGTATTTATAATTCTTGACTTTTATAATCTTAATGCGCTCACGCTCTTGTCCTTCGACTTTCTCTGTTATTCTGCGTCTAATCCATACAGTTTTTGCATTATCCACTACGTGTCCACTCGTAACGATATCTGTTTTGTTGAGGAAGTAAAAACCAGAGCCAGATGCTTCCACGGTTCTTTTTTCTGGCTCTTCTTTTTCTTGTGGTTCAATTCCGAATTGCTCGAATAATTTTCGTATATCGTCGAACTTTTGTATATTGAAGCTATATCGCGATTCAGGTATTTCTTTTTCAGCTATTACCTCTACTACTGCATTAAGAGAATTGCGCATTTGTTCATCGTGTTTTGTCTCGCATTGCGCAGAATGATATCCACTCACTGCAATAGCAATTAAGAGTGCAGTTTTCTTCATAAATATTACCATATCAATGTTTATTTTCCGTTTTCTCCGAATATTTCAGATGCTGAAGTCATAATTTTGTATTTATCGTTCATCTTGCGTATATTATCCAGAGTGACTATGTATTCAAATAGAGTGCGATCTTTAGATATTTCTCTACCACGAACAAGCGCAGCATCTGCATCTGCATCTGCTTTGATTTTTTTGGCAGTCTCATTCGCTTTTGCTACCATCTCTCGCGCATTTCTATCTGCATCTGAGATTGTGATTTCGTACTCTTTCTCATACTTTGCTTTAATGAAATTAGCCTCTTTTTCCATCTCAGCTTTCATTTTGCCGAATACACCGCTTTCATTTCCCTGTAATAAATTAATAGATGTTATTTCTGCTCCATTGATACTTACTCCAAATTTTGCGCTGAAAGATTCGATGCTGTGTATAACTTTTGATAATATCTCGCCTCTATCCTGTAATATATTATTGAGTGTGTGAGATGCTATTTCGCCTCGCCATGCAGATTGCGTACTGGGTATGACTCTGAGTTCAAAATTTTGCAAATTGCGCGCTATAGTATAGAACCTCTTTGGATCTTTAATTCTTGCTACGAGAAATCCATCTATTGCGAATCTCTTTTTTCCTGAAGACATCACTTCAAAGCTTGTCACCTTGATTTGTACGCCCATTTTTGTTATATATTTAATTTCATCTAGCAAAGGCACTGTGAAATACAAACCTGGATCTCTAATAACAGAGCGAATCTTTCCTAATCGCAATATAATCGCATAATGAGTCTGCGGAACTATTTGTACAGACTGGATGATCAACATCACAAGAGTTATACAACAAACTAAGAAGGTGGTAAGGATTTTGTTCATTTTTTTTCTTTATCACTAATGATCATGATTGGTGCATTTTGAGACTTATTCAATAAATATCCGTTATTATTCGCATAGAACTCTGCTTTTGCTTTTTTCATGTCGTATTTAATAAGATCGGGATTTGCTTTGTATTGTTCATACAGAGAGCTAATTCTATGTATTTCAGCATACTCTTTACTAATGCGTTCCTGGCGATAAGCTAATGCTTCATTTTTTAATTTTACTGCTTGGCTTTGAGATTGACTCATGACTCTTTGTACATATGCAGCTGCTTTACTCATTCTGCTTTCGCGCTCTAATTTTGCATTTTGAACTTCCTCAAATGCTGGACGCACCTCTTTAGGAGGTGCAATGTCCTTAATCTGAATTGCAATAACGGTTGCTCCTATTGAATATTTGTTTAATTGTTCAGATAAAGAGCGTTGTACGTTGTAAGAAACTTCTGCTGCATTTGATCCGCTGATTAGATCTCTCATGTATGATTTACTCACTTCACTTCTGAACGCAGTTAATGCAAGATCATGTATTAATTTGCGAGCATTAACATTAGATGTTACGTATTCCAAGGGATCAGAGATTTTCCACTGCACCACAACTTGCACATTCATAACACTCTCATCTTTGGTGAGCATGCCATTACTGCTATCGAGCATATTCTCATATCCAATAGATTCACTATTAATCTTTGATGTTATAACTTTCTTTGTGATGCCGATAGGAGTTGGAAAATTAAAATGTAATCCAGGATACTTTAATGTGGAATACTTACCAAGAACAAATTCTACAGCCGTTTCATCTGGATTAACGATATACACACCAGTAAATCCATATAATGCAATCAATGCAATCACTATGAATATTGTAATTAGATAGAAAGATTTATCGTTAAAATGTTGCATTTTAAATGGCATATGAAAATTTCCAAAACTATCAGAAAAATTGCTATTGTTTCTATTCTCGTTTTTCTGAGACTCCCATGGATTTTTAAATGTATGAAACATCGAGATATCTATGCCTCAATTATACAGTGAATACATTCTATACCATAAAAGTGCATGCGCAACAATGACTCCATTATTTACGCGCATTTACATTTCCTCGCTTGATAAAGAGCGAATAAGATCTAATATCTTCTTTCTTAATTTTGGTGTCATCTTGTTATATGACTTCATCAAAGCTAGCGTTTCTTTGTTGCTGATTTCAATATTCTCATATTCAAAATCAGAACTATTTTCTTGCAATGCACCATTGGAATTAAAACTTCCATCTTCCGCATCACTAGGAAATAGATTTTCAACTCCTATGCTCAGAAATTTTGCGATTGCATATAACCTACTTGCGCCGACTCGATTGAGTCCGCTTTCGTATTTTTGTAATTGTTGAAAAGTGATGCCAAGTTTACTAGCAAGCTTCTGCTGGCTCATACCAAGCATCATTCTGTATCGTCTTACTGCTCTCCCAACTCGTATATCAATTGGATCGGATATCATAAAATATAAATTATTTCAAGGTATTATACGGTGAAACGTTATGATATGCAATTCAGTATAATGCGCAATAGGACAAAAATTGGAAGTATCATAAATGATAGGGTATTGATAATAAACAAAATCTTAGGTGAATACTTGTTTTTTAAGTAGTTCATTGAGAGATTAGAATCAATGATCTCTGATGTATTGATACGAGATGAATTAAGTATTGTTCCATATGAGTCTGTTATGTACGAAATTCCACTGTTTGCGGAGACAATCATAGGAATTCCTGCTTCAATGGCGCGTACCCTACTTATCAGTGCATGTTGATATGCTCCAGAGCTTAATCCAAACCATTTATCATTCGTTATTACAACTAACCATTTTGGATGTTCTAAATGTGTTGCATTTATAATATAATCTGTGAATATTGACTCGTAGCATATCAATGGCAGTACGCGTGGCATCGATCCAACTTTGATTGTTTTATGTTCTGAAGTGCTTGGCATTAATTCATTGTCGATTTGAGTGATTGGATCAAGGAAGCTCAGATATTTCTTAAATGGTATAAATTCCCCAAAAGGAGCTAATATATGCTTGTCGTAATATGCTAACATCTCGGATTTGTAATTTATAATTGCAAAGCTATTGAAGTAGTTCTGATAAGTTGTTTCATTGATGCGCATTATTCCCGTGGCCACCGAAGTATTTTTGGGGAGTACATTGAAGAACGATCTTAGAGATTGAATGTTACTGTGATCCAATGGCATGTTGATTGCAGTTTCTGGCCAAATAATAAGATCTATATCATGAATGTCGCCTTGCAATGACAGATCTATATATCGATTCATGCGCACGTACATATCATGTGAGTAAGATTTCACGTGATTTGAGAGATTAGGTTGAATGATGCGAATTTTATAATTGAAACTGGATGTGATTTTATGATGAAGTCTATGATATCCATATATATAGATAGTAGCGATGAGGATTACAGAAGAGAACGCGCATATACATCTTCGCATTCCTGTATAATATATAAATGAGCCTCCGATTATGGAGCACGTCAGAAGTGTGATCCATGTTAACCCATAGATTCCGAATAATGATGTAGATTGCAGCATGATTTCTGATGGATGCCAGATGTATCCAATGAGACTCCATGGAAAACGAAATACGTAACCTATTAACACTTCAGAGAACATAATGCATGAAGCAAATGAAATGATTCCTAATATTCCAGAAAATCTTGCAAATCTATGCAATCCACACGCTGATGCAAAACACAGACTTGCAAGCATTGACGCACCAAAGACCGCAAGTGCACCAAGAATCATTGGTTGTTCAGCATCATATACTATTGGTACTGCCATCCAATACCAACAAATGCAATGATATCCCATGCTAAATAAGAATCCATGTAATGATGCGCGTTTAATTGATACTGTTTTGAAGAGCGAGCACTGCAAATGGATTATACTAAGCAAACCAAATGGCAAAAGATGATACGGAGAAAAAGAAAGTCCCAGTATGACGCCAGGTAATATCGATGCGATCCATAGTGGTATTTTAATACTATTGAGCTTGATTAAATAAGAATGCATTTTTGAGATCTTGGTCTTTGAAGGATATTATTGGTTGATATAAACTTCCTTTGACAAATGCTTCGAAAGAAGTTCTTTTTCCGATTGTATCATCTTTTAATACAGGAAAGAAGAAGATTTTATGAACGGAATTGATGCCAAAATTTGACACATTGGCAGAATATGAAGACACACCACTGAATCTTTTGTTATAGAATTGAGAAGATCCAGATGCGATGCCGGATTTTATATTGACGCTTCCGATGATCTCACCTATGTGAGTGTTTTCCCCTTTGATTCCATTTGTAGCTAATGATATGATGTCAGAATCATTTCGCGCTCTTGGAAGTTTATATATAAATTTATTCACGTCGATTCCTTTGATATCAAATGACTTAGCTGCAAATTTTGCTGTACCATCTATATCTCGTGCCAATTCCATCATGCTATTACCCGATGCTCTGAAATACGAACTAAAACTGAAATACCCATTACTAATCGGGAAGTGCATGATGTCAGTAATTCTGCTGAGCTTATTATTATTTATTTGCGCAGTTAATGTTGCAGAGATATTATCCCGCATTGAGATTGAGCCATATGTACTAAAATCACCATATTTTGTCTTACCTTTGAATCTATCAATTGTAAGAACATTATTGCTAAAATCTATTTTAGTATTGAAATCTGATACTTGTCCATAAATCGATGTAACGTCTCCTATTGATATTTTTGCATTAAGTTTTGCATTATTGAGTGCTGTGTTGCGATTTAATATTTTTGCAGTATTCCATCTCAATCCATTGGTAGTTTCTATGAGAGTAGGTGGTAGATTCATAATATTGGTATTTAATTTCGATCCTTTAATATTGAAATTAAAACTTAGTATTTTTGCATCATTGATCGATGCATGACCTGATACATTTGTTGTGGGGGATATAATTTTAAAATCTTTGATTTTAATGGATCTGCCATGTGAGGTGATGGATGTAGATATTGTGTTTGTTGATTCGTGATTGAGTGAGCAACGATTGCACATAACTCGAATATCGCACTGTGTTTTGTATCCGGAATTACGCGTATGATTTAGTAAGGAATTATATATTTTTACAACATTATGATTTGATATACTCTCATTTCGAATATTAAGGAAGCCGTGATAAAATCTCCTATTACTAAAAATCTGCTTATATATCTCACCGAAGTATTGTGTATTACCATTGTATGATTCTATTTTTGATAAAATCATTGCCATGGGAGTAATTATTGTATTTGCTCTAAAAGATCTGTTTTTGCCATATTTTAATTGCATTAGTCCATCAAATCTCGATCTATACGCGTTACTTGAAACTATGCCTTTTACATCAATGAAATGATTGTGCGCATTAGATATTCTGAATTGTTGAATATTCATTATTCCTCCTTTTTTGATATGAATATCAACATCGACTTTTGGAGCAGAGTCGTTGTGTACATCAGTGATATCGATATCTCCATATACATCGTGCGGTATAGCATGTGATAACATGCCGTGAAAAATATCGTTCGTAATATCCAAATGTTGAAATTTATTATCTAAGATGTGTAGATTTGATACAGAGAGATTTGCACTAACTCGATGATATTTAGATATATTGAGATTTCCCTTGAATGCAAAAATATCATTGTGTAATGATATTTTTCGAACATTTATGGATCCATCTTTTTTATTCCATTCACATTTGAATTTAAATGTTGATTTCGTTTGTGCATTATATGGAATGTATTGCAATATATTATGTAATGGTATGCTAATGTTATCTCCCTGAGCAACTATTGCGCCTCCATTTTTGTTGTAATCTACTACGATTTGTCCACCTTTGTATTTAATTTCTGTATGCTCTTTGGAGGATTTGACAAAGTTCGTGATATCATAGACTTGACCATGACCATCGTATATTGAGGTGGATATTTTTTGAGATGAGATATCCATTTTCTGTGCGATATAAGATGCCTTTCCAATTTTCAGAGATAAGCGATTTATGTGAATATTTGCGTTAGAGATTCGACGGAGTGCCCCTATATCGATGTTCATTAGACTTTGACGATTAAGTGTGATGCGTGCTCTGTAGAGTACCACTCTTGTGATTTTAGGCTTCATTATTAAAGCATACCATGGAGAAAAATATATCTTGCATTTGATAAAATGTCCCACCACATATGAATTATCGCTATCTTGTGGTATTCCTATTTCCACATTTTCTGCTTTGATCATAAATCTGAATATCTTGGGTTTAATTCTTCCAGAGATTGCTATATGAAGTTTTTTGTCTATTCCTGAGCGCACTAAATGACTATAAGTATCTTGCGTGATGAATTTCGAGATAGCATATCCAATGCCAGAAATAATGCACATAGACGCCGCGATCAGTAAAAATGATTTAAGGATAATCTTTAATCTATGATTCATTATCCTTCCCATTTATCTTGTAGATACTGTTGTATCTCTTGCTCTGAATCAACCCTAACAGAATTTGGTGTTGTGTTGTTCAGACGTGCATTGTATATCAACATTTCTCCTATATCTCCAGGGAAATTATGAAGAGACGATACCATATTTCCATCAGATATTTCGTGAGTTGATGATGTTGGTGTAGATTCATAATTTATTCCACATATACCAATGTTTGTGGTATTGCCTGGATTTGGCAATTTTGATGCATTATTGAGATGCGGTGGAATGAGATATTGTCCATTTTTTACATATAATTCTGAATGTGAAAAATCACCCGCTATTCTCATAAATATATGCTTCATGGATGAGTATGGAAATGAATCATGACTCTTATTGCCTCCATGAAAACTCGAAAGAAATGCAGTATCAAGTTGTACGTCTCCTGGGCCCGTCAAATAATGCTGTGTAAACATATCCATGCCTTGTGTAACAATTCCAGATGAATTCTCGTTATGATATCCCATGATATAATATGGTTCATTAATAGTGTATAAATTTGAATTTTTCATATTGACTGCAACAGCAAAGGTTTTTGCTTCATATGCACTTACAGGAATGTCTATCTTGTTTTTACATTCTAACCATTTCATTCCTGATGTTGTGACGGTAGAAATTGGATTATTGGATTGTATATTATTATCATTAGCAAAGTTCCTGAGAGTCATGTTTGTTGTATTGATTCCACGTTGCGCATTCACATCTATCCAAACTTTCAGATTTGGTGCAAATGTCTTGGGATTTGTGAGTTCATATCTACGAATTGGAAAGACTTGTGTTGATGTATGATTGGGATCATTCATTGTGTATGCTCCAGAGAACGACAGACCATTGTATATATCATTATAATCCAGATGCTCTGTATTGAGTGTACCAGCTTTATTAAATCCACCAATCCCATTTGGACCTATGCTCATCAACACAGCGGAATATTTATCATAGATCGGAGATCCATTTGCGTGCGCTGTTACTATATCCCCATGTGCTTGTTCCCAAGGTGATGTTGTGAATCTCGTGTCCACTGCATAGATTAATTTATTACCCCATTCATCAAATGTAAAATCATCTGGCAATCCGAGAGTTCTGACTGGCACTGCACCTATTATTTGTTGATAAGATGGTGAGTTAGTGTTATTCATAACAATGTCTCCAGGTACTGCTGCGCAGGTATCAGATACTCCGAAATGATCACTGTATACAGATTCTTTGTTTTTCGCGGGACATGGTAGTCCATGAAAGATATCTGGTGTTTTTATTCTATAATCCCTCAAGGCTTTTTTGATCTCTGAAATTTTATAAGTAGTGGTATTTGTATCGCGATATACGTTATATCGCGTATGTACTTTGTGCATTTTATCACTCATGTGTTCTGCATATAACGCAAACACCAATAGAAGGCCTAACAATATCATCTAATATATCTAGCTCATTAACATATATGATGGCATATATGTTATGATATCGTTAAAATTGGTTAATTTTGTACTATCAATGAAATAAGGCACCGTGCTAGCACCTGCAGGATATATAATTCCGTTTGCTTTTTTATGATCATTAGTGACACCAGATAAGATCTGCTGTCTACCAGATTTCTCCCATCCTCCATAATCAGGATTATGCCCTATTAAGACAAATGCCATATCTGTATGTTTGTTGAATAAAGTATTCGTCGTGGGAGTAACGCCTTTGATGATTATTGATCCAACAGCAGCACTACTAATTCCATTATAGAGATTGATATCCATAGCGTATGTGAATCTTGTGTTGTTGATATCATTAAATACGAACCTATCTGGTAGCCCGAGGGTGCGCACTGGTGGTATTCCTACTGATATACTTGCAACTGGAGTCGTAGTACTTTGTGTGTCGAATGGTGGGCTTGCGCTATCTCCAGATATAAGTCCATATGCTCCATACCCATTTGCGCAAGTAGTTCCAGATATTGCTTCTTTTCCGAATTCATCACTATTAGTGGACATATTAATTGCAGCGGGACATGGCAATCTTTTATACACAGATGCAAATTTTGCAATTGCATTTTTAATCATTTCGATTTTTTCTTCTGCTCTCTCTCTTTTTATCGATATCTGATAAATCTCGTAAGTATCAACTCCTATTTTTGATACAATGCCTACTATTAGCACGACAACCATCAATTCTATCAGAGAGAATCCGCGGTTGGATTTAAATATCTTGATTATTTTTGAGACGATGTTTTTTAGCATATTTTTTTGTAAGTGGGGTGATGATAATCTGCTTTACTAATACATATAATATAGTAACGATCGCACTTACGGTTATACCAAGCAATATATTCAGTACTCGTAATTGTGCAGTATGCAAAGGATTATTGCTTGCGCTAGACATTAATACAATGATAGAAGTTGGAGCTATAACTCTGAGTCTATTATCGATAACGATAGCAATGCTTGATAGTGCAGACACAAATATTAAAGCAGACATTCGATTTGGTAATATATTGTGATGCAAAAGAAAGATACTAGAGATCGCAAATAGACATCCCACACCAGTTGCAATGAATCTATATGCAGAGCTCAGAATTGTAGATTTATGATCCTGTTGAGTGACAGCAACTGCCGATATGATTGCCCAATACCCTTGTCTGATATGAAAATGCTCCACCAATGCTTCAGTGACAATACTAACTAACATGAGCTTCAATGAATAGAGCCAATATTTCAGCATAAGTATGTTATTAATTAATGACAGGGCGCATATCCTGAACCACCTAAAAATATCATTTGTGATTTATAATTCAAGAGTCGTCGTGATTTCGGATATATTGTGCTAATCCTAGAGTCTTAAGTTTTCTATACAATGTGGATCTATTAATTCCTGCGGATTCTGATGTCTTTTTTAAATTATGATTCATGACTTGTATCTTTTTTTGCAAATATATCATATCAAATTCTTTTCGTGCATTTTCAAAATCCATTGATACGATTGTATCAATGCTGAATTCCTGTTGTGCGGCAGAGTTCTGTGATAGATGAATAATATCATTAATCGATATTATGTTATTTGATGATGCATGAATAACCGCATATTCTATGGATATGATTAATTGCTGTAATCCATGATTCCATGTAGTTGATTGCAACAATTGCAAGGCGCTATCTGATATCGATACATTTCGTCCTGATTTGATGGAAATATTTCGTGCTATATATGCACACAATTGATATATATCACTGATGCGATCACATAGTGGTGGTATAGTGACAATATGATGATTGATAATAAGGAACAGTTCCCTTAGGAATGTTTTTTGATGCTGCAATTGATTGATTGGAACATGCATCTCAAAAATGATTCTTACGCGAGCATCCGTGGTTGATGGATTGTTATTTTTTAATACCGAGAGTATGGCATATTGCATCGATTCTGACATCAGATCTGATCGAAACACAACTAATGTTCCATTGCTTGAAAGATTAATAATCCTAGATACAAGAGATTGAATGATGGTATCATGATTACTAGATATAAGATTTGATAATATATGCATATGCAATGTTACATATGCTCCATCTTTATTGGGGGAAATTTGATGGATGTATTTCGAGATCACTCTACTACCTCCACCTGGAGTGCTTTCGAGGCATATGCTATTTCCAGAAGAAGATGAGATACTTCTGATTTGAGATCTCATGTGTCTCATTTGCGATGAACTGCCACGTATATATACGTGCTCATCATGCTTTATTGATGCTTGTGTTTCGATGATAGTGCATTGTTGGATTAATATTGAAATCAAGTAGTTCTTTATTGTTGTGTGTGATAATTTGCTATTGCAAATTATACTCACATTATGGATACATTTCTTAAATTTATTCAACGATTCTACATTTATGCTGGGTTCATAAACGATGAGAATTGGAGTGTTCGGTAAGCGTGCTTGCACAAGTTTTGCTGCATTGATATAGTCCTGCACACTGCATACATGTGTGACGTATAAGCACACAAATACTGTGAAACCAGACTCATGGTTTTGTTTATCAATATCGCCAATCTCAATGCATGTTGTTTGATATTTGAGAGATGACATAATTTGAGTAAGAATTACTCCTTCAAATTGTTTTTTTATTATTATAGCTCTGCATTTAGACACGACACATTCCTATGGAAAAATCCTATTTACTCTACTTAGCATATTTATTCTTATATTGCGACCTCTGAATTGTACTCTTGAGCGAATATAGCGTAGCTTTATACTCGTCCTGGTTGAAATAAGTATCGGGATCATGATTTTCGTTTCTTAATATAGAGAATGAACACGATGATTTGATTTGTGGTACAGAGATATTGTGCTCATCATTGCGTTTCTTTCTATACATACGAGAATTCAGAGATGCAAAGAATTGCTTTCTCATACCTGAGTCTCTAATTTTGGAGATTCTATTAGAAACTTTATTATAAAATGCAGATGCATGTTCTGGTACATTAAGATCACACTCATTCGAGAATGATGTCATTAAGAATGTCGAAAGATCAACTGCTTCTGTGATTGGATTCCAAGATGAATCCTGAATAGACATGCTATGCGCATCCATATCTTTGTCTAAAGTTACTATCTTGAAGAATAATCCCGGTTGTATCAACTCAAGTGCTGTATCAATTGCTTTTAAGGTGGCATTTTTTCCGGCTTCATCACCATCGAAGCACAAAATGATTGTGCTCGATACATCCCAAAGTGCAATGATATGTTGATCAGTGATTGATGTGCCAAGTGATGCAACTGCATTGTGTCCATTTTGATTGAGCGCCATTACGTCTAGCATGCCTTCTGTGAGTATCACACAATTACTATTCTTGTGTCGCAGCAGATGATATCCATATGGTGGGAGTGTATTTTTTTCGAATTTGGAATTGAGATACTTTGGCTTTTGTTCAGTCAGAGTTCTTCCCGTGAAGCCCGCAACTTTATTATTTGCGTCAAATACCGGAATTATGAGGCGATTTGAGAAATAATCCATTGGAATTCCATTTTGCATTCGCGCAAGTCCAAGTTCCATCATATTTGAGATCATCACTCCACGAGATGATAATATAGATACTAAGCCATTTTTGGGAGCATATCCAATCTTGAATTTTTTGCATGCCTCAAGAGATATACTTCGCTCTTCCGTGATATATTTCTGCGCTTTACCATGGCGTTGAAAGTTATATACAAACCACTTGGCTGCAATCTCTAGAGCTCTAGTGTCTGGAATTCTAGAGATATCAGTTTCTTTTTTTGATATTATTTCTACACCACAGATTTCAGCAAGTTGTTTTGTTGCAATCCACGTACTCACATTTTCCATTTTGGAGACCAAATTTACCACGTCTCCATGCGCTCCGCAACCAAAGCAATGATATGATTCTCGCTGGTCACTCACATTAAAAGATGGAGTTTTCTCATTATGGAACGGACACAAGCATACTAGATTCGATCCTGATTGGCGCAGTGTAAAATATCTTCGTGCAATATCCGATATTCGAACTCTTGATCTAATCGCTGAGATAATGTCTTTGATATTGTTCATGGAATTACAATGCGTATGACTTGTGCATGTTATCACAATGTATTTGATTTGTACTCATAGGCAGAGCATATATATCTGATGAGATGAATTGAGAGGCGAATCATAATGATCATTCTGCGGATTTGCATTATGTATCGATGCAATATATATTGGATATGGTAAGTATAATGACTTAACCAATATTAAACCACTTTTATATGAGGTATCTATGCAAGAAAATTATGATTCTGGTCTTATACCATCTTCCGATATATCGGAATATATAAATATGGCTAATGGTTTCCCTATATTAACTCAAGAGGAGGAATATAGATGTGCGATTGCATGGCGCACTCACGAGGATACATCTGCTGCACAGAAGCTCGTGACATCGCATCTGAGATTGGTAGTGAAGATTGCTATGAATTTTAGGGGATACAATCTTGCTATTCGGGATTTAGTCTCAGAGGGCAGTATGGGATTGATGCATGCGGTAAAAAAATTTGATCCGGAGCGTGGCTTTAGATTTGCTACGTATGCGATGTGGTGGATCAAGTCCAGCATACAGGAGTTTATTATCAAGAATTGGTCTATAGTAAAGGTGAGCACTACTTCTTCGAAGAGAAAATTATTCTTTAGCTTGAATAAACTTAAAAGAATGATTGTGAGTAGTAGTGATTCTAATTTGAGTTCTCAAGATGCAAAATTGATTGCGAATGAGATTGGAGCTACGGAAGAAGAAGTGCATACAATGGATAATCACTTGCATAATCGTGATACATCGATTGATGCATATGAGATGTCAATTTCAGATAGTTCTATTGACAACAATGTTGAAGAGAACTCGATTGTTAATGTTGATAACGATCTCAAAAGATCGAGATTATTAGATGCTATGAATAAATTAAGTAAACGAGAGAGGACTATATTGGAATATAGATTTATGAGCGAGGATGCTTTGACTTTGGAAACTATAAGTACGAAGCTAGGAATATCTAGAGAACGGGTGCGTCAAATTCAGAATTCTGCGATGTCTAAATTAAAGAAGTGCCTCATGATCACGATATGATGTATTATATTCGTATATCTTTGTTTTATTTTTGGATATTGTTCAGCTTGGTGATTGTATGGTGTTGTTCTATTCCGTTTTTGCCTTTCGGTGGTCGATGCCTTGGGTTCTGCATAAGAGCATGGGCTAAGGGCTTATTTTGTGCAGCTCGTGTATTGTGTGGCATTCAAATAATCGTTAAAGGGAAAGATTTTATTCCACAGGATCCAAGTATTGTTGCATCTCAACATGGATCTGCAATGGATACTATAATGCTGCCATATTTCCTACCTGGGATTCCTGTGTGCGTACTAAAGAAAGAATTATTATTCATTCCATTCTTTGGTTCTTGGCTTAGTGCAATTGGTATGGTGTCAATTGATCGAGGTAGTCCTGTAGCAGCGATGAAAAAAGTCCTGAGAAGCGCAAAAGATAAAATACATCGTGGTATGAGTATCGTTATTTTCCCGCATGGTAGTAGATCAAGCAATGCTGATGCTTTGCAGGTGGGTGTTGTGGGGCTTTATTCTCATCTGAAGGTTCCTGTAGTGCCTGTGACTGTAAATGCTGATGAGGTTTGTGGTGTGGGCTTATGCAAGAATATGGATAGGACTATACATCTCGAATTTCATGAGCATATTCCTCCTGGTATGAAGAAATCTGAATTTCTGGAGACTTTAAATGGCATAATCAAGAGGTGATTTTTTTTGCTAATGAAAGAAAATGTTGTGACATTTCTACGTTATGTGTCATTTTGTAGTATTGAGATAACTCTAAGTATGATTGATGTAGATTATCTTGTTTTGCAAAAAGTTTACCCAGAAGATAATATGTTTGTGCGTTCTTAGCGTATAATATCCTCATGCTAGTGAGTATTCTTTTTGCATCTGTTAAAGTTTTTTTATTCGCAATTTCAATTAACTCGTCAGCATATTCAATCATCAGGATTTCATTGTTTGGAGTCAGATGTAAAGCCTTATCATACATCAATGCTGATTGATACAATCTTCCGTATTTGCGCAATATGTGTGCTTTTGTGACGTAAAAATACGGATAATCAGGATATTTGTGTATAAGAGAGTCAAGGATCTTGATTGCTGAATGTATATTGCCATTCCTGATGAGATATACAACGTGTGCATAATTTTCCCAATCATTTAGTCCGAAAGTGGAGAATGCATCTGGGTTTTCCACGGCGCGTATCTTATATGTCGCAAATCTATAATTCTGCAGGATTTTCGGTTTTATACTTGTATTGGTATCTTTTGCGCGACTCATAAAAAAATCCAATCTCTCTTGACTCATTGGATGCGTTCTTACATATTGATTTTGTTTTGATTTCTGTGTATCGATTTTACTAAATTCTTGCATTAGTTTTATAATTCCGGAAATAGGGTATTTTGCAGCTGATAGATACTGAACTGCAAGTATATCTGCGATTCTCTCTTGATTTCTGCTATATGATAGAAATTTATCTTGCCCTATCCCAGTGCCTGCTGCACCAATGGCGGTTCCAATTTGAGGAGCTCCAAGTATCGCAGCAAGTAAACCAAATCCAATGCCTGTAACAGATGCATTCATTGCTTGGCGAAAGCTATCAATTTTTTCTATCACATGATTAGATCTTGCATGTCCTATTTCATGTGCCAATACCCCGATCACTACACTTGGATCATCGTTCCAAGTCATTAATCCAGAATACACGAATATTGATGGACCAAAAGTCGTATATGCATTGAGAGATCTATTTTTCACTAGATATATCGGGCATTCCTTGAGATTCGCAGCCTTAAGAAGAGGTGCGGATATTTGTTTCAGGATGGCCTCTGATTCCGCATCTCGTGTTTCTGCATGAGTGAAGAAAATTGGTATAAACTGTACAATTAATAATAATATGATATGATATCTCATATTCACCCTGTTCTGGATAGGAAATATATATTATATTCTTTTTCAAGAGCAAACATAAGTAGGATATTATGAGAGAAAAGCTTAAAAAGGTGTATAGATATCTTTTGAGTAAGGAGTATGTTGCGAAATCTCATGTCACATCGCAAATTCAATGCATTAATATACAGCAAGAAATAGAAGCCTGTTTAAAAGGAGATCATAAAAAGAAAACACGAGCTCTGTTGAAGCTAATGAAGAATGAGAACGTCTTGGTGTTCAAGTCAAAGGATATCGATGAATCTAATATAGCGTTACCTGAGAATCTCTATTCCTTAAGAGAAGAAACGATTGGCTGTGATAAGTTCAAGGTTTTGATATTTGAGCCTAAATTATTCAGTATAGTAAAGAATAATCTTAATAATCCCATTAATTTGATGCGCGAACTCTTGCAAAGGGAAGATGCGCCTGAGTATGTTGAATCGCGTCTTGCGCATGAATTTGGTGTTGAATATGAATCCAAATGTATGTACACATTACAGAATGCATATGGAGAGAGAATTGGAACTAATCCAATTTCAAGAATGATTCGATGCGTTACTACTGATACACAAAAAACAGAATCGATAATGGATGGTAGAGTATTACCAGGAGTATGTGCATTAACGCGAGATACATTCGAGATTGATGATGATGGTCAGATTGCATCTTATCCTGTAAAGCATTTCTCAGATTTAGTGAGTAAGATTCATGATGTGACGCAGAATAGTTTGAAATATGAGAGCTTAGATGAGCAGATCAATGCACGATTCTCTCATGTAGAATCAGAAACGGGTACTATTGATATAAGTAATATCAATAAAAATGATTTCCATGTATTACTGGGCGTGATGTCTAGTGCAAGGTGCTTTGATATCATAGGATCTGGATCAAAGCAGAGATTATTGCAAATGCAGTTATGTAATTCTCTGCAAGTGATATTACGCATGATGGACAGAAGAATCACACAGGATGACATATGTGATATTGCTTCTCATGCTTTTAGAGGAGATTCACGAGACACGCGTTGTGTTGCTGAGAACAATCCTAATGAGAAATATGCAAATGATATATGCACGATGTTATGGATGCGTTTTGGAGAGAGAATATGTGTGCAACCAGAAGATATCGGAACACCAGAAGACAATGGAAAAATCAAGTTGTCTGATGTTCGTGCAATAATTGATATACACGAAAGGAATCATGCTCAAGTTTATCAAGCACTCATAAAACTCATTGATGAAAGAATACCAAATCTTAGGATACAGGATCATCAAATCACACATGCATTGCGAAAAGATGATGAATTGCAAGATGCTGTAAAGAGATCGTGCAAGATATATGAATTAATAATGTTGCAGAATGGGTATACAGAGGCCAAATCTAGTCACAAGCCAAATGCCATTAAGCGACTTGCAAGGAAATCATCTACGGTTTTGCCGGTATTATATCCATTTAGCAATGTCTCATTAGAGGGTGATGTTGAGTATTCTGATAAGAGATCCCTATCTCAATCTGAGAGATTTATAGATTTGGATCGCATGAACAGGGCGTTGGGAATTGATAAATATACACCTCTTATAGTAAATGATGTACATCAAATTGATGCAGAAATACTCAAAGCAAGAGGAGAAATCAATAGACCCATGTTATTGAATTTTCGAATCAAGATGAACAAATACAATGCGTATAAATATATAGGTATTGTTGTAAAATTAGTGATTCTTACAATCATTTTACTTAAATGCTTAGCAGATATATTGCAGGCATGTGGTGTGCACATTGAGAAACATTGGGGTTGGAATTTTGATAATCTTGTGATTTCAATTGCGGATGGATTAATTCTTGTGCTCGGAGTACATACGATATGTGATGTGCTGATATTCAATGTTATTAGATGCATTTTTAATATACTGATTGCAATTGTGAAGGCATGCATTCCAGAGCAATCAAGAGACAAGTTTTTTCATGCTTTAGAGCGCAAGATACAAGCTCTTGCTGATGGTATTGATGATGTAAAGCACAGAATGAAATCATCTGTATTGCGTGGTTCCGTAAAAAGTGATATTTGCACGAAATTTACAAGATCAAGAGTTGCTGCATTGCAGCTTGATGATTCGAATGCACACGAGATGAAAGCAATACAATCTCTCAAAATAGCATCACAGAGTCAAGTGAATATTAAGGATCGAATTAAATATCACTTCTGTGGATCTCCTGTATCGAAATCTGAAACCAGTGATGTTCATGAGCAATATGCGCGAGTGTTAATGACAAGGCGGCGCAATTCTCGTGATGTGATCAGGAATTATGAACTAGAGAAGTGCATTGGTGCATGTCATAGATCTAATATTTCTGCAGACAGCTTCAATATGCAACAAGAAGAATTATGTCATTATGCGCAATCACAAAACAAGACGAAGATATATCGAGAATATGTCAATAGTATCATCACCGGGGAACAAGATAGATCAAATTCCGTAAGGACCATACGAAGTCATGTTCAGAGTGGTTCAGGAGCCGCAATGCAACAACACGGAAGAGATGTTCGATTTGCAGAGACAAAAGATGATCAATATGGATTTTGCAACGTATTGGGCATCAGGAAGCATGATGAATTAAAATCTAGACCAGAGAGTGAGCGCCTGATAATAGTGAAGCAAGATGCAGTAAAATTTTTGATTGATAGATTGGATGTAATTAATCCGAAGTTTTTATTGAAGCTCGCATCACCATTAGGGGAAAATGATGATATACGACATATCAAAATGCTACAACCAATGCTTTGGGATTGTGCACATGTATTGGGTAGTTTGACACATCAAGGTGCTGATGGAGTGAGTATGTATTTAGACAGTGCCAGTGTTCGCACGACGATGGTTGCAGAAGGTATGTTTGCACAATATATCAAGGATGCGCTAGCAATTACTCTTGCGCATGAACTTATGCAGAAAGGAAGGGGCGCAAAGCTTTCTCAGGGACTTATGGATGCTATCTTTGCATTTTGTCTGATTAATCCCCAGATTGGAGCACTTGAAGTGTCAGAGCATGCAGAAGCGGTGATACATCAAATGGGAGTACGCATGGGTTGTGTAAGTATCCTGGGAGAATGTGGGAGTTTTTTGAAAGATTTTGTACATGAATATGTCGCATCTCCCGGGCAAATGGTTATACCTGCTGTTGTGATTGCCGCTTGTTCTCATATACCAGGATTGAATGTTGTCGCAAATACGATTACAGGAATTCCTGATTCTGTGATGGAAGGAATTGGATTGCATTCATTATTAGTGGCGCCTTTTACAAAAAATCCTATTGTGAAAAATGTGTTTTGGAAAGGATTTTCACATATTGATATGCCAAATGATGTCGCTGTTATGATGATGGATGGAGTGAGAACAATCACTTCTACAAAAACACCAGTGGAGCACATTCGAAGTGCACTTGAATGTGTATTCAAACTATTAAATACAATCCTAAGCATCATTATGAGGATATTATGTATATCATTGATTTTGACTATATGGAAATATGGTTCATGTGCACCGATTATTGATAAATCAAAGACAATCATCAATACTAAAGAGCCAAGCACAATCATTGATGATTCTAGCGATGTTGCAATGCTCAATCCATTAAGATGTCATAAGATGACATCTTATGTATGAGATTATTGACGTCTCAATAATTTGTTGTACAATGCTTTCATTGTTAATGAATATGAAATGCACATAAATTGGACAGAGAAAGAAATTGAGATACTAAAAAAAGCACTGAACTCAGATGTACCGTATGATGCAGTACTAAACCTCAAGCAGCGAGGTTTATGGATTGATCGTGACCCTAGGAGCGCGAATCGTGATGGGTCATATCCAGACGTGAAGTGCGTTAAAAGCAAAATATTAGCATTAGCTAAGAGAATTTCTGATAATAAATTTTTAGAATCTTGTTCAGAATTACAAGATCCAACAAAAGGCATGTCGCAAGATGAAATTAAGAATTTCAAGCCCAAAGCAGCGCTTGAGAGATTTAGAGAGGTACTAAGATCTGAGATCCCTGATACAAAGACATACAATGAGATTTTGCATAATGATTTTGCTCTTGCATTGTACGCAAGTGATGTTGCTAAGCTACTTGTTAGCAAGAGTGCAGAAAAGTGAGTTGATAGCTATAAGCCTTTTGCTACAATACAAGTAGAAATTAGAATGTAATAACATGGCAGGTCATTCTCATGCAGCAAACGTTGCGCGCACGAAAGAAAAAAACAATAAAAAGCAAGCAAAGCTCTTCACGAAGATGGGAAGATTGATTCTCTCTGCTGCGAAGAGTGGGTTGCCGGATCCTGAAAACAATACTAAATTGCGCGCTGCGATTGCAAATGCAAAATCAGTGAATATGCCAAAGGATAGGATTCTGTCGATCATCAAGAGCGTAGCCGAGGGAACCAATAAAGATGATTATCAGGAAATGACATACGAAGGATACGGTCCTGGTAATATAGCAGTAATAGTTTCTGCGTTAACAGATAATAAGAATAGAACTGCTGGTGAGGTTCGACATGTTTTTAGTAAATATGGTGGGAATCTTGGCTCTTTTGGGAGTGTCTCATTTATGTTTGATCGTGCTGGAATAATGGTTTATGACAGAGCGATATGTGCAAGTTATGATGAAATGTTTTCATCAATAGTTGAAGCGAATGCTTCGGATGTGAGAGAGGATGGTGAGAATTATATTGTGGAAAGCACTGTGGAATATTTTAATGATGTAAAGCAGAATCTCGAAGGAAAATATGGACCACCCAAAGAATCTCGCTTGGCTTGGATTACGGAAGATTTAAGTGTGTTGAATGAAGAAAAACGAGAGTCGTTTGGAGAATTCTTGGATGCAATGGAGGACAATGATGACGTTCAATATGTGGAACACAATTGCAATTTAGATTAAAGATTACATCAAATCATAACGAATGAGATATATAATTTAGGTATATTTTATTGAGAGTTCTATGCATGAATCTTCCGATACATCTAGTTTGCTTGCGGATGCATTGTGGTATATTGAGAATAAAGGATTCCGCCCATCATCTAGCAAGGAGGGATTTCTGGAGTTGTCTGAAAGTTTTGCTCAACATATCGAGACTATGTTTAAGCATGTGAGGTCATTAACTTGATCAAATGAAGCGGAAATCTTAGGAATGGGTAACTTAGCATTTGAATATAATGATTCTGACGTTCTGTATTTCAATGGTAATCAGGATGAGCTGCAGAGTGCTTGTCGTAACCTTAGTAAGTTGATTATTATACAAGAAGACAGTGCGATTCCTGTGTCATGTGATGCGGCACTGCAAAATATGATTGAGATGGTGCAACAATCAGGTGCATATCATGAGACTTCTATAGACATAGAAAGCGAAGATGGAAGTGATATAGAAGAAAATGAATCTCGAGATTCCTTACTTGTGTTAAACGCAGATCGATCACGATACATTGATGAAATAATGTGTAAATTCCCTGAATTGAACGAATTATTTGTTCAAAATGGATTTTGGCAAGATCAAAGTCTTCTTGGGGAGCGCATTGTATTTGCAGGTGATTTTGGAGGCATGATGAATGCTTTATCTCGTATGCAAGAAGAGTTGCAGTCTGCTCAGGTGAATGATTTAAGTAGCACAATGAGTGGTGCCCAGATCAGTTCACAGATTGCATCAGGGGGGCATGCGCAGCAAGGTTTTGGCTTGGGCACGAATCTGTCACAGACAGGATATTGATTCTGGTGTGTGGTTAGTATGGATGAATTAGATTGAGAGTTCGATGATCCGCGTCAATATGAAGCTGAATATTATTTTGAGGATATGATTGGTGGATAACGTAGGCTGTTAAGCTATTGAGTGGGAGCACAATGCATATTTTTTGCGTTTAGATATGGAGCTAGTTAGGAAAGTAGATCAGATTTGTGAGACTGTGTCAGAATCAATGCAAAGCAATAAGAGCTACATAAAGCATTATGTCAGAGATTTAGGATTTATTTTTGCAAGTGACAAATCCAATATCTTGCATTTCAATGGTGTTAATTCTCAACTGCAAGAGACTTTTCTTAAGATGAAGAATAATCTCAAGAAATTGCAATCTGGAATTCCAAGTATTGATATACAGAGATGTGATGCTCAATACTGAAACAGTACTGCGCGATCTATAAGTAAGTTGACTAAAATTACTACTTATATACTCTATAAGTAGTAATTTTGACCGTTATATGGAAGTTGCACCTCTAAAATCAGTATCGGAAGGACTAAATAAGGCATTATGGTATCTTAAACACGATATGTATTTAGATAAAGAGCATTACAATAGCATATCTGATGATGAAGATGATTTATCATCATATATAGCAAGAGACTCTGATATTTCTTTTGATACAGAGGACACACTTCAGCAGAAACACGACATACTTGTACTGGATAAGACCTTTGGGCGTCATATTGACATAATGTTTGATTATATGCAAGCTATGGCAGAGCTCGAGCATGATAAAACTACGGAGATTATGCAAGATATGGGTTTTGGTTTTATAGATGAAAAGATGGTATTTTATCCGGAAGAAGACATATGTATACAGGATGCACAGAAGACTCTTGAGCACGCTTGTCAGGAGATTTATATCAAGACGATCGAATTAGGCAATGAAGCGAGAAAAACAAAAGAAGAGCAAGAAAAATTATTCAGCGCAAGTTCTGATTCCATAACAGAAAAAGTACATCCACCACATGTTGGTGTTAATCATACTCAGGATGAGCAGGAATTGTACTGATATTGTATATAATATAAGAAATACGTTCATAAAATCTTAACTTTTTACATTATGTACGATAAATGTCTAAAGGCATATCAACAACAAAATTCATCATCTTTCGAAGCAACGAGTGTGCAGCAATGGCCCGTAGATGAACGAAAGGGAAGATATTAAACCATAAAATGACTCAAATCTTTGTCTCCTCTACCAGATAAATTCACAACAATGGAAGCATTTGAGTGGTGTTTTTTGATCTTACGTGCATTTTTGATCAAATATGCAATTGCATGAGAAGGTTCCAATGCTGGTATTATTCCTTCTGTTTTGCATAGTAGTTTAAATGCATCTTTTGCTTCTTCATCTGTAGCAGATTGGTATTCGATTCTATCTAAATCCTTGAGAAGAGCATGCTCTGGTCCTACACCAGGGTAATCTAATCCTGCAGAAATTGAGTGTGGTGGAGAAATTTGTCCATCTTCATTATATAATAAATATGATGCTGCGCCTTGAAATACTCCATATTTTCCCTTAGTCATAGTTGCTGCGTGCTTATTCGATTCAATTCCATGCCCTGCCGCTTCCACTGCAATTAGTTTTGTTTCGAAATGTGGGATAAATTCATAGAATGCGCCAATTGCATTCGATCCTCCACCAATGCATGCAACGATCATATTTGGTAGATCTCTGCCACTAATATTGGGGAATTGCTGCAAAATCTCCTGTCCTATGACGGATTGAAAATCACGCACCATCATGGGATATGGATGTGGACCCACGACAGATCCTAATAGATAGTATGTATCTTGGACATTTACAACAAAATCTCTGATTGTTTCATTTACTGCGTCTTTCAGTGTTCTTGTGCCACTACATGCTGGAATTACTTTTGCGCCGAGCAATTTCATGCGTAGGACATTTGGTGCTTGGCGTTCCATGTCTTTCTCTCCCATATATATCACGCATTCTAGACCCATCATTGCACATGCTGATGCGGTGGCGACTCCATGTTGGCCCGCGCCTGTTTCTGCGATAATGCGATTTTTGTTCATTCTGCGCGCTAATAGAGCCTGTCCTATGCAATTGTTGATCTTATGTGCTCCCAAATGATTTAGATCTTCTCGCTTGAGGTATATCTCGCACTCACTATTTTCACCAAAAATCTCATTCCGAAGGTTCTGTGCTTTGTACAGAGGCGTAGGTCGGCCGGAAAATTTTTCCAATAAATCTTTGAATTCTTGTTGGAATATCACATCAGATTTTGCCAATTGATATTCCCGATCCACTTGCTCTAAGATCGGTATCAGGATTTCCGGCACATAAGCACCTCCGTATTTGCCAAAGTTCCCGAATTGATCTGGATATGAATATTGCACGGTATTTATATAAGAACACTCAGTATTATAGCAATTTTTATATCTTGCAATATATTATAATATTTATTAATAAATTAAGTACTATAATAATTTCAGAATTTAATTATAGGTTTTTATGGGCGCTGAGAACTCAACTTTAGGAGATATGCAGGGTGCATGGGGTGTATTGCAAGGCACAGAAGTACGTATGTCACGTGATGCGATTTGGTGAATACTCAACTGTAGATATAGCAAAGCTCATGCAAAACTCTGTATTGCGTGGCAATACTAATACGGTCAACTATAATGGTATAAATGCTATAAACACGAACGTTAAAGTACATGATATCACAATGCAAACGCAATTCAGAGGGAAAGGATTTATGTTTATAAATAATATTGCTTATTATGTTGGTTCAGATATCGAGCAAGCATTGAGTGCAGTGATTGATTGCGCTACGAAGCAGGCGCGTCCAGCTACAACAATGCACACAACAGAACAATTGTCACATTCTCTTGCTTCATCTGGATATGGTAGCGCAAGCGGTAGTGGTGCCTCATCACCTTTGGCTCGTGATGGAATTCCAACTGATGTCTCATTTGAGTAGTTCTAATTGTTTTTTATTCACAAAAAGGTAAGATAACTTACGATCGTGTAAAGCAAATATTGATACGGTATATGCATGGGAAAAAGACAATCAACTATGAAAGATCCTATTATAAAATTGATGGACGAAATTCAGTCGTGTGCAAATACGTGTAATTATAATCCAGTGTCAATTCATGGTAGATCTTCACGTCATGGTTTTCAAAAGATTGTTATGCAAGATAAACAAGGAAAAGATGCCATTATTGGTGATCTTATTAATGGTATGGCTTCGAGTTATGATAGCGTTTTCGCTGAATGCGGAGTAGAAATTCATCGCAGTGATACAACTGTTGATCAAAGGATTACATTGACTCTTAGAAATAAGTTTTATTATAAATATTCAGGAAATATATCAACAGAATGTGGTGCAATATTGAGTAATATTAAAGATGCAATTCGTGGTAAATCCGAGAAGGAATCTCATGGTCAGAGCAGCGCTGCATTTTCTAGCACGCGGAGCGCAGATAATGATTCTGTCGGGACTCCACAATCAGGAGATACAGCAGCGCAGAAGAAGGCCAAGAGAACTTCTCTCATGTAAATGATAGAGCTATTGCAATTGCGTCAGATACATCATATGTTGTGTTATTGTGAAATGTTGATGGTAGATTCTTTATCAATAGAGGCAACATTTGTTGTATCTCCGATTTTTTTGCCATGCCATTTCCTGTAATTGCTTTCTTGATGTGATTAGGGGTGGATTCTGTTATTGAGATGTCTTGCTGTGCTATTGTTGCAATGATGACTCCTCTTGCATGTCCTAGCAATAGGGAAGATTGCGCATTGTTGTTTACAAATGTCATCTCTATCACTGCGTGATCTATTATGTTGTTTTTGAGGATATGACTCATTTCGGAGAATATATGTTTTAGTCTTATTGGGAGTGTGTGTTTAATGTTTGTGGATATGACGCCGCATTCTAATAATTCACGTTGAGAGTGATCTATGATGGCCCATCCGCTTCTTTTAAGTGCGGGGTCAATTCCTAGAATTCGCATTCGATTTTGGTGATTTCACCGTGTGAGAATTGTATGGATTGTGCATTGGCGGTATGTTGTAAATCCATCAATCCTGAGGATATATCTATATTGGAAGTGATCTTAAGGCATGATATTTGTGCTTTCATTGATAGATTGTGTGCGGATTTTAATTTGCGTACGCGTTCCAATGCCAGAATAATCTCATCACCAATATCATTATCTGCATCGCATTCCAATTGATCAGGCCATTGCAATGAGAAAAGCATATCTTTGCTGATTTCTGTTGTACTTATTGGAAAGAAAGGATGAAACATAGATACAATACACTTTAATAAATGATTTAATGCACTTAATGCGCTCACATTGTGTTCTGAAGTGAAACATTTTTGTGTCCCATATGCTCGAGCCTTGACTAATTCTAGATAATTATCACAAAATGAGGACCAGAAGAATTGTTCTATCGATCTCAATGCATTGCAGTAGTCAAATTTCTGGAAATGCTGTGTTGCGTCTGATATTGCATGATTCAATTTGGACAAGATCCAATGATCCATGACTTCTGATATTTGGATTTGCTCGTATGCTGTGTTATTTGACACCATTGAGACGAATTTTGCCGCATTCTTAATTTTATTGACGAGTTTCTTACCGTTCCGCACTATGTCTTCCGAATATGCAGTATCTGTACCAAGATTTGCTCTTGCTGCCCAATATCGTATTGGTTCTGCACCATATTGCTTCAGTGCGGATTCTGGCGAGATAGCGTTTCCTTTGGATTTGCTCATTTTGGTTTTATCTTTTGCCAAGCACCATCCACTAATCATGATATTGTGCCACGGTATTCGATCGTGATGTAAATGCGATAGCAATATTGTATATAGTGCCCACGTACGAATGATTTCATGAGATTGTGGCCTGAGATCACACACTTCATTTGATACAAAACTTGGAGTAAGTGCGCTCGTTGCCCAAGTGTCCATTACATCCATTTCGGGTGTCAAACCCTCTCTCGGAGATATACGAGGATCTATTGGAACATCATCTGAAATGATAATATGTCCATCTTTGTCATACCAAACTGGAAATGGCACGCCGCTATATCGTTGCCTTGATATACACCAATCCTGATTTAAGCCATCTATCCACGCTAATATCTTGTTTTTCATGTGTGTAGGATGCCATGAGATTTCGTCCGTTCTCTGTAAAATAGCGTCTTTATGCTCTAGTGTTTTGATAAACCACTGCATTGAGGGAAATATCTCAATTGGAGATCCAGATCTTTCTGCGCACTTCACTGAATGCATAATCTCTTCCTGTGAATTCAGAAATTGTTGATCACGCAGTAATTCAATCATAATCATGCGCGCTTTTTTTATGCTCATGCCAGATATTCCTGATTTCTGCATATCGTGGCGCTCGATCATTTTTCCATCCTTGCTTATTATGCATTGTACTGGTAAATTATGTCTCTGTTGCCATTTTACATCGAGCTCATCCCCAAAAGTACAGCACATCACTGCTCCTGTACCTTTGTCTGGTATCACATCGCAATCAAATAATATTGGAACTTTCGTGTTGAAAATTGGAGTGATGATGCTCTGATTGTGTAGATCTGAATATCTTTCATCATCTGGATGCACTAGTACTGCGCAACATGCTGCCAGCATTTCGGGTCTTGTGGTTGCAATTCGCAATATTGCTCCATTTTCTAAAGTAAAATTGATGTAATTCATTAGGGATTGCATCTCCTGTGTCTCGATTTCTGCTTGTGCAATTGCAGTTCTATCTGATGCGTCCCATAAAACGGGCTTTGATGCTCGATACGCATTACCATTTTTGTACAGATCTATAAAGGATTGCTGTGACATTGCTCTAATCTTGGTGCTGTTTGTATGATATTGCAAATTCCAATCAAAGCAGAAATTCATCTGCTCGAACAATTCCTTAAATCTGTGCATGTATTGCACTGATGTGTTGTGACATATAGAATGAAATTCATCTAGAGGAATTTCATGAGATTTAATCTTCATGTTTTTTTCTACCAATCTCTCGGTAGGGAGTCCATTATCATCAAACCCTACGGAATACACCACATTTGATCCCATTAGGCCTTGAAATCTCGCAATAAGATCAGTATGAGTATAACTAAATACATGCCCCATATGTAACAAGCCTGAAATTGTAGGTGGGGGCGTATCGATACAGAATTTCTGCACTCTTTTAGCTCTGAGTTTCTCTTATTTTTTTGCGAGTGGACTTGCGGCGCGTGCGTTGAGTATAAAATCCTTGCAGTTTACCTTGTTTATACTGCATACCCATTTCTTCGAGTCCACATGATATTTGTCTAACGGTACCATCTCCTAATTCGAGTATTACAGAATATCCAGAGCTACTATGTATACCTTCAACAGCATCCATTAATTCACGTATATATCTAGGATCAGATAAATAATCTTTATCCTTTTCTCCAATAGGATTATCTAGATCATCTGTACCAGCATTGATAAATGTTTCTCTCACTGTTTCAGGAGCTTCACTAATTTCGTTCTCTTGTGTGTCATGCGTCTTTTCGTAAGGCATCCTTCACCTCTTTTTTAATTTATTACAAAGTTCCAGTTATGCGCTTGACACGCATACTGAAAGATCCTATATCATGGGGAATTCATAAAGTAAACATAGAGTATGCGTAATTTGCATTATGTCTGCATAAATGCAATACTTTGATATAGATTAATAATATCAGGGTTGTGAATAAGTCATTTTTTCGCTCTATTTCCAGGCTTATGAAGGGTCATTGGATTTATATTATTGTGTTATGTTGTTTGAATTTTGCATCATCTGGAGTGATTGTATTAATGGTGCAATCAATGCATGCGATTATTGATCAGCATCAGAGTGCATTTTTTGGGTTTAATACTTTATTTGTGTGCATACCGATCTTTGCGACTATAGTCATGAGTAGAATATCAATAGTGTACAGGTTTGCAGAAAATATAGCTTGCAGTATTCGTGATAGATTGTTGGAAGTCATTGCATTTGTTCCAATCATGTATTTCGAGAAAAAATCAGTCTCAGAGATCTTATCTGTTGCAATGATTGATATTTCGAATGTACAGGAGATGATCGGTGGAAGTTTCTCAGTGTTTTTGCGTACGTCCGTGATGCTTGTAATATCTCTCATTGCAATGTTAATCAATAATGCTCGGTTATTATTTGCATTTTTAATTGTGATAGCTTGTGTGTTGGGGTTTCTACGTATTTTGAATAAAAGAGTAAAAAAATTCTCCAGTAATTACGACAATCTTTCTGCCAGAATATCATCTCAAATCAAAGACATTGTGCTAGGTGCTAGAACAATCAAAGAATTTACTTCGGAGAGATTCTTTTACAACAGAGCGAGAGATACATGCGAAGATCTAAGAGATCAAGGTGTGATTCGTGCCCTTATGAGGGGGTGTTTTGTGTTTATTGTGATGATATGCGTGCTGTCATTTATATGTGGAGTCCTATACTTAGCTATGCATGGAGCTGAATATTTTGGTATGACGAAAGGCAGTGTTCTTGCTTCAGTTGCGTATCTTTTGATCGCTGGGAATTCAATACAGAATTTAGCAGATATATTTGGATCTATGCAAAGTACTGCTTCTGCACTTAATAGAATAGACGAGGTCATGCAAGCAGATACTGAGAACGAAGAATTCATGCATAAGAAAAGCAATGACAAATATGATATTGAATTCAAAGATGTTGTTTTTCACTACAACAGTAGGCCAGAAATTGCTGTGCTGAATCATTTCTCACTCAAGATTAAACAAGGAGAAAAGATAGCAATTATAGGAAGATCTGGAATAGGTAAGAGCACCATTATGAGTTTGATGATGGGGTTCTATGATATATCTCATGGTGAAATTTTGCTTGGTGGTGAGAATATAGCGCATCTGAGTAGGCGATCTCTGAGAAATTGTGTAAGTGTTGTAGCGCAAGAGCCATTTATGTTCAGAGGATCAATTCGAGATAACATATTAATGGGATATGATGCAACAATGGACGAGCTTTGGAGAGCACTGGAGATTGCATATGCTGTGGATTTTGTTAATAAAATTCCAATGGGAATTGATGCTATTATTGGAGATATTGGATTGTCCGTTGGGCAAAAACAGAGAATTTCCATTGCTCGTGCTGTGATACGAAAACCAAAGATATTATTTCTTGATGAATATACATCGGCGCTAGATACAGAGACCTCAAATTTGGTACATAATAGTATCATGAAATCCATACGAGGCGCCACTATGATATCAATTACTCACAAAAAAGAGAATATACAAGATTTTGATCATGTAATTGATTTAGGATAAGTGATACAAGATGCATAGTCCGTGATACACCTTTCAAGAAAGATCTTATTGCGATTACATTAAATGTTTTTGTGCGTGTGAATGAGCGTTATTGATTGTACAAAGTGGTATAACTTTGATACAATGCAAGTATTATATGGTTTTATATGAGTGAAGAAGTATATCCTTTCATGTCAAGAGCGACTGCATTGTGGTTTATAGATAATACATCATTGACATTTGAGCAAATTGGCGCATTCTGTGGGCTTGACGTAGTAATTGTGCGCGCGATAGCAGATGGTGATATATGTAATGATATTGCATCATCTAATCCAGTATTGTTGCAGCATATTACGCAACATGATCTTGATGAATGCCAAGAGGATTCATCAAAGAAATTGAAGTTATCGCAGAAAGCAAAAGCCAGAATGGATATGTTAATCAAAAGGAAACAAGGTGCTACGCCAAGAAAGCGATCCATAGTTAAGCCTGGTGCAGTATTGTGGTTGCTGGAGAATTATCCAGGTATGCGAGACGAGGAAATAGCTACTTTAATTGGTACCAGTAAGAAGATTGTGATTTCTGTGCGCAATAGAAGTCACAAGAATATCAAAGAAATCAGATCAATGAATCCGATACTACTGGGTTTATGCTCAGCTGAAGCATTGAAAAAGATAATATCTTTCTTAGATATTACAACAGTATAGCATGTGTACACCATAATGTAACGATTCAGTTGTAGCGTACATATGCAACGCAGTGTTCTTGTTGATTTTGAATTGCAGTTTTCAAGATTTGTGCAGATACAAATCGGAATCATGCACAAATCTAACAGATTCTCAATTAAACGTTGAATTCACTTCCAGAAGAATTGATTTCTAGACTCATATTGCTACTCATTGCATGCGTGTCGAATTGTATATGAGTACGCGTCTCTGTACCAATCACACCACTCTCATGACCAATGATATCAATGCTATCGCTATTAAGCGCACATTTATCTACAACAAACATATTGGACACATCCATACCATAGCTCTTGCCACAGTGCCCTAGAATATTTGCATGAGCATGAATGTTAGGATCAATGGAGACATTTCCATGTGCATCTCTATTGAAATGCATAACCTCCTTAACGCATACATCACGCCCAATGGCTTCTACCGGTACTTTAAATATCAATTCTAATTGATTGTGTAATAATTTAGCATTTAATATCGTGACGGGATCATGAGGATGACCTACGTGAGTATCTGTACCTGGGATGTAATCCTCAGATGTCATTTTTCCAACGCATTTCGTAATATCGACAGTATTTTTAACATTATCTATTATATATGACAAGTCAGGAGCATTTAAATGAGGCATAAGTTTTAAGATAAGATCCATCAAAATGATATCAAGAAATGGGTATCATGTCAATCCATGACATGATAGTGTAAATGTATTGAATTTGTGTTTTTGTGAGAATCTATTTATTGAATAGCATGCTTCATATGCATATGATGAGCATTTTTATTGTAGATTATCAAGATACATATTTCATCGAACTATTGCGCATTGTCAATATATCATGTGTTTGAATATCTAATCCTGAAGCATACAAGATCTACATCATTACGCTCAATGTTTGTGACACATAATATACAATTGCTTATTGTTATATGATCAAAATACCATTGAAGAAGCCTGATTGCGTATATAGCAATTACAATAGAGACACTAATTTATCAGAGATATTATATATCGAATTCACTTATAGAAGTTGCACATATGCTATGTGGTAGAGCCTTGCATGGGGCACCCATGTCAAGCGTTATTTGTTGTTTTGCATGATGATTGACAAAATCAAGTTCAATGAAATCATCTCCTATGCTAGTTGATGCATCTCCACCCATGTTTTTATGATTACCAGAAGAGTCCACTTCTATTGCATTGACTTCATTGTTAACTTGAACGTGATTATTTGCATGATTAAAAGTCACGCGCTCATGCAAAATAGATCCTCCTGGTATTGATATAGAGAGATCTAGATAATTGTAAGACATGTGTGCTTGTACCACATTTCCTGTGTCATGATGTTGAGCATTGCCTTTGTCATCATATAAATCCTGTGACGCGCTTTTTACAATGCTGCTGATATCAGCATCACCTTTATCTTTGAGCTTCATTATTACAGATTCGAGTATAGGATTAGCCACATTGTAAGATAAAAATGTAACGACACGATATCATGAATTGATATCGTGTCAAGATAAAGAATAATATTCCCTATACGTTGAATTCACTTACAGAAGTTGCACAAATATCATGTGGTAGAGATTTGCATGCATTATCCATATCGAACGTTATGTGTTGTTTTGTATGATACTTTACAGCGTCAAGCTCAATGAAATTATCTCCCATTCCAGTTGATACTTCATCGTGCTTTGTCATGATACGACCATCAGGAAGATGTTCAGTGACCGTTATTTCGTTATTGATTTGAACATGATTATTTGCGTGATTAAAAGTAAGTTTTGCATCTATAGAAACACCACCTTGCACTGAGAATGAAAAGTCGCATTTATCGTAAGATAGATTTGCATGTTTAACATTTATTGCTTCATGTTGTGTAACGTTTCCATGTGAATCATAAAGATCTTGTGTATAGCTTTTGATGAATTTAGCGGCATCAATTGAGCCTTTTCCTTTGAGGTTCATTATTACGGATTCGAGTTTTGTAGACATATCGTTTAAATAAAAATGTACCAACACGATACCATGCATCAGAACCATGTCAACACCAATGAGTATGTTTTTTTATACATCAAACTCGCTTGTATGTAATTGTGATATTTGCATATCATGCATATGAAGCATTTGATGAGATAATTGTTGATATTTTGCATTATCCAGAGATACTTCTATATCATTTCCTTCGAGAATCGCATCTCCATCTTGCCATTTGTGTTGCGGTGAAAAGCTCCATGAGCCTCCCCATTCCGATGGCATAGCTGAACCTACAAAATGAGTTCCAGTAGACGCTTCTGATATCTTATTATGCATGCTATCATATATAGTTAATTTCATATCAACACCATATGGTAGAGGATCGAAATGTGTGTCATGAATAAATGAAAAGCGCTCCTCTGTATACAAAACTTTGTCATCCTCAACAATTACCCCACTTATGGAAAGACCATTATGCGAAAGCTCTGCCTTGGTCACAGGGCATTGATGAACGATATCCTTACCAGATTCATCGTGCGATATGCTATCTAATGTGACGTAACGTGTTACATCTATAGTATCTCCATCATTTAAGGATCTAGACAATTTTTCTAGATTTAGTGATGCTTGTGTACTAGTCATATTGATATAAAATGAAAAATCTAGTATAAGTATGATATTAATCAGATATAATGTCAAGTGCATGTGCTCTGCTTGATATCTTGTGGACGCTGAGCAACAATAATCTCAATATCTGTGAATTGAATTGTTGATGAGAGATGAAATAAATGATGTAAAAATGAAAGTACTTGTACTTGGTGCTGGTCCTATTGTGATAGGACAAGCTGGAGAATTTGATTATTCTGGCACTCAAGCGTGCAGAATGCTAATGAAGTTGGGATGTAAGGTGATATTGGTGAATTCCAATCCAGCCACAATCATGACAGATCAAGATACTGCAGATGTAGTTTATCTAGAGCCTATTACGTGCGAATTTGTTGAAATGGTGATTCAAAAAGAGAGTCCAGATTACATATTACCAACAGTAGGAGGGCAAACTGCGTTGAATTGTGCCATGGAGCTTGAGGAATTGGGTATTCTTGAAAAATATGGGACCAAGATGATCGGTGCTCAATGTGATGCCATCAAGAAAGCAGAAGATCGTATGCTCTTCAAGGATGTAGTGGAGCGCATTGGTTTGAGATGCCCACGTAGTGTGATTGTATCTGATATACAGAAAGCGGAAGAAGTGCTGCATGAGATAGGGTTACCTGCTATTATACGTCCATCTTTCACATTGAGTGGATATGGTGGTGGTATTGCTTACAATAAGGAAGAGTATATTACGATCGTTGGAAGCGGATTAGATGCATCGCCGATTTCATCTGTGCAGATAGATGAATGTCTTCTTGGATGGAAAGAATATGAGATGGAGGTTGTGCGCGATAAATATGACAATGCAGTGATTGTGTGTGGCATTGAGAATGTAGATCCCATGGGAGTGCACACGGGTGATAGCATTACTGTAGCTCCAATTTTGACACTAAGGGATGAAGAATTGCAACAGATGCGAAATGCTTCAATTGATATTCTGCGTGAGATAGGAATTGAAACTGGGGGTGCAAATGTGCAGTTCGCTATCAATCCAGAAGATGGTGCTATGGTAGTTATTGAAATGAATCCGCGCGTGTCGCGATCATCTGCACTTGCTTCAAAAGCAACTGGATTTCCAATTGCAAAAGCAGCTGCCCAATTAGCATTGGGGTATTCATTGAGAGATATCAAGAATGATGCGATACCTAAGGTTCCATTGGCATTTGAACCGGCACTTGATTACATAGTGACCAAGATTCCTAGATTCGATTTTGAGAAAATGAAAAGCAAAGGAATTTTATCGAGTGCAATGAAATCTGTTGGAGAAGTGATGGCAATTGGTCGTTGTTTCAATGAATCGATACAGAAAGCTTTATTCTCACTGGAAGATGACTTATGTGGTTTTGATGATTTATCCAAATATACAGATGATGAGGTGATGAATAATCTTTCTATTTATACCTATAATAGAATATTGTTTGCTGCAGAGGCAATGCGTCGTGGAATTTCCGTTGAAAAGATTAATGAGGTCACGAAATATGATCTGTGGTATTTAAGAAATATCAACATGATCATTGATACTGAGAACAACATTAAGTCTCAAGAAAAATTCTTAGATGGTGTGGAGATCATGCGATTGAAAAGAATGGGTTTCTCAGATGCAAGAATTGCGCAGTTATCAGATATGATGGAATCAGAATTCAGGGATTTACGTCATCAATTCAATGTGCGCCCTGTTTATAAAAAGATAGACACTTGTGCTGCAGAATTTCAAGTACAGACCTCATGTCTATATAGTACATATGAAGGTTGTGAAGCAGAATGTGAAGCAGAGCCTTCGCGGAGATCAAAAGTAATCATTCTTGGTAGTGGTCCGAATAGGATTGGTCAAGGTGTTGAGTTTGATTATGTGTGTGTGCACGGGATATACGCTTTGCGGGATATGAAATATGAAGCGATTATGATCAATTGCAATCCAGAGACGGTCTCCACTGATTATGATACAGCAGATAGATTATATTTTGAGCCTCTTACGATAGAGCATGTGCTTGAAGTGATTCATGTGGAGCAAAAAAAGGGGGAACTTTTGGGTGTAATATTGCAGTTTGGAGGTCAGACACCACTTAAGCTAGCTGATGATTTGGTGCGCAATAAAGTTAAAATACTTGGTACTACTCAGGATTCAATCGATCTATCAGAGGATAGAGGTAGATTTTATGCTTTGCTTGATAAATTGGGTATGCCAAGGCCCGAGAGTGCTGTGTGTCATTCAGAGAATGATATTGATGGAATTTCAATACAATTCCCGATTTTGGTGAGGCCATCTTATATCCTTGGTGGAAGAAAAATGAACATAATATATTCCAAGGACGATTTACGTAAATATTTCCAAGAGAATTCGGAATTATTAGAGCAAGGTATTTTAGTTGATAGGTTTCTTTCTGAAGCGATTGAGGTAGATATTGACGCTGTTGTGGATTCCGATGGGAATGTGTACATTGCGGGTATTGTTGAGCACATAGAAGAAGCTGGTGTGCATTCGGGTGATTCAGCATGTTCTTTGCCGCCATATTCTCTTCCACAAAGCAGGATAGATCAAATTGAAGAATATACATCCAAACTTGCAAGGGAGTTGAAAATAATAGGACTGTTAAATATACAACTTGCTATTCAAGGTGATAATATATTCGTATTGGAAGTAAATCCTCGTGCAAGTAGAACCATTCCTTTCATTTGTAAAACCACTGGTGTCGCAGTAGTAAAGATAGCTACTCAGGTTATTTTGGGACATAAGCTTTCTAATATGGAGTTGCCAAAATGGTCCGATATTAAGGGTTATGCCGTTAAAGAATCTGTGTTTCCCTTCAACAGATTTGAAGATGTTGATGTTGTGTTGGGACCAGAAATGAAATCAACTGGTGAAGCAATGGGGCGTGATATGACATTTGGTGGTGCATTTGCAAAGGCGCAGATTGGTGCTGGAAATAATATTGTATCATCTGGAAAAGTGCTGATCTCTGTGAGAGATGAGGACAAAGATGCAATGATACAGATATCTCGTGATCTGATTGAAATGGGATTCAGTATATATGCTACTGGTGGTACTGCTCAATTTTTATCTGATCGTGATATATTAGTTACTAGAGTCAACAAAGTAAGAGAGGGGCGTCCTCATATATTAGATGCAATGATAAATGATGATGTTGCGTTTGTTATCAATACAAGCGGGGGAGATAAATCGATTGAAGATAGTAGAAGTATACGTCGCATGGTGGTGAAGAAAAAATTAAGTTATGTCACAACGATTTCTGCTGCACGAGCCTTTGTGAAAGCAATGCGCTATTGCATTGAAGATAAGAGTTCGTTATTCGATCTTGACAATTAGCGCCTTTATGTGTAAACTCATGAGTAAAAATTAAATTTATAGGTGTTTTATGTGGAGACAATCAGTGCGACTTGTCAAGGGATTATTGAATGCAGGTACTATGAAGGCGTTTTCTACAAACATCACAAAAAATACAACACAAAGCACATCAGGAGAGACATTGGCTGCTGAGCGACGTTTTAATGACGCTGCACAATTAGTGCAAATGAAAGATCGTCGTGATGATATTGCTCATATGAGTATTGTTTCAGCTGATGATATTATTACTCAGCAACATGCTGTTGTATGTGGCGTTGGAGCTATAGGTGGTAGTTTTATTCAAAAATTAGACGCTAATGGTTTTAAAGTTGAATGCATTCGTTCTGGTGCAATGCCATACAAGATCGAAGATAAAGAGATTCCTACAATGCAATTCTCAGGTTTGCGTAATTTATCTGATGACTCTATATCTAACACTTCAAAGGTATTCATCTTATGTTGTAAGCCTGTGCATTTTACAAGTGATTTTATTGATCAATTGGCGCGTCTCATTCGTCCAGATTCCATTATCATTTCCTCCATTGGTGTAGTAAATCCTGATGCATTAGCTTCTATGTTAAAGCATAGATTGGGTTATTCTGTGCCTGTAACTGGTGTTATACCTACGATAAACATGAATCTTCTTTGTGCGATGAATCTGAATGAGCGGAGTCAAGGTATACTACAAACACTAGTGAAGAGTGGAGATCGAATTATGAAGATTAATGTTGCAAATCGTGGAGCAGAGATTGTGGATAATGCATGTATGCCAGGCTTATTAGCTCATGCCATTGATGTAATATCCTTACATGATGTACATGCAGCACAATCTATTATAGGTGCTTTGTATGATATTGTATTGAGCGATTATTGTAGCACTGATGAGTATCCGATTATATCGGATGTAGATAGAAATCCTGTGCATACAGCTGCTGCATCTAATCTTTTATCCGGAATGTATAAATCATTCTTGCGTCACGGTGACTCTGTGTATGCAAAAGCACAGATTGTCAGATCAATTCATATACTCAAAGAGTTATGTGAAGAATATCAATATGATATGAAAGAAATTGTAAGATGGGTTACTGGCAATAACAATCCACAATCTATGACTGGACAAGGAATATCTGCTGGTGATGCATATTTGCTCACTAATCCAGAGGATTGGGCTGAAATGTTTTGTGCTATGCATAAAAAATCATCTGCAGTTGCAGTTAGTGCGTGCGATGCAACGCAAGCTGAGATTGATTGGGGCAAGAATGGGAAATCTGAGGCAATGAGTCGGAATCAACAGAATATAATAGATGGTGCTTGTTTCAGAACGCTATCGAATACGAATATCGCAAAATCTACCTGATGCATTATTATAGATGTTATTGAATAATATCATATTGACTCGTGCATTATGATCATGTTAGACTGATATATAATACAGTTTTTTGGATGGTCACACTTAATCAATTAAAGCGCAAACCAAGAGTAAGAAAGCCTCGCAGGATAAAGTCGCAAGCATTAAAAGGATGCCCTCAAGTGAGTGGTGTATGTACTAAGGTGTATACGATGACTCCTAAAAAGCCCAATTCTGCTTTGCGTAAAGTGGCTCGTGTTAGACTTACTACTGGGTATGAGGTGACTGCGTATATACCAGGTGAGGGGCATAATTTGCAAGAGCACTCTTTGGTATTGGTAAGGGGCGGTAGGCGCCTTGATTTACCTGGTGTGAGATACACCATAATTCGTGGAACTCGTGATGCGCAAGGTGTTGATGCACGTCGCAAGAGCAGATCCAGGTATGGCGCCAAGAAGCCTAAAGTCGTTTAATGTAATAAGATATGCCACGCGGTAATTATAGTATAAGAAATAGATTTGCAGATGATGTAGATCATGTATTTGGATCTCATCTAGTAAACTTATTTATAAATAATATCCAGAAACATGGAAAGAAAGCTCTTGCTCGCAAGATCATGTATGGAGTGATGGAAAAATTAAAGGAGAAAATGAAAAAGTCACCGGATGAGATTATTGCATCTGCAATTGCAATCGTTGCTCCATCTGTGTGCGTAAAATCTAAAAGAGTTGGAGGCTCTACCTACCAAGTTCCTGTACCAGTAGGTGAAGTGCAATCAATTCGAATAGCAATAGGATGGATTTTGTCAGCATCTAGAAAACGCTTAAAAGCTAAAGGAGCGGGTCGTGGTGGAATGCAGGATGCTTTGTTTAATGAGATTATAGATATCTTTGAATCCAGGGGTGGTGCATTTACCATGAGTAAAGAAGCTTCAAGTGTTGCGAATGCAAATAAAGTATTTGCACACTTTGCTGCTGGTAGTCAGAGCAATCAAAATCAAGATGGTAATTCATAATGTCCAGTGGTATTCATCATATCAGGAATATTGGTATTGTTGCGCATATTGATGCTGGCAAGACTACCACTACCGAGAGGATATTATATTATACTGGTAAGCAAGATAGAATTGGTGAGGTGCACGATGGAAGTGCAACGATGGATTGGATGGAGCAGGAGCAGAAACGTGGGATCACCATCGTATCTGCTGCAACTACGTGTCGGTGGAAGCCTGTAGATAGTGATGAAGATGAAGGAGGTTTCTTGTCTGGTATGCAGTGTATGCATACCATAAATATAATTGATACTCCTGGTCACGTAGATTTTACGATTGAAGTTGAGCGTTCATTGCGTGTGTTGGACGGTGCTGTGGTTGTATTCGATTCTGTTGCAGGGGTCGAGCCTCAGTCTGAGACTGTGTGGAGACAAGCTAATAGATATAATGTTCCAAGGATCTGTTTTGTAAATAAGATGGATCGTGTTGGTGCTGATTTTGATCGTTGTGTTCGTCAGATCCGTGAGATGTTAGGTGCTAAACCAATATGCTTGCACATTCCTATTGGAGTAGAGAGTAGTTTTATTGGGGTAGTGGATCTGGTGCGCATGAGAGCGATTGTGTGGGATGACGAAAGCTTAGGTGCGAAGTTTCGATATGAAGCTATACCAAGCGATCTGATGGAAGTTGCTCATGAGAAAAGACAAGAATTGTTGGAAGAAGTTGCAATTCACGATGAGAGTGTTATGGAGAAATACATTGACTCAGGTGATATCTCAGTATCTGATTTAATGCGATGCATTAGAATAGCCGTTTTCAAAAATGATATTGTACCGGTATTATGTGGTTCTGCTTTCAAAAACAAAGGAGTGCAACAAGTGTTGGATGCTGTGACATATTATTTACCATCACCACTTGATGCTGGGGGGCTTGTTGCGGAAGACAAAGATACTGGTAAAGAAGTGCGTTTAGACGTGAGTGACAAGGAAAAATGTTGCATGTTAGCATTTAAAGTAGTAAATGATCAGTTTTCTGGTACTTTGACATATTGCAGAATATACTCTGGTCAGATTTCTGCTGGTTCTTATATGCACAATGTCAGTAAGAACAAGCGCGAGAGAATCAGTAGGATTTTAATGATGCATGCGAACGATCGTCAAGATATTCAAGTTGCTAGCGCTGGTCAGATTGTTGCTATTCCTGGATTGAAAAATACCGTTACAGGAGATACTCTATCAGATAATAATGTATTGTTGGAAAAGATTGTATTTCCGGAAGCTGTTGTGTCTGTATCTGTGGAGCCGAAGAATGCATCTGATCAAGATAAAATGGGTTTAGCGCTTGGTAAATTAACCACCGAAGATCCATCTTTGCGCTCGAATGTGAATCATGAAACTGGTCAAACAGTTATGCATGGTATGGGAGAATTGCACCTAGAGATAATAGTGGATCGCATTCAGAAAGAATTTGGAGTTGAGATTTCCATTGGAGAGCCACAAGTGGCATATAGGGAAACTATTAAGGGTGTGCATAAAATTGAGTACTTGCATAAGAAGCAGACTGGTGGTGCTGGACAATTTGCTTATGTTGTGCTTGAGTTTGAGGCACTGGAGAGAGGATCGGGCTTTCAATTTGAAGATAAAATATTTGGAGGAGCTATTCCTAAGGAATATATACCTTCTGTTGAGAAAGGGATTAAATCTGCTATGAAAAATGGTTTGGTGTCTGGTCATCAGGTTGTGGATCTTAAGGTGATTCTATTGGATGGTAAATTTCATGATGTAGATTCGAGTGCATTGGCGTTTGAGATTGCTGGTGCGGCGGCATTTTATGAATTGCGCAAGAAAGAATGCGCTATGATATTAGAACCGATCATGCGCACTGATGTTATAACACCAGATAGTAGTTTTGGTGATGTTTTGGGATATTTAAATGGTCGTAGAGCAATGATTGAATCTGCTTCTGCAGAGAATGGCGCACAAAATATATTAGCGTTTTCACCTCTTGCAAATATGTTTGGTGCTATGAGTTCATTGCGATCTATTTCTCAAGGTAGAGCGTTTTTGAGTATGTCTTTTGCACGTTATGAAGTTGTACCCAAAGATGTTATGGAAGAAATTATCAAAAAATCTGGATCACATCAGCTTAGTGATTCATAATATGTTATGATTATGATGTTATTGACTAGATTAATGAAGGCATTTATGCAAGAATTAACGCATGTTACATGGTGCTCTAGGGATGTGTTGTATCCTATGATGATTAATATTGCTATCATGGTTTTTGTGGTGGTGGCGATCGTATATGCCCTGGATCGTTGTGCGTATCTCGTTGTAGATTATGTGATTGGTTAAATATGTCTGTAAATGTGTGGTACATCGTAAGAGTGCATTCTGGTAAAGAATTGGATTTTGTAAGGCGTGCCGTGCAAATATCTAAAAAGATATTTGGTGATGATGAGAGTTGTTTTCCTGAAATCTTTATGGATGAGACTGGGAGAGAAGATATATCAAAAATTAGTAGATACATGGGATATGTTTTGGTGCGTGTAAGCGATCTAGAGCGAGCAAAATATGTGCTAAGTAAGATAGATTTTGCTTATTTCTTATGTGATGAAGATGGAGACTGCAAATATGCTACTGATGATGAAGTTTTAGACAGTAAAGATGCAAGTCAGTGTGAAGATGAGGTGCGTCTTGTTTCTGATGGTGTGTCCGAATATGTCATTGGTGATGAGGTGAATATCAAATCCGGTCCCTTCGGGAAGTTCTCTGGTGTTGTGAATAAGGTGTTCAAAGATCGATCTAGATTAGAGGTTCGAGTCAAGATACTTGATGTACCAACTGATATCAATGTCAGTTTCGATGATGTGGTTATGAAAAAGGTTTAATATGTCAGTAAGTGGGAATGTTCAAGTATGTAATTTAAGATTACCATCTGGTAAAGCAAGACCAGGTAGTGAAACTAGTCCGAAATTGGCACCGAAGGGCGTCTCTGTAAAAGATTTTTGTGATAGATTTAACCGTGATACCGAAGGAGTTGATGATTGTGGATTATATTTAAGTGTGAAAGTAAGAATTAATTCTGATAAAACTTTTTCATTTACTTATAAAAAACCCTCTGTGATGGATCTTGCTAAAAAGACATTGTCTCTTAAAAAATGCTCTGCAACAGCAGGAAAAGAAACGATCGCGCATATTGAGATGAGTGACGTAATGAAGATTGTAGAATTTAAGATGTCGGATATGAATACAATTGATCAGCAAAAGGCTTTACAGGTGGTATTTGGTACGTTAAAATCGGCTGGTATCAAGATTAAGGGGAGATGATTGTGTCTATGTTAGATAGTATTCTGAATGATGCAAAGCTCGGCTTTAATCAATCAATAGATGTGGTTTTGAATATTGATAAATCTCTTATTGCAAAGTTCTCATCTACTTCGATTCCATGGAAATTAAGATATTCTATTGCAAGTAGAAGAAGCTGTGTATTTGTGAGTTCCGATTTCTCTACTGATGTCTGTGAGAAATCGATAAGATTTATATCACCTGATGAAACGCAAAGCTTTATTTCAAAGCGTGAATATAGAGCGTGTAGTATGTGTTTTGCATGCAAATCCGAAGTGCCGCGTATATCTAAATTTGCCAAGGTACTAGGTCCTGTGGGTTTGATGCCAAATCCAAAAGTGGGGACAGTATTGGCTAATGCAAAAGGATGCAGTGATCTAGATTTAGACAATATTGAGGATTTGTGTGTGGCGCGCATTGATAAATGCAGATCAATACATGCGAAGGTAGGAGATAGTACTTTTGATGTTGAGAGATTGAATGACAATATAGCTTCTTTTGTATCTGCTACTGTATCGATGTGCAAAGCCAGGCTGTGTGATTCGATGTGTTGTCTCTATATTTCATCTACAATGGGTAAATCGTTGCGATTGAATGTAATGGATTTTTTGTAGGTTTGTATGTCTAGAGATAGAAATGTTGCTGTATTGAGTGAATTATCAAGATTGGTGTCCGAATCTCAATACAGTGCGGTTTTTAGTTGTGATGCAATTGATGCAGTGTCGATGTCTAAATTTAGAATGGGTTGCGCTATTCGTGGTATAGAGAAGATTACAATGTACAAGAATAGTCTTATGCGCATTACTATAGCAAATTTTGGCATATCTCCTTTATCTTTGCGCACCAAAGCTCAATGCATGTGTATATTCTCTGATGATATATTCAAGATACTACATTCGATTGATGAATACAAAGGTAAGATAGAATTTGTTTCTGCTGTAGATGGTGATGGTATTGTATCGAGAGAGTGTTTTGAGAGTCTGAGAAAATGTGACTCCAATGAGGCGGTTATATACAAATTATATCAGTGTCTTATTTCTCCGTTGTATAGCATATATAGTGTGTGTGTGTGTCCGATTATCTACATGATTCGAGTATTACAAATATATATTAACAATAATAATAGTGAGGTTGTGATGACTAATATTTCTTCTGAGGGTGTAATGAAAATGAATGACAAGGTAGCTGGATTGTTAGAGGGGTTAGGGGAATTGTCAATTAGTGATGTTATGGCTTTTGCCAATGGTATCAAAGAGAAATTTGGTCTGAGTGATGCTATGATGGCAGCTTCTGCGCCCGTAAATCAAGGCGCTTCTTCTGATCAAGGAGCTGCTACAGAGATTGCATCTGATCCTGTTTTAAATCTTACGATTTCTCATGCTGGAAGTAGTAAGGTTCAGGTAATAAAATACGTGAAAGAAGTAACCGGTAAGGGGCTTAAGGATGCTAAAGATATTGTGGATAATGGTTTGGTTCTGATGTCAGATAAGATGAACGCCCTTAAAGAGCATATAGAGAAATTGCAAGATCTAGGATGTACTGTTGAAACCAAAGAGTAATTTTTCTTGGTGTCACGGTAAAATATATGAAAATGGGTTCAAATGACCTATTGTCTCACAGGAAAAGATTTGGAGATCATCATGATTTATTTGATCGGGATGTATCTGATTGTCTAGGAGTTCAGGTTGAATCCTATAATGATTTTCTTGCATATGACAAGAGGGATTGTATTTTTAATATTCGCAATTGTTTCGATGCAGTATTCCCAGTGGTAATCAATTCTGGTGAAGCTGTACTTGAATTTGTTGATTATGAGGTAGGGAAGCCAAGTTGTGGAATTAGAGATGCAATTAGATGGGATACGTCTTGTACTGTGAGTATAGAAGCAACGATGCGATTGGTTTTATTTGATACGACAAGTCCTGTTGCGCAATCTCATAAAAAAGTACTTCTAGTTAAAGAGCAAAAAGTACTTTTATGTCGCTTGCCATACATGATTGATGGATCCTTTGTTGTTAATGGAGTGGAGCGAGTCATTGTATCTCAAGTGCAGCGATCTCCTGGATTGTTTTGTTATAGCGACGTTTCCAGGGTATCTTCTGAATGTCTGAAGTACTTGAGAATTATTCCCACTAAAGGTATGTGGGTTGATTTGGTATATTCTGAAGGTAGGCCTTTATATTGTAGGATTGATAGGAGGCGTAAATTACCAATCACACTTTTATTGAGTGCCATTGGAATGTCGCGCCAGGATGTATATAAGAATTTTTATACAGAGTACACTTATGTGAGATCTGGTGAGATGTGGAATGTAGATATTGCGCGTTCAGATCTAATTCGCGGTGCTATATCGCATGATGTGATGGTGCGTAATAATTCTGCGATCACACTTTCATCTGGTATTAAGCCCTCTGAAGCATTATTGAATAGATTGTTTGGCAATGATGATGTGTGTCATTGTTGCGTGAGAAATGAAGATCTTTTGAATCTGATATTGTCGAAAGATGTTACATTAAAAGATGCTTCCAATGGAGTGTTGTATAGAGCTGGTACATGCATTGATTCTGATGTATTAGAAGCGATGCTTGAAGCTGATATTGATTCTCTTTCGTGTCTGAATGCGAATTATGTGTCCTCACCAAGTGCAGGATTATTGAGAACAATGCAGGAATTTCCCTTGATGGATAAGAAAGATGCTTCAAAAGAAATATACAATGTTTTGAGATCTGAATACACTTTAGCATCTGGTGATATATTAGAAAGTATGTTCTTTACCAAAGACACTACGAGATATAATTTGGGTCCTGTAGGTCGTGTAAAAATTAATGAGCGATTGAAGCACTATATCCGAGATGAGGATGAAGGGTGGGATTCTGATGATGTTGCGCGTATGGGATTAAATCCTATGGATTTTATCTTATCCGTGCGTATGTTTTTGATGCAATTGGATTCTTGTGGAGATTCTTTTGGTGATGATATTGATCATTTGTCTAATAGAAGGCTAAGAACTCCTGGTGAGCTTATATACGGTGCATTTTTATCTGGATTGAATGCTGTAGCTAAAAATGCGAAGGACAAAATGTCATCGTCTATTGGTTTAGATGTCACGACTGTATCTGGTATATTGCATACTTCTGCTTTACAATCTAGTATGGATGGGTTCTTTGCTGCGAGTAGTAGTCAAGGATTGGTACAACTCAAAGATGCTATTAATCCTCTTTCATCATGCTCTCATAAAAGACGATGCTCTGCATTGGGATCCAATGGATTAGTGAAAGAAAGAGCTACATTTGAAGTTCGAGATGTTCATTACACTCATTACGGTAGATTTTGTCCGATTGAAACCCCGGAAGGGCCAAATATCGGATTGATTATGACCATGTCATTATATTCAAAAGTGGATAAACATGGATTTCTATTGTCTCCTTACAGAAAAGTGATAGATGGAGTAATACAGAATGAAGTGAGATATTTATCTGCATCTGAGGAGTGTGGATTGAATATGGCAACTGCAAAGGTCAAGCTCGATGCTCACCTTAAGATTCAAGATGAGAAAGTGTTGTGTCGCAACAATGATGATATGGTGTATGTTGAGCCGCAGGAGGTGCATTATATAGATGTATCTCATCAACAAACAATAGGATTATCTACATCGCTTATTCCGTTTTTAGAATGCAACGATGCAAATAGAGCGCTTATGGGTGCAAATATGCAACGTCAAGCTGTTCCATTATTGAAACCACAAGCTCCTTTCGTGGGTACTGGTATGGAATCAGTGGTTGCGCGACATAGTGGAGCTATAGTGACGGCACAAAAATCAGGCATAGTAAGAGCTGTGGATTCTTCTAGTATCGTTATAGATTACGATGAATCAGAGCAGATAGGATTGGATGTAGGGATTTATGATCTGCAAAAGTTCAGTAGATCAAACAGCAATACTTATGTAAATTATCGCCCTAATGTCTCTGTTGGAGATAAAGTGCAAGAGGGTTGCGTGATCGCATCTGGTAGTGCAACTGATAAAGGAGAATTGGCATTAGGTAGGAATCTACGTGTAGGATTTGTATCGTTTTATGGATTAAACAACGAAGATTCGATTGTGATTTCAGAAGATGCTGCAGATTATTTCCAATCCATGGTGATTTCTGAGTATGAGTGTGTGGAGATTAAATCTCAATCTGGGGATGATAAGATCGTTGCTGACAATCCTTGTGTACGTGGTTCAACAAATCATTTAGATGGATTTGGTGTTGTAAGAGTTGGATCCGTTGTGCGCAGTGGAGATGTCTTGGTCTCAAAAGTCACTCCGCGCTTAGAGTATAATTATAAGACCGCAGAAGAGAGATTGTTGTATGCAATATTCGGTGATGGAAATATGGGAGAAGTGAAAGACTCTTCTCTATATGCTCCTCCAGGTATAGATCAAGCCGTGGTGATAGACGTATCTGTAATGGTAAGTAGGAATTTTGCAGATGATAAATGTGCTCTAATGGCGCAAGAAGCGCAATTGAATAAAGTTGAGATTGATGTAGAGAGAAGGATAAAAATTCTTGAAGAATTTGTAATTCGTCAGATATCTACATACGCGGAGAATGATGCTATTGATGGATCTGGTGCTAAAGTTCGAGCTTCATCTATACAAAAGATGTCATATCTTGAGACCAAATCTTTGAGATTTGAATCTGATATAATCTCCCAAAAAGTATCGCATCTATATATGGAATTTGAAAAGGCTAAGATCGATCTTTTAGAAAAAATGAGAGGTAAGGTTCAAGTCATTCAATCGGGTCATAGCCTTCCATCCTCTACTAATAAGAAAATCGTTGTGACACTTGCGTCTATGCGATGTATGAGAGTGGGAGATAAAATGTCTGGGCGCCATGGTAATAAGGGAGTGGTGTCTGCTATATTGCCGAAGCATGAGATGCCATATTCTGTGGATGAAATTACTGGCATGCGAGTGTCGTTGGATATCGTGCTGAATCCATTAGGTGTGCCATCTCGGATGAATATAGGTCAGATTTTTGAAGTACATTTGGGATTGGTTGCAAAGACCCTTGGTGAGAGAATTAGTCAATATATCGACGGAGCCAAGATCCAAGCACTCAGGGATCTTTTAATCGAAATTGATATATTGAATGATAAGAGCAAAAATGATATTTGTGAGATTACTGCAATGTCAGATGATGAGATTGTGAAGTTTGCTTCGAATTTCAGAGATGCTGTGCGATTTGCTGTACCTGCATTTGCTGCTCCAAGTGTGGATAAAATATCGCAATTGCTAAAATTATGTAGTTTACCAGAATCTGGCCAATTGGAATTGTTTGATGGAAGAACTGGTCGCAAATTTGATCGAGCGGTCACTGTTGGTTATATCTATATGTTAAAACTCAATCACTTGGTTGATGATAAGATACATGCTAGATCCACTGGATCTTATAGTCTCGTGACTCAACAGCCTCTTGGCGGTAAAGCGTACAGAGGAGGGCAGAGATTAGGAGAGATGGAATTCTGGGCACTTGAAGCATATGGTGCTGCTTATTGTCTACATGAAATGTTGACGATTAAATCTGATGACATAGAAGGAAGGTCAAGGTTGTATCAAAACAAGATGTTGTCCGCTTCCGGTGTCGCAACTTCCGGTGTTATGTATGGAGTTCCAGAATCTATCAAAGTGCTGAAGATGGAGTTAGCTGCTCTTGGTTTGAATCTTGACGTAAGAGAGCCCGAATATTTCGGAAGTCGTAGCATGACATCTCGATCATCTAATGATTTACGATCTTTTCCATTAAGATGTTCTTCGGTGAAGATATCTGTCGCGAGTGCAGATGATATAAGGGCACAATCTTACGGAGAAATTAAGAATTCCGAAACAGTAAATTACCGAACTCTTGCTCCTGAGATGCATGGTCTTTTTTGTGCTAACATCTTTGGTCCAATCCGAGATCATGAATGTTCGTGTGGTAAATATAGAAAAATTAAGTATCGCGGGCTTGTATGTGAGAAGTGTGGTACTGAAGTAACTTATTCCAGAGTGCGCAGAGAACGAATGGGTCATATAGAATTGCATTCTCCTGTTGTGCATCCTATGTATCATGGGCACTTGGCTGCGGTTCTGAACTTCTCTAGTAAAGATATGATGAGAATAATCTATCGTAGATCATATGTTGTTCTTGAGCCCGGTGATACTGAATATGAATACAAAGATATGCTTCCAGAAAGTAAGTTCGAAGAAGTTATGCGTGAAAATGCTGCTGATCCTAGATTCAAAATTGATACTGGCTCCGAAGCAGTAGACGCTATGATTGCAAATGTTGATCTAGAGGTTGAGTGTAGGATCTTGAGATTGCAGGTTTCTAAATGCAAATCTGAGATCAAACGTCGCAAAATGATCAAGCATCTTAGGATTATGAATGGGATTCGGAATTCTGGGAATAAATTATCAAGCTTTATATTGAAAGCACTTCCTGTAATGCCTCCTGGATATAGACCGATGATATCGGTCAAGGGGAAAATAGTCTCTTCTGATCATAATCTCAGATATCGCATGATTATGAACAGAAACATTAGAGCAAAAAAGCTAAAGAGCTTAAATGCACCAAGGGCAATACTTAACAGCGAATATAATCTTGTACAGGATGCTGTTGACGGATTTTATGGTGTGTCGAGGCGCAAATCTAGCTCGGTAATGAGTCAAGATATGCAAGCAAAATCATTGGCTGATGCATTAAGAGGGAAAGATGGGAGGTTTAGGCAAAATCTACTTGGAAAAAGAGTAGATTACTCTGCTCGTTCTGTCATTGTTGCGGGTCCTCATCTAAAATTAAATCAATGTGGATTACCTCGTGCAATAGCTCTTGAATTATATAAACCAATGGTATGTGGTGGACTGATTGCGTATGGATACGCATCCACTAACAGTGAAGCATCTAACATGATACAAGATGAGCATTATGAAGTATTCGAAGTTCTTGCTGATGTAGTGGAGGGGTATCCAGTACTTCTTAATAGGGCTCCGACGCTCCATAAATTGGGAATACAAGCGTTTGATCCAGTATTGACACATGATAAAGCAATAAAATTACATCCGTTAGTGTGTACGGCCTATAATGCAGATTTTGATGGTGATCAGATGGCAGTTCATCTGCCAGTGACTAATGAATCAAAAATAGAAGCTCGTATGTTGATGAAGTCGACAGAAAACATACTCAGCCCCGCAAATGGTGAGCCTATCATGATCCCGCATAAGGATATGACTTTAGGGTTGCATTATATGACATACACCGATGTGAATGACGTGCCTAGAAAGAGTTTTGATTCTATAGAGCAAGTAGATGTTGCTATGTTTCGTGAAGAGATCTCACTGCATGATACTATATCTGTTCCTGTATATGTAAGAAATCATGATAATTCGATATCGCAAGATACTAAATTAACTACTGTCGGTAGATATATATTATATTCCATTATTTCGCGAAATGCTGAAGGAGAGATAACCATTGATATGGTGGATAAACCAATGAAGCAATCAGAAATCAGCACTTTAGTGTCTAGGTTATATGATATCATAGGTCCGAAGAAATTGGTTGATGTGTTGGATGGTCTGAAAGATGCAGGTTTCTTGTATTCCACTCTGTCTGGGATATCATTTGGTAAAGCGGATATGATGCAACCTGAAACGAAAGTGCAGCATATCGCAAGTGCGATGGAGAGAATTAATACAATTGAAGGTCATTATCGTGCTGGATTAATTGCTGATCAAGAACGCAAAAGCAGCATGATTGATGTATGGACGGAGTGCACGAATTCGATTTCGGATGATGTAATGCATAAAATGTCTACTCCTATTGGAGTGTCAGAGCTTGGTAAGCCAGTGTTCTCATCTATGTATCATATTGTGAATTCTGGAGCTCGTGGATCTGCTGCTCAGGTGCGTCAATTGGTGGGCATGAGAGGTTTAATGGCAAGAACTTCTGGTGATATTATCGAAACTCCGATTACAGATAGCTTTGTTGCTGGATTACATCCTATTCCATTCTTCATTTCTGCACATGGTGCCAGAAAAGGATTATCAGATGTAGCGTTAAAAACATCCGATTCTGGTTATTTTACTCGTAGATTATCAGATTGTGCGCAGCAGTGTGTTGTTGTGAGTATGGACTGTGGTGTCACTCATGGTGCAGTAATAGATTTAAATGAGGCTGAGAATGTATATTCTAATTCGAGCTATTCCATAGGAAGGTTTCCCGTAGATGATATATGTGATGCCGATGGAAGTATCCTTGTATCGAAAAATGATTTGATTACTAGAGATACATTCGATCGCATTGTTGAAGCGGGAGTGACAAAATTCAGAGTCCGCTCTGTAATATCATGTCAAGAAGAGCATGCTAAGGTTTGTGTAAAGTGTTATGGTAGTGATTTATCAAAGCGTAATAGACCAATATCCATTGGTTCTGCAGTGGGAATTATAGCAGCACAATCGATAGGTGAACCAGGTACTCAATTAACTATGCGTACGTTCCATATTGGTGGAATTGCGAAACATGAATTGGAAAGCTCCTCAATTATTGCTCAATCTGAAGGAGTTATTCAGTTTGATGAAGAAAATACTGCAGTGAATTCTTCTGGAGACAGGATAGTGATGCGCAGAGAAGTTGCTATATCTATTGTCGGTGATACCAATACTCATGATCATATGGTGAATCTTGGTGCAACATTGCATGTTAAGAGTGGTGAGCGTGTAAATGCAGGATACGAGATAGCTACATGGGATAATTATGGAAAAAGCATAATAGCTGGTGCTGTGGGAGTTATTAGATTCTCCAACATCACAGAGGGTATATCGTGCAAGATTGTGCGTCGCGCATCATCTGGTACTACTAATCGAGTTATAGCGCGTATGGTGCAAGGTGGATCTTCAAGTAGAAGCTCTTTTAATCCTGCAATTGAAATCATTGATAATGATGGAAACGTGCTAAGAACAAAGAGAGGTTCATTGGCCAGATATGTATTACCTGAAGGAGCAATAGTAGGTGTGCAAGATGGTGATAAAATATGTGCTGGGGATTCACTAGCGCGTATACCTATCACAGATTCCAGCAGAAGTGGTGATATCACTGGTGGTTTGCCGAGAGTAATTGATTTATTTGAAGTGAGACAACCAAAAAGCCCTGCGTTGATTGCAAAAAACAGCGGTATTGTGGCATTTGGTGGATCTACAGGAGTTGTTAAGAGAAAATTAGAAATCTATTCAGAAGAAGGCGGTACATTATTAGAGAGTCATAACATTCCGACTGATAAACATCCACTTGTATTGTCGGGTGAAAGTATTGAGCGTGGTGATCTAATAATAGATGGTCAAGTGAATCCGCATGACATACTTGAGGTGCATGGTGTGGAGATGTTTGCAAAATATCTCCTAAACAGAATTCAAGAAGTATATGTGATGCAAGGTGTTAGAACCGATGATAAACATATAGAAGTTGTATTGAGACAAATGCTGCAAGTAGTGCGTGTAATTGATCCAGGTGATTCAGAGACGCTCAAGGGAGAAGAATTAGGAGTTCATATGGTAGAAGGCGTGAATGAGAAGCTCATTGCAAATGGAGAGAGGCCAATTGAATATGTAAGAGTGGTGCAAGGTATTACACGCGCAAGTTTAAATGCTGCATCATTTATTTCTGCTGCATCGTTCCAGGAAACTGCTAGAGTGATTGCTGAAGCAGCTGCGTATGGTCGTGAGGATTATTTGCATGGTCTGAAGGAGAATATTATCATGGGAAATCTAATACCAGCGGGTACTGGGGTAGCAGCTCGTCATGTGTATTCAAAAGCTATAGCTGCAAAAACAGTTGTTGATTCTGATGAAGATAGAATAATGAGCAATGTGAATATTAAGGATAGCACTACTAGTATGGAAATTGATGAAGAGATGCGAATTACTCGATCTCTCTTGGAGGGTTCTGCATCTTAGTGTCTGTCAAAAGATGCAAACGCAATCGTGAAATCACTTCTCTTCTGCCAAGTATTGGTAAAAGGTTCTTCATCTCTGGTCCTTGAGCTCTGTGCGTAAGAGTGCTTCTGAGAGACATGAATAGTTTTTTTCCTGTGAGTACAGAGATTTTTTTCAGTTCTTGTGTCCAGGTTTTCCATGTATCATGACCCCATGGTTCTTGCGGTAGAGTAGCAATAGCATCAGATATGAATTCTTGATCTATCGTGCATTGATCCATGCAAGTGTGCATTGGTTTGTACATTATATCATGCCATGCTGCCACTTCAGATAAAGATTCAATGTTTGTTTTGATTACATCCCATAGAACCTGCGTTGTGTCAATGAGATGCTCTATTTGTGAGAAATTCATATTGCGCAGCACATTCATATTGAGTCTATATATTTCATGAATATCGAAACTTATGTTACTGGCGCTAAATTTTGAAAATTCAAATTCATCAATGAGATCTTGCATAGAATTTAGCATTGATATAGAATCAGAGGTTCCGATCTTAGCTAAGTAATTATTAATAGTTGTATCTTGTATTCCATTGCATCTCATTTGTGCTATATCGAAATTTCCATGTCTTTTTGACAATTTTCCTCTTTGATCATACATTAGCGATATGTGTGCGAATTTAGGAATTTGAGTTGCTTCAATGGCATGCATCATATCAATTTGTATTGCGGTATTCGAAATATGATCTTCTCCGCGCACGATGTGAGTGATGTTCATGTTAAGATCATCAATTGCAGAACAGAGTAAATATGTCATACTGCCATCTTCTCGGATAATCACAGGATCAGATAGTGCATCAGATTTGAATGAGATCTTACCTTTAATCATATCATTCCAAGTAATTACGATATCGCGTGATATTTTGAATCTCCAATGTGGTTTTCGATTCGATTGTATGAATTTTTGTATCTGATCATGAGATGGAGGTGTATATATTGGTGGTTTTCCAGATTTGAGCAATATTTTTTTTTTGTGCGCCAATTCTTCTTCTGTTTCGTAGCAAGGATATATCCTATCTTGTTGCTTAAGTTGCAAAATCTTTTGATTGTATAAATCAAGTCTATTTGATTGGTATATGATTTCATCAAACGATATACCCAGCCAATTAAGATCTTCGATAATGGAATCTTTATATTTATCGGACGATCTTGAAAGATCAGTATCATCTATCCTCAGAAAAGATTTGCAATTTGTCTTGCGCGCAAATAAATAGCACGCAAGTGCAATTCTTGTCCCACCTATATGTAACATCCCAGTAGGGCTTGGTGCAAATCTTACCGACATTCGATACCATTAGTATGGCACCAATCCTATCATAAAGATGTCATTATTGAAACTCACTCTATACTAGAGATGTATATGTTGTATAGAGGAAAGATTATCAAAATGTGCATCGAGATGTGCTACCGAGTGAATTGAAACATTAGAGTGCTTTCGAGAATATACATCGATTCCAAGATCTGCTGAGTGAGATTTCATGCAATAATGCATATGTATTTTCGCAATCGCATGATCATGTGAATCAGACAGAGAGAATTTTGCATCAAGTGCAACATCAGCAGTAGAGTTATCACTCGGATTTCTAGGATTTAGTGTGGGTTCATCGTATGATAACTCACATTTAAATTCCTGCGACATATCATGTTGATTGAAACCACGATTCTCTTCATATTGACAATGATGATCATGTTGTTCTGAATGCTTATCTATAAATTGCTGTACTTTTTCTATTGTATATTGTTGTAAATCTTTATTATTATATAGCACAATATGTTTCACGATATCTTCTATGTTGCTATGTCCAATTTTGATTCCCGCTGCAAATTCCCAAAGAGATTGAAAATCACTCATTCCTTCGCCCATCTCATTGAGATTCTGAATGTCAATTTTGCATGTATATTAGAATTTGGAGTTGTTGCTATATTGTTGATTTCACCGAATAACATATTTTATCATAAATAAAGTTTATTCGTATTGTTGATAATAAAATACGTACAGTCAAGCATTGTTAATGCCCTGGTATGAGTTTTGATGGTGTATCATTAGCGGCAGGAACTCTTCCTGTTTCTGTGGCACATGATGTACCTCCTATATGTTTACCATTGATTGCTGCAGCGGCTGCGTCTTGTACAAGCGCATGAGCGCTTTTGCATTTATCTAATTGTGCAGCTTGATGTTTGTGTTCATTCATGATGTGCATATCTCTAGGCCATTTTCCTTGCTGTAAGCATTGTAATAGATTTGCCCCTTCTGATTTACCGACAATGATTTCATCCAAACATCGAGGATTATCTTGGAAATATTTCATATCTCGTGGATTATCTAATTTAATAGTACCATCTGCATTGACATGTATTTTTCTTCCTTTGACATTAATATGCATGCTTCCTTGTAGTACATTATATTGATACATCTCTTTTCCCATTTGAGATACGAATCTATGTGCTTCGCATTTATAATGTGTTTTATCATTATGACATTCCAATATTATGCGATCTGATACAGAATTTAAGCTATCAAGAATATCCTTAGATTGAAAATGTCCATTCTGATTTGAGGTTAGATGAGGAATTCCGTCTGACATGTGAACTCCTAGATCCATACTGTATGGTAATTTACCATCAATTGTCTGAGCTTTATCGGTTGAAAAAAGAGATTGTATGCCATGTAGCGCATCTCTTATTTTGCCTGATCGTGGATTCTGAGCAGTACCTCTTATGATGTCATATATCTGATCACACATTTGCTGATTCTGAATCATTGCATATTGAATACCAGATTCGAATTGAGATCTGAGTGCTACTATATTTTGCATTCTTTCATACTCTATACGATCTTCCTTGGGCATAGAATCTCTTTTTTGTTCAAGTTGGTGTATTTTTAATTTGCACTCGTGCATAATTTGTATATTCATGTCCTGTGCATGCGCAAGTAATTCTGGATGTACTTTTGCTCCTTTTGGTAGTAATTCATTGTGTAATAATTGCATTGCAACTTGCAATTCAATGGGGGATGAATTTTGATCCAATATATATTTCCTGAGGACATAATCACCAGTGGTGTTTCCGGATTTGTCTTGCGCGTTTACACTCACTGCATTACGCATACAAAATCTCATGGGAGCCAACACTAAGCTTTCTATGCTCAAGTTTTTTTCTCGCATTATATCTTGGTATTTCTGCGGCTCTATTGCTAATAATTCTGCGAATTGTATTGCAGAATCTACAGCTGAGAACGCTACAGGTCTTCCATTTTGATCAGCAGCATATCTCTTGACTCTATTATACACTCCTGCATCAGTTGGATCTTGTAATGATTCAAGTATCAATTTTGGATTATGTGAGAAATTATTGACAAATAACTCGATTCTTCTGTTGTGTGATATTGTTGCACAATTACCATTCTTTTGAAGTGTTTCGCGTATATTCTGACCATCAAACAAGTATAACATTTCTTCAAATGTAAATCCTTTAGAGTTTTTGGATTTAATAAGAGAATCACATTTATCGTGACGCAATGATTTGCATAATTCAGAAGTGAAGATGGCTAAATTACTAGAAGGTGATTCTTTTGATACTGGATTTGGGGATTCAGGACGCTCAGCTTCCAAGCATGTGAGTAGAAGCCTTTGAAGTAGACCATTGCCACGAAAATCGTGATATTGAATCAATTGATCATCCATGAGCGCTGCAAGCGTTCTTGCGTTATGCTTGATTTTATCAATTTCTCTTATTTTAGAGGTGAGCTGGGTCGAAAAGACATCGTGTATAGCTTGTCCTATTTCTTGATTGTTGATACCGCGTTGCTTGAGCATAGCAATCTCGCTCTGTATTGCATCCTTACTTGCATCGCTTGAGAGCAGATGTTGCATCTTTTCTCGTGCTTCTGTAGATCTAGCTTCGCTGCTTGATGTAATGAGTCTCACTCTATTGACATCAATGCCAGATTGAACACATATGGTTTCAAATTTTTGTCTTGCATCTGCTGAATCAAGATAGAATCCAGCTTTGCCGTTTGCGATTTCTATTAGTATTTGTTGCAAGGCTTTTTTTTCACTGGACTCATTGATAGAGATAATTTTATCTCGAACCTCCTCTAGGAAATTCATTTCATCAGAACGCCCTGGAGTATGCATTGCTGGTAATAATTCCTTAATTGATGAAGCACCATCTTGGCTATTGAGTATCTTGCTGAATAATGTCCGTCCATACAATTGATCTGTGCATTCTTCGCCAGCATTAGATGGGTAAATAACATCTGTTAATCCAGTTGTTGTTCGGAATCCTGCATGAGTACATTTTATGATTTCTGTTGTGTCGCACGGTGTTTTTGATTGTGCAATTTTTACTAATGGAGAGATATTGTGTTGCGTACTATATGTTTGCGCTCTTCTGACATACGGTACATCATGCATTGCTGCTTGCATTGCAAGCGCTGTTTTACCTTGTTGCATGAGTAGTATGCCTGTTGGTACACCTAGTTTCTTCTGTCCATGTGTAACGCCTTCGAATTGTGAGTTAAATTGTTGTGCAATTTTAAATAAACTACTCATATACTCGCATGAGCATTTTTGTGCTGCGATACTCAGCATTTCTGTACTTATGGGTATATCTATATAACCTTTTGATTTTAGAATCTTGAGCTTCTCAAATGCAGCATCTGGTTTGCCATGTTGTGCGCCGTATGTTAATGCTGCAGCAGCAGCTTCCATGCGCCATTCTGGATCCAAGGCATATAACTGTCCTTGAAGATTGTGAATTTCAGTATTATTCCGACGTATCGTATCGCTTACCTGATGCAATAATATATCAGTCTTTGTGAGATCTTCTACGATCTTTCGGAGATCATTTGGAAGAGATGCGTAGGTTTCCGTGATGTCAGATTTGCCAGTGTTTATGAGTTCTATATGTTTTGTAATAATATTTTGCAATACAGCGCGATATTGCTCTTTGATTGCGATTTCATTGAGTATTTGCGTTCCTATTTGTGTATTTTCTGGGAATTTGATTAGTTTTGCTCTTAACTTAGCTATCTTTGTTTCTAGTGATGTATCTTGTATTTTGAGTAATTTTTCCTTTTTTAAGATATCGGATTCATGGTGACTCTTCTTTTTATGTAAATCAATATTCTCTTTTTGCAGAGATGTTGCTTTTTTTTGACGTTGTTTATGATGAGTTTTATCTTGTTCTGTGACGTCCGGAATAATGTCTTGTGTATCAGGTTTTAGGTCGTGATATATTTTATATAATGTTGCTGCACGCTTTGCTCTATGATCCGTAAATTGAGGTCTTGTCTTGAGATGAGTGGCAATCTTCTTGTCAAGAGATGTGACTTGCAATGTTTTGTCGCTCCCTGTTTTCAATAACAAAGATCTATCATGATACATATCCAAGAGTGTTTTATCCATTAAATATGGAGCGCCATCAGGAATTTTTAATTGCGACAATTCACGTCCTTGTGATTTTCTCCAAGATCTCCCACAGTGCTTCCTGTTGTGAGCAACGAGTGCGTTCTCGAGTGCTTTAGGTCTTGTTAGCATGTCAATAAGATCTGCATTTCCAGATGTGCGAGCATATCTCAGAATGGCGCAATCTTTGCCATATATGGCATCACGTACTGAAGTATCCAAGCCTGTAAATGTGGCATTTGGATTTATAGCGCGATCGTATTGATGTTGATTCAGTGCGCAAGTCCTAGCTATAACAAAACTCTTCATAACATCTACGCTTGATGTATCATGTTGAGTGACAAAATGCATCATTGCATGCTCGATTTGATCATATCCAATTTGACTATTTATCAGATGTTGTTGCAGAGATAAATCTCGATTCTTGATAGCTTGGATCAATATTTCAGATGTGGATGAGATTTTATTTTCTGAGTTGCGAAACTTATGCAGTCTTAATATACGTTGATTTAAATCATCATGATGTATCGATATCAAAGGATGATCATTTCTCTCGATATATAATCGATGAACTATATCATATTGCATTGATTGATCTGGCACCAACTCTTCAAGTTGTAATTGATTTCGCTTGGTATTTTTGATATCCAAAGCCTCTTGTGGGGTGAGTATGTGACCGAATTTACGCGCAGCATTAAGCGCATTATTTAGAATCTCTGGTACGTCATCTTGAGATGAAAATTGAGCGATTCTTGAAAGTATTGATGCTCCTCTGTGATTCATATGTGCTGTATCTACAAGTCCGGATTGTAGGGTTTTGTTAATATGCTCTATTATTTGTTGTTTTAAGCTTTGATTATCAGTTACTGCGAGTGCGTTGAGATTGTGTTCAATGTCAGTTGTGTTTGCGATTGCTAATCTTTTTAGATTATGCATTGCAGATACATCTGATGATGGTAATTCATTCAAAAAATTACTTAATCTAAAATCTTCGGGAAATGTTACAAGTTCTAAGATTTCTGCATTAGACTTGTCAAAAGAATTGCCGTGTAGTAGCTCTGGTAATATTTTCGCGAAATGAGTATAGATTGTGGATTTCATTTCTTGTTCTCGTGTGAGATCTACTCGTTTTGTTCCGCCAAATAATCCTATTCTGTGAGCGATATGCAGTTGAACGCTTGGATTAAATTTCTCGTAACATCCAGCAAGATCGCCTTGTCCAAGTATGAAATTTTCGAGACTTTCATCTTCTATTAATGCTTCTAGTATCGTCAATTGTTGTTTTGTGGTCATTTCTGGAAGTGCATGTATGAGATATTCTCCGATGTTAATTGCAACGGCATCATTATTGATATGAGTTCTATAATTTATGCATCCATGTATCAGGGTATCTATATTTTTTTCGTCTCGTGCGGTTGTGATTTGATTTTTCAATGCTGTCTGAATTGTTGTCCATTCTGATGAAGGATCATCATTATATACATGATTACGTGCAAATTCCAAAACTTTTTTATCTACTACATTGCCAGATGCTAGAGTGCGAATGATTGCGGTAGATAATTCAGCTCTTAATGTTTTTAAGTCAATTCCTTGCAATTGCTCCAATGCAGAGACATTTCCTTGCTTCACAAAGACATCAAGTGCAGTTGATGGTGTTCTTCTATTGTTATCATCTAATGCACAAATGTTGAACACATCAATTCTTTTTTTAGAATTACGTTGTTCACAAAATGCATTAGTTTGTTTTATCAGTCCAAATACGGCCCTCTGCATCTCTGGGTTATTAGATGCTAAGTCAATCAAAGTTTTTCCATTGTGATTCTTTTGAGAAAGAAGCTGTGCGATTGTATCGACGAAATTCATGTTTCCGAATCGCATCAGTACGTTGAGCATTTCTTCTTCTAATGTGTGAAACACTTCAGTTTCGCCAGATTCGGCCGCAAGCATCAAAGCATTGTAACCACGATTATTGACATTTATAACCGATGATCTTACTGCGTTTGCGTAGTCATTATATGCTCTTCCTTGAGATGTGCCGTAATGATTGCGTAACGTAGAGAAATATTGCTGCATGCATCTAGAGCTACGCCCTAGAACAGACATTTGTAGAGGATTGTTTCCGCGTGCATCTATGTTATTTTCGAGCTTCTCTCTTTTTTCCCTATCTGCAAGAATTCGTAATAACCAGGAGAATTTTATAGGATCTCCATTGAGTGCCACACCCCCAATCAGTGAAGATGTAGTAAGTTTTGCAGATTTTGCCTTGAGAGGTTCATCAACTCCGGATTCTATTGAGGTTTTTGTGGTATTTTTTTTGCTATCTAATACATCTAATATAGCATTCATTGTTTGTCTGTCTGGCGCTACATTGAAGAGAACTTGCATGAATCTCGCACCCCCTGGCATTTCAGTCCATAGCCTTTCTAATCCCAATTGTTTTAATTCTTTAGACACCTGCTTTGCTTCAAGTACTTCGCTTGCTGGATCTCGCACTGCACCTTTTTGCACAACTTTCAAAGCATCGCGCAGATCTGAATCTAGGGTTGAAAGTTCATCACCGGAGGGAAATCTAACTGTGCTGTAGTGAAAATCACAATCAGTAGCGCGTTGTTCATCATGAGAAGTGCGTATGATTGTGTGTGTGGAATTTTGTCTTCGGTGTATTGCGCTGCCTTCTGATATTTCGATCAAATGTTCTGGTGTTACATTATTACGAAGAGATCGATTTATTTCTTGATGAGACATTCCAGCTGATGCAAGAGATCTTCCAAGAGTTCTACAGAATGATTGTTGCATGATGGTGTCATCTATTGTATTAATTGCTTCATGTGCGATACCTGGATCGCATTGCATTATAGAGCGCGCAATAGAGCTCAATCCCATTTCTGCAGAAGTTATTAGTGCGCTTGACAATTCAAGCTGCATATCTGTGAATTCTGAATTTTGTGTATCTTGATGTTGTTTGAGTGAGAGGTATTGATTAATTGCAATCTGAGTTATTTCGTGAGCTACATCTGGAGTAGTATTGGATACTGCAAGATTCAAATTACCAACTAATTCTTGTTCACATCTCTCTATGCATTTCATGTGCTCTTGATATTGTTTATTGAGTTGCATGCTGTGTTGATACTTCTGAAACAAATCACCATGCGCTTCTAGCGTATCATCTAATTGCGCTTTATTTATCTTGATAGACAATGATTGAGCAATACTTTCTTGTTGTTGTGTGGTTTGTTGAAGTTTTTGTTTTGTCTCTTTGTGAATATCAAGCAGTGTTTGCATCGCTTGTGGCTTTCCATCTGCAGAGCAGAGCATTTTGTACGGATCACGATGTATTCCAGCGTCACCATTTTTGACAAGAGCATCATTTAGAGCGCGAATCATATTTGATGAATTATGCTCTACTGCCTGTTGCATAAGGGCATATAGTGCATTGTTGATGTTTTTCCGCACTGCAGCTCCATCTCCATGTTGATCTGCAAATTCAATGCCTTGTCTCATTGTGTCAAGCATCTCTTGCATAAGCTCAGGAGTGTCTTCTTTCACTGCGCTTACAGTGGAGTAATATGTGCTCTCTTCTCTTGCAGTAGGATCATCTCTTGAAGCTCTGGTTGAATCTTGTGCATTGCGCCTTTGGCGATCTAGAGAGTATATATGCGAGACAACATTTTGGCATTGTGAGTTGACAGAATGTTGTTTCTGTGCACTGGTTTGCTGTGTTATTGACACAAGATCTCGTGCGTATGGTGCAGCATTCTGTTTTAAGAGTTTCATTAATTCTACATTCTCATGCACATAATCAATAGGAGATTTTCCATATCTGTTTTTTTGATGTAAGTTCTCGTCAAGAGACTGAATTTGATCGGGATAGTCTTGCCATATTGCATGCATAGAGCTCATGTATGTGCAGAATTTTTGTGGATCAGGGCATCTTGCAAGATGTGCTAAGAAATTATCTCCTTTCTCATCCACGAAATGTGCGTGCAACTTATAATGCGCAGCACTGAGAGCTCCAGTGAGAGTATCTATCTTACTATCAGAATGTTGTGCTTTTACTTGCGTTATTTGAGTGTTTTCAACAGCTTGCATCATTGTATGCGAAGAGAGTTGATTTTCATTTGATCGCAGAAATAGACTTCCAAAATTAACAAGATCTTCCGTTGCTCCAGATCTTAGCATTGCTTCAAGCCATTTGCCTGCCATTGTCGGATCTATACTCTCTATGATCTGATCTTCCAGAGTTCCTCTTCGTGGGTCATGCTTAATTCTTGCTGTGAGATTGTGTATCTGTGCCACATGTTCAAATGCCATGCCATCCTCCAACGCAATCTCAGCAGCTGTAAGTCCAGAATCATTAGTGGTGGATTGCATCTGATTCAGAAGATTTGTGCGTGCGTTGTCATCCTTGCACATTTCCAATTGTGGCTCTAAAACTTCCTTTCTGAAATCTTCTATCATTGCTTGAGAAGAAGATTTACTCAAAGCCTCCTGTTCTTGTGCATTTGCACTGAGTGATGCAACGCATTGATCTCTTTCTGTTGAGTATTTCTGAAATTCTTCTGTTAGTGATGCTGATGGATTTGATTTGGTGGCTTCAAGTTGCACTTCTAATTCATGTAATTTTTGCTCTAGAACTGCATGCTGCGATTGTAATTGTTGATGTTGTTCCTGAAGTTGTATAAGTGTATTGCGATTGGTGCTCGATATGTGCTGACACGTTCTTGTAAGTATATGCAGTAACCCCTCTCCTTTTGGGAACTGAGCAACACCAATCGATGGAGAATTTTGTCCATATTGAGATCTTAACAAAGTATGCACTGCGGGCCACTCATTTTTGGTAATGGCTAAGTGCTGTATAGCTAATGAGATATCGTGAGCTCCAGGATGATAACCTAGGGTAGTGACTACTTTTAATCTTGCTTCTATCGAGAGAGTTGCATTCAATAGGATTGAATGCATTAGAGTTGGACTCAATTCTCGTAGATTTTGTGCGCGTCTTGTTTTGATAGTTGATTTGATTCCAACCTTCCCGATCAATGCATCGATGAATTCTGCATTGCCACGCTGTAGTGCGAATTCTAATACTGAGATTTTTGTGCTCTGATTTATAGGAACTTGCGTCAACAATACTTGATCTATTTTATTACTTGTAATATTCTCGCCTATATCTTCTCTGTCTTGAGTGAGACATTGTATAGCTCCAGAATAATCACTTTTTCCCAGCAACGTGACCAGTGCTTGCGCAGCAAATGTAATTTCTTGTTGTGTAGTTGATCCAGCCACTATATTACCCGTACATTACGTCATATAGTATATATGCAATATGATATTAAAAACACCACAAATTGTGTTTCTCATGTGTTGAATCATTTTTTATACAGATTAATCCGTTTTTAGTGAAGTGTTGCTATGTATTGTATCAGTTTATTGTTTGTGTGATTTATGTGCGAAAAGAAATTATTTAAGGCTTTTTCTGAAAATTGTTGTATTCGAAGTATTTCTATAAGTCAGAATTATAATTCTGCAATCATGGAACTAGCTTACATGACATTCTCTATTCTGAAATCTACAAGCAAGATAGAAATCATTGATATAACGATTGACGGTATTGTGCGTAAATTGATAACATTGGTGAATAAAGATAGAGCATTTTTACTGGATTCTGCAACAAACTTTTTCTCACAGCGCGATGTGACTGTGATGAGCATAGGGAATGCAGTGTTTAGTACCAAGCGTGATAAATCAGGATCTCTTATTGCGTTGGATGATCATGGAGCTCGAAAAGAATCAGTGATGTATTTTGTGGTATCTTCGTGCATACAAGATCGAGAACTTGTACATGGCTTGGAAATGATTATGGATCTTGTTCACAAGTCTAATATTGATTGGAAAAAAACATTAGGTCACATGTATGGTATTTCCAAGCAATTTCCAGAAGACTCGGAAGAGAGGGAGTTTTTACGATGGTGCAAGAAGAATTTCATACTCTTGGGATATGAGAACAGTGGTGCGAATTCTGGAATGTTGAGATCGAGATTCTGGAATCATGGTGCTCCTGAATGCAAAGGAGAGGGCATAGTGATCTCTCACTCCGACGTATTATCTCCAGTGCACAAGAGTTGTAATCTTGAGGTGATTTCTGTCAATGTAGCATCTGTGCGATGTGTTTTTGTTGGGATGTTCACATCTGTAGTAGAAATGCAAGATCCAACTTCGATTCCAATGCTGCGTAGTAAGATAGAATATGTACAAAAAGAATCAGGGTTCATGCCAGGTGAGCACAATTATAAAGAGGTTACTTCTATTCTTCAAGATATGCCGAAATCTGAATTGTTTCAAAACTCTGCAGAAGAATTGAAAGATATGGCAATGCAAGTGCTTAGTGTGCATAGTTCTGCTAAGAGTTTTATCCATCATGAGAAATCTAATCTTATGACATCAATTCTGATATGCACTGATAAGCCAGAATCTCAAATGATACGCAATATTGGTAGGTATTTGAAAGTGGATCTCTCGCTAGAGATCGCGCATGAGCAAATTTCATTTAAAAACTCAGGTATTTCGTATGTAAGATTCGTAGTGTTTGGTGCTCTAGATGTACCAATTGAAGCATTAAGTGCTACACTCGATAGAATCGCATTAAGCTGGTCTAATAGATTAAAGAGTTGTTTAACTGAAAATGCGTCCCGTGTGAACACAAAATATGAATTCTCAATGGGTTATCAGGTATTATTTTCGCCAGAAGAAGCGTGTTTGGATATTGAAAAACTTGAGCAGTGCAAGAAGGCATTGCAATGTAGGATTACACATAAAGATGGAAAATTCCAACTGAAGATATACGTTGCTGAAGCCGGATATTTTGAGGAATTGATGATGGTTCTGCAACACATGCAATTGCGTGTACTAAGATACAATCGTTACGATGTCGCAATACGCGACACTGGTGAGAAATTGAGGATCCATTATCTCTCTCTGAGTGAGAAAGTCAGAGATGATGAAGATGCTGTGAAGAATCTGGAGTTCACGCTACAGAGAATTCATTCAAATGAGATCTCTAATGACAAACTTAATGCATTGGTATTGCGCTCTAGATTAAGTGCAACGGAAGTAAATCTTGTTCGTGTGTTTGTTCAATACATGAAGCAACTCAAGTATGAATATCGTCCGGGATATGTGCAAGATGTGTTAGTTGGTAATCCAAATATGGTGGAGCATCTTGTGGAATTATTTCACGAGAGATTTAATCCAAAATTAGAAACAAGAGATACAGAAAGTACTATAGGGATCATTGATGAAAAAATCAATGATATAGAATCATTAACTGAATGCAGAATTTTCTCCGCATTACAGATGGTGATGATGGCTGTTGATCGTACGAGTTTTTATCTAACAGATCGCAGTTATGTATCTTTGAAGATTGACACCTCAAAGATTGAGTTTGCTCCCAAGCCAGTGCCATATCGTGAAGTATATGTTTATTCGAATGACTTCGAAGGCATTCATTTGAGAGGTGGTGCAATAGCGCGTGGTGGTCTCAGGTGGTCAGATAGGCATGAGGATTTCAGAACAGAAGTTCTATCTCTCATGAAAGCTCAAGTGACTAAAAACACAGTGATTGTTCCTACTGGATCCAAAGGTGGTTTCATTGTGAAGCGTAAATTGAATGATCGAAGCGAATATATGCAATTTGGTCAAGAATGTTACAAAAACTTCCTTCGTGGAATTTTGGATCTCACTTGCAATAGAAAAGGTCGAATGGTGTTACGCCCCAAAAATGTTGTATGCTATGATGAGAAAGATCCATATCTTGTTGTGGCTGCAGATAAAGGCACAGCTACGTTTTCAGATCTTGCAAACAGAGTTTCGATAGAATATGGATTCTGGCTCGGGGATGCTTTTGCATCTGGTGGTTCAGAGGGATATGATCATAAGAAAATGGGTATCACAGCCAAAGGAGCATGGTGTTCTACTGTACATCATTTCCAGGGTATGGGAATGGATATCACAAATACTCCTTTTACAGTTGTTGGAATTGGAGATATGTCTGGAGATGTGTTTGGGAATGGCATGTTGCTCTCTGACAAGATTCAGCTTGTGATGGCATTTAATCATTTACATATATTCGTGGATCCAAATCCAGATATCGATATTAGCTTCAAAGAGCGCCAAAGAATGTTTAAGTTGCCAAAATCCACTTGGAATGATTATGACAAATCCAAGATTTCAAAAGGTGGAATGGTATTTGATAGAGGGGTCAAATCTATTACTATCACGCCTGAAATCCAAGAGCGTTTTTGCACCAAACAAGCACAATGGACTCCAGATGAGTTCATACATCATGTTCTAAAATCAGAAATTGATTTGATATTTAATGGTGGAATTGGGACATTTGTTAAATCCTCAAAAGAGAGTAACGCAAGCACTGCAGATCAATCGAATGATATAGCGCGCGTGAATGGTAATGAGATACGCGCAAAGATGATAGTCGAGGGTGGAAATTTAGGATGTACACAACTTGGTAGGATTGAGTATGCCAGAGATGGAGGATTAATTAATACTGACTTCATTGATAATTCTTCTGGAGTGAGTTGCTCAGATAGAGAGGTGAATATCAAGATTTTGCTCAATGCTCTTGTGCACAAAGGTGAGTTATCACTAGAAAAGAGGAATGAGATTTTGCATTCCATGACAAGTGAAGTTGAGGAATTGGTGTTGTATGACAATGTTTTACAAAACAAAACACTTGATATGATGCAAGCGCAAGCAAAAGCAAAATTTGATAATAATAGAAAATTGATTAGAAATCTCGAAGATGCAGGATTGCTGGATCGTGAAGTAGAGTTCTTACCTGGAGAAACTGAGCTTGATCAGATGCAATCCGGAAACATAACACTCTCAAGGCCGGAGCTTTCGGTTATGATGAGTTATTCTAAGATTTGGTTATTCAATAAGATTATCGGATCAGCTGTTGCTGATGATCCGTATTTTGAGCAATTCTTGTGTCAATATTTCCCTAAATATATACGTGATAATTATCCAAATGAGATCAAACAACATCCATTAAAACGTGAGATCATTGCTACGTATATCGCAAATAGCTCTATGAATAGGATTGGATGTACGCTGTTTAATATGATTAACAAGAATGCAGGAATGCCAGAATGTGATATTGCGAGAGCATATTTTATTACCATCGAGGCGTTTGGCATTCGCAAGATATGGCATGACATAGAGCATGTTCGGGAATCTAATCCTGATATCAACAAAACAATAGAATTACAGCTCTTTAGAAATGTGCAGTCATTCATTGGATGGGGTATCTTTTGGTTTTTTGCAAACGAGAAATCTGGTATGAATATTATTGGAACTGTAGAGAAATACAACAAACAAATTGTATCATTGTGTCAAAATATACACACCCGCATTGGATCAGAATTGCTCAAAGTGTATGATGAAAAATATCAAGTATTTATTGAGGATGGAGTGTCGGACATAATCGCTAAGGATGTTGCATCGTTTATGATTGTGGGAGCTACATTGGACATCATCAAGATACATAAAAAACTCACAAAGCAAGATATTGCATCAATCGAGAGAGAGTATTATGAGATTGGTGATGAGTTATCCATAGATTGGTTGATTAATTCATCTTTTAAAATCAAGCCCAGTAATTTATGGGAGAAGATGAATATACGAAACCTAAGAGATGGACTACATGATTTGCAACGAGAAGCTACATGCATTGTATTAAAGAACAATACCAGGGATCGTAGTGCAATTTTTGATGACTTGTCCATAAAGAGATATAGATCAATGATCATGGAGATACAATCATCTAAATCACAGGATTTTCACATGTTGAATGCTGCACAAGCAGCATTGTCTAATTTATTGTTATGATTGGATTTTCAGAGTTATTGTTAGTAGGTATCATTGCATTACTCGCACTTGATGCGCGTGATGTAAGATCGTGTGTGAGGTGTTGGCGTAACATGAGAGTATGGATGGATAAATCTAAATCTGAATTAGATGCCACAATTAATGAATTATTAACTGAAAAATAATATGGGAAGGAATATACTCGCTGTTGATGACATCAAAGCAAATAGAGATTTGATTAAATCTACCTTGGAGGCTCTTTTTTACAATGTAGCAACTGCAGAAGATGGCCCGAATGCGTTGAAATATGTTGAGGAAAATTCAGTGGATTTGATTGTGCTTGATGTGATGATGCCAAGAATGAGTGGATATGAGGTGTGCAGCACACTCAAACAAGATATCAAAACACTTCATATACCAGTGATTATGCTCACTGCTTTGAGTGAGACAGATGATAGAGTGCAAGGTCTAGAATGCGGAGCAGATGATTTCCTAACTAAACCAATGAATACTGAGCACTTAGTAACGCGCGTGAAGTCATTGATTCAAATCAAAGAAATGGTGGATCAATGGTCTTCTGCTGTGCAGATGCAATCAGGTATGGATGATATTACTAGGCATCAACTTCAGGAGAAGATTGATGATACTCAGGGTGCTGAGATATTAATCATAAACGATGATGTTGTGTTGAATCAGAATATTCAGAACAGCATTAGTGAGATATATAGCATCACCATGTGTGATGATGTAGAGGAGCTATGCAAATATACTGGAGATGGCAAGTATTCTACCATTGTAGTGAGTACTCAATTGGAGGATATAAGTGGATTAAAAATATGCTCTGATTTGAGAAGCAATGATATCACAAAAGATATACCACTTATTGTATTGATCTACGATGGTGATCAAAGTTGCTTGAAGCAAGCGTTTGATATGGGTATACATGATTATATCATGGTGCCATTTGATGATAATGAGTTAAAAGCACGAATCAAAACGCAAGTGAAAAGGAGGCGTTTTCAATTAGCTTTGCAGGATATCGTGCACAATAAAATGGAGATGGCAGTAATGGATAAACTGACTCAGTGTCATAATCGTGGGTATTTTGATAATCATTTCAATCAATCCATAGAAGGTGCAATGGAATCTGGTATGCCTTTATCAGTCTTGATCATGGATTTAGATAATTTTAAATCTGTAAATGATACTCATGGACATCTAGCTGGAGATGAATTATTGATTCAGATTGCTGAGAGAATAAAAGATAATGTCAGAGAATCAGATTTGGTATCAAGATATGGTGGTGAGGAGTTTTCTGTGACATTGTTAAATACAGATAGCGTGACTGCCAATGCAGTGGCAGAGAGGATTCGATCTTGTATAGAAAAAGAGCCATTTAGAATGAATATAGATGGTGAGAGATTGGTATTGAATAAAACGATCAGCATTGGTGGTGCTATTTTGAGAAAAGATGATACTCAGGAATCATTTTTGAATAGAGCAGATGGAAATTTATATAAGGCGAAAACAACTGGCAAAAATAAAGTAGTTATGGAAGAATAACTCTTTTAAGAAACGCTGTGCGAATATATCTAGTTGTAATCATGATATTGAGTCATAGTTTTGTTTGCGCAGCTCAACTTGATGCGTGGAGAGCAAGATATATTATTGATGCATCCTTTTTTGGCAGTAATTGTGTATATAGTAGCGGATGTTCAGATCATAAGAGCGAACGAGAATTTCCTATATTGGCTAGAGCGCAAATCATGCGCAGAAGAAGCTCTTCAAGGTATGGGGCTGTGATATCCGGTGGTGCAGGTGTATCACAGATCAAGGGTATTCAGAATGTGTATGTGCTATGGAGTAACGATACATTTGGTGTCCAGATTGGAAAAACAAATGATGTATCGCAAGATTTAATCGATCGTCTCACTCCTGGTGATCGTGATATTTATTATCCTGTGGAGCGTTCTTTATATGCATCAAATGGTGAGCTTAAGAATTATATTCGTGCAAATCCATATTCATTCATCCATAGAATGATGAATGGATCATTTCCCAAAATGAAGTCTAAGTATTTATATAATAAATACGGAGCATTTCAGATCAGATCAAAATTCCATGTTTCTGAGAATATTGATGTATATGCTGGGTATATTCCTGAATTGCATAACATAGAGAAGATGAAATATCGAAACATTGTATCTCTTGGTGCATTGTATAAGCATTCTTGGGATGAAAATGAAGTTCGAGTTATTGCTGCATTTGAGAGCGGAAATGGAGATAATCATATAGGTACTAAGGATTTCTTTGGATGGAATCTCGGTGCCGTATTCTTGCATAGAGAATGGAGATTGAGTGCTTTGTTGGGATCAGACAATGGAGGTGACGTTAGGTATAATCCTATGCCAGTTAATGCTAATGGCATTCCGAATACGAAATTAGGAATCGGATATATAAATGGGCCATATAGAATCAGTACATATCTAATGATGAATCCATCTAAATCTTACTCAAATGATTACAAAAACGATAAAACGTCAATTCAAGGTATGTCTGCAATTGGTGCAAAATTGGAATATGATTATCATCAAGATAGAAAAGTTATAACACCTTATATCGGATTTACTATGGGATTATCTAATGCAATTGAGATACCCATGTTTTTCGGTGTGCGAATTTCTGGGAAGATATAAAGAGACTCTATTGCAAACTTCATATGCGCTGATTAGCATCAATGTGTTTTGTAGTGTGATATGGAGTTGAAGTTTTATAACTCCCTCTCTAAAAAGGAGGAGATATTTACGCCAATAGATGATGCGGATGTTCGAATTTATGTATGCGGTCCAACGGTATATGATTATGCTCATATAGGAAATGCGCGCTCTTTTGTAATTTTTGATGTTATCGTGCGAATATTAAGAGCTATGTATCCTAAAGTTACTTATGTTAGCAACATTACGGATGTGGATGATAAAATTATTAAAGCTGCCTCTGAGAGCAAGATTACAGCGAATGTGATATCAGAGAAATTCGAGACTGCTTTCAAAGAAGATATGCAATCCATCGGATGTGCAATTCCAGATCACTCTCCTAAAGCAACTGAGCATATTAATGAGATGATTAATATGATTGAGCAATTAGTGGAGCGAGATTTTGCATATATATCTAATGATCACGTTTATTTCAGAGTAAATGCTTATTCAGAGTACGGTAAACTTTCTGGGAAGAAAATTGAAGATTTAATTTCGGGTAGTAGAGTTGAAATTTCAGATAACAAGGAGAATTCATTGGATTTTGTACTATGGAAACCCGAGTTAAATCAGAGAATTGTTGGATTTGAGAGCCCATGGGGACGTGGTAGGCCAGGTTGGCATATTGAATGCTCGGCAATGAGTAAGAAATATCTCGGTGAGAGTTTTGATATACACGGTGGTGGCGTCGATCTTAAGTTTCCGCATCATGAGAATGAGATCGCGCAGAATTGTTGTGCTAATCCCAATTCACGACATGCGAAATATTGGATACATAATGGTTTTGTGACGGTGAATGGAGAGAAAATGAGCAAATCTCTTGGGAATTTTGTTACTGTGAGAGATGTTGTAAAATCTGGAGTTTATCCTAGCATGATACGCCTTGCTTTATTGTCCACTCATTATTCTAAACCGTTGAACTGGACTCAGGATTTGCTTGTGCAATCAAAATCTCGATTAGAGAAATTTCGTCGTGCAGCAAGTTATGCTAGTGATGATGATATAGAGATTGCATCATCATTTCTTGATCCATTACTAGATAACTTTAATACTCCTAGTTTTTTGTCATATCTCGATGAATTATCAGATAATATCAATGTTGCAGGAGAGAGAGAGAAAATTAGAGATGCAACAAAGCTTCGAGATGCCATGAAGTTCTTGAATATTTTGCCTATTAATAGCATTAATGAAGAATATGTACAAGAAATGATTAAAAAACGATCTATAGCAAAGACTCAGAAGAACTTTGAATTGGCTGATAACATACGTAAAGACTTACAGAATCGAGGAGTGACACTAGAGGATATGCATAATGGCACCACAAGATGGTTTGAAGAGTAGCATTTTGTGTTCTAATCTTTACGGAGATTAAATAATAACATATTATGATGTGAAGCAGTGTATGATAAATGTGGAGTGTCTATCTTGGTCCTAATAATGAAAGTATTCATGACATGACTGCTGAGCAATTAGTAGAGAAAACTCTTTTAAGAAATCGTAGATATGCGAGAGCTGGTGTTGCTGTTGCATTGATATGTGTTGTTGGGTTTCTCGCGTTGGGAATTGTAGGTGCGACTGCGAGATATTGGCACCTGAAAGGTCTCTCAGTAGATGAATGGCATCATTTTGGAATTGCTATGCTTGTGTCTTTTGTTGTTGTGCTTATTGCATGCATCACAATGACGTCATCAGAGCAGAGTAGTAAATTACTATGTATTGTTTCAACTTTAGTGGCTCTCGCAGCAGTATCTATTGGTATGCTTTTGATATTACAACATCACACAGCACAGATTTCTATAAATCATGATTTTCATAAGATTGCATCTGGATTATTGGGTGGTGGTTTTGGATTATTGATATTATCAACCTTGATTTTGTCATGCTATCATCACAGAAAAAAAATACTTCGACCATCGTTGATATCTGTTGGTGTGTCATTGGTCATTGGTATACTTGGAGTGGTATTGATGTCCGCTAGAGCTTTGCACTTGAATGCATTAGATGTCACTATTCGGAATTTAGAATATGCTGGCACAGCATTGGTTATATTAGGAGCTCTTATTGGTATCGCAATTGCTATCATAGTGCACTGCAAAGAATTGCAGTGGAAAACTGTTGCATTAAATGAGACAATGTCGGGTATTATACCGGAGACGATTGATGAAGAAGTTGATCAAGATGTGTTATCTTGTGTTGCAACTCTTGCAAATAAAGAATCTAAAGTTCTTGGTGATGCCACAGATGCTCAAGATGAAGGTATTTGTGATGATGCATTAAACTCCGAACAACAGTCTGATGTTGATATAGATGCTGTAGACACTGAGGTATGTGAGAGCATGTCAGACCATACATCTCATGTGCAATTCATGCGTCAGCACTTTGAAGGATTATTGCCTAATCAACATCATAAAAGTGAGTATCCAGATACTGGTGTAAATCTTGCAAACTGCAGTGATATATTAAGAAATGCGCAGATTGCTCGCGGATGTTCTTATCCTGCTATGGAATGAGATTTCATTTGCTTGTAATTGATAGCACTCCATTTATCTTTTTGATTTCTGTAACAATTTCTTGAGAGAAAATATATCTTTTTGATAATCGAACTTGTGAATTGTTTATCGAGATCAATGTTGTTAAGCCATTATCATGCATTCTTAACTTTGCTTTGAGATTACTGAGATTAATATGATTACTAATAGATATATGTATACTTTTCTCAGAATTTTGTAAGAATTGCGTGATGAGGCGCATGCTTTTGCACACTATACGATATCCATCTCCGTTCTTGTTTTGAAGTCGTGATATCTCAGCAATGATCATTTCTCCGTTATTCATGATCGGCTCGTATTTATCAACCGATGCGCTGTTGTACATGCCTACATCAATGATATTCATTTCATCTGAGATCTTCAGTGTTGCAAATTTTCCATATGATGATGAGCGAATCTTTATATTAGTGATAACGACCGCAATTCTAGTATTTTTGCCATCTTGTATATCTTGTATCGTTCCAATGTTACAAATTTGTAGCATGAATCGATATTTATTTATCGGATGATCTGTGAGATATAATCCTAGAACATTGAATTCTTGCGTTAGCTTTCCGTCATAATCCCAATCATTAACATTGGATAATATTGATGTATTGTGAGAAATTTCTTTGAAGAGTAATAATTGATTATCTGATGTTGTTTTGGAGTGTGCCTTGATCAGATGTTCAATTGAATTATATAGTTGCTTCCTGTTTTGATGCAAAGCATCAAATGCTCCAGACAGGACGAGATTATCTAGTGATTTTTTATTTACAATCTTGAGATTTATGCGCGTTAGAAAATCATTTACAGATACGAAGCATGATGTGTGTCGGCATTGTACTATTTCTTTTGCCGCTTCTTCACTTACGCCTTTTATTCCTAATAAAGCATACTGTATTGCATTGTCTTCTTTTAAGAACAGCACTTCGGATCTATTTACATCTGGTGGCAATATCTTGATATTATGCCCCATTGCGTCGTATAGGAAGAGATTTAGTTTATCAGAGTTATGAATATCTAAATTCATAGATTCAATGAAAAATTCAATTGGATAATGTGTTTTGAGATATGCGGTCTGGTACGAAATCATGCCATATCCGGTTGCATGAGATTTGTTGAATCCGTATCCAGCAAATTTCGACACCAGATCGAATATGTATTTAGATTTTTCTGCGGTGAATCCATTTGCGATTGCTCCAGAGATAAACACTTCTTTCTGTTTATCCATTTCTGATTGTATCTTTTTTCCCATTGCGCGTCGCAATAGATCAGCTTCAGAGAGACTGTATCCAGCCATGATTTGCGCTATTTTCATCACTTGCTCCTGATATATGATCACTCCATATGTTTCTCCTAGAAGATTCTTAAATGCAGGATCCATATAATCTGGTTCCTGTATGCCGTGTTTGCATTGTATATATGTTGGGATATTTGCCATCGGTCCTGGTCGATACAATGATATAAGTGCTATTATGTCCTCAAATCTATCAGCTTTGAGCTGCTTTAATACATCTTGCATCCCAGATCCTTCAAGTTGAAATACACCAGTGGTATTGCCCGTTGAAAGCATGTCATACGTTGATGTATCATCCAAAGGAAGTGCATTGATATCAATCTCAGCATTATGATTTTTCTTTATCGCTACGCATGTACATTGAATAAGAGTGAGAGTTTTAAGGCCCAAGAAATCAAATTTAATTAATCCAGCTTTCTCAGTGAATTTCATATCGAATTGCGTGATCGGCATTGACGCTTTTTCATGATCGAAATATATCGGGATAAAATCTTCCAACTGCGAAGGTGATATCACAATTCCTGCAGCGTGAGTTGATGCATGTCTCGGTAAACCCTCAAGTTCTAATCCCGCTTCGAGCAATCTATGCACCTCTTCATCATTATTTTGTTCATTTTGTAAATTTGTATCTAGATCAATTGCTTCCTGTAAAGTGACGGGTTTGACTGGATTATTTGGAATCATTTTGCAAATCCTATCCACTTGCGAATAAGGAAATTGCAATACCCTTCCTACATCTCTTATAACGGCTCTTGGCTTGAGATTTCCAAAAGTGGAGATATGTGCAATTCTATCTCGGCCATATTTTTCTGCAACATAATTAATAACGATATCGCGCTTTTCTTGGCAGAAATCAATATCAAAATCTGGCATTGAGATTCGATCTGGATTCAAGAAGCGCTCGAATAACAGATCAAATTTTAGAGGATCTATGTCTGTGATACCCAATGACCATGCGACAACTGATCCAGCTCCAGATCCTCGACCTGGTCCTACTGGTATATCGTGTTTTTTGCTCCACTGAATGAAATCTGCAACAATTAGGAAATATCCGGAGTATTTCATTTTTGTAATGACATCCAACTCGTATTCTAACCTCTCTATATACTCTTCATTTGGATTTTCGACGCATTGTAGCAAGCCTTGATGTGCTTTTTGTTTGAGTTCTTGTTCTTCATTTTGCGCACATGGAAAATGTGGTAGTGATAATTCCCTTGATTTTGGCATGAATGAGCATTTTTGTGCTACTCTATTAGAATTTTCTAATGCCTGCGGAATGTCATGGAATAATAGCTCCATTTCTTTTGTATCTTTGAAATACCACTCTGGATTGGATTTGGGTCTGTCGTGTTGCACGAGATATTTTCCATTTGCAATGCACAATGCAATATCATGTGTTCTGAAATCATTTTGCATGAGAAACAATGCATTATTTGTTGCAACCACTGGAAGGAGATGTTCAGATGCGAACTCAAAGAGAGTGCCTTCCCATTTCTGATTTTGATGTGGTCTAATGAGCTCAACAAAGATCCTATTCTGAAAAATGCTTCTTATTGCATTGATTTCATCGAAATATCCATGTTTATTGCATAATGTAAACCATCCATTAGATTGCAATCCTGTTAATATTAGCACATCTTGTGAGTGTCGTTTGAGATCTTGTATAGAAAGACATGGTATATTGTTATTGCGATAAGCTGCAGAGCATAATTTTACTATATTCTGATATCCCAATTGAGTCTGTGCTAGCAATGGAACTCGCATCTTCAAATTTTTATCTTGTTGCAATTGTAAATCTAATTCTATTGCGGGTATGAATTGGATTCCATGCATTGCTGCATATTCCGAGATTTCCAGCATGCATGAGAGATTATTGGAGTCCATAACCCCCACTGCTGGCATGTTAAATGCTTTGCATTGGTCAATGAGTGCTTTTGGACGAATTGTGCTGTTTAGCAAGGAATAGCAGGTTTTGGTGCGCAGATGTGTGAACATGAGTAATTTTACATCTGCGCTAATTTAATTCAACGATATTTATGATGCGAACATAGAATATATGGTATGCGCGCAGTGTGTTTTTGTAAAATTGGAAGATTGAATAGCATTTCACAATGATGTGCTAAGCATTTATGCATTTGGAATTCTGGCTTAAATTTCCAATTTTTCCAATTTTCATTGCTTGTGAGATGTTGCGCGCATATTGGTACGCTTGAGTCAACATCAAATTGAAATTTTGTCCACGATGCACAATCTAGCTCTAGTCCTGGCTGAGCCTCTAGAAAGTCATTTGGCTCCGCATCTCGAAATGTTCCTTGTGTCGTCTCTATACGTGGTAATTGCTGCTTCAATTGTGTGTCTTGACGGGCCACATTTAGTGCTGATTCATCATCTATGTTGCTATTTGTACAGTTCAGAATGCAGCACTTAACCTGGTCTGTAATCTTGGGTGCGTTTGTGCGACTCACAATCGGAGAAGAATCCATCATATGCATACCTCAAAATTCGGTGCATCCTATACTTTATACCATATCTCTGTCAATGATATCTTGAATTGTTTTTACATACAGCTCATGCTCCTTGACAAGTAGCCTCGCAGATAGTGATTCTACGGTATCAGATTCTAGGATATCTATTGCAGATTGTGATATTATTTTTCCCGCATCAATCTCTTCATTCACCCAGTGCACTGTACATCCGGTAATCTTTGCTCCGTGTTGCAGTGCTTGTTGTTGAGCATTTAGCCCAGGAAATGATGGCAATAAAGATGGATGAATATTTATGATCTTCCATTTCTTCGTAAGTATGGAATCTATTTTCTTCATAAACCCAGCCAAACAAACAAGATCAATGCTGTGCTGAGACAATATATGATGAATCTCGCTGGTGTTGCAATGATTTACTATATAATGCACCACATTATGGCTTTGTGCTATTATCAACCCAGGTGCATTCGTATTATTAGAGATAATGCATCTGATCTGTGCTGGATAATCTTCTGATTGCGAAGCGCGCAATATAGCAGACATATTAGATCCGCGACCAGAAATGAGAATTGCTATATTCTTCTTACAGCGCAACGCAACCACTCCCATGGAATGAGATTTTTGCAACTTTATGATCTTTACCGATTAAGAAATTAGTATAGCACGTATTATCGTATTTTCTTGATACAGAAAATCTAAACGCATCATCCTTGTGACCATAATGATCATGATGAGTTTCTTTCCCTAAATCAAATGCAATTGGAGACTTGCGATAAGAATATATAGCAGTGCCGTCTTTGTTGTTATGAATTTTTTCTGGCACTCCCCATCTCAATTGTAATTCTGTTGCATTTATACCAATGATCTTGTTTACACGATCTCTATATACTCCAGCACAAGATGCCAATAAACTACAACACAGTACGAAAGGTAAAGTCAATGAAAGAAGCCGCATATTAAATTAATCAAGAGAAGATGCGTATTGTAATGTGATCTCACATGCTCGTCAATCCCATTATTGATGTAATGCGATTTTTATTCATTTGCACTTTTAATCAAGATGTATAGGGTATGTTTTTTTAGGTATCTTCTGGTATGATTTTGCATCTATTATTGTTTATTAATATGGTGCGATCTTTTGTTGTGAAGGAAGTAGGACATGCATCTGAAATGCAACTCACAGATGCAGCGTTGCGTAAGATCAGACGTGATGAAATTTTAATACATAATTCTTGTGTTAGTGTAAGTAGTTTAGATTTTCAGCATTTTTCTGGATTATATGAGATTAGTTATCCATTTGTACCTGGTTTTCAAGGTGTTGGAATTGTGGAGAGAATTGGTTCTGAAGTGGATCATCTTGATGTTGGAGATAAAGTGTGTTATTTTATTAATCCAATTGGTGCATTCTCTGAGAAGCGCATTGTTAATAAGCTTGAGGCCTTTAAAGTGCCAAATGATATAAATGAAGAAGAATTATCTGCATGCCTCATGCAGTGCATGGTGAGTGAAATGTTGTTTAGTAAGGCGTATATTGTGCGCCCCAAATCTTTTGTACTCATCCCAGGTGTGACTGGCTCTGTGAATCATATCTTATGTCAAATGTGCAAGTTAATAGAAGCAAAGGTTATAGGTAGTGTTGGATCACAAGAAAAAGTATCCAGTGCGAAGGAATTAGGATGTGATCATGTATTGAGACATGATCAGGATAATTTTACAAATGAGATTTTGCGCATTACTGAGAATTGTGGTGTGAGTGTTGTATTTGATGCGATAGGTGCTCCCATGATGCAGAACGCTCTTACTGGTCTGAGTTTTATGGGAATGTACGTACCATACGGAGAGGCATCTAGTAAGGCAGCGTCCATTAGTGCGCCATCTTTGAGTAGTAAATCCCTTTTTATGACGCGCCCATCAATTTTCCATTATATTAAATTAAAATACGTAGAGAAAGCAAATCTAATTGATGTTATTTATACGGCATTGAGAGAGAAGAAAATCAAGCCCATGATTGGTGCTCGGTATAAATTTGATGAGATCCCGCAAGTGCAGCATGATATTGAGAATAAAAAAATAATAGGATCGGCTATTGCAAAATTTTAAATTATTTCAATCACAAATAGTATTGACATGCTAAATATCTCGCCCAAGATGACCTAAAATTTTTAGGTAATGATATGGATGATACAGCTCCGAGCAATGTTGTACAAAGCAATGCAAAATCCATTGAAAGTTAGTCTTACGAAAGCGCCATCATCGATAGATAAGGGGCGCGGCGGTTATGAGCCAGTGGATACCCCCCCCGTCCTGTGGATGCTGCCAATCCGTTTCAGATACCGATGCAACAGCGTCTCGGTCAAGAACAAAATAAACATCATGATACGAGAAAGTAGTGCGATATGAGAGGTTGTTACCAGGAGATGTAGGAAGGTAGTAATCGTTGTGATGATCATCCAAAACCTGCAATGTGTGACACTAATGGATGTGATGCAGTGGCGACTGTTTTTCATAGTGAAGGCCATATGTCTTGTTCGGAGCATTGTTCCATATTCACCTAGTGGATTGAATCAGTATTGTTTAATTTTAAATACTATATACACTTATAAATAGTATTGTAGTGTAAAGAATACTACTTATAATTTTGCTTTTTAGATCTTTGATGTGAAGTTTTCGCAAGGTGATGCAATTGATACATGCAATCCAGTAGAGGATGCATCAGGCTCATTCATTGGTCATGAGACAGACTCAGAGTGCTCAGATGAAGAATATGCTGCTATTACGAAACGTTGTTGCGCTAAGCGCAAGACCGAATCTCGTTCATCAGATTCAATAAGCAGACGCGTACGCACAACTAGCAGTTCAAGCATAGATATGCGTTTTGAATTGTATGATGTTGACGAAGAGCAGCAAATGAAATCAACTGATGTACAATCTCTCACCATGTGAGTTCAACAAGTGATGTTGTAGATGGCGGAATTGCAGAGGGAAAATGGATGTTTTATTCCTAATTGTACAACAGAGATATCAATGTCTCGCTCATACTCTGTATCAATATCTGGAGTAACATATAGATTTAAGAAAAATAGTTGTGAAGATCATTTATCTAGCTTCTTGGCATCGGCACATCCTGAAACGAGAGTCATTGCAATAAATGTGTCTCAACCTTGTGTTAAATGCAATGGAAAATTTACTCCCCAACTAAATGAGGATGATTATCGGGAGTGTTATATACAAGAATGTCGAGATGCGATTGGTGTTATACTGGTTGGATGTATCAAATGTCACAAAATGTTTGATTTCGCTCAACGCGAAGTGTGTTCACGTTATGATTAATGGGGAGCTTATGCGAATGAAAAGTCTTTATGGAAACAATTCCATGATCTGTTATGCCATTAATCTTAATGTACTATGAGAGGTTATATATGAATGTTGCACATCGAAATGATACAATGAGTGTCAAAAATGTTGAGACTGAGTTACAAACAACAAGAGACATTAAAACTAAGGTATCATTCAAAATAAAAAGCGCAGCGCCAACACTTGTTAATGATGCCTTCAAGAGAGATGCGAATGCTATGGCAAGAGTAATATCTCTGCGAGAGCGCTTCCACGCTTTGATAGATGCGTTGGAATAAGATAAAAAATGTTATGTGCAGGGATGTGTAATTCCAGTCACTACTTATGTTCATGAAGCAACAATAATCGATGATTATGTATCGGAGGCATATTTCTGTGTAGATCATGCACACAACCTGCTTGGTCTCCCGAAAGAAGTTGATATTGGTAGGATTCTTATGGGTTGTATAGAATATAGTCAAGCATTTGATTATGTGAAATATAGTGTATGTACTAAATGCTTGTGTGTGTAGAATTGTATTAATTTAGAGACTTGAATCATGCAAATCTAGGTGATATGTCACGAGCATTGGATTATGTCTTCGCTTTCAGTCACACGATTCTAAGATTGAATTGATTAACAAGATACTATCACGAATCTCAATGTGAGATGTACATAGATCACATGCGCAATGAATGATTGTTATAATCTCTTGTATCAGCATCACGTGATGAGGGAATTTCATTCACACATTAATGAAATGTTAATATCATATAATGAACTGCACGAGATATTGAGTATTGCAAAAAGAATGCATTTATGTCTTGTGGAGATGCTGACTGTTGCCCAGAACATAGACAAGGTAGTTGGTAGATTGCATGAATTGCGATAAAGCAATAGAATTATATGGTTAATACATCTTGACCATATGTTCAAAAAAATTCTTATTGCTAACCGCGGAGAGATTGCTTGTCGAGTTGCTCGTTCATGCAAAAAGCTCGGGATTCGATCTGTTGGTGTGTATTCTGATGTTGACGTCACTGCATTACACACGCAAGAAGTGAATGAGGCTTACCATATCGGCTCGTCTTTACCATCCGAGAGTTACCTCAATATTCCAAAATTGCTCAATATCATACAAATGCATGATATTGATGCGGTGCATCCGGGATATGGTTTTCTTGCTGAAAATTATGATTTTGTAAAATCCTTGGAGGAGATTGGAGTTGAATTTATTGGTCCACATTCGAATGCTATCAAACTCATGGGAGATAAAATTGTAGCGAAAGAAATTGCCAAGAATGCAGGAGTGAGCATTGTGCCGGGATACGATGGAGAGATATGTGATGCAACAAAAGCAATGAATGTAATTGACGATATAGGTTTTCCTGTGATGCTCAAAGCTGCTGCTGGTGGAGGCGGAAAGGGTATGCGCATTGTCAGATCTGAGAGCAATCTTGCGCCGGCGCTCGAGAGTACATGCAATGAGGCGAGAAAAAATTTCGGTGATGGTAGAGTGTTCATTGAGAAATATATTGAGAATCCTAGGCATATTGAGATTCAGATATTGTCTGACAAAAGCGGTCATTGTATTTCTTTGGGAGAGCGAGAGTGCTCGATTCAGCGTAATCATCAGAAAGTAATTGAAGAAGCACCAAGTAGCTTCTTGGATGAAGAAACGCGCAAAGAGATGTCAGAGCAAGCTATCATGTTGGCTCAGAATGTTGGGTACTATTCTGCTGGCACTGTTGAATTTATTGTAGATCGAGATAGAAATTTCTATTTTCTAGAAATGAATACGCGTGTTCAAGTTGAGCATCCAGTGACTGAAATGGTAACTGGAGTGGATATTATAGATTGGATGTTCAGAATTGCAGACGGGCAAGATTTGCACATCAAGCAGCAAGATGTCCAATTTAATGGATGGGCGTTTGAATCTAGGATTTATGCTGAATCTCCTGAAAATGGATTCTTGCCCTCATGTGGAAGGATCAAGAAATGTATCTTTCCAGATGACGCCAGAGTTGATTTGGGTGTCCTATCTGGGAGCGAAGTAAGTGCGTTCTATGATTCAATGATTGCGAAGGTGTGTGTGCATGGGCATGATAGAGTTGATGCGATTACAAAAATGCAATGCGCACTTGAATTATGTTACATAGACGGAATAGATACGAATCTGAGTTTTCTCTCGTCTATATTTTATCATTCATATTTTATATCGGGGAATATATCTACTAATTTCATACAGCAACAATATCCAGATGGATATTCTCTTCCAGAGATCACTGAGAATGATCTATATATTGTAGCACTTGCTTGTGCATATATTCACATTAAGTATCATAATCGTCATCAAGGCACTCAATATGAAGTATTGCGTAGAATTATTAGTATTAATGAACAAGCAGAGTTGATTGAAATTCATCAAGATGGATCAATGATCTTGAACAATAAGTGTTATCATATTTCTAGTGATTGGAATCCTGGTGATATAATAATGAAGATTAGTATCAATGATCATTGTTCGATACTGCGATGCATTGTCAGAGATATGTATAGTTTTTGCATTCTGCATCGTGATACGTTATCACGATGCAGAATAAGAGATTCCTTAGAAGAGGAGATGATGGCGTTTTTACCTTCGTCTCTACAGAATGATACAGAGGATGCAGCAATCAAGAGCCCCATCACTGGATTACTGATTAAATTCTATGTCAATGTTGGAGACGCAGTAAAGAAGGGCGACCCTTTGTTTGTATTAGAGGCCATGAAGATGGAGAATGTAATCTCTGCAAAGCATGATTGCAAGATTGAAACCATTGAAGTTATTGAAGGAGAGAAAGTGCACAAAGGAGATGCAATAATGACTCTAACTCCGCAATAGTTCATTTATTGAAGTTTTACTGCGAGTCTTATGATCTGCAAATTTGATTATTATGACACAATATGTGCTTAGACCTTCTCGTGTCGTACTCAAAGAACCAGGTATTACAACTGCATTTTCTGGAATCACTCCATATGAGATTTCTCCAGTTGTGCGGTTCACGATCTTCGTCGATTGTGATAAGTACACGCCCATTGCTATTACAGCGCCTTTTTTTACTAACACACCTTCTGCTATCTCGCTTCTCGCTCCTATGAAGCAATTGTCTTCGATTATAACTGGTGATGCTTGCAATGGCTCAATCACACCTCCAATGCCTACTCCACCAGAGATATGGCAATTTTTCCCCACTCTTGCACAACTTCCAACAGTAGACCAGGTATCAATCATGGTATTTGCACCGATATATGCACCAACATTTACAAATGATGGCATCAAAACAACGCTTTCACCTATGTAAGCCGGACTACGCACTATAGCTCCAGGAACTACTCTGATCTTTCTTATAGCGAAGCATTCTTGAGTATATTGATCAAATTGCATGGGTACTTTGTCATACCAATCATGACCGTCAGGACCTCCTGAAACCAATGCGCATTGATTGACTCTGAAATTTAATAGAATTGCTTTTTTGACCCATTCTTGTACATGCCAATCTCCTTCTTGATCTTGCTCTACAGCATGTAATTCTCCAGACATGATTTTTTTATTGACTTCTTTCAGAGCAATTAATTGGTCGCTAGTAGGATCTGCATCTTTATTGTCATAAACCTCAAGTATTGCATTTTCTAATTCTTGTGCATTCATACATTTCCATATTACATAGACATTTATACGGAATAGCTCCATAATCGATTTTTGCACTCCTACAATATGAAGTCAATCAAATGCAATAATTGTGATGCCGAATATCAGATTGAAAATATTTCTCGTAATAAAAAAATTAGATGTGGTGTATGTAAGCATGAATGGGTTTATCAAGAGAAGCGCAATCATCATTGCTCCAGTGTTAAGGAGTGTTTTTTAAATGCATTGTCATATTTCACATGCGTTGTACTATCCATCATTGCACTATCAATGTATTCCACTGTAAGTGGAAATGATATATTTGGCTATATATATAACGCTGCGTATATTGATCCAACACTGGGTATTGTTGTGAATGATATATATGAGCCAAATGATGAGATGACGGTTATTTCTGCGAAAATTCAATCAAAGAAGTTATTACCGAGATTTATTTTTGTTAAAGTGAGATACTCAGACAAAAATGGCAGTAATTTTGTATATCAGAAATGCAATATTACCAAAGGTGTGATCAAGGTGAAAATTAAAAGATCAGTGCGAAATATCAATCCTAGAATAGAAATCAAATATGTGAATATCTTGAGTCTTTAGATCATGAGAGATGTATATATATAATTGGTGGAAATCACTCGACAAAATATTGCTATTGCTAATATTATTCCTTCATGGTACCGGATTAGTGCTGATCGCAAGTGCTGGTTATGCTGTAGCCAAGAGAATTGGAATGCCGGATTATTACTTTTTAAAACACCAGATCGCGTATACAGTGATGGGTTTATTATTAATGTGCTTTATGTCAACGATCCCATATAATAAACTAAAACAACTCTCTATATATGCTTTTTTTACAATACTCGGATTATTGATTGTAACGCTTCTTGTTGGAGTATCGAACAAAGGTGCTAGAAGATGGATATATATCTTTGGATTATCATTGCAATCATCGGAATTTATGAAGCCAGTTTTTGCTATATTCACAGCATATCTTCTTGAGAAGAAGCAATTCTTATTTGCTATATTATCATATGCAATCACTGCAATACTTATTATGTTACAGCCAGATTTTGGTATGTTATTGCTGATTACATGCATTTGGGCATCTCAGGTATTTGTGATTGGAATTGATACGAGATATGTCATTGCATTTGCGATAGCATTCTCTTTATGTGTTGTACTGTTGTACTTTCAATTTCCACACATACAGCATCGGATTGATAAATTTATACATCCAGAGAAAAACTATCAAGTTACAAAGGCATTGGAATCTCTTAAGAGTGGGAATTTTGTTGGCAAGGGCATCGGAAATGGTTCAGTGAAATACTTACTCCCTGATTCTCATACTGATTTCATATTTGCAGTGATTGGAGAGGAATTAGGTATTGTGTTTTGTATGCTAGTGCTATTTGTGTATGCAGCATTCGTGTTGAGATTGATGAGTTACATCACTACAAGTGCAGATGGATTTAAAATGATTGCTTTGCATGGACTTACCGCGCAGATCGCGATGCAATCTGCAATTAACATGTGTGTTAGTATTGGTGTGTTTCCCACGAAAGGCATGACTCTTCCATTCGTGAGCTATGGAGGATCTTCGACATTGTCGGGGATGTTTTCAATTGGAATAGTGTTCTCTCTTGTGAGGCGTATAGCGAGATCACGATTGATTGTTGCTGGAAGTGGAGCATAGGATCCATGTGGATTGATTTTTCAGACGTAATTCTTTCTTAAAAGTCCATGTATCTGTCACGTCTTTCTCGCCTGAACATTGAAGCATTTGCAGAGAATGAATTTTAATTTCAATATATGCAATATTATTTTTGATATTAGTGGATAATATTTCAGGATCTGATACAGAAACAAGTGTGAGATGCAATATCTTATTATTGCGCTCTTGAATGTTTTGATTAAACAGATCTTTTATTTCATTTGTCATTAATTCAGAAATCTCTCCTATGTTATTCTCTGCAAATCCAGTCATAATAATCTCAAATGCTAATTTGCATTTTTGAATGAAATTCGATAATGAGAAATCCTTGTCTGTTTTTCGTACCTGTATTTCGAATTCCGTAAGATGTTCTTTTGATTGATGATTTTCATCATCAATTATTGTTGCATATTTCAATATCTTGGTAGTTTTGACGTTAATATTATTTTCTTCTTTACCAAGTGATTCAAATAACATGAGAAATATAGCGCAAGATACAATTGCTAAAGCAAGGATACTAATCATGGAAATATAAACTGATATAGGATTAATTGTACTAATGGACTCCACTTAAAGTTCTGTGACAATTGTACATCAGTACCTAAAATATACATCCTTGAGAGTACATAATATAGAGTTAGCATTTTTTCCAGAAGAACACAAGATGATTGGCTCAATGTATGCTATATTTTTGTATTGTCAGGAATTTCTAGAGCGCATCAAAAGATCATCTTATGAAAACATCAATATCACAATCTTACAATCTAAATCCAGTAAAACTATGCATGATACGTGAGATTGCGTGCTATTGATTGTTCTCTAGAATACACATGTAGATCATAGAGTGGTTTGACATGAGATACATATAGAATTACAATTCCCAACTGTATGAATGTGGTGAGGGTTCTTATGAAGGAAAATATGTTGTCTTATATCGAGGATTTATCGGTTGAGAGGAATCATGATATACAACTACATGAATATGAAGATAAGAATCCACAATTGGATTCTTCATTCAATATTGATGTAACCTCCAGAGGAGAAGATATATTTGATGTGAGAACAAAGATTGATCTGAAATTGCATTATGATGGGACAAATGTATTCGTAATAGATCTCATATATCTTACTAGAGTGAAGATTGTATCAGAGAATATGAATACTGACGATCTGAAGCGCAATTGCTATTGTGACATTCAGAAAGAAATATTTCCTCAGATACGCAATATCGTATTAATTGTGTCATCGGAATCGAATATAAGTCCAATCAGACTTGATACTCCGGATTTCGAACAAGCATTAGTCAGTAAGTAAGTCCACAGAAGAACAAAACAACAACAAGTGATAGTATAAATAATGAAAGAACGCAATAAGCCTGACAGTGACCTACTCTCTCATATCACGAAGATACAATACAATCGGCGCTGGAGGGTTTCACGACCGAGTTCGGAATGGGATCGAGTGTTTCAACTCCGCTATAACCATCAGACACACCGATGCTACATCAAGAATACACGATAAACAAGTCATGAGAAATCATGATTGTTGCAAGATTGCATAGGTGTTCATTTTTAGTGAGTATTATTGTTATTTCTCTTGTATTCCTGATAGATAATGATCTAGGAATTCTGGATCTGGCAAATTGCCATTAAAGCTGTTGAAGCATCCACGTCCCAGATCTTTATCCAAATGACCAGTGAATCTTTTGTGAGGGAGAGTCATTCTGTTGAGGAAAATTAATTTATCAGTATATGACAATCTATTGAGTTGCGCTCTTCCAAGCGCAGAGAAACACGCTGCAATATACCCAACGGCACTGGGAGTGGCCATTGATGTACCACTCAGTAATGCATATCCCGTGCCCTGGGATGAATCATCATGCAAGTGTAGGGGATATGTGGCGAATATTCTTTCACCAGATGACGCGAAGTTTGGCCTACCAAACACACTGCCGTGCGAACTAAAAGGTGCTGGTTTTTCTATGTCATCAAGAGAATATGAAGCAATAGCTATTGTACTACTTAAGCCTCCTGGATATCCAAGATAAGCATTGAATTTTCCTCTTGCGGCACCAGAATTACCTGCTGCACAAAATGACATTGTGCCTTGTGCACTCAATGTGCTAAATAGACTCGATAGCGTCTTGAAGGTTCCTGATATGGCATCTAATTTGGGATCTCTTTTGTGAGATGAAGTGCTATGATCTATGTAACCCATTGGTACTGCGCCACCATATGAATCGACTTCCCATTTGAATTCTTCTGAAGCACCAAGTGAAAAATTAGCTAGATCAATTACTGGTTCTTTTGCTGCTATGCGTTTCTTATTAATCGAGATGAGTTCTTCCATTCCGTTGACAATTGCTCCCATCGATCCAGATCCGTTGCGATTTAAGACTTTTATTGAAATGATCTTTGCTTCTGGGGCCATGCCTTTGAAATTCTCACTATTGCCACAAATTGTCCCAGTAACATGAGTACCATGTCCTGCGCCGTCAATATTATTTTTTTCCTCTGTAGTGTCAATTTGCTGTATTATATTATCCCGCAAATCCGGATGTGATGCATCAACTCCTGTATCTATGACAGCGATTGTAATGCCTTTCCCATTGCCTTGACTGGGAATGTATGATGTTGCACATTCAAGATGTTTATGATTTGTGTTAATGTTGTATGCTTTGCATGACTCTTTAGTGTTATAAGAATAGTCCCATAACCATCTTTGCTGTGAATTATATTGTTGTGCCTTCATAGGTGCAAGATTCATTCTATATGCGCCATAATTCATAACAGTGCGTGAGTTATGTATTTGTGAGATCAAATTACCTATGAAAAGACCTATTAATGGTCTACAAGACATTGTTTTTTGTGCCAAAGCATTGTTACTTTGCATTAATAATGCATCTCGAGTTATATCTGGATGTTTGTTGATATACTCACTTAATTCTTCAAATGCGGAATTATCAATACCGTATGTGCTTTGTGTTGTGAACGGCACTAATTCTGCGAGTGTAGTATTAGATATATTGTATGATACATTTGGTGCGAATTGTGTGTTAAAATTATCGGTATTCATGATTCTTCCTTGTTTAAAATAGGGTGATGTTTAGCTGTTTTCTTATCGCATTGCTTTAGTATGGGATTTGAAATACTAAGCCGCTATAAGCTACAGCATTGATTTAGAGTGAGGAATGAAAACTTTTTAAAAGATAAGAGGTATAATGATGGGTACGTATAGAGCTGCTAAATATGTATTCACAAGAACCGATAAACTCACTCTAGCAGAGCGCTCAGGAGTGTAATTCAGTATTGGTCCAAGGATAATATTTGTCTGTGACATTGGTATAATGGCGATTAATTCTAGGATATTATATATCTCCACGTTGTATAAATGAGTGACATGCTCATCGATTGTAACCAACATCATTATGATGGCGGGCCATACTCCAAATTTCATGATGGCAATCACTGCTAGATATCTAGCATCTTTTCTTATTAAGCGAATGGAATTTCCAAGCTTGACATCAGCGGTTGCGATACCCACCATCATACTGCCAAGCAATATGTATGTCCCTTTACAATTTGTCATCATATCATTTAAGAAAGATGGCATAGACCATCCAAGATAATTCAGGAGAAATCCGAGAACGGCGCAATAGAGTGTGGGTATTTTTGCAAACCTCATTAATGCTTCTGATCGAGATAATGTTCCACGCGCCGCGACATAGAATCCATAACTATTTTCAAATACCATTAATCCAAGGAAGCATATTATGTATTTGTGAACCGTCGGTTCATCAAATAATGTGAGAGCGATTGGCAATCCAAAGAAACCAGCACTTCCCGTGCTAGAGCCAAACGCCAATATACTGCGTGACTGCTCTTCAAATAATACATGCCCATATCTATACACCAAGAAGCATATGATAGATGCTATAGAAAAACTAATAAGAGGAAGTGTTAGTACTTGAGAACTCAAATGCACCTTGAGTGTACTATTGAACACAATGGGCGGATAAAGCATATAGAACATAAATTTGGACAAAGATCCTTGATCGAGTCCAAATTTTATGCATGAAATCCTACCAATAAATATACTAATATACAGAGGCAGGATTTGTACAAAGATATCTAGGGTATGATAAGCCACCATCGTCCTATATCCATCTGTTCATATAATTCTGTTCACCAATGATTTTGTGCATCTTAATTTCATTTTCAAGATCTCTTTTGTGCTTTTCTTCATCTGATAGTATTTCTTCGATTAATGCTTTAGTGACAGAATCAGAGTCAGAAGATTCAATGACAGCATGACACAGAGTGATAACAGAGTTTTCCATTTCTAGGAGTTTTTTGAGCATATCAATAAAACTATCAGAAGTGAGATTTGGATCGATTACAAAATCCTGTGGACATGACATGCTTGAGTTAATGTTAAGTTCATACATTCGATCTAATACTCTTGCTACATGTACTGCTTCTTCTTGAGATTCATTTTTAAAGTCTGTTGCGGCTTTTTTGAAATTCTGAGATTCCATAAATGCTCCAACTTTCATATAAGTTAATCTTGCATACACTTCGCAAGATAGAAGTTTTTGTAAATTATTGCTTAAATCGGACATAAATTAACACCTTATTAAATCGTGATATGACACTTCATAAATAACGAGCATGACTTACGAAGTGGCTCATCAATTATGCACATGAGGAATTGTGTGTAAACTTGACCGATGGTATGCTGTTGTGATGGAGCTTGCATGAATCGTGAATACAGAGAAAAGCAACGGAGGTTTATCTAACGTTGAAGCAGAGGAATTAATATTGGGTGCAATATTATTGAGTAATGAAAAATTTGGATTTGTGAATGATATCTTGAACGAAGAGAGCTTTACTAATGCTATGAATGCTCTGCTATATAAGCATATATGTAGACTTGTAAATCGTAACTTAGTGGCTAGTCCTGTGACATTGAGGGGAATCGTAAGTAAGGAAGTGTCAAATGACGACGAGAATGATGTATATGAATACATGAATGCAATCATGAAGAACGCTTACTTAGTGACTGATGTAGAGCATATTGCAAAATTGGTACAAAGCTTATATCTCAAAAGAATGCTTGTGGATATGTATGAGAAAGGTCTCAAAAGTCTATATTCGCGTCCAGACATAGAAGCATCTGAGCATATCGTGGATTTAGAGCGAGAATTGATGCAAGTGATGCCAGGTGCACCGAGATTTGCTAATGTATCACATTCTATACTTGGTGCTCTTAAGATCGCAGAAGAAGCGTGCAAGAATAAGGGCAAGATACGAGGCATAACAACTGGATTTCCAGATATTGACAAATTATTGAATGGAATGCAAAACTCAGATCTTCTGATTCTTGCATCAAGGCCATCAATGGGTAAGACATCATTGGCTACCAATATTATGGTGCATGCTGCAACATCTTTGCAAAATGATGGCGATAATCGCTCTGTTGGGCTGATATCGCTTGAGATGTCATCTGAGCAAATTGCAATGCGCATGTTATCTGTCGCATCGGGAGTGAGTGCAAGTAAGATATATTCTGGACATATAGATGAAGATGAATTTTATAGTATTGCGCAAGCGAGTAGAAAAGTATGTGAATTACCAGTATTGATTGATGATTTTCCTGATTCAAACATTGCTAGCATCGCATCTTCTGCTCGCCGAATGAAGCGCAAGCATAATTTGGGTATAATCTTTGTAGATTATCTTCAATTGATTCGTGCGAATGGTAAATACTCTGACAATAAGGTGAATGAAGTATCTGAGATCACTAGAAGTTTAAAGAGCATTGCTAGAGAATTGAATATTCCCATTATTGCATTGTCACAGCTTTCGAGAATGGTCGAACAACGAGATGACAAAAGACCACAGCTTTCTGATTTGAGAGATTCTGGTACCATTGAGCAAGATGCTGATGTTGTGATGTTTATATTTCGTGAAGAATATTATGAAAGACGTAGAGAGCCTACTGAGGGTACAGAGAAACATCTTGAGTGGCAGACGCGCATGGAATCAGCGCGTGGCAAAGCAAGCGTGATCATTGCTAAGCACAGGAATGGGCCCATTGGTAGTGTAGATCTTGGGTTTGATTCTAATACAACAAAATTTACAAGTCTGTACAAAGAGCATTAGAGTATGAAAGGTTTGGCAATATACATCATTGGTCCTGTGGTAGCGTTATTGTGCGCAATGAGTGCTGTGATATGGATGACTTATTATCAACGCCCTCAGGTGCAACCGATGCATGTAATTCCTAGTGAGATTGCGCATCGCAATGATATCAAGAGCGCGCACAACATAATGATGAAACCCCAACATGAGCATAGAAGAATCTATAATCAGAGAATAGAATGCAATAGAGGAGACACTATGTATAGCCTACTCAGGAGATCTGGTATGACGAAATCTCAGTCTTATTCCCTTATTAAAGAGATTGGTAATGTGTATAACGTTGCTCACGTTAGATCTGGTCAATATATTTTGCGTGACAATATTGGGGATTTGTATTTTTATATTAGCGCATCTAATAGAATACACGTGCATAAGATTTCAGATGCAAAATTTAGTGCCAAGAAGGAATTTGTAAAGCTTCATAAGCAAATTTTCAGAGCATCTGGAAATGTAAAATCCAATCTTTTTTCAAGTGTTTTACATGTTGGAATGTCAGAGAAATTAGTGATGAAACTTGTAAATCTATATAGCAACAGCATAGACGTGAAGCATGATATGAGAGCAAATGTGCATTTTGACGTATTATTTGAGCGTTTTTTTGACAATGCTGGAGATTTTGTGCATGACGGTGGTATTTTATATGCAGAATTAAGGTTCGGCAAAAAAAAATATGCTGTATATAGATACGTTACAGGAGGTGGGAAGAAGGGTTATTTTGATGATCATGGCATGAGTGTTAGTAATGAATTCTTGAGATTTCCTGTTGAAGGAGGTCGCATTTCATCTAGATTTGGAATGAGAGAGCATCCCATTTTGGGTTATGCAAGAATGCACAGAGGCGTAGATTTTGCTGCTCCAGAGGGCACGAGAGTGTATGCGACAGCAAGTGGTATTGTAAAATTTATTGGATGGAGAAATGGATATGGAAATCTCATTGCAATCCATCATAACTCTCATTATACCATGTTATATGGGCATATGAGAGGATTTCATAATAATATGATGCACGGCGGATATGTGCATCGTGGAGATGTAATAGGTTATGTTGGATCAACTGGAATGACTACTGGTCCAAATCTTCATTATGAGATTTTGAAAAATCGCTCCAATGTTGATCCACTGAGTGTCACTGTTACCTCCATGAGAAAGCTTAATGGCATTGATATGGAGTTGTTTAATAGTCAACAACGCGCAATACGTCACATATTGGTAGCCGCTCCTATTGTGAATGTATCAAATACCAGAGTGACTTGATCGATTGATATAGATTTGTTATTGTTAATACATTAGAAAGTAGTTTGACATGCCAAGAATATGTGAATTGTCCGGACATAAGAAGATGTTTGGGAATAATGTTTCACACTCTAATCGCAAGACAAGGAGATGCTTTAATGTGAATCTTAGTTTATTTTCCGTCAAGAGTGATGCATTGCGAAAAGAAATGCGTTTTAAAATATCCAATAAAACAAAGCGCACAATTGATAAACATGGTGGAATTGATGGATATCTCTCTACTAGAAATGCTAAGGATTTGACACCGATGGCACAGAGATTACGCAGACAAGTGAAGAAATCATTGAGTGCTGCGAGTGCGTAGGCATTGGTTGTGTGTAAATACAATTTGATGATACAATGTACTAGTGTATAGCGTTTCCATGTGTGGCTTGGTCTGAGGTTTTAAATTATGCTGCTGATACTGGAGTGTCCAGCAAGCCGTCATGGCTGAGAGTGAAAGCGCCACAGGGTGCTGTGTTTCGTGATACAATGGATGTTGCGCGAGTTGGTGGGTTAAAGACCGTATGCGAGGAAGCTGCATGTCCAAATATTGGAGAATGTTGGAATCGCAAGCATGCGACATTTATGATTATGGGTCATATTTGTACTCGCTCATGTCGTTTTTGTAACATCGCTACTGGCATTCCTGATGCATTAGACTTGAATGAACCGCATGAATTATCATCAGCGGTTGCAAAGCTTGGTTTGAAACATGTGGTGATTACTTCTGTGGATCGTGATGATTTACAAGATGGAGGTGCGCAGCATTTTGTACAGTGTATACGCGCTATTAGATCCAAGTGTCTGGATACTACGATCGAGATTCTTACCCCAGATTTCCGCCGCAAGGATGATGCAATTCTTACTGTTGCGGATGCGCAGCCGGATGTATACAATCATAATATTGAAACTGTACCGAGTTTGTATCCTGAGATCAGGCCAGGTGCTAGATATTTTCACTCTTTGTATCTGTTGAAAATTGTAAAGCAGAAATATCCGCATATGTTCACCAAATCTGGTATCATGTTGGGTCTCGGAGAACGCGAATCTGAAATAAAGCAAGTGATGGATGATTTGCGCTCAGCGGATGTTGATTTCATGACGATTGGTCAATATCTTCAACCTACTCCAAAACATGCAATTGTGAAGGAGTATGTTCATCCGGATAAATTCAAGCATTACAAAGAAATTGCGCTTAGTAAGGGGTTCTTGATGGTAGCATCAAGTCCACTTACTCGTTCTTCATATCATGCATCAGAGGATTTTGAGGAAATGCGTTCTCGCAGATTGCAATCTATTATGTCATGATTGAATTCAATCATTCAGAAAATCTCAATCACTGTATAGAGCATTTATTTGGTATAGTATTGGATATCGAAAGATATCCTGAATTTGTGCCAAATTGTGAATCTATTGAGATATTGGAGCGCGAAGAGAACGAAATGAAAGCTAAGGTGCATACAAAAATTGGTATGATCTCTAGTAGTTACATTTCGAATATTGAATATCAATTTCCGCGTAATGGTAAAGCGTATATATATGTGCGTTCGATTGATGGTCCATTTCAAGTTCTTGCCAATGAGTGGAAATTTATACGTATAAATGATAGCACGACTTGTGTAGAGTTCAGTATTCGATTTAAGCTCAAAAATCCCATTCTACATAATATCGTGAACTCAATGTCTGGTGACATTCATAGCAAAATGCTCGCTGCTTTTAAGCGCAGAGCTCAAGATTTAGTTAATGATTGACTGTATATGTAGATGTGATATACACGTATTGGTATTGCCAAGATTAGATGAATAAACGTATGCTGCCTATCATTGTTGCATTTGTTGTAGTATGTGTGGCGGGAGCGGGAGGTTATTTTTTCTTTATGAAAAAGAATGATGATATTAATAATCATCAAAAAGATGCTAAAATGGTGAAGATTGAGAGTGGCATCCATCAATTTCATGATATGGTATTGAATTTGGATGAGCAATCGGATTCTGGGTCCAAATTCCTAAAAATCAGATTTGCTCTTGAGTTACAAGATATTAGAGATGCGAAATTAATCGAACGCGATGATGCAAAAATTACTGATGCATTGAACATATATTTGCGTGGTTTGAGATCAAGCGATGTCATTGATCGTCGCTCTATTGTTGCAATTAAACATGGCATTGCAAAGCACATCAATGATGTTATAGGCAAAGATAATGTTGTGCAAAGTGTGTTTATTCAAGAATTATTGGTAAGTTAGATGGAATCATTATCACGAGTTAGATTACAGAATAGTGAATTTACAGAACTCATCACAAAATTTTATTCCGCTCTTGAAAATGCATCGGAATCATTCCTCGATCAGAAAATCTCTATACGTAAACATTCTGCTTGTTATATTGTTACACCGTCTAGTCTCGTTATTGATGAAAATCTCTGTGCTGATTTCGTTGAAGGCGTTTTTTTTATGAGTCATTCCTCTGTTGCATGGATACTGAAGATTGTGTTGGGATATGACAAGCAAAGTGGAAGCGCTCTAACGCATGTCGAGTCTGTGATAATATGTAGGATTATGAATTCTATATTGAATATCCTAATGCAGCACACCGACAGCTCCAAGAGAGATTATAATTTACAGATTGTAGATAAGATCACGAGCAATGAGACTTTGGTATTGATTCCCATTACATTGGCAAATGGTGAAAAATTTTTGGAGATTGCAATTTCGAAGAAATTATTTAATTGTCTGAAAATCGTATGTGCTGTTAATATGGCAGAATTGCAGAACAACGCAATGATGCATGTTTCATTGTCTGGTAATATGAAATTTGGAGGCGTTGCGCAATTGAAGCTTGGTGATACAATTAAAATTGGTTACTCATCTGATGTGAATGTGAATATTGCTAGTGCGAGAGTAATGCAATGTACAATAGGTACGATGGGAGATAATTTTGCAATTAAGGTAAATAGGGTATTGGGCTTATGATTGTACTTGGAGTGTTTTTGTCTGCTGCATTGGTGATTTTATTGTGCATAAATATATTGAGCTGCTTCTATATGTCTTCTAAGATTGAGAAGCTTGGGATATCTCCTATAAAAATACAGAAACTTTCGAAATTGATACGAGATAGTGTTGATGGTGCGGAGTCGGATTTGCGCGCATTATTTGTAAAGCTTGATCGACATAACACATCCTTGGAATCTTCTATTGATAAGGGTGTGACATTGCGATACGAAATGGAATTCTTACTTCAGAGATCTGAGCGATTATTGTCTACTTTAGAAAAGTTGGCTCGCGTGGAAAATAAAGTTAGATCTTTGGATATGAAAAGCAGCGAGCATTAACGTATATGTTTCGAATTGTCTCGATTTCCATTGCTTCTGTGTCGGTGATGACTGCGGTGTTTTTGTTGTATTTCTCAGATCTTCAGCGCAATCCCGCAGCGATAGATGATATGATGCAAGTGCAACAAGTTTCAAATGCTATCAAAACGAATGTCAAGGATGATGATGCTTTATTTGTAGAATTGTCCAAGCAAAAGGAATTTTTAGATACAAAGGAGCATGAATTGAAAGAGACGGAGCAAATGATATCTGCATCAATGATGAATTTGGATAATAAAATCATTGCCATGCAGAAAATGCACGATGAACTTTCCAAGTTGATCAAGAAGCATGATGAATATGAAAAAGAGAATCTGAATGGAATATCTGTGATATATCAGAAAATGGCGCCTAAAGATGCTGCGAGCGTTATGAGTAATATGGAAGTGGAAAATGTAGTGAGAGTATTGAAGAGCATGAAGCATTCAGCGGTTGCTGCGATATTTCAATGTATGAGGCCAGATTTAGTTAGTAAGCTTACTATCAAGTACATTGGATGATTTATTTGTAAGTATTATAGCGCTCAACGCACAAAGAAAAGATATCACCCCGAATAATTGATGCAATATTCCTATGTGAATTTCTCCAACAAATAAAACAGTGAAGACTCCCAATGCGAATTGGGCAGTAATAGATGCTGCAAGAATTAAGGATATTTTGTTGCGATGCAATATGAGTGCAAGGTATGATAATATAAATGCAATGATTGCATTTACTCGATGTAGAAATTGTGCAGTGATGACATTTTCAAATAAATCCCTCCATATTGGATTAATTCTGAACATTCCATCCGGAATCATGTCTCCATCCATTAATGGAAAGGTGTTATATACTAATGCTGATTTCAATCCTGCATTGATTGAACCAAATAACATTTGAATGCATATCAAGAAGAATATAATTGTATATAATGCACTAGATTTAAAATCACTTTTTATATTTCTTATAACTTCGTACCAGAACACACTCAGTAGGCCCAATGCGAGTGTAAAATGTCCCATCAAGCCATATTGACTCACTCGTATGTGTGTGTTATTGAGTCCACTTCTGACCATGATCCATCCCATCACACCTTGCGAGAGTATTAGAATTAGAGATATAAACATCATTTTATGTAATCCTCGATTTTTGCGCAATAATATCCATACTGCAAAAAATGCAATAACGAGAGATCGCGCTAGCAATCTATGAGAGTATTCCATTAGATATATCTTCTTGAATTCACTTAGAGTCATGTCCGAATTGAGGATTCTATATTGATTCGTCTCTTTATATTTATCAAATTCGTTTTCCCAGGATTGTGTATTAGTGGGTGGCATAATTCCTACTACTGGTTTCCATTCAGTGATCGATAATCCTGATTCTGTTAATCGTGTTATTCCACCAACTGATATCAACAGCACTACAAGCATAGATAGTAAAAAAAATGCAACAGAGGTGCCACGAAATGAAGCAGAGCTTGCCATGATATGTCTAAGATATACAGTATATAGAATACACTGAGAAATTTTTGTGGGAAGTCTTCACTCTCTGATAGATGCATCATCGTGCAATACATTAGGTGCTTGGTTTTCTGGTATTGTATGTGTATTGAGTATATGTGCATATATTTTAAATAAATATCCAGTTGAATTGATTTCTGTGGTGGGAATGGGTGCTCTGATTGGTTTTTTCTCAATCTTTCCAGTTGAGAATGCACATCACATTCTGAGATATTCAGATTTATTGCGCAGTCTATCCAACACTGCACTGGTGAGCATAGTGTTGATGTTAATAATGTGTCGCGCAATTATGTTAAGTGGCGTATTGAATGTTGTTGTTAGGAGCTTCTTAGATGAATCTAGATTAAAAAATGGCACAATACTTATTATTGAAGCCTTATTGTTTGCATGCATTATTAGTACGATCACAAACAACACTCCGATTGTTGTGATGTTTATACCGATAATGTTGATGATTGCAAATCGCACAAAGATTGCTGGATCAAAAGTGATGATGCGATTGTCTTATGCCACTATCCTCGGAGGAATGACTACTTTAATCGGTAATAGTACTAATATTCTCATTAGTGAGAAACTTGTTGAATTGGGATACAAGAGACTGGAGATTTTTTCATTCATATTTCCTGGTGCAGTTATGTGTGCCATGGGAATGATTTATGTGTTGTTCGTAATGCCAATGATATTACCAGATACAGAAGGGGATAACGCTCCTCATGTAGATGACAAAGCGGTGTTTGATTGTTTTATAAAAATTGAACAGAGTTCTGCGCTGCTTGATAGAAATGCAGAAGAGTTATTTCATGATATGTCAGAAGCAATATCGATTGAGGGCATATGGAGAGATTCAGAATCTCTAATAGATTCAGATACTGTATTACAAGAAGATGATTTGTTGTGCTTGAGTGCAAGTATTGATCATATATATTCCTTTATAGACAAGAATTCTGCGCTCGTGAAACGAGAAACTGGTGTAGTGTCTAGGATGAATGTAGCCAATATATCACTCATGCAGATCATTGTCTTACCTGGTTCTAAACTTATTGGAAAGAAGATCAAGAACATTGATCTGATTGAGAGATCTGGAATTCATATTTTAGGTGTGAGGCGATCAAAAAAAACTGATATATCTCGTGCACGTCTTAAAGCAGGGGATGTGCTGTTGGTTTTGGGTGATATTTCAACTGGAATGCAAGGTATATCAGAATTTGCGCTGCTAGAATGTAGAGATGAAAAGCTTCCATCTAAATGGAATATCATTAAAGTGTTATGCGTTTTTGTGATTACTATTGGTTTATCTGTCTCTGGTACATTGGCTTTACCGGTGAGTTTGTTTTGTGGGGTGTCTGTGATGTGCGCATTGCAGTGTATTGATGCGCGCAATTTGATTAAAGCGGTGGATCCGAAAGTATTCTTTATGATTAGTTTTTCATACATGCTGAGTTCTGCGTTATATGAGACTGGTGCGATTGATTCATTTTTAGATTTTATATTTATGCATATTTCTATTCATGATCCAAAAATTGCTATGAGCGCCTTATTTGCGATGATTATGATATGCAACGAGTTCGTGAGTAATAATGCTATTGGATTGATTTTCGCTCCTGTTGGATTGAAATTAGCAGACAAGATGCATGCCGATCCTAGAATGTTCATATACGCTGTTATATTTGCTTCAAGCTGTGCATTTATGACTCCTATAGGATATCAGACAAATTTATTAGTCACATCTCACGGTAAATACAAATTTAGTGATTTTACTAAATACGGAGCTCCATTGAGTATATTAATGTGGTTCACGTATTCCATGTTTTCTTATTTTTATTTCTAGGATATATGAATCTCAATGACATCAGATCTAAAATGTCCTATGATTTAGGATTGCTAGAGCAAGAATTAAAAACCATCAATATAGATGTTCCAGTGCATTCAGCAGTATTGGCTCCTCTGATATTTCCTGGCAAAAAGCTTAGAGCTATGTTGCTTATTTTATTTGCAAAGAGTTTAGGGGGAAATGAACTGCACTACATCAGAGCTGCAGCTGCAATTGAAATGCTACATGTATCTACATTAGTACACGATGATGTAGTGGACGACAGTGATATGAGGCGTGGAGTAAGTACTGCAAATGCAACGATTGGTAATAAAGCGAGCGTATTAATGGGTGATTATTTATTAAGTCAAGCGTTTAAGAAATTAGTAGAGCTTGGTAATCTTGATATGTTGACTGTAATTGCTCGCGCCACAGAGGTTATAACACGCGGAGAATTGCATCAACTCATGATTGATGATGAGATTCAATATAAGGAATATTTGGAGATTATCACGAGTAAAACTGCAGAATTATTTGCCTCTGCATGTGAGATAGGTGCGATCTGTGCGAATGCGTCTATGCGAGATCGTGCAAATGCTAGAACATTTGGCATGAATTTTGGCGTTGCATTTCAAATGATGGATGATTTACTAGACTATACGGGTAGTCAAGCGCATCTTGGTAAGAATCCTGGAGATGATTTTAGAGAAGGTAAGATCACTCTTCCTTTGATATTGTTACGTGCACAACATCCTGAATTATATCGCCGAGCTCTTCAAGAGAGATCGCAAAAAGTATTTCGAGAAATTATCCATTACATACCACTGGAGCGATATATTGCACATATAAAGGATTATATAAGTGATGCGCATTTATCTATATCAGAAGATTTTCTGCATAGAGATGCGTTATTTGATTTATCGAATTCCATTTTACTTTATTAAGGATTGATAATATATATCTTTCATATATGATATGTTTTTATTTATGGTGTTAAGTGGTGTTTGATGATGATTCGATGGGATCAAACGATAGGTTTGGATACAAGGATCGAGGCGGCGATCGAAACGATAGAAGAGGAGGAGGTGACAGAAGAAGCTTCGGAGGAGGTGACAGAAGAAGCTTCGGAGGAGGTGACAGAAGAGGCGGTGGTTTTGGTAGTAGGCCACCAAGAGATCAGAATCGTCCGAGCTTAGGAGAATTGATTGCGCAATCTAGCGATGAGACTAAGAAGCATGTGGATGCTAAGTTTTCAGTGTTAAATGACAAGATTGATTCTCTGGTAAATGTCATTGATCAACTTATGCAGGGATTTGCTGAAGATGAAAACGAGGATGACAATAAGGAGTAATCTTATGTCGAGATCCTTGATTTTGCGCGCTTCGAGAGAGTTCCCTTCTACTGAAATGAAATATCAAACAGCTGGAAGCAGCGGTATGGATCTTGCTTCAGTAGAGCATGTAGCGATTGAGCCAATGATGAGAGTTATAGTGGGAACTGGAATGAAGATTGCAATTCCCACAGGATATGAGGGTCAGGTACGATCGAGATCTGGACTTGCGCTGAATCAAGGGGTGATTGTTCTCAATTCTCCTGGTACTGTAGATAGTGATTATAGGGGAGAGATTAAGGTTGTTCTGTTGAATCTAGGTGCTCAGGTATTTAATATTGAGCCTGGTGACAGAATCGCTCAGCTTGTGATTGCTCCAATAGTGCATGTGAATGTAGAATTTGTACAATCTTTAGATGAGACGTGTAGAGGTGAGGGTGGATTTGGCTCTACTGGAGAGAAGTAATGTTCTATGAAATCCATTTCTATATATGAGCGCTATGCACGAAGTATAGCGGTGCCTGAGTTCGGAATGCAAGGTCAAGATAGTATATCTGCTTCATCTATTTTGATAGTTGGTGTTGGTGGTCTTGGTTGTCACATATTGCAGCATGCTGCTGCAATGGGTATTAAAAAAATAGGCCTTGTAGATCATGATATTATTGCTCTGTGCAATTTACAGCGGCAGATTATATATTCTGAGAAGAATGTAGGGCGTGCAAAAGTGAAGATTGCAAAGAAATATGCAGAAGATTTAAATTCTGAGATCGAGATCATCGATTATGATATGAAGTTAACTTTCGAGAATGCTTCGGAATTGATATCACAATATGACGTTGTGATGGATGCGTGTGATAATTTTGAAACTCGATACATTGTAAATGATGTGTGTGTACGATTGAATAAAGTGTTTATATATGGCGCTGCTACAGGAATGCGAGGTCAGTGTTGTTTATTTAAATCAAATAAACAAAAGAATTTACGCAATTGCTTTTCTCGAATACCAATAACTACGCAATTAGATTCGTGCTCTTCTGATGGAGTATTGTCACCAATAGTTGGTATTATTGCATCAATGCAAACTTACTTATTGATAAGATACCTTGCACAAATCTTACCAGATCTCAGCGGTATATTATATAGATTCGAAAATATGATGCTCAAATCCAGCATTATCGTGTAAATTGGGAAGATATCTCCGTTAATGCTTTCTGGATTGTTGCGCGATGGTTACCTTCATATACATGAGATGTTACCTGGGAACTCATACTTGTGGCTATGTTTTTTGTTTCCTCTATAGTGCACGTTGATGAAACTTCATCCCGATAAGATGAATGAATTCCTAGTGTCTCAAACGGTTGTGTATATTTGCAATTTGATAGTACTTTTGGTACATCGAATTGCATATTAGATGGAATGGCTTTAGATAATTGTTTTAGCGTGAATTTTAGTACGTTAGAATGTGCTAGATTGAGTATATATGAGATTTTCAGCAATACAGTCAATATTGTGGAATCCTTAGTGTTAATTACGCTATCAAGTTGCATCATCATAGATGATGCGACTGCAGATGGGGATTGAGGTGCGGATATCATGTGAAATGATTTCACTGATTTATCAGATTTGGCAATAGCGTGAGATGCTACCATCCCGCCCAAGGATACACCAATGACATCAACTTGTCCGTTATAATCTGTATGAGCTTTCTCAATTACTGATTTTGTTGCTTCTATATATTCTCTCAAATTTCGTTGATCAAATGTTGCAGAATCATATTGTTGTCCATGACCAGGTGCATCAATGCATATAATATCACGCTGATTATCCATCATGTTACGCAATCCCCACTCTTGAAGCATAGACGTACTCCTTCCAGAAGAGCAATTTCCGCTCAGTAATATTATTACTTGTTTATCATCTGATCGAACTTGTGCATCTTTTTGCGTAAAAGTATATGTATTATTTAATATATCATATTTATAGGATATATTATTGTCTTTTGCAACAATGCATCGTGCTATTGTGTCTGAATCATGTGCTCCTATATTGTGTTGGCTCTTGGACGGTAATTGTTCTGGCATTGTGAGCTCTTTTGCGTAATGGCGCGTAGCAATGATTGCTATCAATAGCGCCATTCCAAGAGTTATTGATATTAAGAGTATCAATAATGACGCAATTGCAATTTCTTGCGCCATGGATGTATGATGATCATCTTTAACATCATGTGTATTGTGATCCAAAGACAAGGACTCGGTGATATTCATTGCAATTGCGTACTCTATTGAGTTGCGTCATAATATATTATTTTTTGTAATTTGTCAAGAGCTAAATATATGTTTTAATTTTTCAATGTGATCAATTTTAATGATATCAAGGCATGTATCCAATTGTCCGCTTTTTTCTGGGATGACAGCAGTTTTAAATCCAATCCTGGCTGCCTCTTGTAAGCGCACATTAAGCTTCTGCACTTGTCGTATCTCTCCGGATAATCCGATTTCTCCACAAAATACATAATCCTGTGGTGTTGGCACGTTGATTAATGCGGATATCAATGATGCGGCAATTGCCAAATCGGCACTCGGATCTGATATTTGAATTCCACCAGTCACATTCAGATGAATCTCTTTATCCAAGAGCGAAATTCCATATCTTACATTTAGCACCGCCACTAACATCGCCAATCTATTGGTATCCCATCCGATTGCGGCGCGTCGTGGAGATGCCATATATGAGCTCGATGTAAGTGCTTGAATCTCTATCAAGATTGGCCTAGTGCCTTCTATTGCTGGAAATATACTGTTGCCGCTCACATTGTGATTATAATGTTGTATGAACGATGGATCTGATACTTCCAACAATCCGAGATTCGACATTTCAAAAACCCCAATCTCATTTGCTGCGCCAAATCTATTTTTTACTGCTCGTATGATGCGATACTGTCCTTCTCCTTCAAAGTATAATACTGTATCCACCATGTGTTCGAGCAATTTTGGTCCTGCAATTTGACCATCTTTTGTTATATGCCCCACAATAAGTAGCACAATATTGTGTTCTTTTGCGAACGCAATGAGTCGCATTGTACATTCTCTCACTTGCGACACGCTTCCTGGGAATGATTGTACTTCTTCAGACTGCATTGTTTGGATGGAATCAATAACGAGAAATTGAATACCTTTGTGATGCAAGACAGTGGCAACAATATCTTCAATGCACGTGGACGACAAGAACAATACATCTGAATTTTGTGCTTGCAAGCGTGCGGATCTCAACTGCACTTGCTCTAGGGATTCCTCTCCAGAGACATATAGACAATTGATGCCTTTTTGTTGCAGACGCGCAGTAGTCTGGATTAATAGAGTAGATTTTCCAATTCCAGGACCACCACCTAAGAGAATAACGGACCCGAGTACAAACCCACCTCCTATTGCTTTATCGAATTCTGTAATGCCTGTCTCAATACGTGCGTTGATTTTTGCCTCAGAGCTAATTGTGCTGAGCTTCAATGCGCGTCCAGAGGAAATTTTCCTGGATGATTGCACTTCAGAGATTGAGCCGAATGCTCCACAGGATCCGCATTTGCCGGACCATTTAATTTGCGTTTCACCACAAGCAGAGCATTTGTATTTGTGCACTCATCAGTCTATATAGATGACCCCTCCTTGGCAACTGGTGATACGTTGGGACGACGAGGAGCAGCAGGCCTCTGTGTATCTTGAGATGCAGATGTGACGCCTGATATTGGCATATCTGGGACACATGCTTTCAACGGTCTGCACAATTTACCAACTAATTTTTCTTTGTTCATTGGTATTGTGAATTCAATCTCAAACTTTCCTCTACCATGTGTCTGTGTTGCATGTGTAATCTTATTTTTCTCAATGCCTGTCAATTCAGAGAGTGCGGATTTCACATTATTAATACTTACATTACTAGGTGAAGATAAAATGGAACAACCATCAGCGCCTTCAATGAGCTGTGCAACATCTCTAGCTCTACCATGCAAAATTTTCTTTAACGCATCATATCGTTCATATCGCATAATCATAAAACAATCTATCTTATTTATAATATCATATTACACGTACTATATTAATAATCTATTTCAATTCACTTCTTGCGTTGTTTTTGCAACTCAAGTATTTGCATTTGTGCACTATCTTAGATGATCTGATGAGAATGTTTTTGTGAGAATCTCAGGATCATTAGAGTATACTTGAATGTGAGTATGAGGTGATGCATGCTTTCTACTACACTCATCCTGAGCCATTTCACATGTCTTGATACATGTATCTGGGATGGTCTCTAGTAGTTCTATTATCTTTTCTGGTGCTATCTTTTCTGGTGCTATCCTATAGTTATTTCTTGATGTGCAAAAAGATGCTTTGTAAGAATAATCTTGCATCGTACTTTGCGGTGTCATTTTTAGTTGATTTTTTCGAGCATTTGCCCCTCTTAAAGATACGAAAAATGCGAAAAATACTTTTAGTTTTGGGTCATTAGTTTCCATAATAAATTAATATAATACTGAATCAGTATTATATATCACGATGATGATGTCAATCTTTACTCACAATCTCATCAATAAATCTTGATCTCTCCATGCTTTGTATGCCGCGACCCATCATGCGTGATTTGGCGTAACTAATTAGCAAATGTCGCTTTGCTCTCGTGATGCCCACATACGCCAATCGACGCTCTTCTTCGAGCTGACTTTGTGAGCATGAATCCAGCACTCTCTGATTTGGGAATGATCCTTCTTCCCAACATGGCAGGAACACATAATCGAATTCCAGTCCTTTAGCCGCATGAAAAGTCATAATTTTTACTTGCATTGAATCCTGTGATTCTGAATCCACATCAGAAATCAAACTAATATGCTCCAAGAATTTCTCTGCGCTGTCAAATCCTTTCAAAACATTTATCAATTCTTCGATATTATCCATTCTGTCTCGCGCTTCTTCCGTTTTTTCATCTTCCAACATCTTAATATATTCAGATTCATGGGCAATTTTTGTCACTAATTCTGAGACACTAATATTCTCAGATTCGTTCTTCCAATCTTGTATCTTGATTGCAAAATTATAGAATATATCTTGTAGTTTTGGTGTGAACTCACTGTTGAAAATCATCTGATTTGCGGCTTCAAAGCATGAAATTCCATCTGAACGCGCGCTTTGTCGTATTTTCTTGAGGCTTGCGGCTCCAATACCGCGTTTTGGGACATTTATCACTCGTTCAAATGCCAAATCATCGTTGTGATTTATTACTAAGCGCAAATATGCAATTAGATCTTTAATTTCTTGTCTTTCATAAAATCTCACGCCTCCAACAAGTATATAATTTATTCCTATGGAAATAAATTGCTCTTCGAAGATTCTGCTGTGAAATCCAGATCTGATCAAAATTGCTATTTGTCTATCTGAATCACTCAAGATTATTGAAATCTTCCTTCCGATTCCAGCAGCTTCTTCGCGTCCATTCCAATATTCCTGGAATTGTACATTATCTCCTTTGGCATCGGTCCACAGAGTCTTACCAAGGCGATCAATGTTATTAGAGATGAGTTTATCAGCCACATGCAAGATCTCCTGCGTTGAGCGATAATTGCATTCTAATTTTATGATTTTCGCATTCGGAAAATCATGCTCAAATCGCAGCACATTTTGAATTTCAGCACCTCGCCAACCATAAATAGATTGATCGTCATCACCGACGCAACATATATTCTGATGACATTTAGAGAGCATTCTGAGCCAGATATATTGTATAGAATTCGTATCTTGATACTCATCCACGAGTATGTATTTAAACTGTTGTTGGAATTTCTGCAGTATTTCCGGGCATTTGAGGAAAATCTGTACACAATGCATTAATATATCCCCAAAGTCCACGGCATTTAGTTCTTGTAATCTAGCTTGATATTTTTCATAAATCTCCAGAGCGAAAGTTTTGTTTTGTCCATACGATTCTTCACTTGGTACTGCATGTGGCATGTATCCCTTATCTTTCCAATTCTGGATGACAGATAATATTTTTTTAAGGTCTTTTTTTGTGCTTTTCTCGCTAATGTACCCTTTGAATTCTTCATCTAAGAGATTTTTAAGGAGCTTCAATTGATCATCTACGCCTACGATTGAGAAGCTACTATTGAGCCCTATATGTTCTGCGTTTTGACGCAGCATTCTTGCTCCAATGCTGTGAAATGTACCTAACCACATTCCAATCACTGGACCACCTACAAGACTCTCAACTCTATTCTGCATTTCACGTGCTGCTTTATTGGTAAAAGTTACTGACAAGATCTCGTGTTGTTGAGCTAATTGTGATTCTAATACATATCCAATTCTAGAAGTTAGAGTCTTGGTTTTTCCTGTACCAGCTCCAGCCAATACCAGAAGAGGGTTTTCCGTGCTGATCGTGGCTTCTCGTTGCTGATCATTAAGTGAATCCAAGAAATCCATCATGCACCTAATCTTCTTACAACTTCTTGATATGCATTCACTAATGATCGATCTTGTTCGTGGCGAAATATATCTTTATCGTATATTTCATTTGTCTCTATATCCCATAATCTGCAGGTATCTGGACTGATCTCATCAATAAGTAAGACTTTACCATTAGAATATCCAAATTCAAACTTTGCATCTATGAATTTGAAACCGATCTCTAAGAATATTCCTATTAATATATCATTTATTTTTAGTGTTTCGGATTTGATATATTGAAGATCTTCTTGTGAGATTAGAGTCAATGCATGCACTGCGTGATCATCATTGATGAATGGATCTCCCAATGAATCTTCTTTATAAAATAACTCTATTATGCTTCTTGTGAGTTTGCTTCCATTTTTCATATTCATGCGCTTACACATGCTACCAGCAACATAATTTCGAATAACAAATTCAATGCGTATTGTCTTTGCGCATATCACTTTCTGCGAATTATCAGAGATTTTTTTAATAAAATGCGTCTTAATGCCCTTCTGATTCAGTTGGTCCATTAAGAAGCTCGAGATTGTGTTATTCGCTTGTCCTTTACCAGGCATTATCTCATGCTTGACATTATTAAACGCTGTAACATCATCCTTGAATTCTTGAACTAATATTCCAGGTTCGTTGATCTCCCATATTTTTTTTGCTTTCCCTTCGTATTTAAATTGCATTCTGTGAACTCAATAATTTTGATATTACCTTATACCCTGTTTTTGCACTAGCCATTGCTTTTACAACGCTGCCATTGTAGATGGGATGCGCATCTCCGAAGCAACTGATGGATATCTCTTTAGAGCGATGAATAATAAAGCATTTATTCAATCCTATTTCATCAGAATCATATAGCTTGAAATATCTTCCAGATGTTTCCAGAAAATCTGAGTATTCTTCTATTAAATTAGATTGCGTTCCTATTGCTACAAGTATGCATTTAGCAGGTATATCGCGTATTTCATCGTTTATTTTTACTCTAATGCCGCTTACATGTTGAAAATCATCCACTAACACCTCAATAGGTTTTGCATTCTCAAGGAACTGCACTCCTTCTCGCATACCCATCTCCAATTCTTCATGATTTAACCTATAACTAGGTGAATCTTGAAGCGTTTTACGATATATGATTGTTGCAGAATTTGATAATTTATCACCATTCTCCAACATTTCACCATGTCTGAGGTATTCTGAGGATATATTTTTTTCCTCCTGAGTTGTGAAGATATCGTCAAATTCCATGTTCAGATCCAAGAAACGCTCACGAAAATTTTTTACCTGAATTTCATAATACGCCATTGATTCTGTTGCTATATCAACAGCCGTGAGTCCAGCTCCCATGACTACTATTGGGAGCCTGATTTGTAAATTTGCAATTGAATTTTTCTTATATGCTCCAGTTAATTGCAAAGACATTAAGAAATCAGATGCTAGACGCACGCCTCGCGCCATGATATTTGGGATGTTAATGATGTTTGGTTTGCCGGCACCAATGCAGAGCGCTATGTGCTTGAATCCAAGTCTTATTGCATCGTCGTATGTGACATTACTTCCAAATCTTGTACTGCCGCGCATATGGAAATTCTTGCGCCGCTCAAGAATGATGCGTATCACTTTAAGAAAATTTTTGTCCCAGCGTGCTGTGATGCCATATTCTGCCACCCCCCCAAAACCATATATTGTTCTTTCGCTTAATTTTTCCCAGATTGTTGAGATATTTTTTATTAGATCAAACTCACATTTATTTCCGAATTCATCAGTTCCAGATATATTTGACTGCAATGGCTCGATTTTCAATCCATCAATTGCTGTCACATCATATCCTAGATGTGTTAGATAATGTGATAAGGTATATCCCGCTGGTCCAAGACCAACAACAAGTACTTTGATGTTATTATGTTTTGCTGGTAAGTATTCTTCTGATTTCAATGGATTCCATAGAGACAATAAATTATATATTTCGAATCCATATGGAAGATTGAGTACGCATTTCAGTATATTTGTTTCAATTTTTGGAATATTTACAGGAGTTTGTTTTTGATATATGCAGGATTTCATGCAATCATTGCAGATTCTATGCCCAGTTCCTGCGCACATCGGATTGTCAATCATTGCTATTGCCAATGCTGCGATATTATATCCCCTGGATTTTAATAAATTCATTTCTGATATTTTTTCGTCCAAAGGACATCCATGTAAAGGAATCTTTAATGGGGATTCTTTTATTGATCCATCTTGATTATATATTCCGCGTGAGCAACTATCTTTTTTGCGTTTGTGACAGAAAATACAATAACGCGATTGTACTTCTGATTCTATATCAGTGGCGCCATGATCTGTCAAATCAAATCCGTCCCTAGATGTTTTATACTTTGAGATTAGATGCCCATGTTGAGTACGTCTTACTTCGATTAGAGATGAATAGTCAAGTTTTTTGGGTATGTCAAACAGAGATAAATTGTCTGTATTGTTTTTCAACTTCCAATCTGCAAATTGTGCCGCCACATCTAATTCATATGCATATTGTGCTGGGTCAGTCATCCATGTTGTTACGGATCTTGCGAATTGTATCTCGCTAAATGATGTTTTGAGAACTTTTTCAATTTGTGTCTGTATATCTGAAGAGGTACATTGTGTTTTATTTCTTTGAATGAAATGTCTCTTGCATTCGGAGATCAATTGTGCATCTGATATGAATGCACAAGAATCAATATCAAATAAAATTAATACAAATCTTTCCAAGAGTCGTGCTGCATCTATGAGTATCTCGTCATCAATGACGCGTGTATTTCTGTACAAGAGAAGAGCTTCGTGTGTTTTGCAATTGCGCGTAAATAAGAAGTGTAAAAATTTTTCATCTAAAGAATTGAGATTATGATAGAAATCATCAATCATATATCTTTAAAGATTGTAATTTCCAGATCCCAATCAGACCCATCAATCCTATTATAGTGAATGGTATAGCCATATATTGCATTGAACCATTGAAGTATTCTGTAAATGAGATTGCAAAATTAGCCATTAATCCCCCGAAGATGGCATTCATAACGTTTGCCGTAATTGACACACCAGAGCAACGAATATGTTTTGGTAACGCAAGAACTACTGTTGCTGGTGCAGCTCCATAACATGCGCCCATCATGATTGCTGAGATAAATTGCCCCATGAATACTGACATTACATTTCCTGTATTAATCAATGTGAAACACGGATACGATAGAAATATGTAACCCGCTGTTACAAATAACATCACTTTCTTGCCAGATACTTTGTCAGATATCAATCCAAACACTAGAATAAAAGCCACCATAACAAACATATTGATTGTATTGATGTGAGACATCGTAGTGCTACTGATGTGTGCGAATGTTTCAACATACGTAGGAAACACAACGAACCACATTGATATTCCCGCTGAATCTAGCAGTAGCACGCAACATATGCAGAATATTTCTGGCAAATACTGTCTTAATTCAATTATTGGGAGCGTAGATTTTGTTGGTATATTGGGTTTGTCATCTTTGACATTACAGTATGAAAATATTAGCATTATTGCACCAGCAAGAGAGATCAATCCAAACATACCCCTCCATGCAATTGGATTTTCTTCTCCCCCGGGTATCATATGAAGAAGTGAGTGCATTCCACTTCCTACCAGGATGCCGAATATTGTGCCGAATGCTGCTGCGCTACCAGCGAAGTGTTTGGATTTTTTTGGAGCGCGCTCGACTACAAATGCATAGCTGTTTCCGTAATTTCCACTAACAGCAACACCTTGGAAAATTCTGATAATAATGAGAATAATTGGAGATAATATTCCTATGGTGGAATATTTTGGTAAAATTGCAATTCCCATTGTAGGAATGCTCATCATACACAATGATGCTAATATTGCTCTTTTTTTACCGAATACATCTCCAATATATCCGAATAATACAGATCCCAGAGGCCTTGCAAGATATCCTATTGCCATAATAAGAAATACAAGCTTCAATTTCAGATGTTCATCATGACCAGGTATAAACGCACCAGAGACAACATTTGCGCAAAACGCATAAAAGGAAAATTCAGACCATTCCAAGATGTTGATAATACTGCCAATGTATAATGCTTTTTTTTCAGTCATTTAAAATTATATCTCAACATAATGCACTATACGATTTAGTATGCCATATGTACATAGATGTGGTATTGATCGCATAATACTGAGTATTCATATAATGAAGAAAGATTATGTGATAACAATGTTATATATGAATATGAATATTATATTTGTACATGATTTATTGTATCATATGTAAGAATGTTTGATACGAAGTGAGCAATTACAGATGAATAATGATGAAGAACATAAAGACGCAATTATTAAGACTGTAGGGGAGAGTATGTTGAGTTGCATCAGTCACGAATTACGCACTCCGCTCAATATTATAATATCATATGCATCATTATTGATTGAGTGTTGTAGTTTATCGCGCGATATCAAAGAGGATAAATATCGCAAATATGGTATAGCAATATTAGAATCTGGAGAAAGATTATTGTGTCATATCAATAATATACTTGAAATAGCGCAATCGGACGTATCTAGCGAATCAATGGATATAGATGTTATAGATATATCTACTATTTTGAATGAAGTTATTGAGAATTCATTTGATGGAACTGCTCTCAAGGGTATTGCGATATATCGCAAATATGATCCTGACGTCAAAGCTATGGGTTGTTATAGCGGTATTAAGCGTGCGATGTTAGAAGTGATATCGAATTCAATAAGATTTACAGAAAAGCATGGATGGATAGAAGTGTGTCTTGATGTGAAACAAGAATGTGTTCTGATATCAATACGAGATTCCGGATCTGGAATTTGTAGGGATGATTTTTTGAATGTATTTGAAGCTTTTTATCAATCAAATCATGATCTTGATCGAGGATTTGATGGCTTGGGAATTGGTCTCACGATTGCAAAGAGATTTATTGAAGCAAGTGGTGGAAAAATCGAGATACTAAATTCAAGTAATAATGGCACTGCAATCATTATTACTTTGCGCGTGGAATAGATATTCTTTGTATAGCGTGATGCTCAATATTGCCACTTGATAAATCAATGCATTTGGGTTGATTAGATAATTGTAGGCATGATTTTCTTTTATTGATATGCACACTTTGTGATTTAACATGATTATTGAACCATTGTATTTTTCCACTCGCAGATTGCATGCAGATTAATTGATGATGATCATTGATATAATATGCAAATCCTCCTTCTTGCAGTACATTAGTTATAGTTCCAAAATTTCGAGTCCATGAAATATGACCATCTTCTATATTGAGTCCTATGGTTTTATGTTTTGAGATTAATATCAATGTGTTCTCTGAAGCATTGTATGATTTAATCTCGTTCATATCAGAAAATATACTCGAGATTGATACAATCCAAGATGGTTCTTCGCTCCCATTGGATGCGTCAAATCCGAGAATGGCATTATTTTCAATGACAAATACAATAATATCATTGCGTATAAATATATTGGGTTGTTCTTTGTATAATGACTCATGAGATTGATAGGAGTCATTTTTCCACGTTACATGTCCATTCGAATCATCTATGTAATATATTGCATCACTTGATGTAGAAAGAACAATATATCCTTTATGTTTGACAAAATACCTTGGTAGATCTTGTAAATGAAGGGACCATATTTTTTTTCCGGAATGTGCATTGAGCTTTGTTAACTCTAAATCATGACTCAACAACACTTCATCACGAGATATGAGCATAGAATGATGTGAATGCGGAGCAATTGGTGTTTTCCACAAATATATACCTTTTCCATTTTGTGCAAATACAAATCCATTTTTTATTCCGAAATTCATGCCATTGCATTTCAAATACAATTTCTTTGTACTGGGTATTGCATGGCAATGAGTGTTTGAAGTGATACTCACTTTGATTTTCTGGAGTGATGTATCAATTTTCAGGTCATTATGATTTTTATTGTATTCTATTTCTATAGAATGAGGCGGTACTATTTCTCTTCCATGTATCGTGTTATGCCACCATACTTTAGATTCTTCGCATCCGGAAACCAACAAGGCGAGAAATAAGGTATAGATTTTCACTTTTCAATAATTGTATGACGTGATGATTATATATTGCACAATTGCAAATTACCATACTTTGTGATACCATACCTTATATTTGAAATGCATCGGTGAATGATAGATTATAAATCCAAATTCCGTTGCGCGATCCAAGACATTAAAGCCGCAAATCGATATCGGGAATTTCATCAATTCTCTAAAATGTACCCATCAGGACCTCCTATTGCTTATTCACATTCCATGCAAGACAACATCACAATGTGGTGTACTAATGATTATATGTGCATGTCGAAGCATCCTCATGTTGTTTCCGCACTGATGAAGACCGCGTCTGTAATGGGCGTGGGCTCTGGTGGGACGAGAAATATATCTGGAACTCATTCAGATATTGTGGCGCTAGAAAGCACCATTGCGAGACTACATGGGCGCGAATCCTCACTTGTGTTTGTATGTGGTTATATCGCAAATCTCGCTACGTTGAGTGCTGTGGGCAAGATTATACCAAACATGGTATTCTTATCCGATCAAGAAAATCATGCTTCTATTATTGAAGGCATTAGACATAGCGGATGCGATAAGCGTATATTCAAGCATAATGACATGAAGGATCTAAAAATATGCCTTCAGTCATTAGCTCCAGAAGCACCAAAGATGATAGTATTTGAATCTGTCTATTCTATGAGTGGAGACATTGCTCTTATTTCTGAGATTTGTAGACTTGCGAAGGAATATAATGCAATGACTTATGTAGATGAAGTGCATGCTGTTGGATTGTATGGAAGAACGGGAGGTGGAATTTTTCAGGAGCGCGGCATGGAAGACTGCGTTGATATCATACAAGGCACTATGTCCAAGGGATTTGGTGTAATTGGTGGCTATATTTCAGGTGATGCGGAAGTGATAGATGCAGTAAGGAATTTTGCATCTGGATTTATTTTTACGACATCATTACCTCCAGGAATAACATCAGCATGTAGAGCTAGTATAGAGTATTTAATGTGCAATCAAGATATGCGGATTGAATACTTCAGAAAGATTGCATTGTTGAAGAAAGAATTGCGCTATATGCGCATTCCGATATTAGAAAATGATTCTCATATTATTCCGATTATGATACGAGATGCATCGATATGTTCCGCAATATCGCGACATCTTATGGATCAATATAGGATTTATGTTCAGGATATAAACTACCCTACAGTACCTATTGGGCAAGAAAGAATCAGGATTACTTTATGCTACACACACACAGAAGAAATGATATATGAATTTGCCAATGCGCTGCATACAGTATTATTGAGGTTTAAGGTGATACACAATCTCAATGCAGCATTATATGCAATGCATTAGTCATTAATTTACTTATTATCATTGGCGCTCTGCATATTCGCAGATCCTATGATTTCAATTATACTCTTTCCATTGACACTTACTGCTTCACTACTTTGTGAGTTATCGATTGTGAATTCCATGACTTGGTTATCTATTTTTTTACCAGAGATTTTTATAATGCTTGACAGCATCTTTCCTTGTGCTCCCATTGTTTCCAATAGGTGTAAAAATGCATTGTAATTCATCAAAGACAAAGAAAGTGCCCCCTTGGGCATTTCTGGAGTTCCGTTGCTATCGAATAATACACTTCCAGTTCCACTACCTCTTAGTATCATATTATTTATTTGTATGCGCGCATCTTCAAGTGTTATGATGGACATACGATTTCCAGATGGCGAAGAATTAATTTTCATTGATATACCATCTCCCTTGTATGTTTTTGATGCTGAAGCTGACATTTGCCATTTTATATCTTTCCACATAGATGATGTATCAAAGGAATCTATGTGTGTATTGACGTATATAGTTCCGCTATGATGATTAGCGCTAGTGCATGATATAGATCCATTCTTATATTCGAATGAACGTATTGGATTACTGATTTGAGAAAATGAATGCATTTTGAAGAGCATTTGATCTTCAATATTGAATTTACATTCTGCTGGTTGTGGCGTAGATTGACCAGGAATCATAGGAAGAGACGTGATTGTACTGAATGGCTTGTTCACATAAATAGTCTTATTGAATAAATTCAAACTTAGATTCACATTGCTAAATTTTACTGCATTGCCAGCAGAAGGATTTAAGAATTGAATATCAAAATTATGTAGAGCCACATTAAATATTGGAAATATTCCGTTGATTGATACACGAGGAAGCGTCACAATAACCCCAGTGTTTTTCCATTGTTCTATATATTTATTGATTTTTGAATGAATGATGTTGCACATCATATGTGAAACACCAAAATATACGAACAATGTGCATACACAGAGTACTACTAGAAATAATAATCGCGAAGGGGATTTTTTATTTGTATCCTGATTCATAATCTATGTCTTTAATGATATATTACGTGTTTGTCCTGGCAACGTCACTCTTATGCCATCGAGCTCTGGTGTAAGTATTATCTGACAACCCAAGCGAGATGTATGAGTCAATCCAAATGCCAAATCAAGCATATCCTCTTCATCATCACTTGATGTCTTCAGTTTTGTGAACCATTGCGGATCTATTATAACGTGACATGTTGAGCATGCCAAAGATCCTTCACAAGCACCTTCAAGATCTATACCATTTTTATGAGCTATTTCAAGAATAGACAAACCTTCTGGTGCATCTATCAAGATCTCTTGACCATCTTGTTTAACGAATATTATTTTAACCATCTACTAAACCAACAAGTTTACTAATATTTCTACCAATAAGTTCAGATTGAACTCTTCTATTTACAAAATCACACATTAGATCAGAGGATGCTTCTCTGAGAGCATGAGTCATATCTGTGATCTTTGTTGCATTGGAATTTTGTATCAAGGCATTTAAGGCTTGCATCATGCTCTGAATCTTTTTTGGTATATTGTGTATCTCTGAAAGATCATGGATCAAAATCTTTGCGGAATCTCTGGCATCCATTAAGCAGCGCTGTTGGAAATCCTCTTCCATTTCTGCTATAGAATGAGTCATGATATCATCTAATGCTACTTCTGTAAGATCATATATAGGATTGACTTCAATCTCTTGAGTAACATCAGATATCTTTTCTTTCGCAGATACTGTCAATATTCCGTCCATATCCACGTTAAATTTGACCTCGATTTCTGGCATTCCTGCTGGCATTGGAGGTATATTAGAGAGTTTAAATTCCGAGATAGATTTATTTTTATGCGCCATTTCATATTCTCCTTGCAGAACGCGAATCAATATAGAGCTTTGATTGTTCTCTGAAGTAGTGAATCGTTCGGAGCGGAAGCACGGAGTAGCAGAGTTTCTATATACGATCACGTTGCTCAATCCATTTGCCACTTCTATACCAAGCGAAAGTGGAACAACATCAATCAGAAGATTTCCACTACTGGTAGACAAGTTGTATGCTTGCATTGCTGCGCCAATTGCAACGATGCGATCTGGATCTAAATCATGCAGAATCTTGTTTGAAAATTTACTTTTCAATGTTTGCTCTATTAATGGAATGCGCGTAGATCCTCCTACTAATACGATTCCATCTAGCTCTACATGATTTGCATCTGCAATTGTAGTTTCGACAATTTCAATCGTTTTATTAACCCAATGCCGAATCAATTCTTCGAATTGAGATCTAGTTATGCTAATACCATCACATTGATAGCTCTCGTATTGTGATAAATGCTCTTTAATAATGCGAACAATCTTCAGATCCATGGATAACATCTTGCTCAGCGCAGAATCAAAATCATCACCACCTAATTGAGAATCACCTCCAGTTGCAATCACTCGAAAAACACCGCGTTCGAATTTTAGAATAGATACATCAAATGTTCCTCCCCCTAGATCATATACTAAATATGTTCCTGTTTTATTCATACCATATGCAAGTGCAGCAGCAGTTGGTTCCGCAATGAGGCGCAACACCTGCAATCCCGCAAGTTCAGCGGCCTTTTTCGTTATACTGCGCTGCATTTCATTAAAATATGCTGGTACAGTGATTACTGCTTTATCTATTGCACAAGATAAAGATTGTTCAGCTGCTCTTTTCAAATACTTTAATATATCGGAAGATATTTTTTCCGGTGTCATGGATCCATTTGATGTTGGTATTGTATTGCTGTGACCAATTTGTCGTTTCACAGAACGAATGCAATGAGGCTTAGTAAGTGCATCCTCACCCACAGTCACGATATCTCCATCATATGAGACAACGGATGGTATGAGACATTGGCGATGCACTTCAATGGTGCGAGTTTCTGTGCCATTGTGAAAAGCCACAAGAGAATTCGTTGTGCCTAAGTCTATACCTATAGCATATGCAGTATCATTCAACTGCTTCACTTTCTGATGTGCTATATTATATAGACGCATGTGTGTTACTTCTTTTTGTATATTCTATCAATCGATTGAGATATTTTATATGTGCAACATTTATATGCGCAGATTTGAAATCTTGCACGCTGAAATATACACGCAATCGCTCTGTGCGATCGTAAATCATTGAATGAATTCTGTCAATGAAAGATATGATCTCAGATTTTGTAGTATATGCTTCGACATTTTCATACAAAGACATATATTGCAATAAATCTTCTTGTGACATCACTTCAGTATTTTCAAGTGATATGTTGTGAAGTGTTAAGATGTGCTCTGCTCTCTTGATTGGATCTTGAAGGGTTTCGAATGCAATATTAATAAGCGCAGACTTCTTTTGCGCTTCGATTTTATCTGTAGTATTTAAAAACCGATCTGGGTGATTTTGATTTTGCATATCTCTATACTGAGACGCTAAATGTTTGAGATTCAAATCGAATGATATCTCAAGGCCTAATTCATGAAAGTAATTATACATAAAAGCTTTTTCCACACCCACACTTGCCTTTTTCGTTTGGGTTTTTAAATGTAAATCCGGATGAGAATTTGCCTTCGGAATATCCAACCTCTACTCCACATATATGTAACATTGCTTTAGGGTCTATCACAAGTAAAAAAGCACAAGAATCATTCTCTAGATTCATTACAATTAATACTTGATCAAATTTACCAATAAATTCTGCGTATTCTATAACATATTCAAACCCAGAACACCCACCAGGTGTGATCCCAATGCGAATGCCAACCTCTTGTTTATTGTGCATAAGTATCACAAATTTATCAGCTGCAGAATCTGTAACGGAAATTGGAGGTTGTCGATCTTGAAATCCGCGCACAGAAAGAGAATAGCGCGATCCTGTAGAAACGATATCCTTATGAATTGATTGAGACATGATTTTTTGATGCAACCGCTATTTGGCGCTTGGTACGTTGCTCTTGTAAATCTTTGAGTGCAGCTTTAATTGCTTCTTCCGCAAGAGTGGAGCAATGAAGTTTTATTGGAGGCAAACTCAATGCTTTTGCGATTGCCTTATTTGTAATTTTTTGAGCTTCATCTATGGTTGAACCTTTAACCATTTCTGTGAGTAGAGAACTTGATGCAACGGCGGAGCCACATCCAAAGGTCTTAAATTTTGCATCTATAATATTATTATTTTCGTCTACTTCCATTTGAAGGCGCATCACATCTCCACAAGCAGGAGCTCCCACCAATCCACTTGCTACAATATTAGAATTTATATTCCCATTTTCATCGCATTCTGTAATTTTTAGTGATCCAACATTTCGGGGATTATTGTAATGATCCATTACTTCTTTGCTGTATACCATATTAAACCTCAAAATTAATGTCCATCCCATTTAATAGAATTCAAATCAACACCTTGTTGTACCATCTCCCACAATGGACTCATATTTAACAATCTATCGACCTGAGAATGCAACAGATTTATTGCAAAGTCAATTTCTTCTTCCGTGGTAAATCTACCAATGCCCATCCTAATTGAAGAGTGTGCCATGATTTCATCCACACCGAGTGATTTTAACACATACGATGATTCTAATGATGCGGATGTACAAGCGGAGCCAGAACTGACTGCTAATTCTTTCACTCCCATAATAAGAGATTCTCCTTCGATATAGGGAAAGCTAATGTTTAAATTACCTGATATTCGTTTTTCTATACTGCCATTCAATACGGCAAGTGGGATTTTTGCACTAATTCCATCTAATAATCTATTCCTAAGCGTCAATATTCTCTTGTTCTCCTTTTCCATATTGTCATACGCTATTTTAGCTGCAGATCCAAGACCAACTACTAGATACGTAGGCAATGTACCAGAGCGCATACCTCGCTCTTGTCCGCCACCATTAATGAGTGGAGTGATTCTTACTCGTGGATTCTTTCTGCGTACGTATAATGCTCCAATACCCATTGGAGCATAGATTTTGTGACCAGAAATACTGAGTAGATCGATTTTCATTTCATCGACATCAATTGGAATTTTACCAAATGCTTGAGCGGCATCAGTATGGAAAAATATATCCTCACTCCTGCATATTTCTCCTATTTCTTTTATCGGTTGTATTACTCCAATTTCGTTATTCACGAACATCACAGATACCAAGATCGTATCCTCTCGAATTGCATCTTTAAGAGAATTAATATCAATCAAACCGTCTTCTTTCACGAGAAGATAAGTCACTTCAAATCCCTGAGCTTCTAGATGTTTGCAGGTATCTAAGACACATTTGTGCTCTGTTACTACTGTAATGATATGCTTTCCTTTAGTGCCATAGAAATCAGCTACTCCTTTAATTGCTAGATTATTTGACTCTGTTGCACCAGACGTAAAGATAATGTCTTTGACGTTCGCATGAATAGTCTCTGCAACGTGTGATCTTGCCATGTCAATTGCATCTTGAGCTTTCCATCCATATGCGTGACTTCTTGAGTGGCTGTTGCATGGAGTGTTTTGCTGCATATAAGGTAACATCTCATTCAAAACTCGATTATCTAATGGAGTTGTTGCTTGATAATCAAGATATACAGGATGCTCTACATAATCCACTTTCTTTGTTTTGACTTGTCGTCTCATGCAAAATTCCCCTTCAGCCATCAAACGCACCAAATTAATACTTACAGTATATATCGTACTTATATCTTGTCCATCCGCGCAATTATCTCTTGAAGAGCGTGTATGAATCTCCCTACATCTTCGCATTTGTTGTGGGTTCCTAAGCTAATTCTCACTGTGTTTTCTTGCAACTCTTCATTAATTCCCATTGCACTCAATACATGAGAAACAGATTGTGTCCTGTTGGAACTACAAGCGGATCCTGCGCTAATTGCAATTCCATGATTGTCAAAATGCGCAACTAGGATCTCTTTTTTGATGTCCGGTATACACATTGAGCTGACATTGGGAGTTCTGTCATTCTCGGATCCAAAAACAATTGCACCGAATCGCTTTGCCTTTAATTCTAATTCATCGCGCAACTCTCTGACTTGTTCCATATCTTGAATTGATTTTTTAGCGCATCTCATCGCTTCTGCAAACGCTACGATAGCGGGTATATTTTCCGTACTGGATCGCAGATTGTTTTCTTGTCCACCGCCTTTGATGATTGGTGATAATTTATGCCCATTGCGCCACAATAATCCAGCAGCACCAAGGATCCCTCCAATTTTATGACTCGATATTGTGATAGTGCGTATGGAATTGCATTGTGATAGATCAAATTTTAGTTTTGCAAAACCATGAGATGCATCAACATGTAATTGACACCCATATTTAGTACATATCGCATCCACTTCAGTAATCGGCTGTATTACCCCTGTTTCATTATTTGCAAGCATGACTGCAATTGTTGAATTGGAATATTGCGATATGAATTCTTCAAGTGCATATAGGTCTATAACACCAGTATTTGATACTGGTGTTACTATACGATTATCATTTGTATTTAATACAGATGGATGCTCAATTGCAGAGGCAATTAATATTTCTGCATTAGAGAGTGCAAGGTTGTTAGATTCCGTTCCTGAACTTGTGAAGGTGATATCAAAATCCTTAAGTCCTAGATTTTTATTGCACGATTCCAGAGCATCTGATCTGCAACTTTCTAATATACTTCTTGCTTTACGCCCCACGTGATGTATCGCAGAGGGATTATAAGGTGACCTCATCGCAAGCAATGCTTCTTCAATCGCGTTTGTATGTGGTATTCCAGTAGCATTGTAATCCATATATACAGTGCTCTGTGATGTATGATCATTTTTTTGTTCTGCGCCATTCAGCACATCATAAAGCGAGATATTTGATAAATATAATGTTGTATATTCATTGAGGTTTGATAATAAACTATGCATATTGCACTTCGTGTTATTATCTAGGCACCCATTATACAAATTATCATCGATGCATCTAGTGAGTCGTGCATCGCTTTCTACGGCTTGGAGTATACAGGAAATTGTGATCTGCTGTGCTGACATTGCAAGTGTATAACCACCTTTTGGCCCTTTATGAGATGCAATTAATTTTTTGGATTTCAGTGCTGCAAATATGTGTTCTAGATATCCATGAGGTATATTTTGATGCGACGCAATCTCAGAGAGCTTAATCATTGACGCTTCGGCGCTTCCTGCTAAATGCAACATTGCCATGATGGCATATTGAGCTTTCATGCTGAAGAACATATTACATTTACAGTAGTTAACTATGAATACCATTATATGGTATTACATAAGATAAATAAATAGGAATTCAGTCTTAATACGAAATCATGATATCAATAAATCACAGAACATTGATATCAACAGACTAGACATACATTGCACTGATTTATTTGTATTTTTCATAAAATATGCTACACTACACATAATGATGAATTAAAGGTTAAGTATGGTTGAAGTTAGAATAAGTGTGAATGATAGATATGTGACTGGTGATTATCACAAAGGCATTGCAGGTACTAACTGCATTGCATTGTTACTATTTCCAGGTGGTGTTTCTATACATGGAAAGGACGGGGAATTTGCAAATTCTTTGTACCAGCAATTTGTCGATAGGGGTTTCTCCACTCTCAAAATAGATACACAAAGTACTGGGGCGTGGGATGCGGAAGCATGCAAGATGCATGAGAATACAATAGCATTGGAAAGTGGAGTAACTGCGCTGAATTGGCTTGAAAATCACAATGAAGAACGTTCTAGTTGTGTTGTTATTGGTGTAGAATCCGCAGCTTGGGCATGTATGCAATTAGTGATGCGTCGCCCAGAAATAGGGAGCTTTGCTATAATATCACCTAATGTTATATCACATGATTTCTCGTTTCTTGCACCATGTCCAATCGGTGGTTTGGTAGTATCCGATACTCATTCGTCTGAGACCAGCGAGATGGAAGATTTCATTAATAAACTCAGAGTACAGAAGGGAGATCAAGTTGTACATGTACTTGTGGAAGAAGATGATATGTCAGTACGCACAAGATCCTTGAATGCAATCAAAGGATTTATAGATAGTCTTGAAGCGCCTAAAGCGCAATCTCTGCGCAAAACATCAACTCGCAGGAGAAAATCATTCATTGCAAGTTAATCTGTAATGTTTTTGATATCTTAAATGTAAATTTAATAATTGTTAATAAATATTAAATTACTATATTCATAATATTTGAAGAGGATATCAAAATGTCTAGGAGGATTGTTGATAATAAAAATGTATCTTCGGCTATTAAATTCTGTCAGAGTTTTGTGTCGAGAGGGTATCTTAGTTGGGTCAGAGTATTGACTTTTGGTATTATATTTTCTGTGTTACTATTGATTCCAATCGGAATTGTAAGCTCTATACCTGGTGTAATGACATTGGATCTACTAGAGGGGTTATCAAATGCACTAGTAGCATCTGGTTTAATTGCCATGATATCTGGTATTGGATGGTCTATAATGGTATTGTACAAGAATCGCGAGATTGAGCGAACGCAATTTTTATCATTTATATTATCGCGCTGCATAAATTCAGATGCAAAAGCGCACGTTATCTTATTCAAAGAGAAAGTATTATATATAAATGAAAATGCGCGGAATTTGATGCTTCCGCATTTATTACCGAGTGATAAAAAGTATACACGATTACTCGTAGATGATGTTTTGTCTTATGCGGAAGATACTAGTGTTGTTGCACAATCAATGAATCGTAATCAGAGCGCAAAGTTTGACTATTTAGAGAAGAAATTTGCAATACGCCCAATAGATAAACTTGATTCATTTTATATGATTTCAGAGTTATGATTTGCATGTTAATTGATATGCATATTGATGAGTTACTTGTATAGATATATTATCTATTCACACAGAATGAATGATTGAGAGTGATTAGATGGATAAGTATTTTAATATGCAGGAATTCCAAGGGTTTCAGGCTCTGGAAAAGCGCATTGCATTATTTTGGAACGAGAGCAAAGCGTTTGATCAATCGGTGCACGAGAGGAATTTGGAAGATGAATATGTGTTTTATGATGGCCCTCCGTTTGCTAACGGATTGCCACATTATGGTCATTTACTGACTGGTTTTTTAAAAGATACTTATGCTCGATATCACACCATGCTAGGTGAGAGAGTAGAGAGGAGATTTGGTTGGGATTGTCATGGATTGCCAGCTGAAATGGCTGCAGAAAAAGAGCTTGGAATTTCTGGTAGAGCTGGAGTCAAAGAGTACGGTGTTAGAAAATTCAATGAGCATTGTCGCTTGTCTGTTATGCGCTATGCGGATCAATGGAGGGAGTACGTGAACTCTCAAGGTCGATGGGTAGATTTTGACAATGATTATAAAACAATGTCACCTGAGTATATGGAATCAGTTCTTTGGGCGTTCAAAGCTCTTTACGACAAAGGATTGGTGTATCACGGTGCGCGTGTAATGCCATATAGTTGGAAATGCCAGACTCCAGTCTCAAATTTTGAAGCAAGGATGGACAATGCTTATAGAGAAAAGACAAGTCAATCTGTATTTGTAGCATTCGAAATGGAAGATTTTCCATCAGCACTCAAGAAAAAATGGGGCATGATGCGCAGATTAATCCCTACATGTAAGTTCGTTGCATGGACTACTACTCCATGGACCCTTCCTAGCAATCTTGCTTTGGCAGTCAATCCTAGAATCAATTATTTGATCAAAGTATTGAATGGATGTGCCTATATCATCGCAGAGGGTACGGAAGCAAAATTTCTTACCAAATCACCTCAATGTCATGATACTAAGCTCGAGACTACAAGATTAAGGTTGGTATATTTTACACTCGAAGATTTTGATTGGTTTTATCAAATTCATCAAGATGAAGAAATCAAGGAGAATAATTTTGGAGATTTATCGAGAGATGAATTGATGCGTCTTTTTGAATATTATCTTGAGCACGAAAAACAATATAATTTCTCAATATATAAAGTCATTGAAAAATCTTCTGGGAATTGCATTGGATACGCTGGAGCAAGAATGAATTCTATAAGTGAATTAGGTGATGATATTCCAGGCATGGTGGCAAATTTTAAGCAAGAATATCGCTCCTTGGGATACGGACCAGAATCGCTAATAGAGATGAATAGATGGATATTTGATAATACACAATATGATTTTACCATACATTTGAACGAGTTGGAGCACGAATCATTGCATAAGATTTTAAAAATGATGCATCATGAGTGCATAGGAATTGTGACTATGATGAATCCCGTACCCGGTAGAGACGAGATTTATAAGCAGGTATGCATGAAAATCACAAGAGAGCGTTTTGAGGAGGTGTTTTATATTTCTGGTGAAGCATTGGTGGGATGTAAGTATAAGCCATTGTTTGATGATTTTGCAAATCATGAAAATGCGTTTCGTGTTTTATCTGGTGATTTTGTCAATACAGAAGATGGTACGGGCATTGTGCATATTGCTCCAGGTTTCGGAGAGGATGATTTTAATTTATGTCAAAAGCACGAGATAGAATATGTGTGTCCTGTAGATGAGGCGGGAAAGTTCACTTCTGAAGTGAAGGATTTTGAAGGTATGCAAGTTTTTGATGCAAATGTTGAAGTGATTAAGTATTTGAAGCGAAATGGCAATTGGCTTCATACTGAGCAATACAAGCACAATTATCCACATTGTTGGAGAACAGATACTCCATTGATTTATAAGGTGATTGAATCTTGGTATCTGAAAGTGAGTGTTTTGCGTGATAGATTAGTGGAATTGAATCAAGAAATTAATTGGATACCTGATCATGTCAGAGATGGGAGATTTGGGAAATGGCTTGAAAATGCAAAGGATTGGTCTATTTCTCGCAATAGGTTTTGGGGTGCGCCTATACCCGTATGGAGATCAGATGATTCTAAATATCCAAGGATAGATGTATATGGATCTATCGAGGAGCTGGAAAAGGATTTTGATGTGAAAGTTAATGACTTGCATTATTTGAATGACCTTACGCGCATAAATCCTGATGATCCTACTGGCAAGAGCAAGATGATTCGTGTGGAGGAAGTGCTAGATTGCTGGTTTGAATCTGGTTCTATGCCATTTGCGCAGTTGCATTACCCATTTGAGAATAAAGAGAAATTTGAGCGTAATTTTCCTGCTGATTTTGTAACTGAATACGTATCGCAAACCAGGGGTTGGTTTTACACGATGCATGTCATGGCAGTTGCACTATTTGATAAGCCCGCATACAAAAATTGTTTATGTCACGGAGTGGTGTTAGATGGAGAAGGTAAGAAGCTTTCAAAGCGTCTGGGAAATTATGTGGATCCGATGGAACTGTTCAAAATTTATGGCTCAGATGCATTGAGATTTAAAATGCTGTCAGATTCCGTATCTTACGGGGGAGATTTGATGTTGGAAGAAGACTCTGTGCGTGATGTGTTGCGTCTGGTAATTAAGCAATTGTCTAGTGCGATGTCGTTTTTTGCAATGTACGCAAATGCAGATAGTGTGGATGCAAAATTGATAAATTCTGTACCACAAGAATTAATGGATAGATATTTGCTTCACAAAACTGAGATCATGATTAATACAATTCGAGATGGATTGTCGCAATATAACTCTGTGATTGCATGTAGTGCAATACGGGATTTCATTGAAATCTTGAATAATTGGTACATACGAAGATCTAGGTCTAGATTCTGGAAATCATGTTGTGACGAAAGCAAGAAATCAGCATACGATACGCTATATACTGCTTTGAATTATTTCTCAGTTGCTGCTGCATCAATTTTACCGTTTACATGTGAGGCTATATATCAGAATTTAAATCATAAAATGTCTCTGGATAGTGAGTGTGTATCAGTACATCTAGAGAGATTTCCAGAATTCACCACGAAACATGATGCTAGATATCAAGAGATGGATATAGTGCGTGATCTTTGCAATGCTGCGCATTCTATACGAAATCGTAATCATGTGCGAATTCGTCAACCATTATCATGCTTGACAATATATGTTGAAGGTGTGAGTTTTTGTGATGAGATTCTTGATATAATGCGCGATGAGATGAATGTAAAGGAGATCAGAGTTGAAAACACAATTGAGAGCATTGCGTATGTTCATCTTAAGCCTGACTTCAAGAAGCTTGCGCAACTTGGATTAAAAAAATATATGCCAAACATCATAGGATTCACGAAGAGGCGCGATGCATCAGTATTTATTGAATTCGACGAATATCTGTATAGCGTCTTTGATAATATGTCTATTATGGATCATCAGAGATTGAATGTTTCTGATTTACGTACATGTACATATCATTTGAATGAGCAACATTATGCAAATGCAGAGGTTGTATCATGCAAAGTTGAGCATGGGAATATATTCTGTGGCGTAATGCTGAATCTTAAGATTGATCATATGTTGGAATTGGAGGGATGCGCTAGAGATATTGTGAGATACATACAGAATTTACGCAAAGGATCTGATATATCCATTGTAGATAAGATTTCTGTGAGAATCTCGTCCAAGGTGCGTGATTTACAGGAGATTGTATCTGAATTTGGTGAGTATATCAAAACTGAAACATTATCATCGAGTATATTGATATCAGATGATCATTTGGATGATATATCATCCAATGATTGGATCGATATATCTCTGGCTCCACGGTAGTGCTATTGCGTCCATTGTTCGCATGTAACTTTTATTTTTCCATCTCCGCCTGGTTGCCATATATTCCTACTTAGATTGACGCATCCTCCTCCTCCATTTTGAGATTTGATTATTCCAAATTTTGATCTACTGATTTGAGTTCCACATGATCCACTATCACTCCATGGTTTAATAATGGATATATTGGGTCCTTGGTATGGTAAAGAGTAGCCTGAATTGCCATTTGTGTTTATATATTGCTTTCCGCCACCAGATTGTATGACACCTTCTAATGCATTGATATCATCCAAAATCACTCCTGTTGCTTGGTTTGTAGGTTTGCTACCACCACCGTTTGCTTGTAATATCATTTTACAATTTTGTGTCATACTGACATCAGAGCATTGAGATATGGATGTACTAGATCCAGATTTTCCTTGGACATTTCCACCTTGACCCACGGATAATTTAAAGTATTTGTCTCCAGATTTCCAATTTGTATAAAAAAGAGCTTCTGCATATCCCCCGGCTTCTCCGGAATGTGACAATTTTCCTTTTAGATTACCACTCTCTCCTCCGCCTGTGGCTTTGAATCTCACGAAATCGCATTTATTGGTTGTATTATTGACGATGAATGATGCATCAGATGTAAAAGTGATTTCAGGAAATCTCTTGCCTGTGGTTGCGGATATACACAGGTCTTGATCTAGTGGATTTTCTGGTCGGATGAATTTACCAAAATTTTGATTCACTGTGATGCATTTGCCGTTTTTATCTGTATTTGTGCAATAAATGAAATTATTCTCGTATCCTGATGCTATCTGATTCACTGGTCGCAATGATCCTGCATGTAGATATTGAGAACGTCTCATGTAGGCTTTCTGAATTGTATTTATATCAGTATTGAGTACATCAAGTGCTTCATAATGAGTTGGATTGAGATTGATGGAGCGAAAGTATACTTCTGATGGGTATATTTCTGGAGCAAAGTCGAGTTGCTCATACCTCTTGGTGATTTGTATCTTAGTTGTTGGATCTATTGCACTAAACTGTAAATCATTTGGGGTTTTTATATTAGTATCGAGATATTTGATGCTATCCAATTCTGGTTGAGTTAGACTATTGAGTGACATCACATCTACTGGATATTTATACATTTGCTTATTAATTGATGTTGTTGATGCATTTCGTGTATTGGCGTCTTTATTGGATTTTGCAATAATTAAATTCATTGCTGCATCAGAAGCAATAATTTTCTGATTGTATCCAGAGATGACTTGTGATTTGGTGTATATGGCATATTTTGCTGGACTATTCTTCCAATTTGCAACACATATGATATTTCCATTCGGATTGTGATCATATTCACTACAATTTGGCTGAGACTGATCATTGCACACTTCACCAACTCGCACTATAGAGCCATTAGTACATTTGCATTTTAATATCATTCTATGGTATTGATCCATTTTAGGTTTTATAAACCATATTTTTTTGTTCCATGTTTCTGGGAATGATATGTATGATGGTGATGAAACATTACCAATAGCATATGATCCATAGAATTTATGATTAAATATTAATTTTTTTTGTGCTCCAATGCGCGGTACTGCGTCCTTGTCCATTGATAAATGAAAGCATTTTCTATCACATGGTGCTTCTTCAGTCGAGGTTATTTCACATGATCCGCAGATCGAATTTTCCTCTAATTTTGCAGAAAATGTGTATTGCTTCTTAGTGTGTGGGTATACAACATTTATTGTTTTCTTTGTCCCATCTCTTGGTGCAGATATATCTTCAATGACTGTGTGATTCGGTATGCCTAAGCTTCCATCTGCGCACGTGGCGCTCTTTGAAATTATGACCCCATCACTGCATTTTTTCGTGCCGCTATCTCCAATAATGACACGTATTTTGGGATCTTGAAGAGTTGCTCCTTTAAATGGTACGAACTTTATCCCGATATCACCTAGAGATGGTATGGGGCACATGGGATTAGGACCTGGTTGTAAAGGTGCATCAACGCACCTAAGAGCACCCTTGTCTTTATTTCTTATGCCAGATGAGAAACAAGTAGTGCGCTGATATACACAGATCTCGTTTTTAAACATAACATGTGGACTTTTATCCACTTCTTTAGATTTGATAAAAGTATTTGTATCAAGCCCTTCTTGGCATTTTTTGAATTGTGATTTGAGATCTGCTTGATTTTTATAATCAAAAATCTTAGATTTATTTGCACCACATGGTGAGATTACGTATTTAGATTTGATTTGTGATTCTATGTAATGCAGGCCCCATCCTTGTAAGTATCTGCAATTTGTATCATTTCCCCCATTGGGATATAGATTCACGGATTTGGGTCCTGATATGAATCCAGTTCCACGCTCCACTACAACGCATGGATCAAAAAAATCTCTAGATCTAGTGCACGTTGTATATCCTTTCTTTTTTGCCTCTTCTATGGACAACACTTTTTGCCATGTGCTACTGTGTGCGCAATTGAGATATATAATTGATCCGAGTGCTACAATGCATGTAAATGTAATTTTGTGCATATCATTTGAATACGTTTGTCGAGATGATATTACATTGTTGCACGCGATAGTATATTGCTTTCTTCGCATTCTGAGAGCTTGAATTCCGCTATTATTGATTCGCCATCTTGTTTGACAAAAAAATGCCCTTCACTGCTTGACATAGATTTAATTGATATTTCTTCTGCATCTGAGATCTGTAGATTTGATAATGCGCGCGAAAAAATACCAGGTGTTGCGATAGTGGTGGATGAGGATTGAATAATGATACTAGATATCTTGCTATTCATAAATTCTTCAAAATTATCTATTACGAACATGACATTAATTCCTGCAGCATGAGTTCTCTGTAGCCATGTCTCGAGATATTTTACAGAAAAGAATCCAGATTCAAACTTTGTAGGATTGCGTATTATAATGAGAGTATTATCAATGAGTGCATTGATAAGCATAGACTCAAGCAATACAAAGATTAGAGTTGGTAGCACTGATGAATTATGTATAACGCTATCAAGGTTAATGCACGTGAATTGATTGTTTAGCGTGAATGTATCTTTGTTTGAAAATATATCACTACACCTTCCTGTGTTGTTCCATCTTAATCCATTTCGATCTATCTTAATAAGTATCTGACTGAAATCATCCAATGTGCGTTGATCAGGAGATATTGACAGAATGTGTCTTGCAGCACTTACAATGCTTGCATGCGTATCACCATCTGTATTTCTCATGAATAACATTCGATGAATCAATTGCAGTACATCATCTTCATTATCAAAAAGTTTTAAAATATTGCAGTCTAGCGGTGTAGTATTGGATACATTAACATATGTACCATCGAGTTTTTGTGTTAATGCAGACATTGAATGCAGCGCATCTATGCATATTACTTTTTGATGCTGCATATAAGATCGTGCAGCAATAAAATTTATGAACTTAGTTTTATGATTCTCGGAATATCCTATTGCGATGATATTATTTTTTGTGCCTGATTTTATATTGAAGAAATATGGGAATCCATTCATACTTTTGAACATATGAAGAGCATAATGTCCATTTTTACTCACCATTGTTCCAGGTGTATCGATATAAATAAGCGCGAATGGCAACGCATTGGAGTAATGCACTAGTTTCGGATTACTTAATAATCCGAAATTACCTGGTAGTGATGAGAGATAAGATTTTTGCAAACGCAAATCATTGCGCACCATTACGCATCCAATGGAAGTGAATTTTGATATTATGCTACTCACTTTCTCTTCTAATAGAATTGGTGTATCTGCTGATATTGTGACCAATGATATAGATTCACAAAACTCCTTTTGATCGCTTGGATGTGATAAGCTTTGAAGCTTCATTTTTCTATTTATTATGCTTGATTCTTCGGAAAGTTTAGAATATTTAGTGAGGTGCTTGAAAAATTTGATATGTTTCTTTTTTAAAGGTGTATAATATAATACATGAGTTATCAGAAATGAATTTTGTATGGATAATATATCATTAGCTGTTTCGCGAGATATTTCCATGCTTCCCTTGATGTTGAATGTTGTAACATACTTGTCAAGATTGAGATCTGTTTTTAACTTGATGAAATCAGATTCAAATTGAGTATTGCTTGACACCAATAAAGAACCCATACTAGAGTGTGGTGCTGCGGTATGTGAATGGTCGCGCGTGATTTGCAATATCAATCTAAAAAACGACATGTATTGAGATTCCAATCGTCCGTCATTATATTGTAATTTTAAAGTAACTGGAGACAGCTGTTTCAATGCATCGGATAAATTCTGAGTGACGTTGTCCAGTATCTGCAATGCAAAATCAATCTTGTTACTCCCACGCGCTTGCAAAAATGGTGCTCCTAATAAAGATGGAGGAACTTTTAAGCATTTAGAATCTGCAACAAAAGATATATATAAATCATTAACAAAAAGCTCTTCTTGTGAATGAACTGCAGTCATGAGTTTTGTACAAAAATTGTTATGTACTTCATCATGGCATTCGTGTGGTATGTCGCGTTTGCTGCGATGAGTGTGCACCCAGACACAGATGTCTGATTGCAATATACAATTCTTAAGAGCTGTTCTAATTACAGATCTTATATCGCAATTATCACCACAAAAATCAGATCCAAATCCTTTAAGAAGTATCGACCTAATTATTCTCCCGTCGCTCGTGATTACGGCATCATCGGAGCAATGAGAGAAATAAGGTACTAAGCTAGAATAATCTGGACCCTTCATGCAAGGTTTTTTACTTGCTTGTGTTGAGTATTGCAGCTGCACATGTTTTTGCGATATCTACTCGACTAACAAACAACGTGAGCTTATCAGCGGAGTACACAACGGCCACTACACCACCTGTGATAACGAATGTCATAGGACTACCACGCCCACCAAGTAGCATTGCTCCTTGAGTGACGATCACAATTACTACCAAACTTGAACCATATGGACCCTTAACAAATCCATATACCCTACAAGGTACCGCGGCCATGCCTTCTGATGCAGCATCTACATCAGTAGAAGATGGAGCGGCGGCATGCGCTATATTATGATCACCAGTGGGAGCTAATACCGCCAACAGCGCCATTAACAAAAAACAACAAATTCTGGGAAGAATTTTCATAGAAATACCATGTACAATAATAAGTGCGATGATATTATCCAAATCTAAAAGAGTAGTAAAGAAGTATTATTAGAATGATATCTAGTGAATTGCGATCTCAGATTTTGAATGCTAGTACAGAAGCGGGAATATATAAGTTTTTAGATCATAAATCCTTAGTATTGTATGTTGGAAAATCTATTTCTCTCAAACAAAGGTTATCTTCGTATCTCAATCTTAATTCTCTGTGCAACAGAATGCGCATCATGATCCATAAAGCACGATTCGTTGAAATAGTAAAGGTTAATAATGAAAGTGAAGCATTTCTGCTAGAGTGTAGCTTGATTAAAGCATTAAGACCGATATACAATATTAGATTACTTGATGATAAATCTTATCCATTCATATTCATAACTCATCACAAATATCCAAGAATCATGAAGAAGCGCGTTAGAGATCGTAATGTGCAGGGGAGATATTTTGGCCCATATGTATCTGTAATTGATGTTGAGAATATTATCATTGAGATACAGAAATCCTGTGGAATGAGAATATGTTCTGATGTTTCATTTTTGAGGCGATCAAGGCCATGTATGGAATATCAAATTGGACGCTGTACTGCTCCATGTGTACAGCGTATTGATGAGTTGGAATATGCTGAGCGCGTAAATGAAGGTGAAAAGATATTGTCTGGCAAAAATACAGAAGTAGTGACGAATCTGAGTAACAAAATGCAAGCAGCAAGCGCTAATATGAATTATGAATTGGCAGCAAAATTTCGAGATAGAATCAAGAGTGTAGAGAGTATACAGCAGAGAAATGCATTACAACAGAAAGCTCTAGAGAATGGAGATGTAATAGCTATACATAAGATTGATGAGATTTGTGTGATATATCAGTTGATTATCATCAATTATGCATGTATCAACAATTGTGCTTATTGGCCTCAGATCTCAAAGGATGATACTTGTGAGGAAATTGCGAAAAGATTTTTACTGGAGAGATATGATGCAATAAACAAACCTCAGGAAATAGTGATAAATCATTTACCGAATGAAAGTGTAATGGTGATTGAATTAATGCGTGAGAACTGCAAGGGACAAATGAAGATTACATATCCTCAGCGTGGAGATAAGAAACATCTCTTAGAGATTGCAAATACAAATGCGAGACAACTTCTTGAATCAAAATGCAATGAAACAGGAATGCATCGTAAAAAATTTGAAGATATAGCTGAATTGTTTAATCTCACATATCGTCCCGAGAGAATTGAGATATATGATAATAGTCACATAAATGGAACTAATCCAATTGGAGTAATGGTTGTGGCAACGAATTTTGGTTTTAATACTGCGGAATATAAAAAATTCAACATTAGAGACACAAATAGTGGTGATGATTATACAATGATGCGAGAAGTCCTACAAAGGAGATTTGAATTAAAGATTACAATGCCGGATTTCATATTCATTGATGGTGGTGCAGGACATTGTTCCGTAGTGAAGGATATTATAAGTGAGTTCGATATACCATTTGTATGCATCGCAAAAGGAGAAGACAGGAACGCTGGAGAAGAGAGATTTTTCACTCATGATATGAAAGAACTTCAATTACCGAAAGATGACAGCACGTTGCATTACATTCAGGTGTTGCGAGATGAAGCGCATCGATTTGCAATTACATCACATCGGAAAGCTCGAGAGAAAAATATGCATAAATCTGTGTTAGATGTCATTCCTGGAATCGGAAAGGTGCGCAAGCAGAAATTATTGCGGCATTTCAAATCCATTTCAAAGATCAAATCTGCAACTCCTGAGGAAATATCTCAAATCTTGAGTGTTGGTGTGGGATTTGCAAAGACATTATTGAAGTGTATGAATGTCTAAACATATTAATTGGTCTTGATTGGATGATTGTCATGTGTTACCTTTGCATCATATTTGTGGAGGTTGATCATGAAAAACCCTTTAGTAGCATTGTGGAAGTTGATCTTAAAAGCACTTGAATCTCTTGTGCCATCTTTTAAAATAAAGAAGCAAGATATGGCATTGCAAGAAGCAAGATTGCGTAATGCAAAGAGAAACGCGACACACGCTCAACAACACAAAGAGAGAGATGTGAAACGCGAGACATCAGATCGCGACGGGGACACGTATCATAGAACAGCTCTGGAGGGGCAAGAATTATCTCGTTCTGGATATCTCACTCAACCACTCGAAGGTCATTCAATAGATTTAGCGCTTCCATCAGATGCACAAAATCCATCACATCAGAGCACTGATGTTACTCCATCAGGCCTTAGGTTCAGTAATCCCAGTTTAACACTGGATTCAAGAACTTCGTGGTCTTGGGATCTCCGATGCGGATATACAGGAAACATTACTGCAGAGGATGGAACATGGTGATCATTTGGCGCGTCCCAGTAGCTAGCTGTGCACAAGAAGCTACTTTACGTAATCCATTTCTCGTATCACAACTTGTTTTAGCGAGTTAAAGCAGCGGGAAAACCTCTGCCGATTCTGTCTGAAATTTGGTAAATGTTTGCAGAGATAGATTTTTGATGCGCGCCGAAATCTGTGATCTGCTGCGTCACAGTATAAATCACAGTTGTTGCATCTTGAATTGCAATCGTTCTAATAGTTGATCCGTTTTTAAGTATATCTATTTCGTATTTTTCATATTTTTCGTCTAGTGGCACATCGATATTACTCTTGAGTGCTGCATTGATTCTAGCTCTGCGCGTCCAAGAAATTACAATATCTTGACCTTGCGTCATTTCCTGTTGCACATGAGTTGGAGATAATGGTTTAAGATTTATACCGGTGTATGTGAATGCTATAGGGTGATTATGCTCTAGTTTTTCATGAAATGTCACTGCGCTATACGAACTTGGTACGTTAAGTGCATCAAGTGTTACATCGAGATCTAATATTGAAGAATCAAGTAGCACAAAATCTTCTCCTGGTATATGCTTCTGTGGAATGGTGCCAGATCTTCCGCGAAGCAATTTACTGATTGTATATTGTCCATTCTTGAATAATACTGCTTTAGTAAATTGGATAATTTCACTTCCTATAAGTGCTAGATTTTGTCCATTGAATAATCCTGTTTCATTTGTTCCAGATAGTTCTTTATTTCCTATAATACTCACTGTGAATGTGTTTTTGGTGTCGATGATAGTTGATGATCCTGCATCAAAACCAGTGATGATTTTACCCATTGTTGCGGCTTGGATGGATCGCGTAATGAGTGAATAGCTTGATCCTCCATCTAATGATGAGTATATATTTGCTCCTGGCCATTTACTAGCAGAGCTAGATATTGCGAATTTGATTTTTGGAATATCATCTTCGGCAGATAATGAAGGTATGTCTAGGATTTTCATGACAGTGATCGCTGGTTGATTTTCTAATATGGAGATTTGCTGTATATCATTTGGTTTGATATTTGAAGAATTATCTAGATATGGGATACATTTAAGCTTAATTTGATTCTTTATATCACATTCGAGGACAAGGAATTTCTCTTGTTGATATATTATCACGTCGCAATGCTCTATTGATATATATTTGAATGGCAATTCAAGAATCAATTGCTCATGTGATTGATTCTTGAGTATGTGATACGCTATTGCTTTTGCATGATTGCTTGCAAGAACTGAATTGGATCCAATATTGAGAATCTTACCTTGTGCATCAATAGAACTAACTTGTTGTGTAGATATCTTGTAATTATTGAATCTATCATAGTACGAGATACGTACTTGTGAGATTGTATTTTGTGAATTAATTGATTTTTCTATTGAAATGATGTCTTGCTGCAAGATATTAATAATACCTCCTGTATAAACAAACTTTAGAGTGCCAGATGAACTTTGTAGATAAAAATTATACAATGTTTGCAGATGTGCTACGAGATGCAAATTTGATGATGTAGAAATCATTCCATGTATCGGAGTATTCAATGCACTCACATCAATACTTGTATTCTGAGATTTTTTTAATAAATAGCTCAATACATTTCCAAGAGTAGGAGATCCGAGCTTTTTGCCTTGGATCCAATGCCCTAATTCCCACGTGTTACCATCGCTCCATGTATTAATTAAAGTTGGGAATTGATCATAAGGTCGTGCATCGTGTGTCCAGGTACTCATATATTGTACCATGCCGGAATTCTTCCATTTTGAAAGTGTGCCTTTAAGATATATTGATTGTGCTTCTTCATCAACATTACCTCGTGAGTATTTCGGTAATCCACTGTCTATGCTGGTTGGATTCACAAATACATTTGGCGTAGTAGCGCAATTATCAACACTTGGTGCTCCGATCTCACAGAACCAAATCGGCTTCTTTATCCATGGAGTTTTGATATTATTGCTTGTTGTTCCATCAGGATTTTTTATTTGATCTTCATAATGTGAATTCTGCCACCAATATTCTATATTTTTCCATGCATATTTCGGATCTGTAAATTTTTGCTGCACTCCACTTAAATCATAGTAATAATCGTATCCTTCACCTGACACCCAGCCTTGTTCAATCATAGCTTGTGAATATCTTGGCATGTATGCATCCACTATCGGAAAATAAGCACTAATGCCAACAACGTCCGCTATATTCCACACGTGATGATCCAACGGGTATCTCTGTTGTCCATTGGAATTGTATGTAGAATGGTATTCATCCCAATTTGCTTGATATGAGACTTTTGTTCCAGAGCCGAGAATTGCTTTTGATGTTGTAATTAATTTTCCTATCTCTATAGCGCCAGGATATATTCCATTATCTTCCACTGTGGTGATACCTCTGAGCTCTGAGCCTACGAAAAATGCATCAATATTGCTATTTTTGAGTAGTGTAGAGTAATGATTTATCACGGTTGCATATTTCTTCTGCATGAAGCTCTGTATTTCTGCTCTCGTGCCAGTGATATAACCTCTCCATGGTTTTTCTGGGGTATCAATCAAAATTGTTGGGATAATTGCTACTTTGTATCCTCGTTTTTTTAATTCTACCACTATATCTAGTATTTCTTGATCTGCGGGAGTTTGTCCATATCTCGGTCTTTTTTGTGCATCTTTTGAGATTACATATGCATTTGTGGATGTATAAGTACCAACTGTCCATTGATATGGTTCGGTTCTTGAGCTTGAAATATTGTTTTCTATACCTGGTTGTATATTGCACGTGTTTGCATCTTTACTTGTACCAAACCAACAAGGTGCAATTGTAATCCATTGTAATTTCGGTAATTCAATCTTGATGCGATCTAATGTTGTAAGAATATCTGCTTGCTGTGCGCTTGCATAAGTATTTATTGCTTTATTCTCACCTCTTGAGATCCACGTTCCATTGATATATTCCCCTTGGGATTCTGACATGATTTTAGTTGAATATACAAATTTTCCAGTTCCAGGTCCTAAATTAATGCCAGTGATTTGATTTTCAATATCATCCTGTGCAATCAATTCACTGAATCTTTGCACTTCAAATTCGAAACTTGGTAATGTATTTCCATATTCTTGCAATGAAAAATTATTAAATACAGCATATGCTATTCCTCTATATGCTGGTGTATCTGCTTTTTTTGCGTAAATGATAGGATCTTGCAGTTGCGTTTCTGTTCCATAATGTATTACGATATTACTGATATCAATCTTCTGTCCATTGGCATATATATTCTTGACAGAATCAATCCTCCCTTTGCAAATTGCAATTGCAAATGTTCCATAATATGCAATTGAATTTATATGAGCTTTGCTGTTGCCTTTGATGCTTTGTGTTTGTGAAGTGATTTTTTTGAATTCATCCACCCAGATGACGTTCCCATGTAATTTCACAGTCCCGAAGACTTCAGGAATTGGAATTCCATATGCTGACTGTTGAATATGTGCATTGTAGCTACTGATTACAGTGCTTTCGCGATTGAACAAATTGTGTATCCCAGAGTTAATGTAATTTGAGAATAAATCTCCACCTATATCGCTGACGATGCTAGCAATTGGTCCGGTTATTCCGATGGATTCAAGTATTAAATCTGCCATGGTATTCCTATATAAATTTGGTTTTGAAATTAAGGCTTTTATTGCATTGCAATATTGTTTACAATCGGTCTAATATTTTTGTGGTAAGATATGAGTGGAGTAGAATTCAAGGTATGGTGTAGCAAATCTGATGGCACTAGATGCATAGTAGATGTGGGGGTATCTGGTAGTTTTCATGCGCTCAAACAATTGAAAGAATTTTGCAGAAATGGATACCGAAATCAATATCAGCACAATTGTGGTTACAATACAATTAATGGCAAATGTCAGTTACCAGACGGATATGAGTTTTATCAAGGTGTTCCAGATGTAGGGAGCTTTAAGGAACTTGTATCTACTTTGGATCTCAATGTAATTTCAGATCCCAGCGTCAGTAAGCGTGAAGTGATAATGGAAAATAATGTTTTTGCTGTGGATATGTATATTGGTTATGGAAATTGTGCACTAGGTACAATGCGAGATATTGAGATAATTGGCACTTTAGATCAAATGCAATCTCTCAGAGGTTGGTATCGCGATTTTCAAGATGCTGATAGAGATCAGAAAAATCTTGTTTCTAGTATACCTGATTTTGCAAGTTTTTGTAGTAAAATTCAGCAACTTGATATGAGTTTTGTACTTCCTCAAACTCCGCTAATGAACGTTCAATTACAACCCTTGCCGTGGCATTCGCCTCAACAATTGTATCCTTGCCAGATGCAATAGCGAGATGCCTTGGTATTCCATTGTGCTTTAGCAATAAGATTGCACCTGGTTGTATGATGTCTAATTGAATTAAATTATCATTCAAAATTGACACCAGAAGGTTTGGGTCTGGATGCCTTCCATATTCAAGAGTATCAAGTGAAATGAGCGGTGCTCCGTGCTTGGTTTTAAGATCAAGCTCTGCTGCAACTCCCATGATGAGACCTAAGCAATCACACCCTCCGGGGTCGTGTTCGCTTTTCTTTACTCGACCTTGATGATGGAAGCGAGTTCCAATCCAAGTTCTTGCGGTATTTACAATGTGCATGTTTAGTGTTTAACATTAATAAGTTGTATTTGTGTTTATGCAGCATCATCATACTATTCATATATCCACTCAACATGATAAGATCTTGTGTGATATTCATGTTAAGTTGCCTTCTCGCGATGGACATGGGACGCAAAGAAAACAACAAGATAAATATAAACAATATAATGGAATTTATAATGATTGCACTGCAGTGATGCAACTTATACATAATTTAATGATTCGAGGAGTTGATATAGATAAAATCGAGATATTATCTGAAAATCGCCCCAGTACAATAATGCACGATGCATTGACGCAATTGTACACAAAATTTAATCAAAAAGAAAAGCAAGTCTGATTGTAGGGATTAACTATTTATTTGATTTCCAATTGGAACAAAGGGCTCTCCGCGGAAATTCACCGTGTTCTTGAAGCGTTGCGAGCATGTGGTGAGTGTTTTGTTGCACCCTTCGATGATGCTGTATTGATCTCCTATTTGAATATCATATGGAGTGGGTTGCAATAATTCGATATTACCTTTTGTAAAATCTCTGATTTTTCTCGAGATTTTGACATTCATCCCTGATGTGAACGTAATGATTCCGAATGTAAATATATCATCTTGTTCTTTTCTGTTGGAATCATTTATTAATGAGCGCTGATCTATTATGGATGTGATAGATCCAGTTTTCGTGAATTTTGATGTCACCAATCCGCATTTGGAATCGCAAAACTGAGCTCTGCAATTTGGAGAGTATGTTTCAATTATGTTGTTGTCAAGTTGTATAGCGGAAATCTCCGCTATGAATTTCCCATTCTTTGCAGTTATCTTATTGATATATCCCGATTCAATTTTTATTAGTCCGAGATTTGGTGTTGTTGAATCAATTGCAAGTAATTCTACTGTTGCATTAAGATATGACGCAATTTTATCTTGTGGAACATCTAGTATAAATCCACAAAATGTGTGCTTATCAGAACTGATATCAACACTGGTATATCCTGATTGTGTAGAATATGTAATTCCTCCAGAAACTATAGGTTTGTCATGATTTGTGTATGTAAAAATGGCTCCGCTTTTTAGTGTTATTTTCCAGCATAATGCAATGCTTGTTGTTTGTTGATTGAGTTTTATTTGTATACTTGATGATATATTTCTCATATTTTCACCTCGATTAAATATATGCCAGCTCTGGAAGAATACGCGTTGGTGTCTTTATCATATGTGATATCTAATTTATCATTCATGAAGCGCACAATGCGATAGAATCTGAATTCTATAGAGATTTTTGTTGTGAATGATGTTTTGAAAGTGATAAGTCCAGATTTGGTGTCGATTGTATAATCAGATGTGGGTAGAATTTTTGATGTGCTGAGATTCGTTACTACAATTGAATTTGGAATAATATTATTTGCAGTGCTGGAATAATTCAACAATCCGAAAGAGTATGATAGCATTAATTGAAATGATTTCGATGTTCCATTTCCAGTAATAATCGTTTTCTCTCGATTGTTACTTGGATCAATATATAAAAATGAATGACTACTTCCTTTTGTAATATAGAACAAAGCGCGTATTTTATGTGCCTGTATTTGATTTCTGATTGCATGATGAATTGCGTACTCATGTATTGGATCGTGCCAATTACTGTTGCGCATTTCATATCCACTACTGGAAGTGATGATGTTTGTGGAGAATGTTGGGCCACCAGTGGCGTTGCGCGAGATATCCTCAGGAAAAACTAGATTGAGCATGTTAGTACCTATTGACAGTATATATATTTGAATTTAGTATTGAAATACTATTAATTTAAATTCTTATGGATGATGCAGCTCATAAAATGAATGATGCAAATGTCAGAATCATAGATCGCAGATTGCAAAGCACTCAATTGAATGATGGATTTACTTACCTGTATAAAAACCTCGGAGCACAAATGCAAAAAAAAACCCCAAAAAACTGAATACAAGCAGCGATATCGCTCGTTACATGTCCTGTGCAATGCGAAAGTAACGATGCCACTTGATAAACTACAAGATGAGCTGCTAAAAAGCAGTGATGTTGTAAAATTCGGAAATACCATTACATCGCTATGCAGCATTTCTTCAGAGGCTAGGATACACACCGTGATGTTGTCTTGTAACAAGGAATCTACATGTAATGAATGCAAGGTGGTAGAATTGTGTATGAAAAAAGGGGAAATACCTTCCACAAGTACTCTCTATGGTGCGCACATGGAATTGCATGGGTGTATTGGCCCATTTAAGTGCGATACAATAAGCGCGTGAGATGAATGTATTGTTTGTATGTTATGAGTTGAGCAAGAATGATGTATCTCTATTGAAAGTTGATTTGTTATGCATTTAATATACAATTATACATTGATACATCATTATTATGCTTGCTCAGAAAGAAGCATCTGAATTTGAAATAGGATTGATGACGCCACCATCTGAATCAGACGCGTCAGGGGACGATGACAGCTCTTCACTGTTGCTCAAATCTACTGCATTGTACACAAGTCACAAACGCTACATCCGCTCGAGCATCATTTCGTCATATACATAAGTCTTTGCAGGGGGCGAATGGTACGAGGCGCAATATTAATATATTAATTACTGTTCCTGATGCGAGATTTCTTATGGTAAAAGATTCAGAATTATGTGGTATTGTACAAAATATATCATTAGAGAGCACGAGAGATGAAGCAATAGAGAAGATTGTGTCAGGTATTAATACGCTTCTTTCAATGCGCTCTTCACAATGTTACGCACAAAGTAGTGGGGAGTGTGACCTTGATTTTAATCTATTCGATGAAACATGTCCGATTCAAGATCTTTGTACGAGATGTGATGCAATCAATCTCAGCATGACATATGGATTTAATCCACCAGGTACGACACTCTGCACAAGTCATATACAAACGAATGCAGCTATATCATTGCGATAATTTGCACGTTGGTCCCTTGATGAACCTCGCTATGTGCCATGACGAAAATTTCGCTGCTGAAGCGAGACAATACCAAATGCAAATGATGACGAATGTCATCCCTTACTAGCACTACTGTATCTTTCCCAGAAGCCGTAGCATTGTGATATGCGGATACAATCTTGTTTGCAAGATCTTGTAATGTACTGATTGGAATGTTGATGTTTCCTCGATCATCTATTCCATTTGCTATCTCATTCTCGGTATTCTCATTGACACTAATGATATTCAGTGTTCCGCTAGATGCATGGGCATTGCTGATTTGTCGTGCTAGTGTTTTACGAACATGCGAGATCGTATGTTCGATGTTGGGGGAATTTTTATGCACATCTGCAGAGGATGCAATAATTGTTGGTAGATCTCGTATTGAAATTCCTTCGGACAGTAACGAGCGAATAATTTTTTCTAGTACAAAAATTGAAATTTCTGCAGGAATGAGATCAATGATGAGTTTTGCGTGTTTCTCTTTTACTTGTTCAATCATTAATTGTACAAGCGTATAATTCACTAATTCTGATATATTATCTCGGATGATTTTATTTAAATGAGTCATAAGAATGATATCGTGCTGCATTGGTGAGCATCCAGCATCTTGTGCTTCTTGTTCTTGAGCTTCATTTATCCAGATTGCTTTGCTGTTGTATGTTGGTTCGATTCCGGTAATTCCATGAATATTCACTATTCCTGTATCAATTATCATCTTCTTATCTGGATAAATTGTACCAATACCAGAGACAATATCTTTTATTTTAATATGATATTGAAACTCATCAATAGACGGATTACATTTGACTTTTACAGATGGCACTAGAAATCCTAATTCTGATGTTATATTGTTTTTTATGGTCTGGATCCTACTAAGGATATCGTAATCGGGATCCAGCATAGTTTGCAATCCTACTCCCAATTCAAGTGAAATTGGAGTTAATTCTGTATTTATGATTGAATCCATATTATATCCAGGATTTGCTGTTTCAGATGGAGTTTGTTCTTGTGGCTCTCGTGATGTCATTCTGAAATAGATTAGAATGACGATTCCTATCACAATAAAAAACAGTACGAGAGTTGGCATACCAGGCAACAATCCGCATAGGAATAATGCACCTGCAGTGATGATTAGAGTGGAATTGTGACCTGTGATTTGCTGCAAAATTGTATTTCCTGCTTGTCCTTGTGTGCTAGATTGCGTGATGAGTAAACCCGCAGCAATTGACACTATTAGTGCAGGAATCTGTGAGACCAATCCATCTCCTATTGTTAATATAGTATACGTGTGTGCTGCATGTGATGCGCTCATGCCTTTTATCATTCCATTTGTGATGCCAAAAATAAAATTCACTAAGATGATCACTATTCCAGCAACTGCATCACCTTTGACAAATTTACTTGCACCATCCATTGCGCCAAAAAATTTACTCTCTTGCTCAAGTAATGTGCGTTTCTTTTTTGCTATGTCAGCATCAATGATTCCAGCAGACAATTCTGCATCAATTGCCATCTGCTTTCCTGGCATAGAATCTAGGCTGAATCTAGCAGCAACTTCAGCAATTCTTCCAGATCCTTTAGTAATTACAATCAGATTGATTATTGTTAGAATAATAAACACTGTCACTCCAACTAGAATTGAACCTTGCATCACAAAATGACCAAATGCTTGTATGATTTTGCCTGCGGCTCCAGGACCATAGTGCCCATGTGATAGTATTAAGCGAGTGGATGCTATATTGAGAGCGAATCTCATTACTGTGAACATCAATAATGTTGATGGAAACGCACTAAATTCCAATGGTGTAGAAATGAAGATCGATGTCATCAAGATCAATAAACTGCAAGTGATAGAGACACTAAGCATGAGATCGAGCACCACGCTTGAGACTGGAAATAGCAAGATCGAGATTATAAATATCACTCCAATTGCAAACGCGGAATCAAAATTCTTGCGGAGGCTTGAAATTGAGAATTGCACAACTGATAGAGAACTTCAAGCAAAGTTATATCAGAATCACATTATTGTACACAAGAGATGTGGTAGTAAGATATTGCATATCGAAATCATTATACAAAGCTCTTGATATAAGATATACGTATGCAATATACTACAGTTGAATTTATTAAACATGATCTCTATGGATGCTAGTAAAAGTGCAATCTCTTGTATGAATGAATGAATATACAATAGATAGAGTTCGATATAGAACCTTTAGTGCTGTTCTTCTTGATAATAATGCTGCATTGAAATGCGTGTCAGGAGCATTACCAAGATCTTTGCATGGTGCTATATCTGATGATATTTCATATAGTTCTAATATTAGTGAAGGGCTTAGGATATTAAAAGTGCGTTCTAGTAGAATATTGGATACAAAGGTATGTACTAACGATATCGTTATAGATGTGCGATGTTCAATTCCACTTGCCAAGTGTAAGTGTTACTCAGAGATTTTGCGAGATATTGAATTGGGATCAATTCCAAGTAGGCAACTTATGCAGTCTAAACATGTTCATTCAGGTATTCATTGTACTACTTTGTAGAGAGTGAGCAACAGAGAAGCATCATCTCTATTGCAAACGCAGGAGATGTACGATGTCGAAATAGTATTTGACAATAATGTATATTGATTCTAGTTGAAGAAATGTAGTTAGCAATGCAATGGATTCTAATTATAAGATCAACATAGTAGAGTTCATGGATAGATATTATGAATATCATATGCGAAATTATGCGAAATATGATATGTCACACAATCGATAATGTATTTCGATATCTGGATCTCTACGATACTGAATACGATGAGATACCAGCATCAGAAATTGTGAATTCCGAGCTCATTCCAATGACAAGTGCGTGTTTAAAATAGGATTTTTTTTTAGCATTGAAACCATAACGAAACTTTTTACCATGTAGGCTCAATTCAAAGTTGAGGTAATGAGATGCAAACCTGGGGTAATTACAATGTGAGATATAATATTGCGCATGAGGTATATGTATTGTTGGATAGAATACACACTGAGATGCATTCGATATTGAATAATCCTACATATATTAGCACTGCATATACACACAAATCAGAAAGAGTAAATGAAATAAAGAGCAAATGTATTGAATGGAAGAGATGCGGCACAAGAACCATCAGAGTACCCATTGTGAAAAAATTGAGAAATCTATACGAATGCAATATGGGCCAAGATTCTGTGATTAAATTAAATTTGATTCAGGATCTGGATAAATTTCTGACGCAATGGCAATGTATGAAGACTTGGCAAGAAGCAGTGATATTGCATGGTCAAGTTACACAATTGAGAGCTGGTTTTAGAACAGAGAAACATAGAGGCGATATTCTAGCCACAGCTCCAGATGATGCATCTATCGTTGCGCAGCACACACAGAAATCTACAAGATCAACACCGAAAACAGAATCAACACACAGCACAGCATGTGATAGCATTGATGATGCATATGAAGTCCCCAAAAGCACATCTACGCATGATACAGAATTGATAATTTTAATACCACCAGCGTTTTTGATTGCTTGTAATGTTATAGCATGTGCGCTCATTGCTACAGTGGTGCGTTGATGTTGTTAATAATCTTTTAAAATTCTCTCATTATTAAATGTTGTTCATGTTTTGATATGAGGATTGATAGTATTTATTTGTGCGGATAAAATTCTGATTTATAGGTGTATATGTTTTTGTGTGATTTACATGGTATGAAGTTTCATTTTCATGGTATGCATGAAATGGAATCCATATGTCATAGTGCCGATTGTAAGATTTTTGTAGAATGTGTTTTTAAGAAAAAAACAGAAGAAAATTGGAGTGATGAATGGATCTCTGCTGGTGGAATGTTAGTGAAGAATTTCCAGGGTGATTGTTGTTCTAATTGTGTAACAAATGATTCGAAATATGGTGGTGGATTTGGAATGATGTTTGGTCTGGGTGATAAAGACAAATTCAGAGCCAATGGAGAGATCCAATTCAAAAAAGCCGGAAGCGAGTTCTACAAGATGGCGAAAGCAATGTTGGTACAAAAATCAGATGATACAGCATCTGATGAAGTATTGATACATAATGCAGTTCATATGCTTATGCCAACGGATGCTACAGTTGAGCAGATTGCATTTTTCTGCTTTGGAATGAGGAGAGCGGCATATTCATTTACATTGCATAAATCCAAAAAAATACAAAAAGCAATGCCAGAGTTTCATATATTTACTACTCATGACATGTCTCAACATTCTCAGATGTTTGCAGTTGCAGGTGCAGTTGGAGCGGGTAAGGATATGACAATGGACTTAGGGAATGAGCCATCTAATAAATTAGGAACCATTGAACTTAAGAACAGAATTGTAAAAGAATTCAGTGGAGATGATGCATTCAGTGTTGATGTGCTAGATGAGAGTAAAATGTCATCATTAGGAATGGAATCTTTGTTGTCAATTGCGAGATGTTCTAAAGAATCTGATCCTCCATATTTGTGTGTAATTAAATATACTGGTGATGATAGTGATCCTGAGTATTCTGCTTTGATTGGGAAGGGTGTTGTATTTGATACTGGGGGTATTTCCATCAAACCATCACGCAATATGGAGGATCAGAAGTGTGATATGGGTGGAGCAGCAACTGTATGTGGTGTGATGAAGTCCATCAAATCAATGAGCAATAATCTGCGTCCAAGGAAAAATCTATATGCTTTGATGCCGATTGTGAAAAACATGCCAGGGAGTAATGCTATATGTCCCGGGGATGTTGTAAAGTCTTTTTCTGGTCACACGATTGAGATTAAAAATACGGATGCAGAGGGGCGCATGATATTAATCGATGCAATTGCATATGCTGAGAAGGAACTCAAAGTGAAGTGCATTACTACATTTGCAACTCTGACGGGTGCTGTTGTTGTGGCTCTTGGTAACAAACATACGGGAGTGATGTGTACTGATAATGTTAATATTGAAGCACTTAAGAAACACGCAATTGATGCAGGTGAACCTATATGTCAATTGCCGTTACCAGAAATGCCAATTTCTGAATATATGAAATCTGAAACTGCAGATTTTGCCAATATTCAGCACGCTATGACATATGGTGGTACAAGTGCTGCTGCTGGGTTTTTGCATCAAGCTATTTCTAACAAAGATATACCATTTATTCATTTTGATATTGCTGGTACTGCATTTAATGAAGGAAAAGCAACTGGTAAAACGGTATATACGGTAGTGAAGATGTTAATGGATTCAATTTGAATTAGAGTTGACTCTACTAAGTTGAGATGTCAGAATCTCTGTGGAGGAGTGGCCGAGTGGTCAATGGCAGCAGGCTGTAAACCTGCCCGCGTAAGCGTACGTGGGTTCAAATCCTACCTCCTCCACCACGCGGGTGTAGCTTAATGGTAAAGCTCTAGCCTTCCAAGCTAGTGACGTGGGTCCGATTCCCATCACCCGCTCCATTTGAAATTTAGACATACCAATGTATTGGTATGTCATCTTGGATTATATTTTCTGAAAGATGCGTCAGGCTAGAAGAATTGGATTGAATTATTGTTTTAATGTATATTATTACAATAATGTCCAGTGCTTTAGAAAGTCCAGATGATACATTTTACGGATTTGTAAAAATAGCACTTGAATGATGAGTATAATTTGATAATGCAAGTGCTTGAATTTAGTGTTGGTCATTGATGAATGATTGATAAATTGAGGTTTTGTATCTTTGTCATTTCATGAGGATTTAGAGGTATTGGTCAATAGATATATTTTTATTATGAATGCAACTCTGTTCGATTGTATAATTTATCTTCTATAAGATTTTTATCTTGCACTTACATTAATATTAAGTTTCAGATATTCAATCTTCCTGCATATTATCATAATTATAACATTATGATGCTAATTGTTGATAAAAATTAAGATTGAAATGATATCTTTTTTCGCTGTATGATGATTAGCGATGAGCATTTGAAGAGGTTTTTGAGGAATGGAGATTGTTATTTTGTCGATATGAATAACTCTGTCACGACAAGAGATGATTTATAATTGTATAATAATCCATATATGATTTTTTATATAATCGATACAATGAATCATGAAGAGCGTTGAAATTGATATTGACCCGTGATGTTTCATTGATTAAACTTGATGCAGTTGATTTTTTTTGCAAGGAGGATTTTTTATGGCTGCTAAGCAACAATTTGAAAGAAAGCATGAGCATGTGAATATTGGAACTATAGGTCATGTTGATCATGGAAAAACTACTCTTACTGCTGCTATTACTAAGGTTTTAGCTGAAGATACTGAGGGTGGAGGTAGTGCTGAATTTGCGGATTATGGAAGCATTGATTCTGCTCCTGAAGAGAGGGAGCGTGGTGTGACGATTAATACAGCGCATGTTGAATATTCAACTAAAGCGAGGCATTATGCGCACGTAGATTGTCCTGGTCACGCTGATTACATTAAAAACATGATTACTGGCGCTGCTCAGATGGATGGTGCTATACTTGTTGTTGCTGCGACCGATGGTCCTATGCCGCAAACTAGAGAGCATATTTTGCTTGCTAAGCAAGTTGGAGTGCCGAAGATCGTAGTGTTTATCAATAAGGTTGATGCTGTAGATGATCCTGACATGATTGAATTGGTCAAAGAAGAAATTAATGAAGAATTAGAAAAATATGATTTCAAGGATGTGATCTTCATTGAAGGATCAGCTCTGAAAGCTCTAGAAGATGATGATACAGGTGGTTCTGGTTCTAGTTCAATACGTAGACTGCTTGATGCAATAGATAATCATATTCCAACTCCAGAGAGGGATATTGATAAATCTTTCTTAATGCCCGTCGAAGATGTATTTAGTATTTCAGGTAGAGGTACTGTTGCTACTGGTCGTGTAGAGTCTGGTGTATTGAAAGCTGGAGAAACCGTTGAAATCGTTGGTCTTTCGGATAAATCTATTTCCAGCACTTGTACTGGTTTGGAGATGTTCAGGAAAACTCTTCCGGATGCTAGAGCGGGTGAGAATGTTGGTATATTGTTGCGTGGTATCGATAAAACCGATATAAAACGTGGTCAGGTTATTTCAGCGCCTGGATCTATCTCTCCTCATTCTTCATTTTCTGCTGAGGTATATAATCTCTCAAAAGAAGAGGGCGGTAGAAGTACTCCATATGTTAATAATTATCGACCTCAATTCTACTTCAGAACTGCAGATATTACCGGTTCAGTAACTTTGCCGGATGATGTCAAAATGGTGATGCCTGGTGATAACGTTCAGCTCAAAGTCAAGTTGATCGCTCCTGTGCCAATGTCGATTGGTTTGCGATTTGCTGTAAGAGAAGGTGGAAAGACTGTGGCGGCTGGTATTGTAACTGAGATACACAATGAATGATAGTAAAGCTTATAGGAACGTAGCTCAATTGGTAGAGTATCGGTCTCCAAAACCGGCGGTTACTGGTTCAAGTCCAGTCGTTCCTGATGTATGGTATTATATATGAGTACGAATGTGTCGTGCTTTGACGGATTGAGATTATCCTTTAAGGCACATAATCCCACTCTCTTGGATAATTTTATTAGAGAAGTGTGTGGTGTTGTAAGTGAGGTGGGAGCTAGGATGCGAGGCCCTATTCCTTTGCCCACGAGCTCTAAGGGATTTGTGTATCCTAAATCTCCTCATGTAGACAAAAGATCTCAAGAGCATTTGGCGCTCATTGTCCATAGGCGTGTCTTGATGTTGCAAGATGTATCTCAAGCGGTAGTTCAAAGTTTAAGGGGGTTAGATATGCCCTTTGGTGTGCATTTAGATATCAAGCATCTTGGTGTATCTGATAATACTGAAGGTTAAAAAATAAGGAATTTGTGTGAGTATATAACGGGATAATTATGTCAATATGTAGATCAGTTATGGTCAAGAGAGGTGTTGTGGATTTTTGTGGCAGCAAAGGTTCGGTACTCAGTGTGCCTGATATCTACAAGGTGAGAAAATACTGCGTAAGTGATACAGAATATATTGAAATGTTTGTTGATGGTATCGGTGGAATTGTGAGTAATGCAGTACTAGGTCATCTTAAATCTCATAAAATGAAGCAGGAAATTGTATCTCGTAACAAGTTGCGTGGAATGTGCTTTTCATCTGAGTTTTATGGAGATATTGGTAGTGATTTCATTGATGAGAAGCTTGTAAATTCATTGTCGGTAGGAGAGGAGATTTCTGTGCGTGGATATTCTAGAGGGATGGGATTTGCTGGTGTAATGAAGAGACATGGTTTTTCTGGTCAACCAGCTTCTCACGGAGCTTCACTCTCCCATAGAGGAATGGGCTCTACTGGTCAGTGTCAGGATCCAGGTAGGGTATTTAAGGGTAAGAAGATGCCTGGTGCGATGGGTAATATAAAAGTTTGTATGCGTGGTTTGAAAATATTATGTATAGCATCTGATTATTGTATAGTATCTGGATCCATCCCTGGTCACATTGGTAGTATGATATATGTGAATAGAAAAACGGGTGTTGATTGTGAGTGATTGTAATGTTATGAAGCTAGATATTAAATCCTTGGAGCTTCCTGAGGAAGAATCTGTATTGCGCACTAAGCTCTTGTCTTGGAGTGAGTCAATCAAAAAAATGATGCGCATACATTCATTGCGCACTATGAAGAAATGTGGTTCATCGAAAACAATATCTGATGTAAATGGGTCTACAAGAAAGCCTCATAGACAAAAAGGATCTGGTCGTGCAAGACAAGGAAGTAAATATGCAGTACATCACAGAGGTGGTGGTGTAGTATTTGGTCCTACGAGACGGAATGCAAATGTTTCAATATGTTCGAGTGAGAGAAAAATAGCATTGATCAGGGCAATTTTAGTTAAAGCTCGCAATAAGAATGTATTTTTATTACCTAATGCTTCTGTGATGAATTCTGATAAAACCAGTGCCGCATCTTCATTATTATTCTCTATTAAAAATGCAATTAATGCTTCTGCAAATTCTAGTGTTCTTTTTGTGATGGATGGTGCAATGGGTAAAGGATTTAGAAATCTAATGATGTGTCACTATGTGAATATGCATGAATTAAATATTAAGGATATTATGTTGTATGAATATATTGTGCTGGTTGGAAACGCTGTTGAGCATGTTACTTGTAATATCGGTACGTTATGAATGATTGTATGTTAATTGTTACTGAAAAAGCCCGCATTGATCTGGAAAAGAACAATAAATATCACTTTAAAATGCCTCTGTGTATTACAAAAAAGCAAGCCAAAGCATCTATCTGTAATAAATATGGTGTTAAGAAGTGTGTGTCTTTGAATATTATGCGATTTAATTCTAAAAATATGATATTTAGAGGGATTAAAGGAATGAAAAAAGGATACTCTAAAGTTATTATTAAGCTTAATAAGAATGAGAAAATTGATATAGGTGAATGATATGTCATTAATATTTGCTTCAAGCGTCATTTCTGCGCGTAAAATGCTTTCTCATGGATTTTCGTCTCCTTGCGGAAGGAATAATCTTGGACGAATTACTTCCAGACACAGAAGTGGTAGATCCAGTAAAAGAATATATAGAGTCATTGATATGGCTTATAAACGGCATGATTTTGGTGAGGTGATTTCGATTGAGTATGATCCAAATAGAACCGCTTATATAGCGCTTATGCGAAGTACTAAGCAAGATCACAAAGATTGTTATTGTTATATAGTGGCGCATCAGGGTATAAATATTGGTGATATTATAAATTATGAGTCCTGTGGAATTGAGTCCGGTAGAATTGCGCCTCTTAAAGATATACCAAATGGTGTGCAGGTGTACGGAATAGAAAGAAGAGTGAATGGTGGCGCATGTTTTGCTTTGTCTGCTGGTGTTGGTGCAAAAATTGTTTCTAGACATGATGGTGTTGTAAGTGTTAAATTGCCCTCTGGTTCTATTGTGGAGTTGGATTGGAGATGTAGAGCGACGGTAGGGTCGGCATCAAATCCTCGACACAATAATCTTAAGCGCAGCAAAGCCGGTTCGTCTAGATGGATGGGAATTAGGCCTTCTGTACGTGGTGTTGCAATGAACCCAGTAGACCATCCACATGGAGGTGGAGAAGGTAAAACATCTGGTGGCAGGCATCCCGTTACTCCTTGGGGTAAGATGACCAAAGGTATGAAAACATCTTCTATGCACACTAGAAAAAGAAAAGTAACAAGGGTGATATAATGACAAGATCTAAAAGAAAGCCGCCATACGTTGCTCCAGATATATATAGATTTCTGTTGCGTAAATCAAAACTTGGGGGAAAAAATAACACCACCTTAAAAACATATGCCCGCGCCTCTACGATTGTGCCGCATATGGTTGGTTTATTAGTGAGTGTGCACAATGGTAGGCATTTTGTTGCATTTAAAATTGTAGATGATATGATAGGTCATAAGTTAGGTGAGTTTTCGCCTACTAGGCTTTTCAAAGGGCATCCTGGGAGTAAAAAAATCACCGTGAAGAAAAGAGCATAATGGGGTATATCAATGGATAAAGGTATGAGGGCGTCTGTTGCAAGTATTAAGGGTAGTGTTTATAAATTAAGACCATATGCTACTATGATTAGAAATATGAATATTGCTCTTGCAATGAGGATATTGGCATTACACAAGCATAACCCTAGAGGCGTTGCTGTGTATAAAGTGCTGCGTTCTGCAATTGTTAATGCAGAATCCCACTGTGATAGTGGTAGGATAAATTTGGATGATATATATATATCAGAAGTGAATATCGGAGCTGGTAAGTGCATGAAAAGAATCAGGCCTCATTCGAAAGGTAGAACTGGTCGTATAAAGAAGCGCTCTTCTTTTATGAGTATTGTATTAGGATATCGTATTAATTAGGGTTATATTATGGGTTGTAAAGTAAGTCCGATATCCTTTAGGATGCAATTTACTCGTGAATGGTTAAGTTCTTGGTGTGATTGCAATAAAGCTTCGGGTTATATATTGGGTGATTATAAGATTAGAAATTGGATCAAGAAACGATTGCCTAAGAATTGTATCTCAAAAGTTGAAATCATGCGTTCTGATAGTGCTTCGGAGATAAGAATTTATGTGTCGCGTTCGGGATGGATGTTAAGCGAATATAGCAAAGCGCTTGAATCTTTGAAGCGTTTTGCTGAATCTGATGCTAGTATGAATGATGTGGTTGTAAGATTGGAAGATGTAGGAAATGTTGATCTAGATGTTGGGATTATTGCTGGTTCTATTGCTCATCAGATTGAGAAGAGAGTATCGTATAAAAGAGTAGTCAATCAGGCAATTTTGAGTTTTACCAGAGCTGGAGGAATTGGTATGAGAATTAGAGTTGCTGGTAGATTGGCTGGAGCAGAAATAGCACGAAAGGAGAAATTTGAATGCGGTGAAGTATCTCGGCACACAATACGTCAAAATGTTGAATTTGCACAGAGAGAAGCAAGAACCACATACGGTGTGATTGGTATCAAAGTATGGCTAGTAAAACATTAGTAGTGGGTAAATAAACATGATTCCATCAAATACAAAATATCCGAAATACTTCAAAGCGAAAGCTTTTGGTGTCGCGTGTTCTGGCTTAGATATTGCATATGGTGACTATGCGATCAAAGCACTAGCTTCATGTAGATTGTCTGAAGCGCATATTGAAGCCACAAGAAGATGTTTAAGAAACGCACTTGATCGTAAGGGCTTTGTTTGGATTAGAGCATTTCCTTGCATTCCAATTACTAAAAAACCCTCTGAAGTGAGAATGGGAAGTGGCAAAGGTGGTGTAGAGTATTGGGCTGATATTGTGAGCGCAGGTAGAATTCTATTCGAGATAGGTGGCGTGAGTCGTAGTGCTGCATATTGTGCATTACGTAAAGCCATGAATAAATTGCCATGTAAATGTTTGATTGTGGAGAGAGTTTATTAAGAATGGTTATTAATTATGATTATTAAGGGATCTAAATTGCAGTGCGTTGACAATACTTCTGTTGAAACTGTGGAATGTATAGACGTTGTGGGTGGAAATGTTGCAATATTGGGAGGATTGATCAAAGTGAGCATTAAGTCTCTAAGAAGAAATAGAGGTGGTAGTGTTTCAAAATCGAAATCTACTCATAAAAAAGGTAATGTGGTCATGGCATTGATTGTGAGAAGCAAAGCTCCATACAGAAGAAGTGACGGCTCGAGTATACGCTTTAATAACAATGCTGTAGTGATTTTGAGTAATGATTTAGTGCCGTATGGTAGTAGAGTGCTTGTTGCTATAGGGAAAGAAGCTGGATTTGTTGTAAAGCAAGTGACTTCTTTAGCGAAAGTGGTTGTATAAATAGAGGTATATTCAATGTCCAAAAGACGTGTATTTAAAGCTGGATTGCGTGTTTGTGCTTCCTCAAAGCGATGCAAATTAAAGTCAGGTGATTATGTAGAAGTCATTTCTGGTAAAGATTCTGGCAAGCGTGGTCGCATCCTTAAGATAAGATCTAAGATGAATTGCAAGCAAGATATAATATTTCAGGCTAAAGTAGATAATATTTGCATGTGCATTAAACATAAGAAACAGTCCTCCAAGCATGAAGGGGGAAAATTGCAAGAACCTAGATTTCTTGATGTATCAAATCTTGTAATATTAGATGAAGAAGGAAATCCATCTAGGATTGGCTATAAGAATGTTGATGGGAAAAGAATTAGATCTCTTTCTTGTCGTGTGAGTCGGTAATTAATATGGTGATATATGTTGAATAAAGTATATAAAGAATCAGTAATTCCATACTTTATATCGCGTGGAGTGAATGTAATGGCTGTGCCTAAAATTTTGAAAATAGTATTAAGCATTGGTATTGGTAGATGTCGAGATAAGCATTCTTTAGCTCTTGACGCTTTAACGCACATTTCTGGACAAAAAGCTGTGCTTATAAACGCAAAGAAATCAGTTGCGGGATTCAAAGTACGCGAAGGCATGCCATCTGGATGTAAGGTTACCCTAAGAAATAGAAATATGTGGGGATTTGTGGATAAACTGATCTTGTTTATGCCGTTGTATAGTGGTATAAAGCAATTATCTCCGTCTCAGATTCATGATGGAAATTTATCGTTTGGTGTATCTGAAACTGCATTCTTTCCTGAGATAGAGTATAGTAATAGTATTATTTTTGGTATGAATATTAATATCGTAACATCTGCAAATAATAGTAAAGATGCATATGATTTATTAGATATGTTAAAATTTCCATTTTCTAAGGTAAAATCATGACTAGTATTGCCATTATTCGTCGCAATAGAATGCGCATAGAGATGAGTAAGAAAGATTTTTCTAAGAGACTAGCTCTTAAGAATGTTGTTAAGCTTGAATCTGAATCAGGTGAAAACAAGATACGTGCTATGATTAAATTGGCAAAAATGTCCAGGAATTCATCTCGAGTAAGAATTGTGAATAGATGTAGCGTCACTGGAAGAGCTCACGGTGTTGCTTCGCGCCTTGGTATTTCAAGATTAATACTGCGTGAATTGGTTGCGACTGGGTGTATTCCTGGTATAATCAAATCTAGTTGGTAGTTTTATGCATGACCCTTTAAGTGATATGTGTACTCGGATACGCAATGGTTATATGGCAAGAAAAACACATATTGAGGTACGCAAATCAATTGTTGTGTTCAATGTTTTATCTGTGTTTGTGGATAATGGTTATTTAGATGATGTGACAAATGTTATTGTTGATGATATTGGTTTGTTGCAAGTAAAGCTAAAATATCACGGAAATGCTCCAGCGCTTAAACGAATAAGCAGAGTGTCCCGATTGCGTAATAGGGTATATGTTAAGTATCGTGATATTAGAAGAATTTGTAACGGTGAAATGAAAATGGGTCTCATGATATTAAGTACTTCATGTGGCATTAAATCTGGACATGATGCTGCGCGTGAATGCATTGGTGGAGAGTATATATGTTCGGTATTCTAAGATGAGAGTGTATGTCTATTAGATTGATAAAGTCAGGTTTGCATATTCCGCAATCTGTTAAGGTTCAAATGAATGAAGCAAGCGTTATATTCAGTGGTGCTTATGGTGACGCTGTAATGAGAATGCCAGATTCTATGGAGGCATCAGTAATAAATGAGAGAATTTTTGTTTTGATAAAAAAAGATTCTTCCAGTATGAATAATTCAAACAATATTATTGGTTCTATATATGCAAAAATTCGTGGCTTACTTCATGATGTTGATAGGGGTTTTGTATCTAAAGTGAGTATTAGTGGTGTTGGTTATAGAGCGCATGTTGTTAAGTCCTTATTAAGATTAACTCTTGGTTATAGTCATAATATATATGTTGATATACCAAAAGGTATTCAAATATCTTGCAATAAAAATGGTACAGCATTAGATGTTACTGCTGCTGATAGAGAATTGGTGGGTTGTTATGTCAGTATGCTGTTATCTGAGAAAATCATTAATAGATATAGTATGACTGGATTGATCGCTGATTCTGGATCCAGTTGCTTGGTAACCAAAAAGCTTCGCACGAAGAAATAAACATGAGGTGTGTGTGAATTATAAAAAATATACGATAAAATCGCATAAGTCTTCTCGATACATTACAATTACACTGTGTTCTGATTGTAATGTGGTATCGTCTATGAAAATTAAATACAAAGGTGTTGATCTTATGAATACTTTAAATGTTGATTGTAGTCGTTTTGCAAAAATTACGCGCGATCGCGTTGGAGATATAGGTCTGAACAGTGTGAAATTTGATAGAGGTTCTACGAAATATCACGGACATATACGCAACATAGCAGAGTCATTGCGTTGCAATGGCTTCATATTTTAACTTAATAGTATTATGGTAGTATTGAAATGTTAAGGAGATTTTCTTCTCGAGATTCGAGAGTGGCTGGTGATGCTAATCGATCTGAATTTTCTGCCAAGGTCATTAAAGTGATGCGCACTTCTATCGCTAGAAGAGGTGGCAGAGTCATGCGCAATAAAGTGATTGTTGTAGTAGGTAATGGAAAAGGTTTGGTAGGATTGGGTTGTGGTAAAGGTAAGGATTTCTTCTCTGCTAAGAATAGAGCCCAAAGAATGGCTATGAGATCTCTTAATAGAATTTATATTCGCAATAATTCAACTGTACATCATGCCGTTATTACTAGATATTCTTCCGCCAGAGTGATGATTAAGCCGGCGAGTAGTGGTACTGGTGTAATTGCTGGAAATGCTGCGAGTGTTGTGTGTAGATTAGTGGGATTGAAAGATATCATCGTTAAAGCGCATGGTGCGCGTAATGTTTTGAATGTTGCAAGTGCTACGATTAAGGCGTTATGCGAAATAGAGCGCCCTAGAGATGTATCGCGTCGTAGATCGAGTTCGGTCTCTGAAATTTTAGGGTATAGTAACTCTTGAATAGGTATTAAATATGTGTGCAAAGAAAAGAGTCGGAAGGGGCATAGGATCTGGTTGTGGCAAAACCTCATGCAGGGGTATAAAAGGCCAAGGATCTAGATCTGGTGTTGCGATCAAGGGATTTGAAGGTGGGCAATGTTCTATATACACGCGATTACCAAAAAGAGGATTTTCTAATATCCATCGGAAAAATATCATCAACTTTTCCATTGCAGAGCTCTCTGATACATGTGAGTCTTTAAAAGATCAAGTCGTGGTCAATGACGTGCTAGACTCAGAATTGTTAATGAAGAAAATTACAGGATTATCAAAAAAATCTAGAATATGCAATGTGAAGATTCTATATGGAGGTGAATGGAAATCCACTGTAAAGGAGATTAGAGGGTTTTTATATTCTAATAAAGCATGTGACACATTAAAAGAGTTTGGTGTGAAAGTTGTTGCTAGAGAGCAATTATGAATCTAAAGGCTAGATTTGAGTGGTGTGCCTTATTAGTATTTTCAATAATTCTTTGCAGAAGTTTTTCTTTTATTCCTTTTGCGGGAGTATCTCATGATATGATGAGATCTCTTGCATCTAATGATGGTGTTATTGCGAAAATCATGAGTGTTATGTCAGGTGGTGCATATTCTAGGTATGGGATAGCCGCATCAGGTATGGGTCCTTATGTATTTTCTTCATTAATTGTATCGTTTTTGCAATCTTCTAATATGTTGGGAATGAAAAAATCTGAAATGCGATCTTCATCTGGCGTTAGAATGCGTGACTTATGGGTGAAGATATTTACGATCTTTTTTGCCATTGCACAAACAATCATTTTATTGAAATCTGATTTATTAAGGAGGCATGCAAATGAGATATTAATTGATAACAATGCTTTCTTGTTCACAGCAGCGGTTGCATCGATTGGATCATCTATGTCATTTATATGGATAGCAAAGAAATTGTCTATTTTGCGCATAGGCAACGGAGTATCTTTAATCATATTGATGAATATTGTATCGGGTATCCCATCTCACTTGTCGCATTTATACGATGTATTATCAGACGGTGTTGTTTCTTATTTTGTGATATTGCTTGGTATAGCGCTAGTGATTATGACATCATATATTATAATATTTGTTGAATATCTTATCGCGCAGTAAGGGTTAATTATCCTAAGCATTTTGGATTATCAGGTGCACGTAATGATATAATTCCTATGAAGCTTAATATATCTGGTATTGTGCCATTTATTTGTGCTAATGTGATGCTAGTGTTTATGTTGCGCTTTTTTGGTATGTTTGATTTCAATGTGCTGGTCTTTTTGCATGATGTACTAATGCAGAATAGGCTAGTGCATACGCTAATGATTGTGATGTTTATGTCAACTTTTGTGTTTATATATAGTGATATAGCATTTGATTCGGTGTCCATTGCCAAAGATATTGGCAATTCTGGTGCTTTTATTGAGGGGTGTAGACCTGGAAAAGCAACTGAGATTTTTCTAAAGAAGATAGTATCTAAGCTATGTATAGTTGCAAGTATTTATCTTGCGTTGTTATTATTCATTGCAGATTTTACTACATACATAAGTAGTGGCATTATAGATTGTGGTATATCTGCATACATTGTCATTACAATCCTGCTTGACATGTATAGTAATATTGTTTCTGAATATCGTGCTAGAGTGAGTATGAATGCGTAAATGTATCATTCTAATAGGTCCACCTGCATCTGGAAAAGGTACGCAAGCGGATATACTGTGCAAAGCAATAGGATATCATATAGTTTCAACTGGTACGGTATTGCGTAAAGAGATCTCAAGCAGTGGAAAAGATGCGAGTGTAATTAAGGAAAAAGTGGATTCTGGTGAATTGGTAGATATTGAAATTATCCAGCGATTAATGGATAGAGAATGTCAAGTTAATAAAGAAAATATATTATTTGATGGTTTTCCAAGATCAATGGATCAAGTTCTGTTTCTCGATGAAATATGCAATAGGATTGACATGAATATATCTCGTGTAATACATCTTAATGTACAACTTTCTACAATACTTGAGCGCATTTCTAAAAGAGCAATTTGTGATTCGTGTGGATATACTGGTATCATACATGATGGTATATTTGTGTGTGCAGAATGCGAATGTTCATCTTATGTATTGCGAAGTGATGATAAATCCGATAAGATTGCGCATAGGTATGAGATATATGAGAACTCCATAAGAGAGATTATGAGTTTTTATTCAAATAAAGTAATGTGCCATAATGTGAATGGAGATCGGAGGATAAACTCAGTGAGTGAGGATATAATGAAATGTATTAGGTAGATGTTTATGTGTGTGGTGTATTATGGCTAGAGTTGCAGGTTATGATTTGAACGTGAATAAGCGTGTTCATATTGCACTTACGTATATACGTGGCATAGGAAGAAGCACTGCGGTATCAATATGCGAAAGCAATGATGTGCCTTGCAATATGCGATTGCGTGATATGAGTAGTGCGGATATAGCAAAATTATCAGAGTATATTGATGCGCATTGCGTTGTGGGATCTGATTTATCATCACGTGTTATCTTGAGTATTCGTCGTTTGATTAAAATAAAATCGTATAGAGGTTGGCGTCATAAGTCATCCCTTCCAGTGCGAGGTCAAAGAACTCGCAGTAACGCTAAAAATGCTAGGCGTATTGGAAATAGATATTGATTTTGGTATAGGTATTTGTTGTGTCTTCTTTTTCTAATCGTTCTTTTAATTCTGGCGCCAGTGCTAAAAGGATGTATCTTTTTCATCTCAATATGAGTTATAACAACATCTTCGTTGCATTGGCTGATGAGGCGGGGAATATTTTGGTTACGAAGAGCGGTGGCTCTATGGGTTTTTCTGGGTCAAAGAAAATTATGCCTCTTGCTGTTAGAAAAACTGCTGAGTTTGTTGCTAATCGTGCTAAAGTGATCGGTGTAGTAAATATTAGAGTTCTTGTGCAGGGTCCTGGTACCACTGCTTTTCAAGATGCTGTGAAAGGTATAGTATCTCAAGGATTAAATTTAGTTCAGTTTCGTGACATTACTCCTATAGCGTTTAATGGCGTGAGACGTAGAAAACGTCGTAGAGTGTGATGTGTGGTGTTATGAAATTTTTTGGTGGATTAGGATTCTCTGTAAAAGAAAATGGATCTGATGCGGATCTGATTATTGAAAGATTACCTCCAGCTGCTTCTGGAATATTGGCGCATTTTCTTCATTCGCTAATTCTTAGGCGAGATGTAGATTATAGAACGTGTGTTTGCGCTTTTTCCATGAAGGGCCTAGGTAATGGATGTGATTATGTAAAAGGAGTCCTTGAGGATTCTATGCAGATTATCGCCAATTTTGACAAGATTCATTTGTCAATGGATTCTGAATCTAGTTTATATGTTAAAATTGCATGTAATGGTCCATGCGTGGTTAATGCGGGTATGCTAGAGGATGCATCTAATGGAGTAGTTCTGGTTGATGATCGCGCTCTTAGAATATGCGAAATTACTAGTGAAGGTGATCGAGATATAGTGTGCTTCATCTCAAATGGTTGTGATGCTGAAAATATAAATTCTAGTGCTTCATTGACTAATGATTTTATTAAAATGAAACCATCATCATCTCTTGTAAAGCATGTAGAATACTCTGTGCGCGAAACGTGCGCGAAAGATGTAAAACATGATGAATTAACTCTCACAGTTCGTACTTTTGTTGCGGGAGATGCAATAAAAATATTGCGCAATGTATCTAAATGTATGTCTGAGATGTTTTCTGATTTGTATTCATCTTTATCTAAAGAAGGCTGTGACTCTGAATTACCACATAAGCATTCTTCATCTGCAAAGATTAGAAAATGCCTGCTGTCGCGCTTGGAAGAAATGCCTTTCTCAATACGCGCTCAAAATTCTTTCAGGGCGCATAAATTAAAGTTTTGTTGGGAGCTTTGTCAAAAAAGTGATTCTGATTTGTTGCGTATATCGAATTTGGGAAAAAAATCTATAGGTGAGATAGTATCTGTTTTACAGAGTTATGGATTGCATATGGAATATAATGTAGATGATGTTTTAGGTTAATGTTGTGAGTATTAGAATTCGTAAGATTTCTCGTGCGGCTAGTGGTGCGCATCGAGATTCGATTATTAACAGTGCAACAATGGGTCTTTTGTTGCATGGGAAAATTTGCACTACAATGGGATTAAGTCATCACGTAAAGAAAAAAGCAGAAGCGTTTATTTGTGCTATAAAAAAAAATGAAGATAGCGTTTATCAACATAAGATAATCAGATCTTGGTTCTGTGTTAATAATCTTGAGATGCACAATCAGATTAAAAAATGCAGTGGTTGTTCTATTATCAAAATGATGCCTCGATCTGGTGACGCTGCACGTATGTGTTGTATGAGATTGCTTTTTAATGAAAAATGATATTGGAGCTTGGTGCGAAATTCTGGTGCTACAATATCTACTTAGATTCAATTGCGAATTGATGCGATATAGATATCGCATTGTTAATCTAGGAGAAATTGATCTTATTGTGCGTTTTGGCAATACTCTGCATTTTGTAGAAGTCAAATATAGAAGCAAATGCTTGTATCCAGAAAAAGAATATCGCATTGCTCAATTGCGTAGATCTGTTTTAGTATCGGAGTATTTTTTATATGAATGTGATGAATCATTAAGGGATTTAGATGTGCAATTTGATCTATTTATGATATGTGATAAAACGCATGAGTGTTTCTGTATACGAGATATTTGTATAGATCATTAATATGAAAAATATATTCCTTGCATCGCATCATGGATTTTGCGCTGGTGTTGAAAGGGCGATCCAAGGTTTGCTAGAAGTTGTAAAGATGTATCATGATCGGACTGTGTATGCGCTTCATGGTATTGTGCATAACATCAATGTGTTAAATGACTTTAAAAACATGGGTGTAATTTTTACTGAAGATATAGAATCCATACCAGATTATTCTGTTGTTGTATCAAGTGCTCATGGTGTATCTCGTAAAATCCAGGAAATTGCAGATAAAAAAAATCTAATATATATAGATGCAGTATGTCCATTGGTCAAGAAAATACATATAGAGATACAAAAATATTGTTCTATGCAGTGCTATATTGTATTAATTGGGCATTCATCACATCCTGAGATTGTGGGGGTATTGGGACACATTTCTGGTACTGATGTATCTGTTATTAATTCTGTAAGTGATGTTGCGGCTTTACCGGATATTAAAGGTAACATTGCTTATGCTGTACAAACAACGCTTAGTATTGATGATGCGCACGATATAATACATGCATTGCGAAAACGTTTTCCTGATATTATCGAGCCACGAAAGGATGATATTTGTTATGCTACACATAATAGGCAGAGATCGGTGAAAAATATGGCTCAATATGTAACAACAGAAGGAGTAATATTGGTGATCGGATCCAATATGAGTTCTAATTCTAAGAACTTAGTTCGAGTTGCGAGAGAATGTGGAATTGAGAGCCATTTGATAGATTCATGTTATGATATACCTGATGAATGGATTCATGATAAAGCAAGAATCGGAATTACAGCAGGCGCATCTGCGCCGAAATATCTTGTACAGAATCTGATTCTATACTTATCAGAAAGATATAAGTGCACTGTAACAAATTTATCTTCTGACGTTGAGAGCGTCAAATTTAAAGCTATTACCATATAGAAATATTGTTTTCATGGATTTGAAACTCAATATATGGTACAGTAACATACACTTATTATGGTATTGATATGGCCGCACCCCCTCAAGCAGCTGGAGCTGAAGGAATGATTGCATCTCAAGGTGCATCTGGTGGCGTGCATCATCTTACTATGCAAAGTAATTTTATGGTAACGGGCTTGAAAAATTTGCCTTGCGGAGAATATCTAGGTGCTGTGTTAAAAGGTGGTCAGTGTAAATTTTTTCATACGCCAATAGTGTCCCCTTCAAAAGTAGGATTAGATGAAGCAGTGAAGACAAATTTTGTAGCCAATTTCTTAAATGCTAGCACGGTATCTACTATATTTTCCCAATTACTTGGTAGTGAAGGGCAAATGAGTTTGGTGTCTACATGTAAAGATATGACTAGAAATCTTAATGCAGAAACAATGGGTGGTAAAGCAGAACAAGGTGGGACTCCGATGGCGCCCCTGGGTGGTCAAGGTGGTGGTCAAGCCATGGCAATGGGTTGATATTGCATAGCGTCAAATATCTCAACTAGCTTGAATATCTGTCCAGAATTCATCTTCCGATGGAAATATGGGATTTGTTGTGGTTTGTGATACTATATCTTTTATTTTTATTTTTATTCTTTGCTCTATTGCGAATAAAGATTGTTCATCAGTATGTCTCAATAATGATTCCTTAGCGCGTGAAATTGGATCTTTATTTTTCTTAAAATTATCCACTTCATCTTTACTTCTGTATGTTGCTGGATCTGACATAGAATGTCCTTTGTGTCGATATGTTTTGAATTCCAAACACACTGGAGCGGAGTGTGTTTTAATGTAATTGATTGCGTTTTTTGTAGCATTGTATACCGATTCTACGCACATACCATCTACAATATCATTATGTATTCCGCACGATGATGCTTTTGTATGCAATTCTTCAACTGCAGATGAGCGCTTTACAGAGGTGCCCATTCCATATTCGTTGTTTTCTATGATGTACAACGCTGGCAGTCTCCATAAACTCGCCATATTCCACGCTTCATACACTTGTCCTTGATTTGTTGCTCCATCTCCCATGTATATTGCGCATACATTGTTTTTCTGATTATATTTTAATTGATACGCGATGCCGGTGCCTATTGGGATCTGAGCTCCAACAATTCCATGACCTCCCCAGAAATTTCGTGCCCTACAAAACATATGCATCGATCCGCCCTTGCCCTTGGAGCAGCCAGATGCATATCCCAACAATTCAGCAAGTACTTTTTTTGGATCATCTGTGCGCATTATTGCATGCCCATGACATCTATAACTTGTTATTACTGGATCATCATCTGTCATTGCAGCGAGACTTCCGATTATACATGCCTCCTGACCTATGCATAAATGACAAAACCCTCCAATTTTTTTTTGTAAATATAAACTACCAACCTGAGTTTCAAATTGTCGCACAAAGAGCATATCTTCATAGCATTTTTTTAATAATTCAAAGTCCATTTATTTTACCTAATCAGATTTCATTGATTCTGCCTCCTCAGCTTCCCTTTTATCTATCAATTCAACAATATATTCGGCGATTAATGCAAGAATTATTGAGAGTACAAATGCTGTTAGCCATTTCAATGGCATCCTTCTCACCAAAAATACCTCTATCATTGCAATGATTTGACATAGTAACAGTACATTTTTCATACCTTCGTCACGCATCATCTCCGCTATGAACCGCAAAAACTCTACCGCTAAACGCTCTTTGTCATCCGCACTAATCATATTTATATTTCGCGACAGTGTATCTTTCATACCTTCGTCACACGTCATCTTCGCTATGAACCGCAAAAACTCTGTCATTAAACGATCTTTTTCATCATCATTAGTCATATTTATATTTCGTGACAGTGCATCTTTCATACGTTCGTCACACGTCATCTTCGCTATGAACCGCAAAAACTCTGTCATTAAACGATCTTTTTCATCATCATTAGTCATATTTATACCTTATAAGTGTCACAATATAGTATATCAAAAGCGCAATACCATCAAGGATATGTTCTATTTCTTCATCTTATCTTTCTTAATGTTACAATCCATATTAGGGATGTTAAAATAAGCAACGCAATCACAACATTGCTTTGTTTCTGTGAAAATTTTTCATTATGATAATGCATGCGCAATCAATGTAATTACAAAAGAATTATATCATAAAATTGTATTCTACTTCTAATTATATTTCATTTATATACACATTAGTGATCATGGAAGTTTGTGACATATAATTTCAATCCACCAACCATCTTTGCTCCTGCGTTTGTGTACATGTTAATGGACATGGGCATTGATTCTGCAACGATATATTCACATCCCCAATTCCTTGCAATTCTTCTTCGGTATTCCAATAATGCTGTTCCAATTCCTTGATTGCGATGATTTCTCATCACTCCATCGGCGTAATAACCTACGGTTTTGGATGTTTTATTAATGAGCATAGCGCAAGTGCCCACTGTGCTACCAAATCTATGCACCGTAAATGCTTGTAGTGGTGAAGTATCAAAATCCACTTTTGTTAATCCTTTATAAAAATGTGTTACCGTATTATCTTTGTGTGAAAAAATCTCTGCAGTACATTGATCATAAAATGCAAGTCTTTCTACGGAATTCACTTTTCTAAATTCGAGACTCTCGAGGATGTTTTGTTTATATGTGAGTATTGGTATAGTTGCATCTATGATTGCTTTTCTTGGTACGCTTGCAAGTTTAATTCCATGCTTTATAAACAATTTCTGTGTTTTTTTCATTCTTCCTTCAAGTGGCAATGTGGCATCACAGCCCCTTTCCTTCAAAAAATTTACAATCCTTATAACAGTGTCTTCATCAATGTTTTCAATTTCTGGACGTAAGAAAACATAATTAAACATCGAACTTCGATCTCCATTAAGTACTGCAAAAGCATTTCCCAAATCATATTCTGCCGGTCTGTTATCCAAAATAGATGCATTTACCATATAATCTCGTAGATTTTCTAGCACAAGATTCCCGATAGAATCATTCATGTGTATTACGCATTTACCATATAATATCATTATAGTACAATGCGAATCTAATTACAAAGCGAAAAAATGGAAATAGGTGTCGATATTTTATCTATTAAAAGAATTCGTAAGATAATTGAGAAATATCAGAGTAGATTTGTGGAGAGGTTTTTTTCTGCATCTGAGATCCGAATTGCAAATGATTTATCCAATAAGGCGCAGATGTATGCGTTTTATGCAAAGCGCTTTGCTGCGAAAGAAGCTATATTAAAAGCTCTTGGAACTGGGTTTGCTAGAAAAATCCAAGCAAATGACATCTCAATTTTGAATGATGCTTTGGGCAAGCCAATTGTGCATCTTAATGAGAGAGTACGCGAGATCATAGAATCTATTTTGCAAGCAGATTATAAATTTAGTATTTCTCTCTCGGATGAGAAAGAATATGCTATAGCATATGCCATGCTGCAAACTGTGTGAAGCGATTTATATTTCGAGCATATGATATACGGGGTCGCGCAATACGTGATTTCGGTGCTCAAGAAGCGTTTTTAGTAGGAAAATATGGATTTTCTGGAATTCAGAATGTTATCATAGGACATGATATCAGAAGATCTTCGAAGGAAATTCACGCAGCATTGATGCAGGGTTTATATTCTGTTGGGAAGTATGTTTTAGATCTTGGCGTATGCAGTTCGCCAATGCTATATCATGCATCGAAAGAATTTAATTGTTGCGGTATCATGATCACAGCATCACACAACATCGCAAAGGATAATGGGTTAAAGATTGCATATCGACACAAGCGAGCATGCAGGAGGGATCTGATTAGTATATATAACATGTGCCTGAATCAGAATACATACATCAATCAAAGAGGAACAATCAGAGAATGTAATATAATGTGCTCGTATGTGAGAACATTGAAATATCGCAAGCATTGCAAGATACTGTGGAGTGCCCATAATGGGTGTGCAAAATTTGCATTATCGCGCATTGTATCGCGCCAAGATGAATTTCAATGCGAGCAAATTGATCATTTTGATCCCGCAAAAAATATAGATGAATTTTCTGATGAAATTGTTAGAAGTGGTTATGATCTCGGATTCGCCTTTGACGGTGATGCAGATAGATTAGTGGTTGTGAATCATGAAGGCGCAATGCTTCATGTTGAGGATTATATGGATCTTATTGTTGAATATATTCATTTTAAATTGAAACGAGACATTACAATAGTGATTGATGTTAAAATCAGCAGTTTTCTTAAATTAAAGCATTGTAACATAACTGTATCTAGAACTGGGCATTCATACATATTAAATACCATGAGGAAATGCAATGCGGATATTGCCATAGAAGCCAGCGGACATATTTATTTTAAAGAGAACATGTATGATGATGGTGTATATTCAGCAATTCAATTAGTGAATGCTATGAGATTCCATGAGATTTCTCGCATTGAGAAGGAGCATAAATTTCTATTACATGAGATGCGTATTCAGCAACGTATAGATGTGAATTTACTTAAGTATAATCTAATGCAAAATGGTATATCATGGGACGAAATTGATGGAATCAAAGTTATATATAGTCATTATTGGTGGTTGATAAGACAATCTAATACAGAAGATGTTGTATCTGTGCGCGCAGAAGGGAAGACGCATGAAGATCTTCAGATTGCAATATCAGAAATTAAGAGATATTCAAATGTCCAGATCAATTAGAATTGCCACAAGAAATAGCAAACTTGCAATTGTGCAAGCAAATATGGTGAAGAGTGCAATAAGTGAAAAATATCCAGAATCAAAATGCCATCTTGTAGAAATCATAACATCTGGGGATAGGATACAAGATCAATCATTAATGAGAATCGGAGGTAAAGGGCTTTTTGTAAAGGAAATCGAATCAGCATTATTATGTGCAGATTCTGATATTGCTGTGCACTCTATGAAGGATGTTCCTGCGTTTTCTCATCCGGATTTGTGCTTTCCAGCAGTACTTGAAAGGGACGATCCAAGGGATGTTTTGATATCCAAAAACAAGCGTGACATTAATTCACTTGATTATGGAGCGACAGTCGCTACATCTGCACCCAGAAGGGCTGCAATTTTAAAGCATATGAATCGAGATTTTTCAATTGTTCCAATACGTGGCAATGTCAATACTCGGTTGTGTAAATTTTTCGCTGATACAAATATGTCTGCAATGATTTTAGCTCATGCTGGAATACTGCGTTTAAAGCTAGATATTGATTATAGAATTCTTGATTTTGACACAATGTTACCTGCTGCAAATCAGGGAATAATTGGTATACAATGTAGACGATGTGATTCTGAGATAATTTCAATGATGAAAAATATATCTCATCAAGAGACATATTTATGTATGGAGACTGAGAGAGCGTTTTTAAAAATGATAGGTGGTGATTGTCATACGCCAACTGCTGCATTTGCAAGGATCATGCGTAATAAGATGCATATCGCATGCATGCTAGAGGACGATGGTAAATTCTTCACTAATTCTGCATATGATTTTATTGAAGATCGCATTGACTTGGGAGAGCGCATGGCCGAATCTCTGCTGCATATGTAATTGATGTATGAATTATGATGTCGTTTCAAATTCTTCTTCAAAAACTTTATCCCAATCTCCTGTCGTAGCTGCGCGAGAGTAATCTGTTGCTCTATTCTCAAAGAAATTTGTATGTTCTACAGCATTGAGAATATCGTCAAGCCAAGGTAATGGATTGATATAATTATTTTGTGCATCCTGAGACATATCGTACATAGGAGTCAGTTTTAACTGATTGAGACGTCTATTTGCTATATATTTAATGTATTCTTTAATATCACATCCAGACATACCACGTATTTCACCGGATTTAAAAGCCAAATCTATAAATGCAAATTCATGTTGTACCATTTCTTCTGCGATTTGCATTAGATCGTTATCAAAGCTTGCAGATGCTATCTTAATATTTTCTGCTTTGAATGCATGATACAGAGTAATCATATTTTCTACATGCCAACTCTCATCTCTTACTGACCATGCAATGATTTGCCCCATGCCTTTCATCTTATTGACTCGAGGAAAATGCATCAGCATTGCAAATGATGCGAACAATTGCAAACCTTCAACAAATGCACTGAATACTCCAAGTGTTTTTGCAAGATCTTCATGAGAATCAGAATTAAATCTCTTCATGTAGTCATACTTATCTTTCATTTCTTTGTATTGTAGAAATGCAGAATACTCTCCATCTTCCATTCCCACTGTATTCATTAAATATGAGTATGCATGCATATGGACAGTTTCCATATTCGCGAATGCCATGAGCATCATCTTAACTTCAATGGGTTTGAATCTATGTATGTAATGATCCATGTAACAACCCCCAACTTCTACATCAGCTTGAGTAAAAAATCTGAAGATCTGAGTCAATAAGTGTTTTTCATTTGCAGTAAGATTATGTTTCCAATCTTGAATATCCTCAGTCATAGGCACTTCTTCAGGTAGCCAATGCATTTGTTGCTGTTTGATCCATGCATCAAATGCCCATGGATATTTAAAGGGTTTATAAGTAGGGGGAGCATACATTAGATTATGCAATATCTGATTTGTCATTGTTGTAACCTTATTTAATTCTTGAGATCGAATCTATGATGTACCCACATATTAGATCACTGGAGGTTTCTGCATGGAATACGTGATTTTCATGTTTGATTAGATGTATATGAATATCATCGGATGTAATGCGTTGAGCAAGATCGATTGAAGACTGGTATGGCACTACATCATCTTGCATTCCATGTATCAAAGTGACTGGTGCACTGAAGGCGACTTTGTCAGGTATATTGTTTCGCTTGGCATCTTCAACAAATTTCATATTCATATGCATTATACTACCATCCCCTGATATCATATCACATTTTCCAGTTGACATGAGCTCTTCACGCAGATCAATTGGTAATTGATATTGTATAAATCGATCAACGAAATTAGGTGATGGGGCCAACCCTATTAATCCAGAAATTCTGTCTGGGAATTGCATTGCTGCATGTAACATAAGCCACCCTCCCATACTAGATCCAATGATGATTTGTTGCCCAGTTGTCACTGTTTCGATTACATCGAAGCAGTTTTGTTTCCAATGACTCAGCATGCATTTGTCAAATTCCATGGATGATTGACCATGACCGAAGTAATCAAATCTTGTGAATCCAATGTTGTTTTTGCTGCAAAATTCATGAATCCTACTGACTTTATTGCCATTCATATCTGCTTTGTATCCGTGAAAAAAACACACAGATATGGGAGATGAACCAGATGTTTGTTGATATGCTATTTCTCCGCCATCAACGTGTAATTTTTTCACTGCATTTAACATCAAAACTCCATTGTAAGATCATTCATGGTATCGAACATAGATTATTATTCAATGAGTAATGATTTTGCAGTACTCACTACAATTTCAGCGGTGATGTTGAAGTATTGATATAAATCTTCGGCTTTTGCAGATGCACCAAAGCTGTCCATGCCTATAAATTTTCCATTTTGACCCAATATACGATCCCAGCTTTGTCTAGATGCCGCTTCTATTACAATGCGAGGTATATCATGTGGCAGCATTTCTTTTTGATACTCAATATCTTGTTGCCAAAAAATCTCCATACACGGCACTGATACTACTGCAGAATTTATACCTTGTGAGTATAATATCTTTTGTGCAGATGTCGCAATCTCTACTTCTGAACCACTTGCATATATTATCACTTGTGGATTTTTAATCTCTGAGAGCATATACGCTCCTCTTTCAACATCACAATTTTTTTCAATCTGTTGGACATTTTGTCTTGTGAGAGATAATACTGATGGAGTATTTTTCATACTGAGTGCAATTTTCCAGCATTCTATTGTTTCTTGTGCGTCGCACGGCCTAAAAACGCACAGATTTGGAATCGTTCTTAATGACGCAAGATGCTCAACTGGTTGATGAGTTGGTCCATCTTCTCCAAGCCCTATAGAATCATGCGTGAAGATATATACCACTTGCAATTTCATCAATGCCGCAAGGCGAATTGCGGGACGCATGTAGTCAGAAAATGCCATGAAAGTCCCTCCATATGGAATAAAACCTGAAAGTGCCAATCCATTCATGATTGCGCCCATGGCATGTTCTCGTACTCCATAATATATATATGATCCTGAAAAATTATCACTTGATATGACATTCATATGCGATGCTTTTGTATTGTTGGATCCAGTTAAATCTGCTGATCCCCCAACGAGATTTGGAATATACTCTGAAATGCATTCCAAAGTGTTTCCAGAAGATTTGCGTGTAGCTTCTGGTTTAATGGGAATCTGAATCTCATTCCAGGGTATTGTTGTATTTGCATCATCAATCTCATCATGGGATTCATTATCACAATGTTGTACTCCAATTTCTCGCCACCGTCTCAGCACATCGTCTGATACCTCAAATGGTGCACGTCCATTAAGGAAGTTGTCCACTTCTTCCCGTCCATATGGACCACCATGAGCAGAGGATTTTTTTTCTCTTGCTTTAAATCCTATTCCAATTGTGGTTTTGCACGAAATTAATGTAGGTAGATTAGATGCTTTGGAGATGCTAATGGCGTTGTGTATTTCTGAATCATTATGTCCATCAATACTGATTGTATTCCATCCATATGATTCAAATCTTTTTATCACATCATCAGAGCAAGTCAAAGATGTATTACCATCTATCGAGACCTCATTATTGTCAAATAGTACCACTAAATTTTTGAGTTTGAGATGCCCAGCTAATGATGCTGCTTCATGGGAAATTCCCTCCATTAAACATCCATCTCCTGCTATAACGTACGTTTTGTATCCAAATGCAGGATTGAATGCATTTTGCATTCTTTCTGCAATTGCAATTCCGACTGCATTTGCAAATCCCTGTCCAAGAGGACCTGTAGTGGTTTCAATTCCGGATAAATGCCCATATTCCGGATGTCCAGCGGTTTTTGAATGAAGTTGACGAAAATCCTTGATATCTTTTAATGTAATATCTTCATATCCCGTCAAATACAAAAGAGAATATAACAACATAGATCCATGCCCTGCAGACAGCACAAATCTATCTCTATTGATCCATTTTGGATGTTGAGCATTAAATTTCAAATGCTGAGCAAATAACACAGTAGCAACATCAGCCATCCCAAGAGGAAGCCCTAGATGCCCAGATCGTGCTTGTTGTACTGCTGAAACCGACAAGACGCGTATCGCATGCGCTAGATGATGTAAATCCATGTGCAAAAAAGGTAATTGTACATCAATCACCGACTGCGTGCGAGCCTTATTGAATCAAGAATTATTTCCGTTGCTGCTGCTCAGGCTCGATCAATGCCCTCAAAGCATGATTAACGGTATACAACTTCTCACTAGGAAAATTTTTCTCAAAAACTTCTAATGCGCGCTCATTTATACTCAACAGCTCTTTTTGCGTGAGATGATGATCGTGTTGTAGTTTTTGTGAAGCCTCAAGAGTAACATCATATGGTGTTGTATTCAGTACTTGAGCCACAGTATTCCCCGGAATATTCTCTATTACCTTGAGGTCATCTATGTATTTACTGCATATCTTATTAAGCTTTCTATTTGCATTTAAACGCGCAATTACTGCAATGATTAATATTGCAAGTAGTGCAATTGCTAAACCAGCACCTATTCCTATTCCAAGACTTCCTGATTGTATTTTCATAACCAATTATTACAAACTAGTCCTATAATGCAGTAATTTCAATGGAATGTCAACTGCGCTCGGAAGGATTCGAACCCTCAACCTCTTGATCCGTAGTCAAGTGCTATATCCATTAAGCTACGAGCGCTCCCTACTATCTTGCACTATAGAAGGAAATGAAACAATAACAATTATCTCATTATGCTGCGGATGGGGCGATGCTTGGATCATGAAGTGATGTTCCTACAACAACAGTCTCGCTCATATTTGTAGTGACGAGTTTGTTTGATGGTTCTTTTGCTGTTCTGATGATGGATTTTGTTATTGCTGCTACGATCACAAGTCCAATTAATGCCATTGTGGCAACCAATAATGCATTTACAGCGGTTGTAGCTTGCATATCGGATTCCGTCATGTATTCGAAGCCATTCCAAGTGTGATGTATATTAAACAATGGATTAAATATTTCTGACATACTATGAATTAGATTAAATGTATCATTATTATACTATATTTTTAATGAATAATAAAAATTATATTGATATACAATGAATAGATTGTAATATTAAATTAAGTGTCGGTGTGAAATGAGTTGCGTTCTCTAATAGAATAGTAGAATTTACTGCACATTGTGCACTTATGCACTAATTCATGACTATGCGGTCATATCAGCTCCTATTTGTTGTATTGTTGCATGTTGTAAAGTAGCAATACTACTTCCTATAGATGTTGTTGCGCCATTGCTTTGCATTGATTCAGGTCTTGTTGTAAAACTTCTGCAGTGATAAATAAAGTGCTTTCTTGTCTAGTAGCTTTATTGGTTTCTATAGAGGATGCAGGAGGCGCTTTTATGGGTTTTATTAGTGATGCTGCTAATGTTTAATTGCTATAACAATATTTAATCATTGTCTTATTTTTGAAGTGTTGTGGCGCTTTTTTTCTGGATTTAATTTATTGTTTGTTTTGTCGTTTGTCTTTTGTATCGTGTCAGAAAATTTCTGTGTAGCGTTTATCATGGATTCTTCTATTCTAGCTACAATTCCTACATAGTTACCAGCTAAACCAACAATGATTATTGGAATAAAGCCAAATACAGTATCAATAGAAGCAGTAAGTACTTCAGCAATTATTTGTTCTCATAAATCATTTTTCATTATTGGTTTATGAGATTTATCTTTTTATACTCGTCTAGTAATGAGTCAAAAGTCAAATTTTCTCATAAAAGGTGCTCTTGCAGTGTAATTGTAATCTTGTGCTCATGCGTTCATTTTGTTCCAGATGGATATACTAATTTATCTCCATTAATCAATCATAATATATATTATGATTGATTAATATCTTGTTAGACATGCTTGCGACATATGTTAGAGTGCATGGTGATGATGTTGATAAAGTATATTTATGATAAACATGCCGCATTGGCCGAAGAGTCCAAAAATGCCTATCAATCTCGGTTTAGAAAGAATTAAGAAACTCTTGTTCAGACTAGAAGATCCGCACTTGAGAATTCCGCCAGTGATTCACATCACTGGAACCAATGGAAAAGGGTCAACACTTGCGATGATGCGCTCGGTTTTGCAATTTGCAGGATACAAATGTCACTCGTATACAACTCCTCACTTGATTGAATATAACGAGAGAGTCCTACTTAGTGGGCGCAAGATCACCGATAATGAATTATATACTGCACTCGAGGAATGCAGAAGTAAGGCGGATGGAATAGATTTATCTTTTTTTGAAGCGACTACAGCTGCTGCATTGCTAGTATTTGCGCGACATAAAGCGGATTTTACTTTATTGGAAGTGGGTATGGGTGGTCGTCTTGATGCTACAAATGTTGTAGATCCTTTAATGACCGTTATTACGTCGATTTCTATGGATCATGCAGAATATCTCGGGGATTCACTTGAGAGTATTGCTTGGGAAAAAGCTGGAATTATGAAATGTAATAGGACATGCATTATTTCAGAACAAATAAACTCTGTGATGCGAATTCTGGAGAATCAAGCAATTGAGAAACAAGTGCCTGTTTTTCGTGGTGGCATAGATTGGAGATGCAATAGAATCAACAATCAGATGCTATTTTCTATTAACAATAATCATATTGAGTTTCCATTACCAGCATTGGAGGGAGATCATCAGATCTTAAATGCTGGGAATGCAATTGCTGCAGTTAATTTATTATCGTATAAATACAAATATAAGATTGCATATGAAGATATTGTAAATGGTATTAAAAATGCGCAATGGCCAGGGCGCTTACAAAGAATCACAAGAGGAAACATTGTAAGTACACTTCCACAAGAATGGGAATTATATATTGATGGTGGGCATAATCCTGGTGGCATGGAAGTGATTGCGCAATGGGCAAAATCAAAACTGAAACCATTATATGTGATCTTTGGAGCTAGTAAGGGCAAGGATCTTGATGCATGTTTTCAAATACTGAAGCCTGTTGTGCAGCATATGGTATGCATGTGTGTGCGACATGAGATGTATGCTTATCCTGCAGAGATTATATATCAAGCAGCGCAAAAAATAGGGATTTCGGCATCAAAATCTGAATATTTGAAAGATGGAATTAATGATATACTGAAGCTTAAATGTGCATCGGGTATTGTTTTGATATGCGGATCTTTGCATTTTATTGGGGATTTGATGGAAGAAAGCATATTTATTTAAATATTAGAATTGACATTGCATGTCATATAATATATCATTGGTTTATATTGAAAGGTTATTTATGCCGCAAATACAAGGTTTAAATGTATCTGGATCCTCATTTACGGCGCACGAAAAGGAAGTGTTAGAATATCTTACAAAAACAGAGACAACATCTTTTAATGCGAAGAATGGTTTGGTTGCATTTAAGGGAAAAAATACTTCACTTGTAAAGCAAAAAGAAATAGAGAGAGATGACAGCGGCCTTCCTATTCACGATTCTTACCAAAGAAATGGTAAGATATTTTATAATTATCAGAAACAAGATGGAACATATGTGTCGCTTGAGCATGGAGTAAAACCTCAGCTTGGTATGAAGCAAGTGTTTAAAATGAAAGAGGTTCTTGTTGAGAGAGAATTTGAATTATCAAAAGATATTACAGTTAGAGATGTATATTATGTTGTATGCAAAGTGAATCGTGCTCTCAGTGCTGCAGTTGATGGTGCGATTGATTTGGTTGGCAGAAGAGAAGGGTTCTTTGCTATTTTAAACAACCCTGAGGATCCGGTGTCACAGAATACATTTAATGATGCAAGAATGATGCAATCTCAGTGTATAAGATTCTCCGGCAGCGTCGATCAAAGTAGCATTAGTATCAATGAATCTCTTGAGAGTATGAACGCAAAGGCAGCATTTGCATTGCAACTAGAGCAAAATCTTGTTACTGCTGCGCAAGATGATGGAATAAGATTGTTTGCAGCACAAGGTGCTAGAACAGATCTTGCATCAAACGAAGCGACTAATCGTGCACAAGATCGTCAAAATGAGATTGCAGCAAATCATGCAAGGCTTGAGCAAGAAACATTAGAACAAACTGCTGCGATTCAAGGGAGATTGTCTCAAGAGCGAGATGCATGTAGTGCAAAATTGATACAAGAGCGGGAGAACGGTGCCACTGTGATACAAGCCGCATTAGCTGAAGAGCAGAATGTAATGAAAAGAGCGCAAGAAGAAAATGAAGCAGCCATGAGGAAGAGCTTTCCAGATTGTGATTTACCATTAGCTCGAGAGAGCACTCCTGAACAAGATTTGTTACCTGTGGCGCATACATCTGAGGCAATTCAACTTGTTGATACTTCTGAGAAATTGCAAGTAGCACAAAGTGCGCATGAGAAAGATAGAGACATTCATGTCATTACAGCTCCATCACAACAAGAAGCAATGGAATCTCTCGAAGATCAGAATGTGATTATGCGCATCATGAGGATGTTGATGGCATATTTTATTAACAAGTCAGCAAGTGTTGAGATCACTCCTACATGTTCTACAAAGGTCGCTCCGCCTAACGGAGTAGGTCATGCGTTTGGTGGTATCGCTCAACAAGAAGTTGCATAAAGTGCAACTGCGCATGTCACAGCAACATTGAGACTTTCTGTTTTGATTGGAATCTGTACAAGTGAATCGCAATGGTTTTTGGTGTTTTGCCGCATGCCAGAATCCTCAGATCCCAGCACAATTGCGAAATTCGTACCAAATTGTTCATTTTTGATGTTGAGATCCGCATGAGAGTCTAATCCATAGATCCAAAATCCATTGTTTTTTAGAATGCGCATTGCTTGTGCTAAGTTAGCAACCCTTGCTATTGGTACCTTTTCTGTACCCCCGCTTGCTATTTTTGCTATAGTTCCACTGTCTTGTGGGGAATTATGTTTGCTCATGATGAGCGCAGATACATCAAACGCTGCGCAAGTTCTAAGTATGGATCCTAGATTTTGTGGATCAGTGATATTGTCAAGTATCACAACTATTCCATGTAAATCCGAATTCTTAATATCGAGATTTGGCAGGGGGTTTACTAGAGCCGCAAGTCCTTGATGTATTGCACCCTTGGGTAATTGTTTATCTATATATCTGCGCTCTACAAGTTCTAGTTTAGAATGCCGCAATGTATAATCCTGCGCGACAAGAAGTCGCCTTACAATTCTATTTGGATTACTGAGTGCGGCAATGCATGTGTGTTTACCCCATATCCACATTGCGCATCATAGATATAAATTCTTGACACAGTGCATTATCTTGTCGAAACATACCACGTTTGTGAGTGGTGATCATCTTGCACTGTTCTGTTTTGACACCACGCATTTTCATACACATGTGTTCTGCGACGATATGCACAATCACTCCATGAGTTTCGAGAGTACTTTCCATTGCGTCTGCAATCTCTTTTGTTAAGCTTTCTTGAATTTGAAGTCTGCGAGATAATATATCCACACATCTGGCAATTTTACTTACCCCTACTATATGTTGATTTGGTATATACCCAACATGAGCAGTTCCAATGAATGGTAATATATGATGTTTGCACATTGATACTACAGGCATGTTCATCAAAGTTACCATGTCATGATGATATCCATTGGCATGATATTTTGCCTCTCGAATCACATCTGTTGCGTTATGTTGATATCCAGAGAGAATTTCTCGATATCCTAATAAAGCTCGTACTGGGGTTTTCTCAAGATCTCCGCTGTGCTCTCTACTTTGAGTGATGCCATTTATAAATAATTCAATTGCATCAATATATTTATCATCTTCTGACATTGCTTACACCACTTTATATTGCACTTGCTCCATTCACAATCTCAATTAATTCTTGTGTAATTTTATTTTGCCGCATTCTATTATATAATAAATTGAGAGATTTAAGCATATCACGAGCATTATTTGATGCATTGTCCATTGCTACAACTCTTGCTGCGCATTCACTGGCCTTGCTTTCAAGTAATATGGAATATACTTTCCATGTTAAATGACGTATTATGTGAGGTAATAAATTTTTGCACTCTGATTCAGAGTTCTTCTTCTTTTTTACCCTCATTATTGGCAATAAACGCATATTGCAGGGAGTGTGTGATATCACGCTTGTAAATTTATTGTACACAATTTTACAAGAATCAATTTCACCGTCATTGAATTTCTGCAATGCACTACATGCAATTAATCGCGCCTCACTCATTAGATCTGATTTTGAATTAATATCGAGAATCTCATATTGTTGCGCAATTCTCATATTGTACAAATCAGCAATTTTTTTCCCAATGCACCATATCATAGAATTTTCTTGATGATGATTTATATAATTCATCATAAGCAAATGATTGAATCCACCGCATAAACCCCTGAGAGATCCCACTAGAATCACCAATTCGCGATCAAATTCTTTTTGAGAGCTAAACATAGGGTGCTCATGCTCTGAATTTTGATATGTATGCAACATAGCTTGATGCATTGCTTTTGAAGCTACTTGAGAGTTAGTGAACGCGCGCCTGTTTTTCACGAGATGTGCACGTGCAATGCCCATAGTGGCCGTAGTAACGCGCACTGTTGCTTCAACGCTGCGCATTTTAGATTTTATGTCAATGCTCGACATGTTATATACTCAATCCTCTATTATAGAATCATATATTAAAAACCTCAAGTCTCCTCAAACAACAATATACCGCTTGACTTAAGATTAAAATGAATATATAATGTATACAATTATTAGATCAAAGGTAACATATGCAAGAAGCATTAAAAGGTTTTAGATTAAGAGAAACAACAGCAATAGCTTCAATCGCTGCAATGTTCCGTGAATCGCGGATTCAGAGCGCGCAAAAGATAAAATTATCAAATAAAGCGATCATAAAAGATGTTAAAGACATCTTATACAAGCATGTTGGCAACAGCACCTTTTCCGATGATGGTGTTCCTTTTGATGCTCTTGCTGACTTCGTGGCAAAACATGCTGAATACCGTATAGATGCAAGTCATTTACAGAGTTTGAAGAACAGCATTCAAACATTGTGGACAGCAGGTAAAGTGACCGACAGTGTAACGTACCCAGCACGATGGAAGGCTGCTATAAGTCGTTTTCAGATGACGAGTAAGTCAAGAGACAAAAAAAAAGACAAAAAAGATCACTTTAACGAGGCAATTGAGAACTTACCTGAAGATTTGGCAAGGAGTCTTGGAGTGATGTTAGTAAGCAAACGAGCTATTTGGGGGAATTCACCTGCTGCTACAACAAGTGACATGGTAGATTTCGATTTAATAGGTGATGCTGGGTTCTCAGGTGCGACAACATTCAGCAATGCTGCACCAACAGGTTCTCTTGTATCATTACCATCTGGAAATCTAGCATCGCCATTGGGAAATGCGGGGGTCGGAGTGACTTTACCGATAACGGAGGCTACTGCTGCTGCGATACCACCACCACCATCACGTACCGATGCATCTATACCAGTTGCAGATGATGATTCATTATTTCCACCACCATCACGTACCGATGCATCTATACCAGTTGCAGATGATGATTCATTATTTCCACCACCACCACCACCATCACGTACCGATGCATCTATACCAGTTGCAGATGATGAGTCTGAGTCATCACTTTCACTATTATCTCTCGATCAAGACTCACAAGCAGAATGTAGTGAGCCTGATGCAGTAAGTATACAGACATTAGAAAGTGTCTCATCTTGCACTCCAGGCTCCTGGAGGCAAGATATTATTCAAGCGATTGTAGGCGCTGCACGTCATTACAAGTGTCCAGAAAACAAGAGTTTTTACAATGTTTTGATGCCAAATGAGTTCTATGATGTCGTGTGCACAACTTGGAAGATGTCATCACAAGAGACGCAAGAGATAAACGCATTGCGCGCAGCACCTGATGCGGAAACATCTGGTACATTGATTGACAGTATCGAACAACTTCGTATCCAAGCGGTCTCTATGTCTGCAATGTTATTACACGACTCGAATCAAGACAAGAGTGAGTATTTCAATGAGCACGTTCAACCCGAGTCTCAACGTGCGTTTTTTAAAGTGTCTCAATGGCTTGAGCAACACAGGGCCGCACAACGTGAACAGCAGAAATCTCCAGTTGTTTCAGTTGAGCGTACAGATTCATTTGCAAAATCAAAACCTCGTATGCCCGTTGTTTCTAATGCGGGAATGAAGCAGCAACAGACACAACAACATATGAGTGCAGGGGTGAAGTCACCTAACGCTGCATCGGCTGACGATAGTCGACGTAGAGCAATGGGTACAGGAGCATCATCTGGACTTCAACCTGTTGTTTCATCTCAACAATATCAACAACAAAATCAGCAACAGACACAACAACATATGAGTGCAGGGGTGAAGTCACCTAACGCTGCATCGGCTGACGATAGTCGACGTAGAGCAATGGGTACAGGAGCATCATCTGGACCTCGACCTGTTGTTTCATATCAACAATATCAACAACAAAATCAGCAACAGACACAACAACATATGAGTGCAGGGGTGAAGTCACCTAACGCTGCATCGGCTGACGATAGTCGACGTAGAGCAATGGGTACAGGAGCATCATCTGGACCTCGACCTGTTGTTTCATATCAACAATATCAACAACAAAATCAGCAACAGACACAACAACATATGAGTGCAGGGGTGAAGTCACCTAACGCTGCATCGGCTGACGATAGTCGACGTAGAGCAATGGGTACAGGAGCATCATCTGGACTTCAACCTGTTGTTTCATCTCAACAACAAAATCAGCAACAGACACAACAACCTATGAGTGCAGGGGTGAAGTCATCTAACGCTGCATCGGCTGACGATAGTCGACGTAGAGCAATGGGTACAGGAGCATCATCTGGACCTCAACCTGTTGTTTCATATCAACAATATCAACAACAAAATCAGCAACAGACACAACAACATATGAGTGCAGGGGTGAAGTCACCTAACGCTGCATCGGCTGACGATAGTCGACGTAGAGCAATGGGTACAGGAGCATCATCTGGACTTCAACCTGTTGTTTCATATCAACAATATCAACAACAAAATCAGCAACAGACACAACAACATATGAGTGCAGGGGTGAAGTCACCTAACGCTGCATCGGCTGACGATAGTCGACGTAGAGCAATGGGTACAGGAGCATCATCTGGACTTCAACCTGTTGTTTCATATCAACAATATCAACAACAAAATCAGCAACAGACACAACAACATATGAGTGCAGGTGAAGTCACCTAACGCTGCATCGGCTGACGATAGTCGACGTAGAGCAATGGGTACAGGAGCATCATCTGGACTTCAACCTGTTGTTTCATATCAACAATATCAACAACAAAATCAGCAACAGACACAACAACATATGAGTGCAGGGGTGAAGTCACCTAACGCTGCATCGGCTGACGATAGTCGACGTAGAGCAATGGGTACAGGAGCATCATATGGACCTCGACCTGTTGTTTCATCTCAACAACAAAATCAGCAACAGACACAACAACCTATAAGTGCAGGGGTGAAGTCATCTAACGCTGCATCGGCTGACGATAGTCAACGTAGATCATCATATGGACCTCGACCTGTTGTTTCATCTCAACAACAAAATCAGCAACAGACACAACAACCTATGAGTGCAGGGGTGAAGTCATCTAACGCTGCATTGGCTGACGATAGTCAACGTAGAGCAATGGGTACACAACAGCAGACACAATCATCGTTGGATAAAAATGAGAGATCACTGATGTTGAGAATATTAGGTTCTATGATGTGTTCAATGTACTGTTGTACGTCAGATTCTGACTTCTTAGGAACGTACTGTTATGCGTCAGATTCTAGCGTCTTAGGACAATCATGTGTGATTCGTATTAATAGTCATGACATGAATAATGAAGCGAAACTTTCGGCAGCATGTCAAAACAAGATTTTTGAGAAGTGCATGAACACATTGAACATCGATGCAGTCTCTCAAGATATTAACATGACTGAGGCTGTGCATTTCTATGATAGAACATTATCAGTACCATATATACAATTTACTTTCGTATGCTCCGATGTCATGAAATTTTTTGATACTCTTGTTTGCATGGCTTGCAACTGCGATCTGAGTAATATGCCAGAAAGATTACCTAAAGATATAATATCTAAAATATTTGAGCATTGTAATGAGGATAGGCAGTATTGCGTTTGGGACTCAACAAAAGAAAATCCAGCATCGGAAGATGATGTTCCTGATGAGACTCTGCGTCAATCATGGAATACGAATGTCTATGAGAAGGAGGTCGATGAGAATTTCTTGGCAGCATTAACAGAATATGTTAATGGGGCCCGTCAGGAGTATAGATCAGAAATTGCAGCATTTCAGCTTCAAGCACAGGATGGTGGTATAAGTTCAGAAGATTCAATGAGTGATCAGGATCAGGGGTGTGGTTTTGCAGAAATGACGCAACAACAACGCCCTCCTCGGGGATATTATGCAGTAGGAAGTACAGCGGTGCAACGAGATGTTTTAAGCCATGTAAATCCCATTTACGAATCTGTCGGCGACGGCGCGGTGACGTCGGCTTCTTTCTATGGATGAGCTGCATCTGCACAGGATGATTTCCCAGTCATCTCTGGTGCAATAACCTCGTTACTGGTAGAATGCTACTTAGTATCGGGGTTTTATGTCCAATATAATTAATAGAGAGCTTGTTGATGAGATAAAAGAGTCATATCTTTCTTATGCAATGAGTGTCATCGTAGGTCGTGCCATTCCTGACCTGCGAGATGGATTAAAACCTGTACAGCGCCGAGTGCTGTACTGTATGCATGAAATGGGTTTGCATCATAACAAAGCGTACAAGAAATCTGCTCGCGTTGTTGGTGATGTGATCGGTAAATTGCATCCACATGGTGACACTCCAGTGTACGAATCTCTGGTGCGAATGGCGCAGGATTTTTCACTTCGAGAACCTCTTATAGATGGTCAAGGTAACTTCGGCTCTGTAGATAATGATCCAGCGGCAGCAATGCGTTATACTGAAGTGCGAATGAAGCATCTTTCTGCGGAATTGCTGCGCGACATTGAAAAGCAAGTTGTAGATTTTAGAGATAATTATGACGGATCTCAGCAGGAGCCAGTGGTGTTTCCTGCTGCATTTCCTAATATATTAGTTAATGGAGCTTCTGGAATTGCTGTTGGCATGGGAACAAATACTCCAGCTCACAATCTAGGGGAAGTGATAGATGGCTGTATTCTGCTCATTGACAATCCGGATGCTACTATGGAAGAATTGCGAGAATGCATTCAGGGACCAGATTTCCCTACTGGTGGGACGATTCTGGGAATTGCTGGTATTAATTCTTACTTCGCAACTGGTCGTGGTACAATGATATTACGAGGAAAAGTTAAAATTGAAGAAAAAGATTCTAGAAATGTTATTGTAATTAATGAAATACCATATCAAGTGAATAAAGCTGCGCTTGTAGAGAAAATTGCAGATCTTGTTAAAAGCAAGAGCATTGAAGGAATCTCAGCTCTCAGGGATGAGAGCAACATGAAAGGAATACGTGTTGTAATTGAAATTCGCAAGGGTTGTGAGCCAGAATTGATTTTGAATCAACTATATAAATTCACTCAATTGCAGATTTCATTTTCATCAAATATGTTGCTGTTAAATAAATCAAAGCCGGAATTACTCAATATTCCTTCTGTACTCAGGTGCTTTATTGAATATCGCATTGAAGTTGTAGAGCGCAGAACGAGATTTTTACTCAATAAAGATAAAGCGCATATTCATAATCTTGTTGGTATGTTGATTGCGCATGATAATATTGATGAAGTAATTTCAATTATTAGAGCCTCTCAGAATACTGCGGAAGCAAAACACGCTCTTATGAAAAGAGAATGGAATGCTACTAATATACTGCCAATTCTGAAGCTTGTATCTGGAGATGATAACTTGATTGGAGAGGATAAGTGTAAATTTACCATACATCAAGTATCTGCAATTTTGGAAATCAAATTGCAGAAATTGGTTGCAATGGAACGAGAGAGATTGCAATCAGAGATTCATGATTTGCATTTTGGCATTAAAAAACATATTGAAATTCTGTCAAATACAGAGAAAAAACATGAAATGATACGCGAAGAATTTGTTGTAATTAAGGAAAAATTCGCTACACCACGACGCACGATAATAGAACATAGTGAATATGATGGTGACATTGAACAATTAATTAAACAAGAAGAAGTGGTCGTAACAATTACGATCAAAGGGTATATTAAATCTGTCTCATTAGAGATGTATAATGCACAGAAGCGTGGAGGAAAGGGTAAAAGCGGACAAGATATCAAGAATGATGATGTTGTGAGTGATGTATTTATTGTGAATACGCACGATAACTTGTTGTTTTTCTCCAATAAAGGTACTGTGTATAAATTAAAAGTATATAAGATACCAAAATGCGAGCTAGGAAATAGAGGTAGAGCGATTGTAAATTTACTTAACATCAATGCAGACGATGCAATCTCTACTGTGACAACGTGTTGCAAGGAAGATTTAGACAAGAATATGATCTTTATCACCAAGCTCGGAAATATTCGTCGAAATGATGTATCTGATTTTGCCAATGTACCTTCAAATGGAAAAATAGCAATGAAATTAGATGAAGGGGATCAATTGATTTCTGTGAATATTGCAGAGAGTGATAAATTCATATTTCTTCTGACAAAATTTGGGAAAAGCATACGATTCCCGATCGAATCATTGAGGGTATTCAAGAGCAGAAGCTCACAAGGTGTGAGAGCTATAAAATTAGCAAATGAAGATGAAGTGGTATCCATGGCAATTTTATCATCATATGATAAATGTGATTCTGAAATTAAGGATCGATACTTAAGCATACCGCATAGAGTGCGTTGCAATGCAAATGAAGATCTTGCAAAAAAGCATTGTGATGTTGTAGGTATTGATTGTGAAACGTTTAAGGTACTTGCATCTCAAGAGCAATTCTTGCTTGTTGTAACTGAATTTGGTTATGGTAAACGCTCTTCGAATTATGAATATCGCGTCACGGCGCGTGGTGGTAGCGGTGTAATTGCAATTTCAACTTCAAAGAGAAATGGCAATGTTGTCGATGGATTTCCAGTACAAAATGATGATGAGATCATTCTTATAACCGCGAAGGGGAAGGTGATACGCACACCTGTAGGTAGTGTGCGTATCGCGGGTCGCAACACACAGGGTGTGACTCTGTTCAAAGTTGGACAAGACGATAAGGTTGTATCGGTTGCTAAGGTTTAAATTAACAAATTATCTTTTATCTATATAATACAATAGATATTCTCTATATTGCTGATGGATTCTCCTTTGAAATTTCATTTTATACCTGAGTATGAATCATATTTCCCTGTTGAATTTATTAATGAGCATCGTGATGTAAGTAAGTATATTAAGTTTCTTAGAAAGGAGAATCGTGCAATAAGAGGTGTGCGTCGACATACAAAAGATGAAATCATAACTACCCCAGAAGAATTATAATTTAATCTTCAACGTTATTGTTTGTATACAAATAGTTATGGAAATATGCATCCTGTGTATAAAAATTTTCATGGTATTGTATTATATATGCTGAAGAATGATATTTCTTATCCATGCCCTAAAAGGGTATTAGATATTATGCAGGAATGCATTAATAGTAATGCTATAGATATCGAAGAAATGCGTTGTCATGCTCATCTATGTGTATCTGGAGTCAGAAGAGATTATTTTGAGTTTCGACTTGAGAAAGATTTACATTGCAAATACGACGATGCAAGAATGATGGAGATGTTATCATATCTTGTGAGTTATGATATAGAGATTGCTAAAAACAGTCCTGATCCAATTGGCGCTATTAAACATACATTCGACTACGAAACAGAAGATGATAAGTAGGAAATGCCTACTATTACAAACTCAACATTGCGTGGATTTCGTCATAATCCAGAAATTCTCATGAAGGAGATGTTGAAAAAAATATAGAACATCACCAAACCACAGTAGTGTAGATATCTCGCTCCCTAAAGCCAGAGAGATATTGGAACAACACAGAACATCATCAAGCTGCGGTAGTGTCGATATCTCGCCTCCTAAGATCAGCGATACTAATGATGTTGCTTTTGTTGCTACCTTGTTGTGTGGTAGCGCTGTTATCTCTGGTGTCCTGATCACTGTAAGAGTTATCAAATTCTAATTTAAATCCTTGTAAAGGATCTGAGAACATGAGAATGGATTTAAATGGTACATATATCATATCGAGTGTTCCAGAGAATTTTAATGATACTGAGAATCCATTGTCTTGAAGTTTCAAATTATAAAATTGATGTTGCAGCACTATTGCCATTCGTTCAGGGAATTTTTCTTTCAAGTGTTCTGATATAATTACATCTGGACATTGTGTTGAGAATTGCACAAGTACCTTGTTATCTGGGTGTACACCATTGCAAGAAGTGGATTCTAGAACTTTCTTTACCACAATCAGCATTGCTTCGTTAATTAACGAAGAATAATTAATGAAATTTTCAGTCATAATACCTCAAATGAGGGATTTCTGTTGATCGGTTCCCCCGGACCGCCGTTACTAACCGCAACTAGCTACACTCAATTAAGCGTTTGCTACAGCGTCATTAGACAATTCAAAATTGTCGTTAGCAACAACAACATTACTGTCGTCATTTTTTTTAAACTGAACTATCACGGTTGTATCTTACCGGACAAACACTGTTTCCTTTACTACGCGTGTCGAAGCTAATTCACCCCCTCATTAAACGTGGAAGTGCCGGGTTCTGCCCCCGGGTCCACTGCGCCTATTCCAAAACGTGCGATTATTGTCATAGCTGCAAGCAGCAGGAGCATTATACCACTTCATTTGTTTTGTGCAAAGGTTTTTTAAGATATTTGAATTTGAGTATATTTGTGATACTATTTTATAGATGTTAATATATATATGCAATATACCAATAAGCATGCAGAAATCCTTGCTGATCTTTTATAGAATGGTCTCATTGAGCATATGAGAAGCTCATGGGGTGATGCTGAAGATATAGGAAACCCAATAGGCATGCAAAAACCAGTGTTTTGCATTTACACTCCGGAGAATACTAAATGGACACAAACAGAATGGCAACAAGCACTGAATGCTGCATTGCTGCAGAATAAGTTTCTTAGTGGGCAACAAAATTCGATTTCAGAGGGTAATGCATGTGAGAATGGTGTACTGAAATTTCAAGCAATTATTATGGCGCGCTATAATAATGGACGGTACACTTCAATTGCGCGCAGTAGAATAAAGAAATATGTGAAGGATCGTTCCCAACGTAGAGAAGTAATAACGGAAACATCACTTCCAACATCTAGCGAATCAAAGCAAGATTTGAATAACAATGCACCGCCATCAGAAAAAATGCAAGGTATCACACCTCATTCAGAAGGTGTATCTTCGAGTAAAGATCTTGCAGTTTCTACTGAGCAACAAAGTATTGAAGATGTACAACAACAAAATGCGCACCAGAAAAAATACAGCGCAAAATGCATTATTATTCCAGCATCTATACTTACAAGTGTTGGTGTTGCGTGTATTACAGTGTTTGCACTTGGCGTAGCAGGAAAATTTTAAATTTTCCCTAATACTGATTGATGAATTCTCTCACTTCTGTTATATTTAAATCCCTTGTGCCGCGAGTGATTGCAATGCATGCGGCAGCATTCAATAAAATGATATTGCGATATGCATTGATGATGTCTGGATTATCGTAATATTCACAATTAAAGATAGCGCGATAAATTTTTGCACTTTGTTTTATGTCAGAAATAGATATATCTATACTATCTTGATGTAATCCATAATCTGACGGATTTATGTAAAATTCTGATATTAATCCATTTTTCAATTCCGTTACGTGATTTTGCGAGAATACACTCAATTCATCCATACCATCATCACTATTGACAATCCATGCACATTTTACACCTATCTCCAGGAGACATTCCGCCATGACTCTTGAGAACTTCCTATCATATGTTCCGATTAATCTAAAATTGGCATTTGCTGGGTTATTTAGAGGATTAACAATATTAAAGATTGTGCGAATTCCAATATCTTTGCGTATCTCAGAGAGATTGACTTTGGATTTATTAAATTTCGATGCAAACATGAATCCCAATTTTTTTTCATATATCTCTCGCTGTATATCTTCATGTGCGACACTAAGATCGTATCCAATATGCCTCAGCAAATCTGCTGAGCCAGAATTCGACGATGCCGCTCCTCCACAATGCTTTGCAACTGGAATTCCGCATTTTGATACTAATATCGCAGTGGCAGTTGATATGTTGAAGGTTTTCTTTTCATCTCCTCCAGTGCCGCATGTGTCAATGCATATATCTGGTGATGAGATTTTTGTGGTTTTTGCTTGTACTGTTGACAGGAATCCAGAAATTTCATCTCTTGATTCTCCTTTCATATGCAATGCAGTGAGTAATGTTGCAATCTGCGCAGGTGATGCGCCACCATTTAAAATTATTTGACATATAGTCTCTGATTGTCTGAATGATAAGTCATTCCCAGTAGTGATGAGTTTAATACATTCTCTAAATTGCATAGTATGTATGCCGATATATAATTTTCAGAGTACATTATTTGTAAAAATAAAACAACTTATTAATAATAAAATGTTATTATAGCAATATAATATAAATATAATTCATGTGTCTGATGTAAATGATGAAAAGACGTCATCTTTGTGTAGCGATATATCTTATACAGAGGAAGATGAGATGGTGATATTTGATTCCGAAGTTGGTGATAAAATTAATAAGATTGCTCTCAAACAGAGAACAATGTATGGTTCTATTGAATTAAACATTATGAAAGCAAGAGGTATATTTAATGACAATGGTGATTGCATAACAGAGCTTTTTTGTGTATTGGCGACATCTGAGTATCAAAATGCTACAGCACAAGAGTGGAGGAGTCTTTTTGATAATCTGGACATTGCTATTCATGAACTCAAGTGCATTCCTGCAAATGAAGCTCAATGCGGAATACAGTTGTATCAATTTGTTCTTTCCAATGACATAATTTTGGATGCAGCTAAAAAGAAATTGTCGGAGATTACAGAAACAATTCATAAACATTCCTCCGATTTATGCAGTAGCATCGACATAATTCCAGATCATAAACTATTAAGTTCCGGAGTTTCTGGTAGTGCCTCAAGTCTCTCAGTATAGAGAATAATGAGATACCTGTGATTCATATTACAAAGCAATGCATTGACATTAATGTGATTTGCAATTATTACCAAGAGATATATTTAAGTGTAATATGAAGAGTCAGGAGGATAACACTCAAGAACGTAAATTGTGGGAATTGTATGATATAAAATACCAATTCTTTCAGGAGCAAAGATGTATTGATGCAACGGATGTTAAAGATTCTCAGATGTGTGTTGCTAAAGTGCGATTACCTGTGGAGATATTAGTGTATATTATGCACAAATTGCTAAGCGTGAATGCTCTGGATGCTATTTACTTGATATATATTACAAATCAGGGAAATATAAATCAGAAGATCAGATTCAAGCAGTGCTAAAAAAATCAATCGAGAATCTAAAATCTCAATATGAATCTCAACGTCGAGAAGATATTTTAAAGTATTATGGAAAGTGCGCCATTATTGCGACTGGTATAGCATATATTGGATATCAATTGTTTGGGTCATCTGCAAAAAGCGCGTTTGAGGGTGTTGATCGGTGTTTGACTTGTAAGTAAGGGTTTTTTGTTTAGGATTACTCATACTGATTGAGTGATTTCGTGCTAAAAGGATTTTATAAAATATTTCATAAAAGAGAGCTTGGGGTATGGTTCCGCGTTACTGGCGCAATGTTTATTGTTTTATTAACTATAAGTATATATTGCATTTATAATGCACCAGTAGATTACAAGCAAGGTGAAATTGCGCGTTTGATATATGTTCACGTTCCAGCTGCGTGGTTATCTCTTGGTATATATAGCATTATGGCTATCTTTAGCGCCATGTATTGGATTACGAGAGTGGCGATATTTAGCATAATTCCAATAGGAATGTCTACTGTAGGATTGATGTTTAGTTTTATATGCTTAGTGACTGGTAGTATATGGGGGCATTCTACTTGGGGTACTTATTGGATTTGGGATGCACGACTGACATCGATGTTAGTGTTATTTTTTACATATCTTGGATATAGATCCATACAAAGAATGATGGATTGGGATGATAGGATGGGGTTTGCGTGCGCTATATTTAATATAGTCACTGCTTTGAATGTGCCTATAGTGAAATTCTCCGTAAATTGGTGGAATACCTTGCATCAACCATCCAGTATATTGCGCTCTGGTGGTATTGCAATACATACTTCTATGTTAATCCCACTTCTTCTGAGTGCATCGTGTGGTATTGCATATTGTGTCATGATGACAATTTTGAATGTCAATTTATATCTCCGTGAGAGGAAGTTACTCAGATTGTTGTATCATAAGTGAAGTAGAGATTCTATAGAGCGCTGAGCAAAGCTAATTAATATCCATAATACCAATGGAGATGTATCCATTCCTCTTGGAGCGGGGGAAATGCATCGTATTGGTCGTAGCAATAGCTCCAAAAACCTATCAGATTTCCTTGCCAAGTTTGTTGCACCAGAATAGCGCCCAGGGAATAAATTCAAAAGACTTACTGCTTCGAATAATATTGACACCACAAGGGCAATTTTAATTATACTGAGCGCTGTGATTGCTCCATCTATTAATATACGCACCAATACATGATTCAATTCCATCCTAGTCGTTGATTATATCTTGAATGTTAGGATAATAATTGATTATTATCAAGATCGAATGTGGAAGTATTGCGTTTTTCTCATTGCATTGTTTGGTGTGGCATATTTGTTCAAATCAAAGCATGGCACTGAATTCATTTCTATTGGTACTGGTGCGGTTACGGGTGTATATCATGGAATTGGTGACCACATATGTGGAGTGATCAATAATGAAAGATCTACGTATAGATGCTCCACGGTCTCTACTTCCGGATCAATACAAAACATCAATGCTTTGCTTGATGGAGTGTTGGATATAGCGATTGTGCAACCGGATGTTTTATATAAAGAATATAAGAAACATCCTGAGTTGCGACAGATATTGCAATTGCATACTGAGACATTGACAATGTACACGCGCAAGAATTCCGGGATAAAGAACTTTAGTCAAGCGTCACATAGGATTGTGAATATAGGTGCTCCGGGATCTGGGATTTATAGCACAATGCGAGATGTATTGAGTGAATTTCATATGTCTCCTACGGTGACTAATCTGCCTTTAAATGAGCAGGGTGACGGTCTTTGTAATAAAAGAATAGATGTTGCAATTAATTTTAGCGGACATCCGAATAGCGCTATCCAAGAAACCGGCGTTACATGTGATATCGCGCCCGTATCATTGGATGATTATATGATTGAAAACCTTACAAAGAAATATAAATTTTACTCGAAAGCTATTGTTCCGCATGCATGGTATGCTTCCTTTGACAGTGATGCTAAAACAATAGGAGCAAAAGCAATTTTTGTGGTCAGAAAATCATTAAATGATGATGTAGTGCGTAAATTTGTTGACACTGTAAAGAGCAATATAGATGCGATCGCAAAATCTAGAGCTAGTATTCACGGATTGCAAAAGAAAGATATATTACCCAGTATGAAATTTATACCGCAACACAAAGCTTTAGATTGACATTTGTGATATTTTAAGTATTTCGTACAGGACGTCACCACCAGGTGTGGATATGCTTGCCAGGTCTCCTTGTTTTTTGTTTATAATCCCTTTTCCTATTGGAGATGTTATAGAAAGCATATTTGCGTTGATATCAGATTCATAATCACATACCATGCTATACACTGCTTGTTGTCCAGTATTGAGATTCATGAGAGTGACAGATGTGCCAAACCCGACGCAATGAGTATCTACCTTGGATACATCCATTACTGATGATTTTGTGATAATGGATGACAATCTTTTAATTGAATTGTCAATTCTATGCAATAATTCCTTTGCAGCTTTGTATTCGGAATTTTCTTTTAAATCTCCCCATTCTCTAGCTGTGCTTAGACTTTGCAATGCCTCTGGTCGCTCTATCTTCTCTAATTGAGATAACTCTTCCTTGGCTTTTTGTAGACCTTTTTCGGTGATGAATGCAACTTCGTGAGACATGATATACGATTAACAACGCGCATTATTCCGCATTTATTAGAATGATGCAATGCGTTATGTATTGAGTATTTGGTGTTTAGAATAGATATTCATATCAGTCACAACAAAATCTAATGGTTGATCATGTGATTCTGTTGGTAATTCTTTTTCGCATTGGAAATCATATCCTGTTCCAACATATATTTTTCCTGGATATTGATGTATGAATTTATCATAATAACCACCACCAAATCCTAGCCTATTTAACTGTGTATCGAACGCTATTAATGGTACCAAGAACATATCAGGTACTGCTATTTGATTTGAATTAGTATCACGAAACAACATAGAATGATCACTTGTAATCTCTGGTATATATATTGCATTGTTATTTTGCTTCATAAGATCAATGATTGGATTGATATTGATCTCTCCGTCCAAGGGCTTGTATACTGCAATGTTTTTATTGTGAATTCTACCAAAACATAAGAGATAATTTCGAATGAGATTATTGCAAGCAGAGATTCTATCTCGTTGTGAGACTTGATTTCGCATGGTGCGTTGTTTTGTGCGTATTATTTGTTTTCTATTCTTCTCTAAATGCATGTTCGATTGTAAATAATAATGGACGCACTAAATATGAAATTAATGTGCGTTCTTCGGTTTTAATATAGATTTGCGCATGCATACCAGGGTATAATTTTATACCCTTGGGCAATTTTGTGGGATTAATTTCAACATACGCTGTATAATGCTCCATTCCTGTTCTTGAATCTTTAATAGAACTTGATGAGAGATTATGCATTGTACCATCTACCAAGGGCGTGCGCCTTGTATTGTATCCCGTGAGTCGTATTTTTGTAGGGGAAAAACCAGAATTGCGCTCATCAATCCTTAGCGCTTGAGCTATGTCTTGTGATTTGATGCGAGCTTGTAGTACTAGTTTTTCATCTGATGGAGTTATATACATGATTCTTTGTCCAGGAAGTATCACCTCTCCAGCAGAATGATATTGCAGATCTAGCACACTTCCATCTTGTTGAGCTAATATCGTATATGATTTTAATTTTGATTCTGCAATTTTGATGCTCTGTATAATATCTATTAATGCATTGTCAGTTTTTTGTATTTCATTTGCAATGTTATCAATATTGGTATTGCGTAAATTGATTATTTCTAGTTTTTTCGCTTTGATATCTTGTCCTAATCTCAATTTTTGTGCACGCATGGATTCAATCCTGCTTTGCATCTCTATATAATTCTGCTGGAATTTTATTACATTATCTTGCGTAGTGATGCCTTTCGTGAGGAATTTGTTTTGAGTATCAAGCTGTTGTTTGGAAATCTTCAATTCTTGCTCTAAGGCAGATAATTGTGCTGTGATCCCGTGCATCTCTTCTTGTGCACTTGAAATTCTTTTATTCAAAATATCATTTTTTGATTGTGATGCTTGATTGTAATAAAAGAAGATTTTCTTTTGATCGTTTATTATTGTGCGCTGTTCATCTGTTATGTCGAACATCATATCTGATGATATTGTAATAGTTTTGGACATTGAGAGTGAAGATTCTAATCTCAATTTTTTAATTTGCAATAGAAATTTTTTCATCATACGAGAATGCAATTCAGCTGAGATATCCTCATTATGCAATGTGATTAGTATATCGCCTTTATGCACTAATTGTCCTTCTTGTATAAAGATTTTATCTATTTTTCCACCTCTGAGATGTTGTATGATTTTGGATCCATGTGATGGCACTATGGTGCTTGGTGCTATCACGGCACCATTCAATGGTACAAACACTGAGAATGCAAGAAACATAACAATGAATAGCAATGATACCGAAAGACCAACGGTGATTGTAGGGAAGATTTTGTGCAGTAGATCGTTCATAACAGAGAGACTATCATTTATATCATTATATAAAATGTATTGAAGAATGATGAAATACACATTTCGATGATTGTATTATTGCGGTTTTACCATCTCATCAACATAGAACCCCAAGTCAACCCCGCTCCAAATGCAGACAACATAATTACGGCCCCTTGATGCAATATACCTTGTTGTTCTGCTATTTTTAATGCCATTGGAATCGATGCTGCTGATGTATTGGCATGTTGATGCACAGTTGTGAGAATCTTTTCTTTTGGGATTTTCAATTTATTTGCCACTGAATTAATGATTCTTACATTTGCCTGATGTGGAACAAATAAATCAATGTCATCGATGGTTATATCATGTTGAGATAACAGGGATTTTGCAGAAGATACCATCTTATCTATTGCCAAAATAAACACTTTTCTTCCATCCATGCAAATGGACATTTTTTGGGAATGATCAAAAATCCCACCCTTGGTGTATAAAATATCCGACAAAGTACCATCGGAATGCAAATCGCATCCAATGATGCCAATATTAGGATCTTGTGATTTACTCATCACTACTGCACCTGCTCCATCTCCAAAAAGAACACATGTGCTGCGATCATTCCAGTCTACGATTTTCGACATTGCTTCTGCTCCAACTATAAGAGCATTCTTTACGGTGCCAGATGATATAAAAGCATGTGCGATTGACATTGCGTATATAAATCCAGAGCATGCTGCTGAGATATCAAATGCAAAAGCATTTGTGCATGATATTTTTTTTTGCAATATGGAAGCGCAGCTTGGCATGATTGTGTCTGGTGTTGTGGTTGCTACAATAATGAGATTTATCTGACATGGATCAATATCGGCGCTTTCGAGCGCTTGTATAGATGCTTCGTATGCCATGTCGGAAGTGCTTTGGCTATCAGATATCAAATGACGTTTTATGATTCCGGATCTTGTTCTTATCCATTCATCATTTGTATTGAGTGATGATGGAAATTCTGAATTGAACATGCACTTTTCTGGCAAATACATCCCTATGGATTTGATATATGTCATATTTCTTGAGACATAATCTTTGCAATTGCATTTTTTGTCATCTCTGTAATATTTCCCAATGTTGCATCTATTGCGGTCTGTATTGCACCAATGCATGTTATTGCGTCTGCGCCTCCGTGACTCTTAACTACGATACCATCCACTCCGATAAGAACTGCGCCGTTATGGTATTTTGGATGAAATCTCCCTAAAGAATTTCTCAGGCTAGGTTTGAGTAAAAATGCACCAAGCAATGCCAATGGGTTTTTTGATCCAGAGCGAATTGCATTGACGGAATACTTCATTGCACCTTCATATGCTTTTATGAGTACATTCCCAGAAAATCCATCGCATACTACTACATCAATTCTTTCTGTAAGCATGTTATGTGGTTCGATATATCCTTGAAAATTCAGATCGCAATTCTCACGCAATACCGATGCAGCTTTTTGTATTACGCTGCTTCCTTTTGCATCTTCTTGCCCTATATTCAAAAGCTTTATACTTGGATTGTCGCGTTTTAACACTGATGATGCATATGTATGACCCATGATTGCAAAATTCACGAGCTCATGTTCATCACATGTAACATTTGCCCCTACGTCAAGCACTGTTACCGGTTTATTGCGCTCAACATTCGGAAATCGAGCCATTAAAGAAGGCCGTGAGATCCCATTGATTGTCCCTAGTTTTAATTTCGCTAAAGCCATCAAAGCCCCAGTATTTCCACCAGATACGATAGCATCTGCTTCTTTGTTATGAATTGCTCGAAGAGCAATTCTCATGCTAGAATCGTGTTTTCTTATTGCATTCAACATACCATCACTTTGGTGAATATGATTCTCAGAATGCAAAATTTCAGATGCATTACGCAATGTGCTCATTTTGCATATACAGCGCTCAATTTCATCACTGTTGCCTACAAGTATGAATCGCACATTGGGATTCGATTGTAAAACTTGATTTGCTGCTGTAATCATTGCCATTGGGCCACGATCTCCACCCATTACATCAAGGGCGATTGTAATGTTACACACGATTATAATATCTTCTTGCTATTATACATGCCGTTTTTTGACATGGTGTGAGATATGTTTTTATAATTGTTATTACTTGTGTTGCGTAATTTTAATAACTTCAATTCTCTGATGCTACCTATTCCGCATACATTGATCAATGAGAGCAATTTAGAGCGAATATGGTGCGAATGTTTCATTCTTTTCTTAGAGCGTGTAATCTTGTGTTTCGGACTTGCCATGATTCATACTAGATAAGATCTTGTGAGAATGATACCATCAAAGGCGTGTTTGGTATAGTGTTTATGGATATAAAATTATTACTTTTATGTGTGGGATTATGTGGATGCACAACGAAAGATATTCACAGTGGTTATGTAAATAAAAATCATATATATGATGTACCAAGTTTTACTTCGATTGCTACTAACAATAGATATTTCACATCCATTGTTATAAAAAATAACAAAACATTTGGCAATAAAGAATTCAAATCCACATCAGAATGCAGAAATGAAAACAATACTTCATGTGGTTCATTTGTAAGTGCACTCAAAAAGATAGACTAACACCCAAAATTCCTTGTGAGATAACCCTAAATAATTAAATATACAACAGAACAAGAAAAAGAGAACATATGTTTCTTTTGTGCTCTCTTGTTGATCATCATCCTTGTTTTGCTTTGAACTTGGGGTTTATTCTGTTGATAACGTACAATTTACCTTTGCGCTTAACCAACTTGCAATGCTTATCCCTTTTTCTGAGGGATTTGAGAGACGAAGCGACCTTCATGAATACACCGTTCCTTAATTGCTTCTATTCTAGGTATTACGGAATCTTCTGTCAAATCTTGACAGAATAATTTTCCATTAATCTGTATTGTGGGTGCATTTGCACATGCACCTAGACATTCAACTTTGGTGATTTTATAAATCTCATCCGATGATGGAGAATTGAGATTCACATCATAATGAGAGAGTAATTTTTTGAGAATCGAATCACTACCCATGAGCCAACAGGATATACCAGAACATACCTGTATGTGATATTTACATTTTGATGAAACATTAAACATTGTATAAAAATACACCACCTCTTGTACTTCAATTTCATTCATATCTAAAACTCTAGCAACTTCTGCGATGACATCTTCTGATATATGATGTCCATTCTGCTCATGTGCGAGGTGTAATACTGGTAAAATCGCACTATCTCTACAATTTTTTGGGTACTTAGCGGCGATTTTATTTATCTTATCAAGACTTTCTTGAGTGAATTTGAATGTATCTGTCATCTGTCTACCTCGCCCAAAACAATATCCAATGATCCAAGAATTGAAGGTATATCCGCAAGCAAATGAGATTGCATCATTTCATCTAGTGCTGCCAAATGAAAAAAACCAGGAGCTCTGATTTTACATCGGTATGGGCGATTTGTACCATCTGACACAAGATGCACAGCCATTTCACCTTTCGGCGTCTCTGTTGCTGCATAAGTTTCACCTTCTGGTACTTTATATCCTTCTGAGTATAACTTAAAGAAACATATCATTGCTTCCATTGAATTTTTCATCTCTGATCTCTTGGGTGGTGTAATCTTCCTATCGCTTGATCTTACAGGTCCATTTGGCATATGATCCAAGCAATAATTGACTATATCAATAGATTGATCGATTTCTTCGCATCTCACCATATATCTACAATAACAATCTCCATTTTTACCAATTGGAATCTTGAATGGTATCTCACTATACACTTCATATGGAGCGCTTCTGCGTAAATCCCACGGTATTCCAGAGCCGCGCATCACTGGTCCTGATGCTGCGTACTGCAGAATTTGTTCCTTAGAAAAAACACCTATATCTACCAAGCGCTGTTTGAATATGCTATTGTTATTGATTAAATCTTGTAGGTCTTCAAATCTTGTCATAAAATTATCAGTGAATGATGCCATCTGATCTAACACTTCATTTGGTACATCTGCATGTAAGCCCCCTGGCCTAAAAAAAGCCGCATGCAGTCTAGCTCCAGAGATTTGATCAAAAAACTCTAAGATTTTATCGCGCTCTTCCATCATAAAAAGCAAAGGAGTTGTAGCTCCAACATCCATAGCATGTGCAGCAATATTCAATATATGATTTGAAATACGTGTTAATTCCAACAGAAGTACTCTTATCCACTGAGCTCTTATTGGTACTTCTAAATTTAACAATTTTTCAATCGCTCTCACAAAGGTATGTTCTTGTGAGAGAGGAGACATATAATCAAGACGACCAAAATAAGGAATTGCTTGATTGTAGGTTTTGTATTCTATTAGTTTTTCCGTTCCTCTATGCAAGAGCCCAATATGAACATCAGTCTGTTCAATTGTTTCGCAATCTAATTCCACCATTAGTCTTAATACACCATGCGCTGCAGGGTGTTGTGGGCCAAAATTTATTATAGTATTACTTTCTTTTTTCTTTTTTAAGCCATACCCATCGAGATATTCATCAAAGCATCCGTCCATGAGAGATAAACATATTGCATTCAGGGTGCCATAATGTTCTGTAAGTGTCTATATATATCAGCAACGCTCTGTGTAACTGTTGTAACGAGTTGATGTATTGATGCATCAAGGTTTTTTTCTGGCTTCTCTTCAAGGAATTCTGCGATTCTGATTGTCGATCTATCTATGGTATCTTTTACATCAGAAAGTTCCTGCTGCATATATAACATACATACCACCATAGATGTGATATCAGATTGAGATTTAAATTTTCCAGCAATCATTTGTAATCTTTTATCAAGTTGATCTGCAAGATTGGCTATTTTGTTTTCATCTCCAGGAGAGCATGAAATAGTATGTTGTCTATTGTTGAGGGTAATTTTAATTATATTAGTTGTTGTCATATTTCTTGCATATCGTGCGTATTAGGATTTTGTAGTTCAAGAATGATACTATCTAGTTCTTTTACTATTTCAGTGATTTCAATTTTGAGATCCTGTGACACGTTATGATTACATGCATGACGGTTTGCTTTGATTTGAGGAATGATATTTTCAATATCGCGAATCATTGATTTGAAGCTCATAATTCTTTGCATTACTCATATTCTTTACATTATACTCATATGAAGCTCAAGTGTTACATTAAGTACCATCACTCATATTAGTGAGTAATGATGATTTTAGATGCGATCTATGTTTGACATAGTGCTCACATTTGAATATTATAACTGAAATATTGCAAGGTGTGTGATGTCTGATTTTTCGAGTACGATTCTTGGTGCGCGAACATGGCTCATGAGAAAAGTGCATCGCTCAACAGGATATAATGTTGTATCGACAACATCAGAAGACATACCCGTTGAACTGACTCAGGAATTCAATAAACTTCTTCGAAATGCATTTAAGTCATTAGACAAAGATTGCGAACATAATAATATAGCACCAGGAATACGCGAGGAGCTCGCTGTCACGCCTCAGAAGTTGTGCGATGGCATCGAGGAAGAAATTACTGCTATAATAAAATTAATTTATGACACGTTAAATACTGGAGACTATCAGGAATTAATGAACGAAATACAATTTCATGAGCGCATGAAGCAATTTGCAAATACTGATAGTGAATTCGGTGTTTTGTTTGGGGAATTTATAAAGCTTTCGAATGAATACACAAACAAGAAATCTGCCATGCAAGATTATAGGCCAGATTCAGGCGCTTTTCATGATGATAATGCGACATCTGCTTTACTAGAAAGTGGATTTAATAGACATTGTGAGCACTTGAGTTCAAAATTTGAAGCATTGAAAGCATTGTGTTTTCCATCGCCAGGTAATGGAATGCATGATACACGATTAGTGATTGATCAATCAGTATTGAGATAACAATAATAGGTGATATGAAAGCGTTAATTTCTGTATACGATAAATCTAATATCGTTGAATTTGCATCAGGCTTGTTGAAGTTGGGAATTGAAATTCTTTCAACCGGTGGGACATCATCAATCCTGAGAAATGCTGGTATTGATGTTACCGATGTATCTGATTATACGGGTCATCCAGAGATTTTGGGTGGGCGAGTCAAGACTTTGCATCCTAGAATTCATGGTGGTATTCTGGCTCGTAGAGGCATAGATGACTATGCTGATGTGTTGGATATCGTAGTTGTAAATCTTTATCCATTTGAAGCAACAATACGTAGTGGTGCAGTTAGAGAGGAAATTATAGAGCAGATTGACATTGGTGGTGTTGCATTGATGCGTGCGGCTGCAAAAAACAACGTGTGTATAATATCGAATCCCAATGATTATGATGAAGCGTTGAATGAATTATGTAGGAATCATAAATTGTCAGAGGAATTTCGTAGAAAATTGTCTGCAAAAGCGTTTGCAATAACAGCGCAGTATGATACTGCAATAAGTCAGTGGATGAATGGTGGCATTGTGATGCAGTTAAGATACGGTGAGAATTCACATCAGAGAGCAGAATTCCGTTGCTCGAGTGGATCACCATTTCAGCAACTCCAAGGAAAAGAATTGAGTTATAACAATATTATAGATGTTGATGCTGCATGGTCTACAGTACAAGAATTTGATGATCCTGCGGTTGCAGTAGTGAAACACACAAATCCTTGCGGAGTGGCAATTCATGAGAATATAGGTAATGCATACAAAGAGGCATATGGCGCGGATTCGATTAGCGCGTTTGGCAGCGTCATTGCATTGAATCGATCTCTATCTATTGAGATTGCAAGTGATACCATTAAGAGATTTATTGAGATCATTATTGCTCCATCAATTGATCAAGGTGTGCTTGAGGTTCTGAAGGTCAAGCCCAATGTGCGTGTTCTTATTATGGAAAAAATTGACAATAACGTGTCCATTAAGAGTGTTATTGGTGGAGTGTTACATCAGGATAGGAATATATGCGACATTACCGAGAGTGATATGCGAGTGATGACAGATACACATCCCATTCAAGCGCAAATTAAAGATATGTTATTTGCGTTTAAGGTGTGTGCACATGTAAAATCAAATGCGATTGTGACTGCAAAAGATTGCACAACGCTTGGTATTGGAGCGGGACAACCGAATCGCGTGCAGAGCGTAAGATTAGCTACAGACAACAAAGAATGTCAGAATGCAGTATTGGCATCGGATGCATTTTTTCCATTCGCGGATTCTATAGATACAGCTGCAAAAGCTGGTATTTCAGCGATCATTCAACCAGGTGGTTCAAAAGCTGATTCAGATGTTATTGAAGCGTGCAATAAAGCTGGAATCGCAATGGTATTTACTGGAAAGAGAATGTTTTTACATTAATTTGATTGTATAATTTATTGCCGTATGTTACGATATATTAATTGTTTACATTTTATATTATGGATACTATAGCTGCCACTGCCTCTTTGGTTCTTGAGAACGCTGGTGCTGTTGTTATGAGTTTTGGAGGATTGGGAGATTATTCTTGGGGGTCAAACGGTTCTCCGCAATTACAACCAGTGCAACAGTGTAAATTTAAACCTCCTTTTGTACGACCAGGCCATTCATGTAAGAGAGAGACATATGGTAAGGAACCTTCTTTTGATAAGGAACCTCCTTTGGATGCACCTCCTATTGATCAAGGTCAAATGCATCGGTATCAAAATTTGATTTATGAAGATGATAATTATTTTGAATGTTTTGTTGTGGGTATTATGTGTTTATCAGGTGCGCTGTTGATACGTCGTGTGTTTTGTAATAATAGAACAAAGTGTATGAATGGTGATTGTGAAGTTGTGTGATGTATTAGGATTGTTTTCTAAGCCATTCTTTGAGCTTGTGCAACTTGCTAGGAATGTTCATGTTGAAAACTTTGGTAATGATTCTTCAATTCAGAAGAGTGTATTATACAGTATAAAAACTGGTACTTGTCCTGAAAATTGTAGATATTGCGCGCAGAGTGCACATTATAACACTGGTATTGAGAAAGAAAAACTCAAAAGTGTAGAAGATCTCAAGCCCGCTATAAAGCATGCTAAAGAGATTGGTGCCACAAGATTGTGTATATCTGCGGCGTGGCGTAATTTACATAATCGCAATATTGATACCGTGATTGAGATGGTGCGTGAGATTAAAAAAAATGACCTTGAAGCATGCGCTACTCTTGGAATGTTGACCTATGAACAAGCCTGTAAGTTGAAGGAATCGGGTTTGGATTTTTATAATCACAATGTTGATACGTCACGCGATCATTATCATACGATAGTCACAACCAGAAATTATGATGATAGATTGGAAACGATACAAAATGTAGGTGATGCGGGATTGCGTGTATGCGCTGGTGGAATTATAGGAATGGGAGAAAGCGTGCAAGATCGTGCAAATATGCTAGCAACTTTAGCCAACATGAAGCATATACCTGAATCTATTCCGATCAATCGACTTGTTCCTATTTCGGGAACACCTCTTGCTGAGCAGGAAAAGATTGATGATGTGGACTTCATTAAGACAATTGCAGTAACGAGGATTGTGTTTCCAAGGTCTTACGTGCGTTTATCGGCTGGGCGCAGAGAAATGAATCAAATGATGCAAGCTTGGTGTTTTTTTGTAGGAGCGAATTCTATTTTTTGCGGTGACAAGCTTCTTACTGTAAAAAATAATGATTATAATTCCGATACTGAGATGCTTGAATCATTTCAAATCAAGGATATGGTGATATGAAGTTCTACGTGATCACGCTCTTTTCAAATCTTTTCCCTGGAGATCTTGGGTGCTCTGTAATTGGAAAAGCATTAGATGCAAAATTATGGGATCTTGAAATTGTAGATATGCGTAGATTTGCGCAAGATGCGCACAAAACTGTGGATGATGTTCAGTATGGAGGAGGTCCTGGAATGGTCATTCGTCCTGATGTTCTTGGTGCGGCAGTGGAGTATGTCTTAGAAAAAGCTCCGCATGTGAATTTATATATCACCAGCCCTCGTGGTGAAATGTTTGATCAAATTTGCGCGAATGAATTTGCAAGTTCTAGTTGTGATATATGTATAATTTGTGGGAGATATAATGGTGTTGATCAAAGAGTAATGGATTACTTTAAAATTAAAGAGATCAGTATTGGAAATTATGTGCTTTCTGGTGGTGAATATGCGGCAAAAGTCATCATTGATGCTACAATAAGATTGATTCCAGATGTGTTGGGTAATGATGAGAGTATTGAATGCGATACTTTTGCACATGGAAGTATGGATCATTTTCAACATTCGTTGTATACTAGGCCATCTATGTGGAAAAATATGATGGTACCGGAGACTCTTAGGAATGGAAATCATAAGAAGATTAAGAACTGGAGAAACAATAGTTCTGCTATTGCTCATAGAAAAGTATTATAGAGAATATAGGTGATTTATGTCGTTTGATTTAAAACAATACAATGAAGAGCAAATTGCAAAATTTGTATCTTCCGATATCGATACATCATTTTGTCCAGGTGATACCCTTGAATTGTCGATTAGAGTGAAAATCGAAAAAAAACAAAAAAAAGGATCCAAAGAGGGCATTTCTGAGAGAATACAGAAATTCACTGGTGTATGTATAGGTCGAAAGAATAGTGGTTGTGGTTCTACATTTAAGATTCTTAATACAGATTTAGGAATAGAATTAACCAGGCCACTTTATAGTGAAAGTATTTCTGGAATTAAAATTTTAAAGAAAGGTCGTGTAAGGCGTGCAAAATTATACTATCTTCGAAATAGAGTAGGAAAATCTGCTAGAATACCTGAAAAAAGGCGCAAACGAGTAGTGTAATTCTGTGTTGCGAAGCGAAGAGGATTGTTTACATGAAGAGTGCGGAGTATGTGCAATCATAGGATGTGACGATGCTAGGCATCTGTGTTTTCTTGGTTTGCATCATTTGCAGCATCGTGGCCAAGAATCATTTGGTGTTGTATGCCTGGAAAATGAAATCAATAGCTTCTATTCGAATTCACCAGTATGTGCATGCTTTGATGCGCTGTCAGATGTCGATGCATTGAATGCTCTTGGACACGTGCGTTATTCCACCAGTGGAAATGGATCATGTTACAAACAGCCCTCAATAATAAATGTCGAGAATGAGAAAATAGTGTTTGCATATAATGGTAACATTAGAAATGCCAATGCATTACGAAATGATTTAATTTCTCAAGGTGCAATTATTCAATCCACAATAGATACGGAATTGTTTGTAAAATTAATACAAACCAGCAAAGAAGAATCTTTATTAAAGAAATTGATAGATATTTCTAAAAAAGTTAAAGGAGGCTATTCTTGTGTTGTCATGACAAACGAATATATGATTGCATTTCGTGACGCTCATGGTATTCGACCATTAAGCATTGGCAAGTGTGATGATGGTTATATTGTGATATCTGAGACATGTGCATTTGCATCAATGGGAGTGGAATTTGTGCGTGATGTTAAGCCTGGAGAGTTTGCAATTTTACGCCCTGGTTGTGACATAGAAAGTATTGTTCCTGATCCTGGTCATTCCAGATTTTGTGTATTTGAATATATATACTTTTCCAGACCAGATAGCATGATAGATGAAATCTCTGTATACAAAGCACGTAAAAGAATAGGGCAGCAGCTTGCAATAGAATCAAGTATTGATGCGGATATTGTAGTGCCAGTACCAGAATCTGGCGTAGTATCTGCTATGGGGTATGCTGAGCAATCTAACATTCCGCTAGAAATGGGTATTACCAAGAATCCATATATAGGTAGAACTTTCATTCAATCTACTCAGAAAATGCGCAACATGGGTGTTAAACTGAAACATAGCGCCAACAAAGAGATCATCTCAGGAAATCGTGTGATTCTCATAGATGATAGCATCGTAAGGGGCACAACGGCTCAAAAAATTATCAAAGAGATATGGGCTGCTGGAGCAAAAGAAATACACATATGCATTGCGAGTCCTCCAACTAAGTATCCGTGCTTTTACGGTGTTGATACTCCATGCAAAGAGAAATTGATGGCTGCAAATTATAACGTAGAACGCATGAGAGAAATTTTTCAAGTAAATAGTCTTACATTTATTTCCATCAATGGTTTGTACAGAGCGATCAAGAATTACGATAGAAATGACATGATGCCTCAATTTTGTGATGCATGTTTTACTGGTGATTATGTTGTTTAGCAGTGGCACTAATGTATCTAATATAGATTATTCCGAGTATTAGAGATAGCATAAATGATGTGAGAATGATGGGCAGTATTGCTCCATGAAATATCTTTGATATTCCGAAGATAAATATACTACTCGTCATCATGTGAGTAGTTTCTGCGATTGCGTTACCAGATCCCAGATTATCTTGAACGGCATCTAAAAATAGAATCTTGGAGTTACTAATGACGATCGTAACTCCAATTTCCAATGGAGCTGTAGAAATCATAAATGTAATGGGTATCATGAAATTTAAGATATGGAATATTCCTAGTAAAACAAAGGTGCATATTATAAGTGCTATACCAAGCTTCATCATTGAATCAATTCCGTGATTTATGACATACTTTTGATTGATATATCCACCAGCAATGCTAAATATGCTCATGAACATAGATATTAAAGAGAAATGCACTTCGCTTACGTGCATATGTTGTATTAACATGAATGGACTGTTTGCAAGTAAAATCCACATTATATTAATAGATAATGCATGTATGATCATGGAAGAGAGATATAAGCGATTTTTACATAAGGACGCAAACAAGGATATATTTTCTTTCAATGTCAATGCAGTGGTATTGTGGTGTGTTTCTTCAAATTTTGTATATACAAGCGTCAATATTATGAATCCTGATGCTGACATAAATGTAAATACGCTTTCCCAATGAAAATACTTAGCTATACATGCTCCTAAAAATGGAGCGGAGCCATATGATATTAACGCAGCTATTGTGATACGAGAAATAATCTTCGCTGCTTTCTCAAATTTTACAATATCATATATACTTGCGATACCAATTGTCCATGCTGCTGCTGAACCTGATCCATGAAAAAACCTACATATTAATAACAAATATACATTATGTATCATTGCACTTGCTACGCTTGATACAGTGAATACAACCAGTGTACCAAGCATTACAGGTCTTCGTCCATATTTATCTGATAATCCACCAATAATGAGAGCAAAAACGGCATTTCCAAGTATATAAGCACTAATAAAGCCTTGAGATATTGCTTCAGAGACATGAAAGAAAGATTTTATCAGGGGCAATGAAGGCATTACAACATCGATTGATGGTGTGATAAAGACAATAATAAGAGCGACTACGAGTGCGTGTGTTCCGACGTTTATGACTTTCATGTGCTAACTATCATTATTGTTTATATCTTCTGTATTTTGTTCTGTTTTGTTTGTACGTTCATCTAATGCAAGATTATCATCTAGTGCTTGTTTATAATGATTTAGCAATGCATCGAAATCTTCATCATCATTGTTTGTGGAGAGATCTTGTTCTGATGCATCGAGATCATTAATTTCATGCGCTTGAGCATTTGGAGACGCTTCTTGTTGATAATGATTTAGTAATGTATCAAAATCCTTATCATTATCCATTTCTGGAATAGAATCATTGATTTGATCAAGATCTTTGATCAAAGTATCATAATCCACTGAATCTTCTGTGGATTGCTCTTGAATATTGGACTTGTGCGTCGTTGAGAGAGTATCTTCTTGATTTAGCAATGCATCGAAATCTTCATCATCATTTCCATCCGATGCGGCATTTGAGTATACATCTGAATAATCATTTTCTGCTCCACTATATTTATGAGTGGTGTCCTCTGTGTGAATTTCCTCTACTTCTTCTTCTTTCGGTTCAGCATTGTTGGATTTATTCTCAATTTTATCTGCCTCGCCTTCGGATACAGTCTTCGAATCATCATCCTTAGATATCTTAGAATTATCTGCTCCTGCGTCATAAGGCTCTTGTGTAGGTACTGGGATTTTATCCAATATTCTTTTTCTAAACATTGGATCTTCATAATACTTAATTTTTGTACATTTGATAGGATTGCACGCTTCGATCATCAAGATTTGCTCATCTCGAGGTAGATTAATCACTTCTTGAGGCAATAAGAGAGCTCTCTGTTGTTTGGATCTATGTATACTTTTCTTGGATGGATCAATGTCAAGATATTTGGGTAAGTTTACAGAATCAGCATTCACGGTCTTATTGCCCAGGGTCTGTGATATCAAATTTGCGGTGTCAATGTTATTTGCAGCAAATGTAATACGATAAGTAGAATTCGAAAGAAAGGAATTCATTCCATCTTGCTCATAAGCTCCTTTCAACTGCTCCGTATCTTGTACTACCAAAAATAAACGCACGCGATAACCACGGAAATATGCAATCCCGTTTTTGATAATTTCCATCTTACCAAGAGTAGGAAATTCATCAATCATAAGCATTACACCATGTGGTTCATCATCTTTTGGCAGATATTGCGTCCAAATTGCAGCTGCCTGTTGATATACAATTTGCATTAATGGTCTCAATCTCTCTATGTTATCGGGTGTCAAAATGATATATATGGTATTTTTTACTTTGCGAAACTCATGAAAATCAAAATCACTACTATTGGTTGCTGTACAGAGTAGCGGATTTGCCCATAATTCAATTGATGAGTTGAAAGTAGATAGTACGCCCGATTGCTCTTTCTGTGCTTTATTTGCAAATGCAGACAAATTCATGATTGCAACTGGATGCATCTTTCCACCCAAGGTATCAAGATCCACTGCGTTTTGAAACGCTACATCATCTACGTGTGTTTCTTTGTATATTTCTGCAAACGAAGCGACTATATTGGGCTTCGCGATAGTTTTTAACAAAATTCCTAGACCAAAACTACGTGCTTCGTTGGTCCAGAATTCCTGTTCTGGTAATAATAAACTCATAATTTTCTGAGAATCATCTACCATTTTTCCTTGCTCGTTAGAGATAAATTCTAATGGGTTATAACAATGCGTTATTCCGGTGACACTTGCTGGATTCCATGAGAATACTTTTTGTCCCATGACGTTTTTTCTATATCCACTTGACAGCTCAAAATTTTCTCCTTTGATATCATGTACTACAAGAGAATCTTCCCAATAAACGCAATTTGGAACCACAAAACCCACACCTTTACCAGAACCAGTAGGAGCGAACAACAATGCATGCTGATATCCCCCAGCTATAAGTAATTTACCTTTGTACTTTCCTAGTAACATCCCTGCTTTTGATCTAAGCCCTGCATCTCTCACATCATTATCATCTGCCCATCGTGCATCACCATGCAAAGATTCTTCTTTATCAAAGAATCTGAATTTCATAATTTGTGCTCTGAATGAATATATGAAAATTCCAGTAATGCAAAATGGCAATCCTATCGAGCAAAACAATTTGGCTCTTAGTAATGTGTTATATTTTGCTGGATTATGCCACCAATCTAATATATAGGTAAACATAAAGGGTTTTAATCGACGTGGAAAATGATCGAAACTTGGTCTTATTGCATTGAGATTTACATGATCTACGCCCCATATCCATGATACAAATAAGATACCTGAAATGAGCATGCATACATTGAAAATTGTAGTAATAATCACACATCCAAAAAAGATATTCTGTACGTGCCTCCAGGTGCCTCCTTCTGCCATATTAATTCTCGATTACAGTTTTTCCAAATCTATATCTTGCATCATCAATATATCTGATACTTTGCGAGTTCCATCTGTATCGCGCTTTAATTGTACTATAACATCAATTATATTGAATATATATCTCCGTATTTGCTCAACTGGTATTCCAATATCGGATTGTAGAACCATCAATGTTAATTGCTCAATTGCCATGCGACAACTGTCTGCGTGAAGTGTAGCAATTGATCCGGGATGTCCTGTGTTAATTGCTCGTAAAAAACTAAATGCTTCTGCACCACGTAATTCACCAACAATGATCCTATCTGGGCGTATTCTCAAACACACTTCGATTAAATCTTGCACCGAAACTTTTGACAATCCTTGTCCTCCTTTAGAAGCTATTAGATGAACTCTATTTGGATGATTGTTGAGCTGTATTTCTCTTGCATCTTCCACTGTGACTATTCGTTCGTTTGTTGGTATTTCTTGCAATACCGCATTTCCGAATGTGGTTTTCCCGGTTGATGTTCCACCGCTGATGATGAGATTTTTTTTCATTTTTACGCAGGATTTGAGGAATTCATTGATTCTTCCTGCGTCAAGTAATTCTTTCAATTCTTGATTAGAAGTGTCTTCTTTTTTACCCATGATCTCAGAAAATGCTCCGCTTGCTTCATAATCATCCAATGACATTTGTAATATAGAGGGTTTTCGTATGGCGAATGTTATTGATTCGCACGCTGGTGGCAACACAATTTGTACTCTATATTTGATACTAGGAATTGTAGCAGAAAGCAGTGGGCGCTCTGAGCTTATTTTTTGTGAAGTGGACTGAGCAATCAATTGTGCCATTCCATTGAGATGGCTTAAAGTCAGTTCTTGCACTTTTTCCATTCGGACTTCACCCATTTTTTCCACCCATACTTCTTGTTCTTTATTAATGGATAATTCATTTACTCCATCTTCATGTAGCAATTCCTGTAATGGCTCTAGATACGTATTAAGTGCGGTATAATTCATTGTCTGTACCCATCTACTTGTCCATCATACGGAGGAAAGAATAAATCCTTTGCAACTATTACAGACACTCGAGCGCCTGGTTCTATGTATCCAACTGGTGTAGTATTGATTCTCTTCTGTACATATCTATCAGTTTTTTGTGCTGCATCGTTAATCCCATCTTTGATCAATCCAGCTTTTACTGTGCTTGTTGTGGTTTTTGATATGGAGTTATTTTTTCCATTAACATTGCCTGTGATATTTGTGACTGTATTTGTTGCATTTCCTTGATCAAATGCATCCAGTACCGTGCTTCCAACTATTTTTATTGCACTTGTTGCTCCTATTTGCATCATGAGTTCTTTGAATTTTCCATCGACATATGAAGCTGGTGCTCCGGGCCTTCCGAGAGCATCTGTAGATCCAGAGCTTAATTTGATATCAACTCCATCAGGTCTAATTGCTCTTTCCCACATAAGATTTATCCTCTTTGTGTTAATCATGTCATCTGTTGCGGATGATTTGCCAATTAATTTAGTACCTTTTGGTATTAGTACATTATTACCAGAGGCAGAATATACATCCTCGCGTACTACACCGCGCACCATTCCCGGAGAGCTTGTATTGATGGGAGTTTCTAAGATTGTCTTGAATATACTGCCCTGCAAAACCACAAGATGAAGATTACCAACTAATGTTGCTTGTATTTGTGATGCATCTGTTCTATTCAATTTTGCATTTTCATTCACATATTTTTTTTCATATGAATTGTTTTTAATGAGCTTTTGTACTTCACCTAAAGATTTTGCTGCAAGAAGAGCGGTAGTATCTAATCCACCACCTGTGCTTTGTGCGCCACCTTCTCTAGAAGCAGATGAGTCACTACCTACGATTCTTGGACTTGAAGAATCGTAAGATTCACTAGATTGATAGCCTGGAATTTCTGTTGGTGCAGTAGAATATTGATTTGTGGTAGAGATAGCGGGGTAAGCTGGGGCATTGGGTATTTGCGTATTCGCATTGGATGTGTTTTTGGTGCTTAATTTGGGTAAATCAGGTACTGGAGGTGCTGGAGGTTCCGGTATGTTGAGCTCTGGTAGTACGAGCTCTTGCTTTCTTGTAACTTTGAATGATTTCTCTATATCAGAAGTCGGTTGTTTTGCTTCATTTTTAATTTTTCCAATATTTTCTGGTGATTTATTTGAATCCTCTTTAGAATTATTGAACAAATACAATGATAATGGGATTAAAATTGCTAATATAAATAAGAATTTATATTGTTTTAAATATTTAATAAGATTATTATCGCGCGCTCCTTGAGAATTGATGGATTCACCTGTATTAGAATCTCCAACATTATCTATGCTTTCGGAGTTTTGCTCTTGCGACATATCAACCTCTAGTACAAATCAGATTATTTATTCTTCATTAAGGAATTATTAACCTGGGTAATATCTGTTGCATATCCCTGATATCGCATCTTTATCCTTCCTTTGAATTGTGGTGTTTTTTTAACATAAAGATAGTTACCAAGCTTTGCAATTTGTCCTTTTTCACAAGCAATTTCTTTGTATGTGATTGGATCCACAAAATAGAACTTAGGGATTTGAATTTTACCAGACGAATCTGTGCCGAATTTGATTCTGATCATATTTCCATCATTTCTTGCATTTAATGCGCGAATCTTGCTATTGCGCTCAGCATGTATTACAAAATGAGTAATCTGTGATTTAGTGGTATTAGATAATTGAGTAATCGCACTATCTTGTCTGAGCGTAACATTCTGTTGTATTGGATTTTGGCTATCATCTAATTTATGAAACATTACAGAATATGGCGCTATATGATGTTCGTCAGCTCCAATAATATCCATGTAATACATTCCTTTTGATGTCTCAAGAAGCAAATTAGTTGTATCTTTGATTGTAGTGTTGGTTTTTAAATAAAAAGTATTTGAGCCAGTAATATCTAATACAATACCAGATTTTTTTCCGATAACAGTAACATTTATTTTTGCCCCTTTCTCTAGTTCAATTCTTGTAGCAAATCCTGGTTTTAATGCTATTGTATTTATTTCATTCTGATTATACAACACATGGCGTATTCTGCTATCTATCGATGGTAATGGTTGTTCTGCGTGTACTGCGTTTATCATTAAAATAGATAACAAACATACTGCTTTCTTCATTTATACACCATTTAATTTGCTAATTCATCTGTTTCTTCGTACTTTGTTACTTCAAATCCTAATGGATTAATTGTACGATCTTCTTCACTTAATCTAAGATTGGTATAATGATACTTAATTAATGCAATCTTATTATGACTGGAATCTCCGTTTCCATTTTCAAAAGAATAACTCGTTCTAAATCTAACCTGTATAGTTTCTTTTGAAATTGGTAATATAGATATAAATTTTATACTGCACTTATAAGCATTGGAAAAGAGATTGACTTTGCTACTTTCGTTGTAAGTGCTCATATTATGAATGTATTGTCTATATACAAAAGAAGATGAAAATAATCGAGCTTTTTTGATCCTTTCATCCATCGAAAATTTATCATAACACGCAACATCTTTGATATATTGATGCATGAAATAATTAGTAATAGCTTCGTTATCGGAAAATAATTTGTCTTTTGTTGTATGTACATAAGTTGCTATTCCGCTTTTTTCGTTTACTTCCACTATAAAGGGTTCTATGGTTTTTTTACGAGCGATATCATTAACTGAAATCCCAAGACCTAATATAACAATTGCAGAGAGCAATAAAAAAAAAGAAAGTATCTTGTTGTGTCCAACAGCACGATAATACTCTTCACTGTACCAATTTTGTTGTTTGGTGTCCGAACTTAGATTGGATGCTTCTTTTTTTCGAAAGAGAGACTTCATCATAATCATAACACCAATATGAGTTACACTATATTTCCACTATGTGCGGTATGCAAGTATACATAGTTGATAATGCGGATTGAATCAATATAATACTTCAATCATATAAATAAAAATCTCATGAACATTGAAAATGCCGAGTGCGGACAAGTTGGAAATTTAGGATTAGCTTTTGATGATGTTTTGTTACTTCCTAGATATTCAGAAGTTATGCCACACGAAGTATCAATGCATGTAGCGCTTTCTGATGATTTAGTGTTGCGCTTACCCATAATATCAGCAGCAATGGATACAGTAACAGAGTCTCGAATGGCAATTGCGTTGGCAAAATTGGGTGGTCTTGGGTGTATACATCGAAACAATTCAATTCAAGAACAAATACATCACGTGAATGCAGTGAAGAGATATTCTGGATATATAGTACGAAATCCGATTACTATACATCCTAATGCCAAGATCTCTGATTTTATAAAACTAATGGATCAATACAATTATTCTGGAGTACCTGTAGTAAACGATGATAATGAATTGTTGGGAATTATTACCAAGCGAGATGCTCGTTTTGTGGAAGATTTGAATCTCGAAGTACAAGATTTGATGACAAGTGATAATTTAGTGACTGTTAAAGAGAACGCAAAAATCGAGGAAGTTAAGGAGATTTTGCGTAGAGAGAGGCGCGAGAGATTGATGGTAGTTAATCAAAATCAAGAATGTATTGGTTTGATTACAGCCAAGGATTTGGAGCGTACAAAAGCGCACCCGAATGCAGTATTTGATCAAGACCAGAGATTGGTGGTTGCTGCTGCAGTAGGAGTGGGGGATGCTGGTTTTGAACGCTTTGAAGCATTAGTAAGAGCCGATGTTGATGCAATTGTAATTGATACTGCACATGGACATTCCAAGGCTGTATTGGATATAGTGAAAAAAATGCGATATGTGACATCAAAATTGCCAATTATCGCTGGAAATGTTGTTACTTGCGATGGGGCGTCTGCATTGATAGATGCTGGTGCTACTGCAATAAAAGTAGGAGTGGGACCTGGCTCTATCTGCACCACTAGAACAGTGACTGGGGTTGGTATGGCGCAATTTTCTGCAATTGCTAATGTAAGTAGAGCGTGTAAAGAGAAGGGATCTATATTGATTGCAGATGGTGGTATGCGGCATTCTGGTGATATTGTTAAAGCATTAGCTGTTGGTGCAGATTGTGTAATGCTAGGTTCTTTACTTGCTGGTACAAATGAATCTCCTGGTGAAGAAATTATGTACGAAGGGCGTAAATTCAAAACTTATAGAGGAATGGGTTCTGTAAGCGCGATTAAACACAACAAAGCTGGAGATCGATACTGTCATCCAAACATCAAGAAACATGGATTTGTTCCACAAGGCATTGAAGGAAGAGTCTCGTATCAAGGTTCAGTTCACGGAGTGATTGATAGAATTACTGGTGGTATTAGTGCTGGAATGAGTTATACCGGAAGTCAAAACATAGAATTGTTGCATAAAAATGCTCAATTCACTCGCATTACAAATTCTGGCCTTAAAGAAAGTAACTATCATAGTGTATCTGTGATGCAAGATGCATCAAGTATTGATGATGCAAATTGAAGTAACTATTGATTCGTTAATTCACATTGTATTTTTTGACACATCAATCTGACGCGAAATGCATTCGCAAAATATTCCTTAGGAGTCATAATATGAAGAGGAGTTTCTATAAATTCCGAAGATATATACATAGGTATTTGCATGGATGATTTTTTATATGCGTATTGTCCTTGCTTAGATACAAGAAAACGCACTAATGATGTAGCATTGTTCTTGTCTTTTCCGGATGCGGTGATACCAACCCAGCTTACGCTTGCGATTGCTCCACGTTTCGATGATGTTGGTATAACATAGCTTAATTTATTCATCAAATCATTCTGATGAGAATTTTTATGTTGAGATACAAATCTCACATATTCGGAATACAGTGCAATCGCTGCAATTACATCACCACGTGCTACAGCGCCAGGAATATCATTGGTTTTCGATACAGAATAATTGACATTGTCTTGCAGTCCAACAACTAACATATGTAATTTTTCTGCTCCAATGTCTATATTTAAGCCTGCAGTGAGAGCCAATTGCGCAGCTTTAGTGAGATCATGATATGCAATTTTATCTCTAAATTTTGGTTTGATGAGATGAAAAAAACTTCTAATTTCTCCATTTTTGATACGATCTGAATTATATAATATGACATACGGGTCATATGCTATCGGTATGAATCTCTTTTCGTGTGACAAGAATTGAGATGCAATTTCTGATGTTGCATCCAATTTATCATAGAGATTTTTATTAGGTTTATATATTAAGCGCTGGAGATTTTGTTTTGGATAATGTGATGAGATGATTATTCCTGCGTATTTTGCATCGTTTAACCCCTCAAGATCATGCGCTATTTGTGTATCATTGCGTATCATAAAATGCGCATCTATACGTGTATGCTTTCTAAAACTCACGAGGGTTGGGGCAATTTGATCAACATGATGAGTTGTATATACCTGCAATGATAAATCGGGAGAAAATTCAATGATGCATAAAAACACTAACACGATGACAATACATACCAAGATCGGAATTGTATGTTGCATTTGTAATCCCATATCACACTGCATAATAATTTGATATGATACGAGCTGATGTTGCAAGCTTCAATATGTTATTTATATTCATGGTGATCACTATGATGAATATTTTTTTATTATTGACATATTCTGTTTCTTGTAAGACATATAAGAATATAGTTGTCGCACTTAATGCGATAAGTACAAATATACTGTTGTTTCTATTGATTTTTGCATGCTATCATGCAGATGAGAGTGTTATAGATATTGCTCTTATATATGCGACCATGTCAGCGGTGTTTTTTGTATGTTACGTAAAATTGTTTCAAGAGTAGTAGTATCACTGTATGTGATGAATATGCCATGTGTACATGCAAGTGTTATCTTTAATGAATGTTATAAGATCGGAATCGTTGTATCATCGAGTGATGAATGCAAGATGGAATACTATGTTGCAAATGCGATGCCACGTGAAGCAATGTTATATTATGATGAAAAACATGAGAATTCATTTAAGAAGAGATTTTTGCATGGAATTGCCTTATATTTAGATCGAAAATACGAGATTGCAAATGCTTCTTTACAAGCATTAAAAACGAAAAATGCGAGCGATGATTCAGAATTACGAATGTGGCAACAGATTGTTCAATTTCATTTAGATAAATCCATAGCTGTAACTTATACACCGAATTTGCATTCGTTTATAGAAGAATATCCAGATAAAATACAAGATCACACATTGTTGGATATTATGGAATCTAGTGTCATAAATCGCAGATTACACAGCATACTATATGTTAATAAAGTTTTATCCGAAGTGCATCTGAGCGAGCAAAATGAATTAAGATATCAATTGATTAGAGGAAGAATGAAAGAGATCCAGAGAGATCCTAATGGAGCAATTTCACTGTACGATGATGTAGCGAATGGTGGTGGCTATGAATACACCACTGAAGCAAAGTATCGCAGATTTCTTTTATTAAGAGATATGAAAAAAATCAGCATTACTGATTCAATTCGACAACTGGAAGAAATTAGAATTGATGCACGTCCTTATGATATCAACAAGGATATTTTGCTATCATTAGTGGATTTATATTTGCATAAAGAAGAATATTATTATGCATTACTAACATTGCAAGAATTGTCACTATCTAAGGTATCAAATGTGAATGCTGTGGAGATATTAAGACAAATGCATAAGATTTTTATCAGAGCTATCAAATCATCAGGTGCTTCACATAAAAAAGATATCAAGATTATTGGAGTATTTTATAAATTTAAGCATTTAATGCCCATAGGAGATGTCGGTAGGGATCTGTCAATTAGCATTGCTGATAGAATGGAGAGGATTGGTATGTATGATAAGGCTGCGGATATATTAAGACACATTATGAAATACAGAACACATAATAAGGATTCACAATGTACACTTGGTGTGAGGGTATCTAAAAATTTATTCGATTCTTACAAATTAAACGATGCGCTATCTTTATTAGATGATTTGCATGAATGCACTTTAGTGGATCTAGAAAAAAAGATAGATTTGCAGATACAGATCTTAATACACAAGAAGAGATACATTGATGCAATGAGTATTGCATCTCAATCTAGCAAAAGATCTCAATTTATATCTGATATATTATGGCGCAAGAATGATTGGCGTGGATTAATCGCAGTGTTACAGAAGCAGTTTGAATATAGATATGATCCGAATGTACAATTATCTCAGATTGAAATAATTAATTTCATTAGATTATTTGCATCATATTTAGCTATAGGTGATATTAGGATTGCGCAATCTCTTTATGTAACATTCAAAGATCTTCTTCCTGAAATACACGATAAAGAGAATCATGTTGGTTTCCTCAATATGCTTGTGACGGAAGTTGGAAAGCGCAGTGATATTAATCTGGAAAAAGTAAAATCGTTATTGAGGATAAATGCTGGGTAAATTAACTGGAATTGTGGATTACATTAAAGACAGTAAAGTACTTCTTGATGTATCTGGTGTTGGATATTGGATATACACTCATACTCGTTATATTTGTACAATAAGCATTGGTGATCGATGTTCTTTTATAATCGAGGAAACCCATGGACATGACGGTGTGGTGCGATTATACGGATTCATGAATCATGAAGAAAGAGAATTAGCTTGCATGCTAACAAAAACTAATGGTGTGAGTTTTAAGATTGTAATGTCAATTCTGAACACACTTGGCGTTAATGATGTAGTGAATGCAATTGCAAATCAACAAACAACGACGCTCAAAGTTCCTGGTGTAGGGGAGAAAATCGCAACTAGAATCATCAATGAGTTTTCAAAACAGATTGAGAAGATATCTATTGTTGAAAATCAATCGCAATCTGTGATTGACGCTATATCAGCGCTGATGAATTTAGGATATCAAAATACAAACGTTAGAAATGTTGTGCAGAATCTCTATAATGAGAACAAAGAGCTCGATTCTCAAGATTTAATTAAATTGTCTTTGAAGGTTTTGTATGATGCGTAGTGTATGGATTGTGTTGATATCCGCTCTATTTGTATTACTTGGCATGTCTGTATATCAAAAGCAAAACGAATCTGTATCACTTGTGAATGTTCAGATGCATCCTTTGGATAACATAGAAAATAGAATCGATATATCTAATTTGGGTAAGGAGTATGTATTGCACTTTTTTGCATCATGGTGTCATTATTGTCAGAGAGAACATGGAGAAATTATTAAATTTCATAAGAAGCATCCAAATGTGAAGATATATGGTGTGGTGTATATGGACGATCCAGAGCGAGTACGGATGTGGCTCAAGGAAAATGGAGATCCATTTAATAAAGTGTTTTTTGATGGAAATGGTGAATTGGGAGACATGGTGTTTCATCTAAAAGGCATTCCTTCGACGTACTCCATTGCGCATGGAAAAGTCAAAGGAAGAGTCTCCGGATTTTTCTAGAGATTGTCTAATTCATGCATTGGTGTTGCACTGTTTATTCTCAGTGCATTGCCAGATACACTGGATTTTTCGAGTGAGTGGGATGGTGATTCAATGTTATCAGATTCATGGTCATGCAATTTTTGTTTTGATAATATGCGAATGGATTGCGATGTTTTATGAGAAGATTTTTCAAATTCTAATATCTTATCAATCTTATCTTGATCTTCATCACTTAGATTTTGTGAATCTTCATCATCCTTTAACTTGCGCTTTTCTGTGATGGATATATCATTTCGCATGAGCAATGTTCTTCTTCTGGATAATTATGACAGTTTCGTATACAACCTCTGTCACTACATGATGGAGCTTGGCGCTGCGATAGATGTTTATAGAAATGATGCAATTTCTGTGAATGAAGTTGAGAAATACGACAAGATTGTAATCTCGCCTGGTCCTTGTACTCCAAATGAGGCTGGCAATACGCTGGATATTATTAAGAGATATTCAGGTGTAAAGCCAATTTTTGGTGTTTGCCTTGGACATCAGGCAATTGCTCAAGTGTTTGGTTGTCAGATTATTAAAACAGAACCTTCTCATGGCAAGGTGTGTAGAGTATCTCATCAGAATGATGAAATGTTCGCAGGAGTACCAAAGTGTTTTGATGCTACTAGATATCATTCTCTATCAGTTGATTCGAGTTCGATGTCTGATGAAATTCAAATAACAGCTTGGAGCGGAGATATTATAATGGGTATCAAGCATAAATCGCATAATATTTTCGGAGTGCAATTTCATCCAGAGAGTATTATGTCTGAGCATGGACATTTGATTCTACAAAATTTTCTGAGAGTGCCACATGGTTGAATTTCCAGAATTGCACTCTATCAAATGGGAGAAATTATGCGTTGATGATATCACTCCTGTGCAAGCATTCCGATGTATAAAAAATGCTGGCTATAAAGATCTATGTTTATTCGAAAGCGTTATCGCTGGTGGGAAACGCGGTAGATATTCTGTGATTTCTATTGGTCGTGAATTCATATGGAGACTAGAGAGCAGTGTAGCAAGGTTCGGTTCTTTAAATCTGGAAGAATGTGACAATGCAATTGAATCTCTCAAGATTTTGCACAAGAATTTGCAAATCGAATTACCTAAAGAGATTCCAAATATTTCATATTCAATGTTTGGATATTTCAATTATGATATAATGAGATTACTTGAGAATATTCCGGATGAGAATTCGGATAATATAAATATTCCGGATGGGTATTGCATATTGCCGCAATTGGTAATGATTTTTGATATTGCAGCAGATGATTTGTTTTTGATATCTCCCATTTGGAGATCGCATTGTGCTAAAGATATTTCTCAGGAGATCAAAAATGTGATGCGCAACACAAAATCAACTCTTATTGAAGACTGCGAGGAATTGAATTTGTCATTTGAATCTAATTATACACAAGATCAATATGAAGCGCTTGTATTGAAATGCAAGGAATATATTATTGAAGGAGATATATTTCAGGTGTTGCCTTCAAGGAGGGTTGAAGTGCATTTTCCACATGATCCATTTGCACTGTATAGATCGTTGCGTAATATCAATCCATCACCGTATATGTTTTTCTTTGAAATTGAAGATATAGGATGTTTAGTGGGATCAAGTCCCGAAATTGTAGTGCAAGTGAAGAATAATAAAGTAACCATAAGGCCGTTAGCTGGAACGAGAGCTCGCGGTAGAAATGATGAAGAAGATAAAGTTCTGGCTCGAGAGTTACTGAACGATCAAAAAGAGCGTGCTGAGCATCTAATGTTGATAGACCTTAGTCGCAACGATGTTGCGCGTGTATGTGTTCCCGGGAGCGTAAAAGTGACAAGTTGCATGGAAATTGAGCATTACTCTCACGTGATGCACATAAGCTCCACGGTTGAAGGTGATTTGTCAAAGGATTTTGATGCTGTTGATGCGTTAATGGTTGGTATTCCACTTGGTACTGTTTCTGGTGCACCAAAGGTTAGATCAATGGAGATTATTGAGGCAATTGAAAATACCAAGCGCAGTTTTTATGCTGGATGCGTCGGGTATTTCAGTGCTTCTGGAGAAATGGATACATGTGTGATGTTGAGAACTGCATGTATTAAAGATGCGAAATTATATACTCAAGCTGCAGCAGGTGTTGTGTATGACAGCAACCCTACAGCGGAATACAAAGAAACACAGAAAAAGATGATGGCTATAATTCAAGCAGCGCATAAAAGCAATAGATTTTTTGAATAATGTTGTTATCTCATCCAAATATAGATTCAATAGTAAAAATTGCGCGATTGATTTCGCGATATGATATCCCATATAGAGAATTTTCTGGAGTGAGATTGTTTCAAAAGTCCGAGGCTTTGTATGATTTTCTGTCACATATGAATGATGCTAATAATCTACATGACATTCTAACATATCCAATATCTAAGTATTGGAATATCCTTGTGAATATTGCAATAGACATACATGAAGCAACACGAGATCATGTTGCTTATAAAGCGACAACTGCGAAGCCATATTGTGGTAGTATTAATGATATAATTTCAAGCGCTTATAAAACTCAAAATCCAATTATTAGTAGAAATTATGGAGTAAATTCATGTATTATTGCAAAATGTTATGCGAAAGATATAAGTATTTCTTATGAGTTACCGATAAAGCACAAGGATTCATGTAGAGATGTATTATACAGCGTTAAGAATCATGGAATGGAGAACATAAGTTCTGTATCTTGTAATGATACAGATAACATTGGACATGATTTTGTAAGAGAGATCTTGAGATTGGGATCAATAATCCCAGGTGTATGTGATGAATTTTATATTGGTTTGGCTGAATTTATGTTGCATGAATATAGATTCTGTATTGTAAATGATAATGGCATTAAATTACAATATCACAGTATATCTGATATTGATAATAATTATCATATCATGATGCGCCCAAGACGTTTTTTTAATGATTTTATTACAAAAAAATGTTTATTTGATATCAAGTACAGCATGATATCTGGAGATGTATATGATCATGCGCATCAATATACTGATACATCATCAAAACAAACATCACTATCAATAACACATCACAAGAGTTATGAATTAAAGAGTTATTCGATTAGTATGATACAAGATTTACTATCTAACCCGTCTTTATTCTATGTTCGCAATATACTACGTATTAAGCGCTCTATTGTGATGCCAAGCACAGCGTTTCTACTTAGAGAATCAATGAAGTATCGTGTGCGGTATCCAGAATTGAATATCAATTCTATTGTTCATGATATCATAGATCAATATGATGTGAGATCTCATATTACAAAGTGTGATATTGAGATGATGCTGAATAATCTGATCCGAGAAATACCAGATGATGCAGTGCATTTTGAGCATATTTCTTGCACAATACAAGGAATTGAGATACGCGCAGAATTAGATCATTTTATTCAATCTCAAGATAATACTATTGAATTAGTGCATTATGGGGTAATTCCCACGCGAACGGAATTAATTACTGGTATGAAGCCAAGAGTGGTATTGTTGGTGATGATGGCGCGCAAAGTGCTAAATTATGATATTAGAAAAATTTCGATATGGAATATATCACGATCTGAAATCAAGAAACATGATGTGAACAATCTTGATGCATTAGTAGAAATATATGAAGAGAAATTCATATTACATATAAAAGAGATTTTAAGATCTGATATAACAACGCTGTATATTGAAGATTTATGTGCGTTGTGGTAACTATTTACATATTAAGAACTATATCTGTGACAATGACATGTTTATGAGGCATGATATCCGTGACGTATTCCTCATCTAGAGAGAACATTATAGTGCGCCCTTGATTTAATTGCCCTTCAATCATGGGTCCAATCCCGAAATTGTGCATTGCAATTACTACGCCAATGTCTTGATGATTTTCATCTATTATGCGTACATTGATTAAATCTTTCTGATAACATTGCATTGTATCTAGTTTTGGTAAATCTTGCGATTCTATATATGCATTCTGTTGCGCAAGTGCAGAAGCCTTGTTACGATCGCATATATTATGCAATTTTACTATTGAAAAACCACAATTTATATTTGATGCGCTATCAACGTTATATAATTGATCCTTAACAATCAAATACGACGGAACACAATCACGAGAATCCATATAGCACTCCATTTTGACATGACCCCTGACACCATGAGGTTTCAATATTTTTCCAATGATTATTTGCGTAGATTGCTTATTGCTTTTCTTGGCTATTGTCATCTTCATTATTTCTGTTGCTCACTATTGCGAATAATTTTGCCACTCGTTCACTTGGTTGAGCTCCATGAGATATCCAATATCGAAATCGTTCGAGATTAATATCAGCTCTCTTTCGTGTATCGCGCAATTGCATCGGATCATAATGTCCTAATTTCTCTAGATATTCACCACTTCTTTTCTTTTGAGATTGTATTGCAACAATCCTATAGAAGGGCATTTTTTTTCTTCCCATGCGCATGCATCGTAAACTAACAACCATAAACAATATATTAATCGATCAAGAATCAGTATATCTCTATTATAAATGTGTTGCAATGATTTGATTATTGTGATAAACCCCGAAGCATTTTAGCTGTGATTTTGTAAGTAGGATGTGATATGAAAGACAAGCATAGTTTTATTTTGAGAGTCAGCGTGTTTTGCATGATTGCAGCGCCATTTCTTGCATCTTCTATTATGGGCATCACTCATAGACACACGAAGGCAAAAAATATCATAGTTTTATGTGCAACAATTTTAGTAATGTTGCTATCTTTGATATTTATTTGTGATTATTTACTTGATAGTAAGTATAAGGCAAATACTAGTACAAAAGATAAGAAATTTGATCTTATATCCAATGTAAGTAAATGCACTGGTGCCGCATTTATGGTTATTGCTTGTGCAATTGGAGTCACAAATTCGCATAATAAAACGTTATTATTTACTATGCATCTATGTGCTGCGATAGGGTGTTTTTTATTTGTTGTGCCGATTGCACTGGAATATGGAAGAGATTGGAATAGAATAAAGAATCATTGTGCACATGATAATGATTTTAGCAAAGATCTTGGTGGCGACATCACTCACATCACTCCTAGTGAGGTAAAATGGGCATTATTTGCTCGCACTTTTTCATTGTGTGGTTTTTCTATAAGTCTTGTGCATTCAATTGTTACTATGTGCGCAGAAGAGCATCATGATGAATTATTATGTGATATTTTATGTTTATGTTTTTCTGTTTCCTTTTTTGCATGTAGTTCAACCAGAGTGATGCATAGTGTTGCTACTCAATGTTTTGCAGAGAAGAAACAATGTGTATCTGGAGAGATTGACGCTCTCCCTGTATTTGGTCGCCAAACATCGATACAATGAGCTCTATTGAAATAATTTCGATATTGAATATGATTTGTTGGTTACTTTGTGTTTTATATGCCTATACCTCTTCTCATGCCCGCTCTTTCTCCTACAATGGAGCACGGAAAGATTATGCATTGGATTAAAAAGGAAGGTGAAAATGTAAGCTCTGGTGATGTCATTGCAGAGATCGAGACTGATAAAGCAATTATGGAATTTGAATCTGCTGAGGATGGAATCATGGGGAAAATTCTAGTACCTGAAGGCACTGAGAATGTAAAAGTGAACTCCATAATTGCAGTTCTTTTGAGCGATGGTGAAGATGTTGGTGCGATACAAGATGTGGATCTTAATAATGTGACACACAATCAAGACAATATCATTAATAAGGTGGAGATTTCAGAGGCTTTAGTTCAGACACAAGATCAATCCCTAGATGTGATATCAAGTAAAAACGCGAGTAATATCAAATCATCTCCCATAGCAAAAAAGATCGCTTCTGATAACAATATAAATCTCTCTAAGATTGTAGGAAGTGGCCCTTATGGTAGAATTGTCAAGCAAGATGTTATGCATCATTTGTCAGAGCAAGAAGTAGAAACGAAATCTATTGATACAAGCGCAGGATATACTTGTCATGATATTACTGGAGTACGCAAAGTGATTGCATCTCGATTGACAGAATCAAAACAGACTATTCCGCATTTCTACGTTACCTTAAAATTGCAATTAGATAATCTATTAAAACTTAAGCGTGAGATTTCTGCATCAGGAATTAAAATCACAGTGAACGATTTCTTTGTGAAAGCATCAGCATTGGCGCTGATGGATTGTCCTGGTGTAAATTCTTCTTGGTGTGGTGATCATATTAAGCAATATAATGATGCTCATGTATGCGTGGCTGTATCTGTTGATGGAGCGATTCTTGTGCCGGTTGTGCGTAATGCGAATCATAAATCGCTCAGTGCAATTTCTACAGAGATTAAATCTTTAGTTTCTGCTGCAAAAGGATCAGGATTGCGCACAGAACAAATGTCAGGTGGGACTTTTACAATATCCAATATGGGAATGTACAAAGTTGAGGAGTTTAAGGCAATTATAAATCCGCCACAAGCTGCGATTTTAGCTATTGGTTCTGGATCTAAAATTCCGTTTGTTGGAGAAGATAATGCTATTAATGTGGGGACTTTTTGTAGTGTCACAATTTCTGCTGATCATAGAGTGATAGATGGAGCTATAGCATCGGAGTTTTTGGGAGGTTTATGTCATTATATTGAGAATCCATTATCAATGTTAATATAAAACTTGACAAATTATAATCTTTTGATATAATTTTAGGTCATTGCTCTGCGGAGCAGGTGCATAGGTATTTCTATAAAATTCATGTAAACGGGTTTAATATGCAAGATGGAAAATTTTCTGATACCGTATATTCGATAGACAAAATAAGACCAACGCAGGATGCTAGATTGCCATTATTATTATTTGGATGCGTAATCATTGGTGTGGCCTGGTGTACTGATAGTATAGCATGTCTTGTGCACAAAATGGATGACAATGTTGAGACTGATGTTGAGATGGTCGCATGGATCGGATGTATATCTCTTTTTGTTGCGGGTATATTAGCAATTATACTCAAGATACATGATTGGAGAAAAGAAACCAAAGATGGCAAAAAACATACTCGTGGGGATAAAATACATGCTACTGGGCAAATCATGGATTGGTGTGGTGCGATTGCTTTTTGTATCGTAGAAGGAGTAGTAACAGTTGGTACTTTATGGAAGTGGGATGCACTTGATAAGCAAGTGAAAATTCCATCTCTTGGAATAGATTGCAAATTGCATCAATTGCTTGATCTTGCAATTCTTGCTCCTTTGTTTTTTGGTGGAACTATTCTGCAGATTGTAGGATTGTGCATGAGATATCGTGAAGCAAAAAAAAGTGGAGAGCCTCATGATGAAGTTGCATTAAAGAGAGAAATCATCTTAACTGGTATGATTTTAGTTGGTGCATTCGGGATTGTAGGTGGAAAAATTGGCTTAATATATTCTCATACTGACAATCAAGTGGGTTGGTCTCTTATGGTGCGTCTTGTTGGAATGATATTTGCAACAATTCCAGTTATATGTTTCATGATGGGATCCTATAATAAAAGCGTAAAGGAATACGGAGATCATGCATGTGTTAAGCAAGAATCCCCACGAAATACGCATTGCATTACTGGGGCTTTAAGTGACAAGGTTCACATACATATAGATTCAAACATTGCTGATAAAGTGAGAATTATACCACGCGATGAGAAAAAATTGGTTGTGGTTAAATTTAATGACAGACAACCCGATCTCGAAAAAGAATCATGCTCAAGTGTGCATGGAGTAATGTACGATCCTGCTGTCATTAAAGCTGTATTTAATTCCAAGGACAATGAAGTGAAAATCAGCAGCGCTACTTAGAATCTTGAAGACTGATGAAATTTGTGTAAAATCCAATTTTAAGGTCTTCTAAATGATTTTCGGAGTTTCTCTCAAGGAGCTGAGTTCTTTCAATTCTGGTGTGGTGGTTGGTGTCTCGGGTCCCGTGGTTAATATCCAATTCAAAGAAGGAGAGGTGCCTGCCCAATTGAATGCTTTAGTTTTTCATGTTGAGGCTGATGAGAATAATAATAGCACGAATGCTAAGATTGATATAAATAATAATTATTTATGCACGGTTGTGGAGGTTGCTCAACAATTGGAGGACAATATTGTTAGATGTATAGCGTTGAGCACTACTGATGGGTTGAAGCGAGGAGACATATTTTATGATCTGAAGAGATGTATTTCCATGCCAGATGAGCCTGAAGCTGTGCTTGGTAGAGTTATGGATGTATGTGGGAATCCTATTGATGAATGTGGTGATATTAAATCCTCTAAATTTAGGGAAATACATCAGAAATCCCCAAATTTGAACGAAGTGCGAGGTAGTGTGGAATCGCTAATGACTGGTATTAAAGTCATTGATCTTTTGGTGCCATATAGCAAAGGTGGAAAGGTAGGGTTGTTTGGTGGTGCTGGTGTTGGAAAAACTGTGATCATCATGGAATTAATTAATAATATAGCGAAGCAGCACGGTGGTTTGTCAGTATTTGCGGGTGTTGGTGAGCGTACTCGCGAAGGCAATGATTTATATCATGAGATGGTGGAATCCGGGGTGATCAATAAGGAAAGACCTAGTGAATCAAAAGTTGCAATGGTGTATGGACAAATGAATGAACCACCTGGAGCCAGGGCGAGAGTTGCGCTCAGTGGATTGTCTATTGCTGAGAGTTTCCGGGATTCTGGAAATGGTCAGGACATTTTGTTTTTTGTGGATAATATTTTTAGATTTACTCAAGCTGGAGCTGAAATGTCCTCGCTTTTGGGTAGAATACCATCTGCGGTAGGATATCAGCCAACTTTAGCATCAGATATGGGTGCATTACAAGAAAGAATCGTTTCCACTAATCATGGTTCGATCACATCTGTTCAAGCTATATATGTACCTGCGGATGATTTGACGGATCCAGCTCCCGCGACTTCATTTGCGCATTTGGACTCTTCTACAGTATTGGCAAGGCATTTAGCAGAGATAGGAATTTATCCTGCTGTAGATCCTCTTGCATCATCATCACAATCTCTGGATCCAGAGATCTCTGGACAAAAGCATTATGATACTGCGATGGGAGTGCGTGCAGTGCTGCAGAAATACAAAGAATTGCAGGATATTATTGCAATCCTTGGCATGGATGAACTTTCTGAAGAAGATAAATTAATAGTTGCCAGGGCGCGCAAGATACAGAAGTTCCTTTCTCAACCATTTTTTGTTGCAGAGGTATTTACTGGAATGCCAGGTGTTGCGGTATCAATGGAGGATACTGTAGATGGATTTTCTCAGATTTTAAATGGTGATGTAGATCATATTTCAGAAAAGCATTTTTATATGAAGGGCTCGATTGAAGATGTCAAGAAGTCTCATAAAGGTGCGAAATGAAGATAGATTTGTACTCGAATTCTGAATTGATAGAGAGTTATGATGATATTCTGTCTGTATCTGGATGCAATGATTCTGGAATATTTGAGGTATTGCCTAATCATATGGATATAATCATGACACTCAAAGCTTCAAATATTGCAATTAAATGCGAGAATTCTGATGATATCAAATGGTGCATTACGTCAGGATTATGCATCATTAAGAATGGGAATATAGAAATTTTTGTTGATTATGCATTCAAAGATGCTGAGATTGATGTACTAGAGCGTAAACCAGCGAGATGTGATGCATACAATCATCACATAAATAATATAAATTCGGATATTGGTATAGCAAATGGAAATATTTCTTGATAGTTGTGATATTGAAAATATAGAAAGATTTAAAGACAAGTTTCCTTATGCGTTGAATGGTATTACAACAAATCCTAGTTTAATTGCAAAATCTGGGCGTCCATGCAAAGACGTGATACGTGATATACTAAAGATTGCTGGAAATGTGCCTGTCAGTATGCAAGTTACAGAAATAAATGATATTGACATGATCACACAAGGATTGGAATATTCTGCGATTTCTAACAATATTGTTGTCAAGTTACCTTGTACTGATATGGGGCTGAGAGCATGTCGCGAACTTTCCAATGTTACTGTGCGCACCAATATCACTCTTTGTTTTAGTGTGATTCAAGCGATTATGGCAGCAAAAGCAGGTGCAACTTATGTTTCACCGTTTATAGGCAGGATAGATGACACTGGAAATGATGGTGTGTATCTTATTAAAGATATTAAAGAAGCTTTTGATAATTATGAAATTAAGACCAAGATTCTGGCTGCTTCCATTAGATCGATACCACACATGTCAAAGTGTATGAAGATCGGAGCTCACGTCGCTACAATACCAATTGGTGTTGCGGATTTGTTATTAGAAAATTCTCTTACTAAGATTGGATTGGAGAAATTTATGTTTGATTTTCAGAATTCATAATTTAGATGTCTGTTTTAATAATTGATTTTGGTGCACAATATACACAATTAATTGCGCGCAAAATTCGCTCTATGCAAGTATGGTGTGATATTGTGCCTTACGATGTAGATATTGAGATTTGTAAGAAATATTCTGCAATTATATTGTCTGGTGGACCTGGATCTGTGAATGCGCAAGATGCGCATTTTCCCAATAATGAGATCTTTGCATTGGAAGTTCCTATATTGGGCATATGTTATGGTATGCAATTAATATGTAAATTCTTTGGTGGAGAAGTGCGTACTGCGCGCGATGGTGGATATGGCGCATCTGTTATTGTTCCAATATCTAGGGATGGAAAAATAAGCGCATTACTTTGTCACGATGGTTATAATATGAATCGTCATCTCACCGTGTGGATGAGTCGCAGTGATTATGTTGATACTGATGGTAGTTGTTTGCATGTTACAGCAATAGCGCGTGATGATCAGGCAAAACCCGCAATGATTGAACACCCTCATAAGAAGATATACGGAGTGCAATTCCATCCTGAAGTAGCGCATACTGAATATGGAGCACAATTATTATGTAATTTTGTTTTGGAGATTGCGCATTGTGAGCAGAATTACAACCAGAAAGATTTATGCGACAAGATCTATAGCGAAGATAAAGCGATATGCAATGTTACACAAGATGATCGTACTCATGTTATTGCTGCAGTCAGTGGAGGTGTAGATTCCACAGTTGCTGCTATGTTATTAAATGCTAAAATCGGAAATCGCTTGATATGTATTTTTATTAATACTGGTTTATTGCGTTTAAATGAAGAGCATCAAGTTATGAAGAGGTTTGATACATTGGGATTATCTGTAAAATATTGTGATTATTCCGAAGATTTCTTAAATGCTTTAGATGAAATATGCGCTCCAGAGCAGAAAAGGAAGATTATTGGTGAGAAATTCATCGAATGCTTTGAACGAGAGAAGATACAAATTGAGCAAGATGCGAGCATCACAATTGATTATTTAATGCAAGGTACATTGTATCCAGATTTAGTGGAATCCGGTGCTGTTTTTAGTGATGCAGGTAATGTGATAAAATCTCATCATAATGTTGGTGGTTTACCGGAGAGAATGAAGTTATCTCTGATAGAGCCATTAAAATATTTCTTCAAAGATGAAGTGAGAGAATTGGGGAAAGATCTCGGCATACCTGAAGAGATGGTGATGCGACATCCATTTCCTGGTCCAGGTTTGGCAATTCGCATTCCCGGTGTTGTAACGCGAGAGAAAATCAAGATTCTTCAGCAAATTGATGATATTTATATCAATGCGTTACGTGAGTATGAATTGTATGACCAAATATGGCAGGCTTTTTCAATATTGCTGAACGATAAATCCGTAGGGATTGCTGGTGATAAGCGAGCATATGGATATGCTTGCGTGCTGCGCGCTGTCACATCCCAAGATGGTATGACGGCGAATACTTATGATTTTGACTGGAACATCTTGAAGAAGATTGGTAATCAGATTTGTAATTCCGTGAATGAAATAACGCGTGTTTTATACGATATCACATCTAAGCCGCTTGGTACAATTGAGTGGGAATAAGGTAGTTATGCATGTTAAGGAATTTTTTTAATCTATTACTTATTTGTAAATTCGGTTATATTAGATGTTATTATTAAGATGCTTTGGAGAAAGCATCGATTCAGTAGAAGAAGTGATGGAATGAACCAATAGTTACAGAAAAATACTATAAGGATTTGTGCGTAGTTCTTATTTATATGCTACGAGACGTTGTCCTGATTGATTGATAATATATATTTACAACCATAGGTATATTATGATATAAGACAGATGATATTTTATACCATATTATGGGTATAAGCCCTTCTAGTTGTACGATAGATGCGAATTCGAGCAATGCATCGTTGTCATGTACCAACGACACACATTTTAATGATAATGCATCTGAGCGTGACACTTCTGACGATGTTGTGCTATCTTGTGTGATGGGTTTAATATTGTGTATAGTTATGATGCTTGTCATCGCAAAATCATGTCAGCGCTCATATAAGAGGCGCACTTCTATATCCCCCAGTGGTAATAATACAACAGCAGCATCCAATACAAGACCTCAAATGAGATGGTTAGAGATTGATATGGAGGTACATGGAAATGATGGACAAAATAATAGAACAATTACACTCGCTGCTGCGCCTTGTGCTGTAAACATTGATGGTAGAGCTGTACGAAGTATTGCTGTAATAGATACAACGTCTGCCATTACTGCAAATGGAAGAGTTGCAGCATGGGCTCAATTTGATGTGAGGATGTCTAGGGATAATGAGCAAAATAGCGAAACAACATTGACCGTTGTACCCTGCAGTATGACTATTAATGGCAGTGTTGTGCAGGGTGCTATTGTAGCAGATACTAATAATGGTGTAGCATGAATGTAACATGAGATTATGGATAAAATGTGAATCATGTGTGGTATTTCTGACTGGTATACTGGTGCTTTTATCGCTTTTTCTTCAATATGAGATGGGATTAATACCTTGTCATTTATGCATTATAGAGCGTTATATGCATCTAATGACTTGTGGTGTTGCGGTACTCACTATATTTTATAAACTGAGATTATTTAAGATTTTAATAATTATTAGTTTATTGTGTAGTATATGTATTTCGATGTATCACACTTCTGTTGAGCTGCACTTGCTTCCTGGTCCTTCAGGATGTACTCTCGCCAAAGCTATGAGTTCAAGAGATTTATTGGAAGCAATTCAATCTGCCCCTGTAGTGCGTTGTGATGAGCCTGCGATGAAAATTATTGGTATATCGCTTGTGGGTTGGAATGTGATTGCCTCTGCTATGATATTGTTAATTTATATTTATTGTGGGCATAAGACAAAAATTACTTCAAGACAAATGTAGTGCGTACTTGAACGGTATGATGAGAGTTAATCATGCTGGTGAATATGGTGCACTCAGAATATACGAAGGGCAATTAAAAGTACTGAGTGGCACTCGATATGAGAATGAAATACGTCACATGTACGATCAAGAGAAGAGACATCTTGCATATTTTGAGCATGAAATTACGAAACGAGAAATTCGTCCAAGTATGTTGATGCAATTTTGGCATTTTGGTGGCAAAGCTTTGGGATTCATTACTGCAAAAATTAGCGAGGACGCTGCAATGATGTGTACTGCAGCGGTGGAAGAAGTAATTGATGATCATTATGCGGAGCAGGTGAAATTTTTGGATCAATATGATCTGGAACAAGATTTAAAATCCAAGATTTGTGAATTTAGAGCTGAAGAATTAGAGCATCGTGATATCGGCTTAAGTAAGACGAGTAACCCCAATTCTTGCAAGATGAAAACATTGAAGAATGTGATAAAATTTGGATGCAAAACAGCGATTAAAATTGCAAAAAGAGTGTAGCATGCAATATAATACTGTATTACTAGTTGTATTTTCATGAAAAGACACAGAAAAGGAAATTCTAATCGATATTGGATATTGGGTATGATTTTTGTGTTATGCTGTGGTGTTGCGTATGTTTTAGGTATCAATGCGATTGATGATGCAAATAGAAGTATTTCTGATAGAGATATTGATGTGATTAAAATGTTGCATGATGGTGTCAATTTGTCAAGAAACGAAAGCAATATAACGAAGATTAAATCTGCTGATAATGATAAAAGAGTAGAGAATTATGATCATGATCATATTCTAATCATGAATAGTGTGCGCGAATGTATATCATATGAGCAATATGATATACATGGTATAAAGAAAATTAAGATCTATATCTCTGAGGATGGTGGCATATATGATGTTGAGATATTGAATCGCATATATGATAATAGAGATGAAGATTTTAAATCTTTTTTATTAAGCTGCAATAGTATAAAAAACCTCAACAAATCGCGATATGATGCATGGAAAAACATAGTGATGGATTTACATGAATAATAAATTAAACAATTTACTCTCGATTGATGATATAGATTTCGATTGCATGAATGAGATATTGGAGATTGCATCATATCACAAAGCACATGGTATACCGCATAATGAATTGAAAGGCGCTGTGATAGTGAATGCATTTTTTGAAAGCTCCACTCGTACTTTGTCTTCGTTTGAGATTGCTGCAAAGAAATTGGGAGCTCACGTGATTAATATGTCTGAGCAGAATTCTGCAATTCAAAAGGGTGAAAGTTTGGTAGACACAGCAAAAACAATCAATTCTTGGGCTCCAAGCGCTGTAGTAATGCGACACAGAGAGAGTGGTGCTGCGCATATGTTGTCGGAATACTTGGATTGTTCATTAGTAAATGGTGGAGATGGATGCTGTGAACATCCCACTCAAGCGCTACTTGATATATTTACGCTGCAAAATCATGTTCAAAATCTCAAAGGATTTACTTTAGGGATTTGTGGTGATGTACTACATAGTAGAGTGGCAAAATCGAATATAGAACTCCTGAGGCGTTTCGATGTAAACATCAAAATTATTTCCCCACCTCAATTGGAATTATATCATCTATGCAAAGAATATTCGATAGAATGTTTCTATAACATATCATCAATAATAAATGATCTAGATGGAATCATGATGTTAAGATTGCAGAAAGAACGCGTGAAATCATCCTTGATATCATCTCATTCTGAATATTTCAGATTTTATGGATTAAACGATGACAAATTGAATAATCTTACAAATAAAATTATTGTGATGCATCCAGGTCCAGTGAATAGAAATATAGAGATTTCCAGTAATTTAATGGAAGAGGGGCATAGAAATATGCACAATCTTATACCTGAACAAGTGACAAACGGAGTCTATATCAGATCAGCTGTATTATGGTATCTAATTATGCAATGATGTGATGCGTTATTTTTTACCAAACATGCCACCCATCATTTTTGCTAGTTTATCCTCTGGGACCGCACTGAATGCTTTTGCCATCATGTTCATTTGCGTAAGTTGCTGAATTAGTTGATTTACATCATTTACTTTCATTCCCGCTCCATTGGCTATTCTTTTTTTACGAGATCCATTCAGTAGATCGGGGCATTCTCGCTCTTTATTTGTCATAGAAGCAATAATTGCAAGTGTTCGCTTTAAAGTTTTTGTTTTTGTTTTAACATTAAAATTATCACGCATTTTGCTAACACCGGGTAGGAAATTTAGCATTCCTGCAACTCCACCGAGCTTATTGATAACGCTCAATTGCTTTGCAAGATCATTAAAATCCATGCCTTTTTTCTGGACTTTTTTCTTAAGATCTTCTACTTCATTGTCACTAACAACCTCGGATGCTTTTTCAACAAATGAGGAAATATCCCCCATATCTAATATTCTATCAGCAATTCTTTGTGGATGGAATTCATCAATATCATCTATTTTTTCTCCATTAGAGATATACTTGATAGGACATTGAGTTAGGTATCGTAGAGACAATGCAGCTCCTCCATGCGCATCTCCATCCACGCGCGTTAGCACTATTCCCGTGATTTTGACTGCATCTTGGAATTTTTTTGCTAAATTTACTGATTCATTGCCAATCATTGTGTCAGATACCAATAACGTTTCGCATGGATTTGAGATCTTTTGTACCTGATTTAATTCTGCCATCATTGTAGTATCTATACTAAGTCTTCCAGCGGTATCCAATATGATAACATCATATTTATCAAAAAGCGTCATAGAACCTTGAAGTATTGAGATCGCATCTTGAAGCTTGTCATTTTCAAATACATCAGCAGATGCTTGATTTGCCAAAATTGCAAGCTGTTGCCGTGCAGCGGGTCTATGTACATCCAAGGATACAAGTAAGACTTTTTTATGAGACTTTTTTATGAGATTATTTGCTAATTTGCCTGCAAAAGTCGTTTTGCCAACTCCTTGTAAGCCAATCAACATAACAACACTAGTATTGTTCTTGTTAAAATTAAGCATTGAATGCTCACTACCAAGTATCTTAATGATGTTATTATGAACAATTTTCATCATCGTATTCATTGGTGAGCTTTTGCGTATTACATTCTCCGATAACGAATCTTCTCGTATCTTTTTCAGAATTTCTTGAGCTACTTGTATGGGAACATCAGATCCCAAGAGGGCGTTTCTAATTTCATGCAAAGATTCATCTACATCTTTTGCAGTGAGGGATTTTTTACCATTCAATTTAGAGAAAATAGAGCTAAAATTCTTAGATAAAGAGCTAAACATATCATAATATCAATACACTACAACATAGTAACATAATTAGCGTTGTAAGATATATGGGATCAATCTTGGTAATAGCGAATCGGGATATACATTTAATACAAATGCTGTATAACATAACAGCTTTATGTTTTAATTTTATAAAGAGTGCTCCTATGTATAGTTTTGGTAAACTAGGGAATCGAAAAGTGAGATTTTGTACAAATTTCTGATACAAAATATGCATACAGATTCCTAATATCAAGGTAAATAAAATGCTATAGATAATATGTGAGATCGTATAAGGAGTAGCATGAATACCCAAGAATTTATATACATACTGATGTATTACACCTAGTGCCAATGTAATACCTGATAAAATGATGATCATTGCATTGCATGTTGTTGGATATTTATATGATTGAATTAGATATTTAATGACAATTCTTCCAGAAATTATGGCACCAGACAGCATGCATAATATCCATGCTACGTTACTTATATGATGTAATTCACCAATAGCAAGAGATTTGCTTGTAAATCCAGAAGTTAAAGGCAACCCTGTTGATGCGGCAGCTGCAATCATCGCTGGAATTGCGCTCATTTTATTCTTTGGATCTGTTCTTGGCGCATCGATTGTCATGAGTAATAAGCATTGATATATCAAACAGCTGGATGCGTGAAATATTGCTCCTGCAATTGCCACTTTGGTGTCAATTCCAATTCCTACAATCATGATACCAAGTTGATACACCATTATATGACACAACACTTTGCGTGTATCTTTTTCAAAAAATGCACAAATTGATGCGCAGATCAGAGTTATCATTCCTACATATATTAAGATGGAATTTCCATGAAAGATACGCAAGAGGACAATAATAGATGCTTTTGTTGTGAATGATGAAAGTGGAATTATGTCTTGCTTTGTTGCTTTGTTGTAGCATTTTACTACCCAGAAAGACATAGGCCAAGCAGCGCAATTAATTAGAATTCCAATTAATAAAAAATATTGATAGATGTATGAGAAATCAAGGATATTATGAATTGAATAATCATTGGTAATGACATGTTGTCCTACAGCACCACAAATAAGACACACTCCAGATAATGCATGTGGCAATACATACCACATGATATTCGTATTTTTTTGTTTGGAAACTATTGCTGTTGCAGCAAGAAACATAATTTCCCAATATATTATAATGAGAAATAAGTTGTTATTTGCGATAGTTGCCATAGCGACTGCAGCGTAGATGATATATATAGTAATAGTGTTTTCTGTATCATATAGCGTGGCTAATACTATCGAGCATGAGATGAGCATCATACAGAGCTCTTGACAATACACGGTATTTAGCTCAAATATTTCTAATATTGCAGCACACAGCAGAATTATTGGTGCAAGTATAGCTGCATAGCGCTTAGATATATATGCTATTATCATCATTATGATGCATGCTGAGAATATTATCATTAACCTCTCCTGATCAGTGGAGTTGGGTCTATATATTGTCCATTACGTTGAACGCTAAAGCGCAGAATTCGATCTTTAGAATGCGAAGCCAGAACTTCTCCTTGCGAGATTTTGTGTCCCTTTGAGACAAAGATCTTGCCTAATTTTTCATAATGTATCATGACTCCGCTTTTATATTGCATCGTGATGGATGATCCATGTATAGATTTCTTGACTGACATTATGCGCCCAGAAGTAGCAGCGCGTATGTACTCACGTTTATTGATTTTGATGTTGAGAGCTCTGAATGATCCATTTTCCACCTCTGAATCTACAATTGCACCTCGCGTTGCTGGAAAGAGTAATATTTTTTTATGCTCTTTATGCTCCATCTGTTTTGCACGTTCTGCATTGGATGATTTCTTAAAAGCCTCAATATCGCATTTCGTGTTGTTGTGATCTTTTAGCAGAAATGCTCGATCCTCCAGAGGTGCAGGTTTTTGAACACACGAAGACGCTGTTACGAGTGCGAATATTATTATGAGTCTTTTCATATCATATATTTTCGAAATATTAGAAATATGCTGTTCATGTTAACTGTTATGAAAAACATTGCAATAACGATAGATGTTGTAATTACAATTGGAATAAGTAATGAAATAGGTGCTTCTGAGCAAATGAGATTCTGATCTGGGAGTTTAAATATCATGTTATAAAGCATAGATAAAAAATAATATGCATTTAAAAGTGTACTGATGATCATTACTATGAGCACAAAATATTGTTGTTCTGTAAATGCGTTGTATAGTATGAAGAATTTGCCCCAGAATCCGCCTGTAAATGGCATTCCTAGCATTGACAGTGCTGCAACTGAAAAGCAGATAGTGGTAATTGGCATTCTTCTAATCATGCCATTGATTTTATGTACATTATCTCGATGTGACATAGAATGAATTGCCCCAGTTGCTAGAAAAAGTGTGATTTTCGAAAATGCATGAACATACAAATAATACATCGCGATTGCAATTGAATATTCATTAAAACTTGACAGTATAATAGTTATATATGCAAGTTGACTAATGGTCGAGTATGCAAGTCTGGATTTTATATTATCATGTTTCATTGCAATTAAAGATGATGCAATGATTGTAAATCCTGATATATATGTCAGAGCGTTTGGCAATTGCTTCAAGGTTGAGATGCCAAATAGATATATTGAAACCTTAATAAGTGCAAAGATACCACCTTTTACAACCGCAACAGCATGTAAGAATGCACTGACGGGGCTGGGTGCCACCATCGCAGACGGAAGCCATCGATGCATTGGCATGAGTGCAATTTTTCCAAACCCATATAAAAACAAAAGAAATAAGATCAAAGTTTGTGTGTTTGATTGCATATGATGCGATGAATGCAAATCCCATCCATGTTGAGCGCAGAATATAATTGCAGGTAATAAGAACATAAGTGAAGAAAATGAGAGATATTTGATATATACATTACCTCCACGAAATGCGGTTTGATTGCGCTTGTGCACAACTAATGGATATGTAGAAAATGTTAAGAATTCATAGAAAAGAAATAAAGTGAACAGATTTCCAGATAATGCAATTCCAATTACACATGTGATTGCAATCCAGAAGCAAGCAAAGAATGTTTTTTGATGTTGTAATTTGTTTATTTCAGCGTATTTAATGGAATATGCGCACGTGACGCACCATAGAAATGATACTAAATGCAGAAATACCTCTCCTAATTTATCGTATTTCAAAGAAAGGGACAATGATTTATTAATCTTTATTGATATATCAAGTTCGTGAAAAGTTGCAAAAGTGCAGAAGAATAGCGCTATTGCAATTAATAGCATACTATAATTCCTCGTAGCTTTATTTTGTATAATCGATGCAAAAATACCAAGAACTGACAAGAGAAAAAGCAACATATAAATACAGTATGGAGATATAATTGTATACCAATGTCAGAATGCGCACAATAAATTAAATTAGATATCACTATTGAATATTTGCATTGTATACACGATAATGTTTGACATATCTTCTTGGTAAGGTTGTGCATCATTTTTTAATATCATCTTTAAGTGTGTTATTTAATCATGCAAAGGTAAGTACTTTGCAATATGATGCAATGCATTTAATTGCGAAATCTCAACATGAGACGGATATGATGTCAGATAAGCGCCTGGCATTAATGATATGCATTGCAGTCGCAATAATATTTATTATGATGATATCTGTAATTGTGATTGCTAAAGGTTGCGAAAGATTATGTTGCAACACGAGATATAACTCTTTAAATCTAATATCAAGCAATATATCCAATTCATCTTTGAGTTCTTTAAGCGCATCTGGAGCATTTAGTCCAATGATGATGAGTCCAATGACAAGTCGTCGTGGATCGATATGTTCATGAGATTTTAACTGATTTTTCATTTTTATGCATATAACATTCTGATATTTGGTGTTAAGAAATGCTACCCATAATTGGAATTATAGTTGTCATTGCTTGTGTGCTTGGTGGTTATGTTGGAATGGGTGGGCATTTGGATGTACTATGGCAACCGCTTGAAGTGGTAATAATCTTTGGTGCTGGAGTTGGTGCATTTGTAATTTCTAATAGAGTATCGATCATCAAGCATTCACTTGGTGCTCTTGGATCAAGCATGATTAAGGGTGGAAAATACAATAAGCAATCGTACGAAGATATGCTGTGTTGTTTATATGGTTTTTTACAAATGGTCAAGAAAGAAGGTAATGTGAAAGCGGAAGCTAGTATAGAGGCTCCGGAATCAGATCCAATATTCCAGAAATATCCAAAAGTACTAGCGGATCATCATGCTATGACGATGATATGTGACAGTTTTAGGATGATATTTCTTGGCATGGACAGTCCATATCAGATGGATGATTTATTGACTGCAGAGGTGGACGAAATAAAAGAAGATGGTCATGCTGCAGCTGGAGCGATTAATGGACTGGGAGAATCATTGCCGGCACTTGGTATTGTTGCTGCTGTATTGGGTGTAATTAAGGCGATGGGTGCTATTAGCGAACCTCCGGAAGTACTGGGTGGTAAGATTGCAGCTGCATTAGTAGGGACGTTTCTTGGGATTTTCCTTTCATACGGTATATTTTGTCCACTCGGAGCGATTATGATAAGTAAGCACGATGCAGAGATACCAATGTTTAATATGATTCGAGTGATTATTGTAGCATATTTACATGGTATGGCTCCAATGGTTGCGACGGAGTTTGGTCGTAGAGCAGTGCCGGAAGATGTGAGGCCATCATTTGCAGCCTTAGAGGAGAAATTGACAGCATCATGACGAAAAATCAGACTATAATTATTAAGAAGATCAAGAAATCGGGTCACGGACATCATGGTGGTGCATGGAAAGTTGCATATGCAGATTTTGTGACAGCAATGATGGCATTTTTTCTGATGTTATGGCTTGTAAGTACTGTACCAGAGGAAACAAGAGAAGGTATTGCAGAATATTTTCATCCTATGCACGGTTTGATAGGTCATTCTGGATCTTCAGTGATTGATATACCGAATTCTGGAGATAAACAAGAAAACTCAGAATCAAATAAAAACCTTGATTCTGAATTGATACAAATTGAAGCGAGTATACAGAACGTATTGCGAGATGAAGAAGTGAGTAAGTATGGTAGTATGATTTCCACGAAACGTATTAATGATGGGATGCTTGTAGAATTGATTGACAATCCAAAGTTGCAACAGTATGTTTTTTCAATTGACAAACTCACCAAATATACAGAAATGATTGTTACAAAATTAACTCATAGTATTGAAAATATACCGGTGTATGTGACATTTATTGGTATGGGTGATGGTCAATCACACGAATGGGATCTATCTATTAACAGATCTCTCAATGTGATGAGATATATGAAGAAACTGGGATTAGATAATTCCAGAATTGCGAGCGTCACAGGTAGGGGTAATTTTGAAGTGTACAACAATACAAAAATAGGAATACTGTTTGTGAGTAAATCCGCATTGCCAAAGAGCAAATTGAATCTACCAATGAATGTGCATTAACGATATCTATATTATCATTTCCAACATTCTATTACCGCGCTTGACAAATTCTGTTGTATTTGCAATCTGCTGCCCTTCAATTATACATGCCTGATCGAACATAAATTTGATACATTCTTCTAAATTCTCATTTGCACCATCTGCTGTATATGTTTTGATGAGTTTCGTAACAATCGAATGCTTGGGATTGATCTCGAAAATCTTAGGCGATTGCTCTTTCAGTTGATTTTGTTCAATCATGAAGCGCTCCATACGAATATCCATGGCACTCCCCTCAACTGCCAGACATACTGGATGTTCGAACAATTTTTGTGATACCTTAACTTCTTTCACTTTATTGTCAAGTATTTGCTTGACATATTCTATGAATTTAGTGATGGATGCATCGTCATTCATCTCAACAGAGTCCTTATCTTTGTCATTTTGATCTTGCAATTTGAAGCTTTGAAGATCGATATCGGATCTAGTGATAGCTTTTAGGGAAAAGCTTTTGTATTTCTGATCCAATGTCGCCCAGAATCTATCTACATGATCCGGCATGAGTAAAATTTCAAGACCGCGCTTAGTAAATCCATCCAATTGAGGATTGTTGCGTGCAGCAGATAAAGAATCATCAAGTAAATAAAAGATATCGGTTTGACCTTCTTGCATTCTGGACACATAATCCTCCAAAGAAATCAATTCATCTCCATGAGTAGAGTAGAACCTACACACCTTCAATAAAGATTGTCTTCGTTCTTCGTGCATAAACTCACACAATCCTTCTTTCATTACAGCTCCAAAATTATTCCAGAATTTTGTATGTTCTTCAGCATTAGAAATAGATTTTTTTTCCAATTCACTCAATATTCGACTCGTTATATTCTCTCTTATATTTGCAACAAGTGGATCAGATTGAGTGGATTCTCTGCTGATGTTTAATGGTAAATCAGGGCAATCTACTACACCACGCAGGAATCTCATCCATTGAGGAATTAACTTGATATTGTCTTCTGTAATAAATACTCGATTGATATACAATTTAACAGATGTTCTGCGATCTGGATTGAAGAGATCAAACGGTTTTTCTGATGGCATATACAGCAGCACAGTATAGTCGCGCATTCCTTCTACTTTGTAGTGAATTGTCATACATGGATCACCACTTACAACTCCAGACACGCTTTTAAAAAATGCAACATGTTCTTCATGTGAGATTTCATTCTTATGTTTGGTCCACAATGCAGGATTAGTGTTTAAATCTTCAGATCCAGATTCATCATCTATGAGTTCGATTGGAAATTGTGTGAAACTCGAATAAGATTCAATGACATGTTTAAGGGAATATTTATCTAAGAATTTCTCTTGATCAGGCTTGATGTGCATGCGAATTTTCGTACCTCGCTCACACTCTTCATCTAATGCTTTTACATGAAATGATCCTTCTCCTTCGGATGTCCAAGAATGCCCAGGTTCATTTTCTAACGCACTCTTAGAATGTACAGTAATTTCATCTGCAACCATGAATGCAGAATAAAATCCGACACCAAACTGCCCAATTAAATCCACAGTGCCTTTATCATCCTGCATATTCTCTAAATCTTGCATGAATTTCTGTGTTCCGGATTTTGCAATCGTACCCAAATTCTCTATAAGTTCTTGCTTTGACATTCCTATTCCGTTGTCTGACACTACGATGAGTTTCTCTTTCTTAAGGATTTCAATCTTAATTTTTAAATCTATATCTTCCCCAACAAGCTCAGGTTCGCTCAGAGCTGCATATCTTAATTTGTCAAGTGCATCGGAAGCATTTGAAATAAGCTCTCTGAGAAATATATCTTTATTGCTGTATAGTGAATTTGTCACTATCTTTAGCATTTTATCGGTTTCGGTTTTGAATTTATATTTCATATTCGAATGGTATATCTAACAGAGATATATGAATTGGAAATGCCGAGTGCAAGTGCTATGGAGTGATAAATTATTAATACCGACACTGCGCAATCACAAAGAAAATTCATGATACTATCTATCGTTCAAATCCTCTTTCGTTAATTAATTTCAATTATGATTCAATTATGATCTTAACATTGCGTCTAGTCCGTATGTATTTAGTCAATACTATTTTGTTATCGTTGTTTTTTTGTTATCGTTGTTTGTGATGTTGATTCAACATTACCTGGTTGCGTTGCGTGTGATGAATCACTAATATTTCGTGTTGGTCCACAAACTTGTGTGAGATTTAATGCATTAGGAAGTGAGATTGATGATGATAACATTGTCGTTTGAGCATTAGATTTCGATGGTTTAGCTTTTGATTTGCATGTACCGTATGCATAGAGGAATGGTTGAGATATCACAACACCAACAAGAGCAACCATTACAGGTATGAAGAGTACAAATGCTGCACAGACCTTGCGTTTTTCAGATGGATTTTCTCCATAGAGTTTATCACGTGCTTTATCACGAGTTTTACTGAATACACCAGGAAGCAAATCATCTTTTTTGTAAGTATGATTCTCTCGTGATTGTGCAATAGCTACAAATGGGAGAAAAGCAAGTAAAAAACTTGAGATAAGTACACCAAATAACGCACTCGTGACAATATACCCAGCGCTGCGTTTTTTGTGTCTAGTTGTTGCAGGAAGTGCTGCTGTTAATGGTTGTTGTTGTGCTGGCATTGATATATCTTTCATTTAACTCTTATTCTATCACATTTTACTTGTCATATCAACTGTACGTATTAATTCGCTAATATCTGTAATTCCATCAAGTACTTTTCGAATTCCATCATGTGCCATTGTTGCGAATCCTTTAGAAAGTGCAGATTCGAAAATGGTTTTATGTGTTGCATTGCTAGCAATAAGCTCCGATATATCGCTATCAATGTACAGTATCTCACATAATCCAATTCGTCCTTTGTAACCAGTATGATGACATTCCTCGCATCCTACACTACAATGCAATGACGTAGGATTCTGAATTCCTAATATCTCACAATCTTCATCAGTAGATGTATATTCTTGTTTGCAATTACAGCACAATTTTCTTGCGAGTCTTTGTGCTGTAGTACAAATAATTGAATTGCCTAATATATCTGGTGCCACTCCAATGTTCACAAGTCTTTGTATTGCGCTTACCGCATCATTTGCATGCAATGTGCTAAATACTTGATGTCCAGTCATTGCAGCTTGCAATGCCAAAGTTGCTGTATCTTGATCTCGTATTTCTCCAATGAATATAATATCCGGATCTTGCCTCATGAGAGATTTAATGCCATCAGTAGTGGAGAATCCATATTTTTCTTGAATGCTTGATTGTCTGATCATTGGGAGTTGATATTCCACCGGGTTCTCCAATGTCATGATGTTTTTTTCTATGCAATTTATTTCCTGCAGTATGGAATATAGAGTTGTGCTTTTGCCACTACCAGTTGGTCCAGTTACGATGATAATTCCTTCTGGTTTTTTTAATGCTTTTGCAAGAGTAGAGGATGTCACTTCAGAGAAACCCAATTGTGATATTGGTACAAGAGATTTTCCTTGATCTAGTATTCTCATTACAACATTCTCACCATGAATCGTAGGTTGTGTCGCAACTCTGAAGTCTACCGGTCTTCCAGAGACATTGATTTCTATTCTCCCATCTTGTGGACTTCGGATTTCAGTGATATTCATTTCTGCTAGAATTTTCATTCTCGTTAGAACAGATGACCAGTAATTTTTATGGAAAGTGCAAATCTGCATAAGCTGCCCATCTAATCTATATCTGAGTCGCACAAACATATCATCAGGTTCAATATGAATGTCTGATGCTCCTTTTTTAACTCCATCGAGCATAATGGAATCCACTAAGCGTACCGCAGGATTAAGATAAGACTCATCTTCTGGATTTGTCTTGGCAGAATCTAATTGTTCAATTTCTTTCAATATACCAACAATGGACATATCATATCCATGATACTTTTCGATTGCTTCATCAATATCTGAATCTGGTGCATATATTGGGATAATTTTTTCGGAATCTGGAAAATATTGTTTTAGAGTGTCCAGTATCATGATATTGTATATGTCACTCATCGCAACATACAAAGTGGATCCTTCAAGAGAAATAGGTATGAAATTGTATTTTTGCGCAATGGACTCTGGTACTTTTTGCACGATATCATGATCTAATTTTGCAGTCTTGAGATTATATTCAATACCTGTTTTCTCGGACATAATGTCAGTCAATGTTTGTTCAGTGATAAACCCAACATCTACCATATAAGATTCCATCGTTTTGCTTGAATCTGCATGATGTAACTTTGAAATCACACTTAATTGATCTGTAGATATGAGTTTTTTGTCAAGCAGGGTCTCAAGTGCTGAAGAATTTTGAGAATTTTGTGATAGCATGTTATTAGATTTCTACAACTTCATAAGTTGTACCATTTAAATGCTTTGCAGCTCATTAATGCCACAATCAACACACTCCCATTGAAGCTACTTGTTCATTTGATGCAATGCCATTTGGTGGTTCTGCATTTTTCGAACAACTTTGTGATGTAGTTGACTTAGCAACTGCACTGAGATCTATGTTGCCCAGTACATCTTTAAGTTCTTGTTCAGATGGTGGTGGAGGAAGATCATGTATATTCGGAGAAGACATACTAGATCGATCATTTAAGATTTCATCTGGTGGAAGTGGAAGTTGATTAAGATCAATTACTCTTTGTTCTTGTTGTTCGAATTGCTGGAATTTCTCTCTTTCAGCTTGCTGTTCGGGATTTTGCTCCCACTGTGCACGTCGTTCATCTAATTTTGCTTTAGCGGCATCTTGTCGTTCTTGTAGTGATTTTTTAGCTGTTTCTTTGCCAGCTCTGTCAGGTACTTCGGGTGTGCTTTGCATTTTTTGTTGTTGTACAGATTGTAACTCTTGCATCATACTTTGCATTACAGGTTGTTGAGTTGCTTCCTGCTCTTGTATATCACCAAGATCATCAAATTCTATTGCACCCTCAACAGCATCGAAATCATATCCTTTCTCTACAAGTGCGTGTATTTCATCAAGACTACATTGATACTCTACAATCAAATCATCAATTACATCTCTTGACACATCTAGACGATCTGCCAACATATCGGAATAGAAGTTTTCGTAAATTGTATTTATATGATGACCTTGATTTGCACGTTCACTAATTTCACTAATATCAATCTCAAAATATTGCATTAATTCATTTAGATATTGAGTACTGACATTGAGTTTTGTTGCAATCTTTTGAGTGGTGTCTTGATTTCCATGATTTCTTGTGACCGTCATCATATCGTCTTCATTTAAACCCTGGCCATAATCCGGAAGCGGAGTTTCATTTTGATATCCTTTTGATGGTAGTGGTGGTGCATCTGCATCAATAGCATCAAGCTCCTGACTCATGTTTTTCTCTGCCGTGTTTAATTTTTGTTGTTGTTCAGCATTTAATTTTGGTTTACTCATTGTGCCATATATATCAGCACTATCATAATCCTTCATTGGCATTGAAGGAGGTGCATTGCGTAATGATGCGTTAGTTCGTTCCAAGGGTGGTGGTGCTGCACGATGTTGTGGTACAGTTGGGCCAGTATGGGCAGATTGAATTGTATTCAATAATTCTCCTTTCTTCATATCCAATATCGTTTCTATTGTTGTATCTTTTATTGCGAGTATTTTACCATCCGTAAGCAATCCTGTTCCAGCTGTATCCATATCTGTAATTCTGCTACGAGCAACTTGAATTGCCTCTAATTGTTTTGTATTAAGATCATGATATTGCTCTGCTGTTATTCTACAACTCTTGCAGATTTCCTTTATTTTGACTTGCCTTAGAGCATCAATAGTATCTAATTGATTGTCTCCTGCTCCAATTAGTTCTTTGTCATCTGATGAAAGTGTGTTTTCTTCCAATCGATGTAAAAAACCTAACTGACTATCTGTAAGATTAATATATTCTTGTTCCGCTAAGCCATGTTTTTGTGATTGCATGCTAACCATCACGTCAAAAAGCGCACCTGATCTATCTTGTCTCATATAAGGTGCTATATCTTCTGATGAGAAGTCAGATAATAATTTCTCTAATTGATCTACATGACCAAGTTTTACCATAGCAGATTGCTCTGATGTTAAATTAAAACGTTCTGCTCGTATGTCTTTTTGTGATTGTTTGTCAATTGACGTTGTTTTTTCTAATGGTTGATTTAATACAACATCTTTGGTTAAGAATACTTTATCTTTTAGTGTTAATGATGCTAAACCTTTGTTTGAACTTTCGAGTGCTTGTTCTAATAATTGCTTTTGATTTAATTGTGGATTATTTTGATTCATTGTATCGATCATTTCCTTAAATTCCACTAATTCCATTTTTGTTAACTTATGACCCTTGTCTGGTTTTGGTTGTGAAAATCTTGAGAAGAGGTTTTGCATGATCAATACCATTGTCTATTAATTGCTTTAATGATATAGATTAACAATTAAAAATAGATTTATAAGTTAAGAATTGTTTGCGCTTCTTGTTTTGATGTGTTTTAACATTAGAATAAGAGAATGATCGAGTTTTGAGATGTTTATTCCTTTTAGCAATGATGAGGTTAAATTCACAGAATTTGGACAAGACGAATTGCTGGAAGAAAATCAAGATACTAAGGTTCAAGATTGTGTCAAATGTGAATCCATACGATCTGAATTGGAGCAGCATTATGATAATGTAATTCAAGAATTGCAATGTGAAATTAGTGATCTGAAGAAACAAATTTCTGAAAATATTGTTAATCTTGTACAAAAGATCGAGAATGATCTCATAAAAATGCAATATAAATTAGAAATGAATTGCATTGATTTATCTATTGCAATGATGCGATCAGCTGCGCCACTTGTATTGCAGGGAGATAGTGTTCAAAATGTGATGAAATTCATTGAAAGTGTTATGAAGGATTTCAATATATGTGATATTGTGAGTATAAATGTCCATCCAGATATGGAGTCATGTATTAAGGAAAAATTTAATCAGATCACAATACACAAAGATGAATCTTTAGAGAGATTTGATTGCACGGTACGATATGATGATACAGAGTTACGTAATTCATTGTCAGAACGAATGCGTAACATTGAATTAGTGTGTGGTAAAATAAATGTCCAATGAAGAAAATAAAGAAAATATAGGTATTAATCTTGATAATATTCCAGTGGAGATTTCAGTGCATCTTGGAACTGTATCAATGTGCATGAGCGAGGTGCGTGATATCAGAATTGATCAAGTATTAAAACTATCTCGTAAGGTGAATGATGCAGTGGAACTAAGAGTGAATGGAAGAATAATTGCTGAAGGATTGATAGATGTACAAGACGATGAAGTACATGTAAAAATCCTTCGTATTATTAATAATTGATGTGCATATTGCGTTGAACTTAGCAAAGCGAGGATTAGGAAATGTATATCCAAATCCTTCTGTTGGGTGTGTGATTACAAAAAATGAAGAGATTCTTGGTCGTGGGTGGACAATGCCAAGTGGACGTCCGCACGCAGAATATATTGCATTGCAAAATGCAGGGGACTCAGCACATGGATCTGAAATGTATGTGACATTAGAACCATGTTGTCATATTGGCAGAGGTTCGTCATGTGTTGATGAGATTATCAAATCTGGTGTATCGAAGGTTTGTGTGGCAACGCTTGATCCAGACAAAAGGATGCAAGGCGCAGGAGTAGCATTATTGAGAAAAAATGGCGTTGAAGTCATTATTGGCATGATGCAAAAAGATGCAATTGAATTGAATTATGGTTTTTTTTTAGCAAAACTTAAAAAGAGACCCATGGTGACTATAAAATCAGCTATGACTCTTGATGCCAAGATAGCAGATGCAAGCGGCAATTCTAAATGGATTACATCTGAATTATCGCGCAAAATAGGGCACAAATTGCGCTCTCAACATGATGCAATTATGATTGGTTCTGGTACATTGAGAACTGATAATCCCAATCTTACATGTAGGCTTTCAGGGTTAAATTCACCGATACGCATTATTTTAGATAGTGGAAATTACTTAACCATGGATCATAATGTAGTATCTCAATGCTCTAAAACGTGGGTTGTTGTAGATGCAATTCCAGATCAAAAAATACTTGGAGTGGAATATATCATTATATCTAGAGATGTGGATGGTAATTTTAAATTGACTGAACTCATGGCTCAGCTCGTGCATTTAGGCATTACAAGATTACTTGTAGAAGGAGGTGCAAAATTGATTTCTAGTTTTCTTAGGCAAGATTTATATGACAAACTGGCAGTTTTCACTGCGCCATACATTGCTGGTGATGGTTTTATTGATGCATATAGCGATGTCGGAGTGCAAAGTATGTCACAGATCAAGAGATTGCATTTGGAATACTCAACAAGACTTAATCATGATGAGTTAAAAATATATTCAAATCCGCAAAATGATCCCATGAGTTTAGCAATTTGATATTCTAGAATTGCAAGCCAGGTAACTTTATTCCTGATATGTATTCTAAAAATGCTCCACCTCCGGTAGAGTATTGAGCATTCTTGATATCACTACAAAATGCCAAAGTATCTCCACCTCCAATGAGACTTATTTTATCTTTGCGAAGTAATGCGTCGGAGATTTGTTGAGTGCCTGAGATAAAACCTCCCTCTACAAAACCTAAGGGACCATTCCAAATGATTTGATCTACATTGTCCATTAAATTGGAGAAATGTTGGCGTGTATTTTCTCCAATGTCCACAATACGGTTCTGATGAATGATATAATCAGATGGCAAGTGTATCTTATGTCTATATTGCTTTAATAATATAGAGGCACATGAAATCATATCTGGCTCATATAGTGATTCCTGTATATCAATTCCATCTGCTTTCATAAATGTATTTGCCACTGCTCCACCTATAGCAATTGCGTCCATTTTATTAGCCAGATGTGATATTACCGGGATCTTCGTACGAGCTTTTGCTCCACCCAATAACAACATCGTGGGTTTATATGAGGATGAAATGAATGAATTAATGGTGTTGATTTCTTTTTCAACAAGTACACCATAGAACGTTGTTAGAAATTGCGGTATTCCCACAATTGATGCATGTTTTCTGTGTGAACATGAAAATGCTTCATTGATATAGCAATCTCCTAATTGTGATAATTTGCGCGCAAATTCTTGATCATTGTTTTGTTCTTCTGGATGGAATCTCAGATTTTCTAGTAATGTTATATTGTTGTCTGAAAAGATATTTCCATTATTGATGTAATGTTTACAAAATCTTAATTTAAGATCCACTGATGGAATCTTTAATGCTAGATATTCCTCCAGATTAAATCGTGATTCAAATAAGCATTGTAATGAGAATCTATCATCATTGGTTTTTGGGCGTCCTAAGTGTGACATTATCACAAGTTGATTATTATTCTCCAGAAGTAATTTAATTGTTGGGATACATGCATCAATTCTAGAGAAATTTGCTGGAATTCCATTTGAGATTGGAACATTGAAATCCACTCTTAGAAGCACTTTTGAATTTGCGATATTATGATTCATTATGTATTTCATCTTTTATACAAAACATTTAGATGATATATATAATATATTTTTTTGTATTGAGATACATTGTTAAATATTGACATATTGTATATTGATTACGTATAATGAAGCAAAATGTAGTTTTAAGGTATTTTTATGATCACTCATCACAAATCTCCATGTAGTCTTGGATTGGATTTGGCTCTCTTTATATCCACGATGGCATTGGCAGCGCTTTTAATAAAAGCTGCAACGTCTAGTGTTAATCATACTGAAGTGAGATTTATAATAGTACTTGGTATAATATCTGCTGTTGCTGCTGCGCTGGGGGCATTAGGAGCATGTGGCAATGTTTTTGAGAAGAGAAGTGATTCATCATCAAAGTCAGAGCAAAGTAATAAAGTTGCTGCTCTAAGTAATAAAGTTTTTGCTCTTATGATGTTTTGCACTGCAACATTCACGTGCATCTCTCTTTCACTTCTTGCTAATCACGCATTAAAGCATGGCGCTTGGCATTTGGATAAATTTTCTTTTGATGGGAGTTATGGTAAGCTAGCTCTGGCGGCTGGAATAATACCAATCTTATCAATTGGTCTAGTAATATTGATTGGTTGTATAGGATGTAGTGCAGGATGGGGTGCAGGACTTGCTCGTGATGGGGAACAGAAAAAAGCTCCAACAACAGATTTATCCGAAGCAATAAATATATTACATAGGATGGCGGAGTATAAATCGCGGTCAGCATCGCTTGCTGATGCGCCGCCTAGGTAAATTATACAGGAAATTTCAGTATTACATGATATAATAAATATAATACCACTTTACTATCGATGTAGTGCACATCAGTAAAGTGATTGTAGTGAACTCGATGAGTTTTTTGTATTTTTGATGTGTGGTTGTTTGATTCATGATATTCCTCGGTTTCTTTTTGTATTACAATTAAAGGCTTTTCATCTCGATGCGTTGCATCGCTTTTTTGATAGTATTAATTTTTCATTTGCGAGATTGATAATATGAGTAATTATTGTATATAGGTCCTAATTCTGGAGATTCGGATGAATTGCGATTATGATTGCAAGATAGATAATTAGATGCATGTGAATTGAATGCATCACAATACATTAATATAACAATGAATATTTTTCGCATTAATTATACCCAAATATCTATCTATAATTGAAATCTGATTAATTATTATCAGATTCTTCGACTTTAGAGACTTCAACTAATTGCTGATCTAGATTTTTGAACATTGTGGTTAATTGTTTGCGAGCTGTATTTATATCTATTCTAGATGAATCGCTTGATAATGTTGAAGTAAGTTCATTTAAGGTATCAAAATTATTCCTCATTTCTTCTGGTAATGATGATGACATGCTTTGTAGCATTGTAGGTAACATACTTATCATTACAGAAGGATCTGCGCCATCTGTATTTTGCATTGCGTTTTTAAGATTTGCCATCATGGAGCTTGTATGATTATCAATTGCTCCGATTTCAGACATATAAGACATGAGTTTCTCATACTCTGCATTAAGAGACTCTACCTGCGTTTGAACTGAATCAGAGAGAGCTTCAAGGCGCGCGTCGTGTTCGTTATTGTGTTGTTCTGGAGACATAAAGGTACCAAATTATTCATTGTTCTGTAGTCGACTCATAAGGAGTGATTCGATATGAATATTAATGAAGATTTATTATTAAATTATAAAATAGTCATTTTACAATGCTTATATCACTTGAATTCATGAAAAGAAATTGAGAGTATAGTGACATGAGTGTCATATTATTGATTTCCGATGTCTTTTTATTCTGTGCGATTGTATCCGCCTTCATAAGTTTCATTGGTTTAATTCGTTTCAACGATTTTTTTTCGAAATTGCATTCATCTAGTGTGCTGGACACATTAAGTTCAATGTTATGTATTATTGGTGTGATGTTAAGATTTGGTGGAATTTTAGTAAAAATCAAGCTCTTTTTGTTATTGGTCCTTATGACGATATCAAGTACATCAATAGTTTATTCCTTTGCGAGATCTGTATATCTTAGAAAAAATGATAAATGAGATATTAATATCCATTATTTTATTCGTTGCAATGTATGTGGTGTTTTGTCGCTCTAATATTGTCAGTATATTTATGATGAATGTGTTTAGCATGTTATGCATGATATGGTATACAGTCATGATGGCACCTGATGTTGCAATCACAGAAGCTGCGGTGGGTGTTGCGCTTTCTGGTATCATTATGTTGCTTGGTTTTAAAAATATAAATACTACTCACATTCAAATGAACATCAGAATGATAATAGGCTCTCTCCCTATTATATTGCTGATGTCTGTGGTGATTTATCATGTTGGATTACTTTCAATGCCATTAGGTGATTCTGCGTCTCCTATGAATAACGATATGAAGGAATTTTATTTTGAGATGACTAAAAAGATCATACAAATCCCAAATGTAGTAGCGGCGGTTTTGACTAGTTTTCGAGGCTTTGATACTCTACTCGAAACTTCTGTGATATTCATTTCTGCGTTTGGTGTATACGAAATATCAAGCGGATCTATTTCCGCAAATGCAAAAACGCAATCTTCCAAGTTGAAATGACTGTATTGTGCTTTGATGAGAACAGTTCGTGATATTGTGCATTCCATTCTGATAATTCTTTTCTGGTGGGTGAGGTATGAGATTTATATCGTCCGGTTCTATTGATGTGGCGTAATATTCCCATTAAATTTGGGAATTCTGTGGTATATGTTTTAATCTCATATTGATATTGTGGAAATATATTCTGTATGCATCGTAAGACGATATCGATGTGTGGAAATTTAATGATACAATTATTTAGTTTTTGTGATACTTGTTCAAATTCTTTTAAAGTTCCACATATTGGAATTGCGATATATGCATGAGCACTGTGTTTCATTGTGCGCATTATTTCTTCTAATGCGATCTGTATATTTGTAGACCAATGTAGTGTAAATGATGAAGTAACGATATCCACTATGTTATCTTTAAGTGCTATGTTATGCATATCTAGATTTAATACATTGGGAGATATTGCATGCGCTAATTTACACATGCAATAAGATACATCAATTTGGATAATATTATTAGGTATTTGTAATAATTTTGCTATTTTTCCATCGCCACATCCTATATCAACAATGATATCTTGAGGCGAGACATTGATGCGAGATACTAATTCTATTGCAACATCATGTTGTAATGTTGCATTGTGTTCATATACGTTAGAAATAGAATCAAAATTCTTTTGTACATTAAGAGGTTTAATTTGTGCTTTGTGCACCATTAGTACCATGTATGATATTTCAATAATCCTTCTAATTCTTTGGATTTTTGATTTATTGCTAGATCAATTGCATCATTACCTTGAAAGTTTTGTTCTGTAGGATTTGCACCAAGTTCAAGTAATAATTGCGTTGTGTCTATCCGTTTATGTGTAACCGCAGACATTAGAGGTGTCACACCATTTTGATCATGTGCATTCGGATTGCCATGAAATTGGCGCACAAATTTTTCAATGAATGCATTATCTCCACGTGCCGCTGCAGCAATGAGAGGAGTAATATGTATTGTAGTATGATATTTTCTCTTAGTATGAGTCTGAGAGATGAGGCGTTTCATTTGTAGTGATTTGAATTCATTAAATAATGCCATTTGCTTAGTAATATTTGCAAGAAATATGGGCGTTGAGCCAAAATCATTCACCACATCCGCATTAGCATTCATACGAAGCATCAACATTGAAAGATCAAATTTTTTATGAGCCACCGCATGCATTAGAGGGGTGTTGCCGAACTGATCTTTTGTATCAATGGAAAGATGTGATGCTTTGAGTGTTGCAATAAAACCTCCTATATCTCCTTGATCTGCGCACTTAAATAGTGCTATTTTATAGATATCTTTGGATTTTATAAAAGCATTAATTTTTGAATATATTAACTCTCCTTCTTTTCCTTTCATAATATAAGTTTTGATGGGTAGTGATTGTCTCTTAAGTTTTAATTGAGGTTTTTTGCTGTGATTATCAGTGCTTTTTGTCTTGATTGCGTTAATGTTGCTCTTCTTGGAATTTTGAGTAGTATTTGTTTGAATACGATTATCATTTTTCAATTCTTTAGCATCACACCTGGAGATGTTGAATCCAAATGATATGTTGATAACAAAAACGATTGCTAATATTTGTATAAAAATTTTCATTGTATGTTGTATAAAATGAACTACTGATCGTATTGTTGTATATGAACTCATTAAATCAAGCAAGGGATTTACTAAAGAAAAGCATATCTTGTGCGTTATCTGAGATAAAAAATCCTTTGTTAAGAAATGTTGCGCAATACGTCATGCTGCCTGGCGGCAAATTGTTACGTGGTCTTCTTGTGGTGAAAATTACAGAGCATTGCCAAGGAGATATCAATGTTGCGATAAGAATTGCAACTGCAATTGAGTTTGCGCATGCGTATTCCTTAGTGCACGATGATTTACCATGTATGGATGATGATGAATTTCGGCGTGGTAAATTGACGTGTCATAAGAAATTCTGTGAATCTGATGCAATATTGATGGGTGATGCATTATTGACCATTGCGTTTAACATTATTTCTAAAGAGAGCAATATCGAATGTGATGCGAGATGTGAGATTATTGAATTGTTATCAGATGCTATTGGGTGTAATGGTTTGATTTTGGGGCAATATTTGGATTTATGCATACATAATCCAACTCAAGAAGAGATACATGAGATTCATATACATAAGACAGCAAAATTGTTTTCATGTGCATGCACAATAGGTGGTATATTGTCCAATATTGAAAAAATTAAAACGCTATCTAAATTTGGAGAATTGTATGGATTGGCATTTCAGATCAAAGATGACATTGAGGACATTGACGAAAAAAGTAGTACAAATTATGTCACATGTTTTGGTATGGATTTAGCACAATCAAAATTGGAGTTTTTAAAAAATGAAATGCGCATAACATTATGCAATATGAATTCTCTATATGAATATTTGAAGGATTTCTTGGTGATATTATGATCGTTATTTCTAAGATTATGCGTAGAATTCTGTCTACAGTAGTGATAGTGATAGTATTTATTATTGTTGGTGCTGGTGTGATTGTATATCGAGAGTTTGCACCAAATGCAAAAAAATATACAGGCACAAGCATTAGATTCTTGCTCAATCCGAATGATATACGCGGTTCACAAGATTCTATTGCGCTAGAGGTGTTGAATTCTTTCATGGGAAGTTATATTGATCAATTAATGCGCAAACAAGGAATCGCTGCTTTGGTGGATGAGGTGCCATATGATGATAGATCAATATTGATCAAAGATTCTAATATTAGATATGGAGAAACATCTTCATGTGGAGATACTGTAAATGCGAGATGGATGTTGTATATTGGCGATGTAAAAGTAGATCACGGATTTGGAGATATTCCGTTAACTGAAATTACAGAGCGCAATCTTCGGATAGGATTAATTGGTGCTAGTGCTGGAACACAAAGAGAAATTAAGATTGAGAAGGAGCGATTGACTGAATATTTATCGCAGAGATATCAATATCCAAGAGATGCTAAGTATAAATATGTCATTGATGTGAGATCTATTAATAAATCCGCAATAATGCCACGCTTGAATATGATGTTTGATAATAAGATTGGCTACTCACTTGCGGCAATGTGTGGAGATAAAGTGAAAGTGACATACGACATCTTTGATACCGAAATGAACACGATAGAAAATAAAGACGTGAGTTTTACCATTGGTAATCATGAGAAAGTGCCAGATATCGTGGAATTTGGTGTAATTGGCATGATGTCGGCTGGCGAGAGAGCTATTATTGCAAAGATCAATCAATGTGAGAAATGCACAAAAACAAGGGCTTTGATCACAAAAATCAAAATGAAAAACATCATTAGTCAATAAGAAATAATGTATTAGTATTGTGCCTTTAGTGTACAGATTTTGATTTGGTATGGGGTGAACAACATATTTAAAGCAGCATATCAAGCAGCTCATGATGTAGTAGATTTAGATGGAGTAGAGCACGCTGGATATCTATCATTTGTATATATATTAGCATTCTTTCCATTTTTAGTATTATTTACTGCTTTTGTTGGTAAGTTAACTTATGTATTCAATGGGACGAAAATTGAGCAGCAGTTTGTAGAATTTATACGCGCTAGCATTCCAGATAGGGTAATTGAAGTGTTGCTTAATGGTATGTACAACGCCATTAATTCTCCTCCACACAGTATTATGACGCTTGCAGTATTTAGTTCTATTTGGACATCATCAACTGCAGTTGAAGGTCTCAGGACGATTTTGAATCGGATATATCGCGTACATGATCCACCACCGTACATCTTGAGGAGAGCTTTGAGTATACTGTATTTCTTTGTAATGCTCTTAATTATCATCATAATATTTGGTGTTATCACTTTATTGCCAAGTTTTGCAAGTATTGTCGGTGGATATTTGAAGATCAACATTCCTATATTGGGTGATTGGAATGATTTTAGAGCAATATTTGGTGTGCTGGCGCTTTTTATTAGTGTTTCATGCGTATACATTATAGTTCCGAATTGCAAAGTGCATATTATTAATATTTTACCAGGATCTGTTGTTGTTGTATGTATGTGGATATGCGGAGCTATGGGGATGTCATATTATATTGAACATTTCGATCAAGTGAATGTGATATACGGATCCCTTGCTGGAGTTATAGTATTGCTGTTGTTTTTTTATATTTCAAATTTATGTTTTATCTTTGGTGCTGCGCTGAATTATAGAATGCACAAGCATTGATATTCAATACAAGCAGAGTTACAATTGTTTTTTCTCATCCTCGCATGTCTGTAGGTAGATTGGTTTTTGCCTCCGTTATACTATTCGCTTTTACTTTAATTTGGGATTCTTTCATTGGATCTTCGAAGAATAATGCTACAGAACACACCCAAAATACTCAGATCAAGAGCGCGAAAAAAAACACCGAGAAAGATACTATCGTGTCGCAAGTTGCTTTTCTTGATGTACAAACTACATTAAAAAATACAAATCGCATCTATCTCCATGATTCTTTAGTTAACGGTGCTGTTTCTGCGCGAGGTGCTCGTATTGATTATTTGGAATTATCAAGTTATAAAACCTCTATCAATCACGATGCAAAGAGTGTTGTTTTGTTATCTCCCATTGGGACTGAGTCTGAGAATTATGTAGAAATTAAATGGAATTCTTCAGATGCGTCCCTTCAGCTTCCTGATCAAAATACCATATGGCTGCATGATTCCAGTGAATTCTCAAAAAATACACCCGCAATACTACATTGGAAGAGTGATCAAGGTGTAAATTTCCAAATTGTGTTGAAGTATGTTGGTGATTATGTCATAAAAGTGGAGTCCAGAGTAGAGAATCATTCTGGTAGAAAAATTATGATCAATAGTGCGCCAGTAATACATAGAAGGATTACTGGTAATGAAAAATCTACTTGGATGTTTCATGAAGGTGGTATTACTATGTCCAATGGTACATCTCTAAATAAGATTGGATACCAAGATATAGATGAGCATGGCAAATTGATACACTTTGATAAGAATTATAAAAATAGAGCAAACTGGGTTGGGTTCATGGATAAATATTGGGGTTCTGCTTTGATCTTTGATGGTAATATCCATGGTAGAGCTCATATATATAAAAAAGAAAGTGATGTTCTGGCTAGTTTCAATGAATCTACAGTGCATGTCATGAAGGATAATGATATATTAAAATTTAATTTTAATATTTTTGCTGGTGCAAAAAATCTAGATATATTAGAGGATGTTTCAAAAAATTTACATGCTTTCAAATTTGATAATTGTATAGATTTTGGAATGCTATATATGATACCCAAAAGCCTGATTAAGCTTTTAGATTATTTTTATAGCATTGTTCACAATTATGGAATAGCAATTGTTATGACAACAATCGTTGTGCGTATCCTAGTTCTTCCGTTGTCTATCAAGGCGCAATTATCTGTGATTAGGATGCAAAAACTTAGTCCCCTAGTGTCTGCTATAAAAAATAAACTCAAGAGTGACAAAGTTGCTGCAAATAAAGAAATTATGAGGGTTTTTCGCAAAAACAATGTCAGTCCATTTGCGGGTATGTTGCCCAATTTTGTTCAGATTCCGATATTCATAGGATTGTACAGAGCTTTAAGTATATCGATTGATGTGCGACACGCAAAATTCATACTGTGGTTGTCTGATTTGTCGTCTCCGGATCCTAGTAATATATTCTCTATTCTAGAAGATGTGTTAAATGTTAATATTGAGCAATATCTGCATTTGAGTGTATCCGCTTTGTTGCTTGCTGGTAGTATGTATTTACAAAATGCAATTTCGATGCGATATAGAGCAACAACTGGTAATGATGATCATGCTATGATAATGAAGATTATGCCAATTGCAGTAGCATTTTTATTTTCATCATTTCCAGTTGGGTTGATGCTATATTGGATTGTTAGTAATTGTAGTCAAATATTGCTATTGATATATATGAATAATAGATGCAAGAATATTGTGATTATTGAATAGGTATTATTTTATGAAAAAAAATTCAATCTTGTTGGTTGTAGCAAGATTTAATCTCAAAATTACAGAAATGCTATTAGATGGTGCGCTTTCTGCAATAGATCAGAATGTATATGAGGTATGTCACGCGTGGGTACCTGGAAGCTTTGAGATTGCTCCTGCGATAAATTACTCTATTAATCATTATGATGCATTTGTTGCACTTGGTGCATTGATTAAAGGAGAAACTGATCATTATAAGTACATATGTGATGCTGTAGTTTCTGGAATGCATGAAGTAAGCATGAAGAAGCCAGTTGGTTTTGGTGTTATTATGACGCACAGTATTGAATCTGCTATTATAAGATGTGATAAAAATAAGGCGATAGATTACGGCGGATCAGCGTCTCATGCTGCGCTTGAAATGTTAAAGTTCCATAACAAATATGTATCCTAATACTCGAGCTCGTGTACTAGTAGTGCAATTTACGTACGCTCATCTCATGACAAACTGTATAAAATCATACTTAGATCTGTGTGATGATGTGAAGCTATATTATGCCAATAAAGAAGAATATGGAAATTATAACGATAAGATCTTATTAGATCTATTAAGTGATATCCATTTGAACATACCAAAATACAATATCGAAATGGAAGAGATATGGATAGATGCATTATCCACTAAGAAGCAAGATATTATGCTACGCTGCATCATGTGTGCAGTGCTTTCTGAGGCAAAACTGAATGTTACACCCATAAAGGTTGTAGCGCAAGAATACATGAAGATAGCAGGTATGTTTTTTGAAGTATCAATATGCAAATGCATTAACGCAATGATAGACAAGGTTGTGCAAAAGAATCTCTAGGGAGTCTAGAGATTCATGTATCACTTCAATCATTTCCTTTGAGTCCACCTAAAAGATCAAGTAAGAAGATAAAAATATTGATGAAATTGATGTATGCATGCAAAGCGCATATAATTGAAGATTTATTTAATGCATCAACATCACCGCTGCGTGATGCATTGTAGTATACATTCTTCATATTTTTACTATCATAAGCTGCTAGACCAGTAAATACCACAACGCCCACAACTGAAATTGCAAATTGAAGTGCGGAACTTTGCATAAAGATATTAACAATTGAAGAAGCTAATATACCAAATACACCCATCATCATGATGGATCCCATTCCAGAAAGGTCGCGCTTCGTTACTTGTCCATACAGAGATGCACCTCCAAATACTATAGCCGAAGTGAAGAAGGCTCTGGCTATGCTTTCGCTAGTATAAATCATAAATATAGAACTCATTGATAATCCCATGAGTACTGAATATCCCATAAATGTAATATACGCACTTTCAGCTTTCATAGTATTGATGCGAGATCCAAGTATATATACGACAACCAAAGGAGCAAATATAATGAGCCATTTTAATGGCGTGCCGAATATAAGATTCATCATAGATGGACTGCTACTGACTGCAAATGCACTCACACCTGTTATTCCTAAAGCAATGCCCATCCATCTATATACTTGCACAAGAAACGCACGTAAACCTTGATCATATTGAGTAGCCTGTGATGCTGCTTCAAATTTGTTTTTTACAAATACCATAAATAATACCAAAATTAAATATCAATAAAAACAAGCGATACTATACCTCATCATGCATAGTATACTCGTATATTATGATAGATTATGCACATTGTTTGAAGTATATCAATAATTGAAACATTTATTCCTGAGTTATTATCTATGGTTGCATTCCTTTATCTGATATCACCTGAATCATTTTCTAATGTGGGCGTATTATCTCTTATATTGAAAATGTATCATGAATATATATATGCATTTCAATTGCGATTGAAATCTAGAAATGCTGATTCAGATTTGCTGTATAAGATATCTAATTTATGCAAGAGATATAATGTGAATTTCATTGTGAATGATGATGTAGGGATGTGTTTGAGATGCGATTGTGATGGTGTACATCTGGGGAGGTCAGATGGATTTTCTGCGAAATTATGTAAGAATTTGATTCAACATGGAAAAATAATTGGAGTGAGTTGTTATGATGATATAAACTTAGGAATTGAAGCTGCGCATTGTGGTGCTTCATACGTATCATTTGGTGCATTTTTTCAATCTAAAACTAAACCAAACGCTGAAGGTAGTCCTGACTCTCACATCATACAAAGATTTAAATCTCATTGTCATACTTCTGTGTGTGTTATAGGTGGTATAACTCCCATGAGATCTAAATTATTAAGATATCATGGTGCAGATTTTGTTGCGGTGTGTTCTTATATATTCGATGCAAAAAATCCAGAAGTAGCTGTTAGTGAATTTCTGAGTTAGTTGAAACAATTAAATCTTGTTGTTGCATTTCTATTGGAATGTCAAGCTTCATTATATTTAATATTGTAGGAGCTATGTTTTCCAAACTACCATCGCGTATTGTATAAGATTTATCAGCTATGATAAATGGAACTTGATTTATTGTGTGTGATGTATGTGGTGATTTATCTTGAATCATACTTTCTGCGTTTCCATGATCAGAAGTGATCATTAGAGTGATGTTGTTGTTTATGCATTTCTTGTATATTTCACCAAGGTATTGATCAGCAATTTCCACTGCTTGTATTGTTTCGTTTAATTTTCCTGTATGTCCCACCATATCTGGATTTGCAAAATTTACAAGCATAAAATCAAAATGTTTTTTGATGGCATCAAGTGCAGCATTTTTAACTTCTTTAGCAGACATTTCTGGTTTGAGGTCATAAGTTGCAACTTGCGGAGATGGTATCATTACTCTCTCTTCACGATCAAATTTCTGCTCTATACCTGCATTAAAAAAATACGTGACATGTGGATATTTCTCGGTTTCCGCGATACGGATTTGCTTCTTGTTATTTTGAGCCAATATTGCGCCAAGAGTATTGCGTATTTTAGCGGGTCTTATAATACTAGGGATGGATATATCACCATAGTCAGACATTGTAAGTACTCTACCAGTGTGATGTTGTTTAATGAGATGACATAGTTGTCTGATTCTATCTTGTCTGAAATTTGCAAATAGAATTCCATCTTGTGAGTCAATTTTTAGATGCTGCCTTATAACATGTGGCGCTATAAATTCATCAGTAATGCCAATATCATAGCATGCCATTATTGCATTAATAACGGAGCTACTGCGCAAACCTTGGCCATGATATATTGCATCAAAAGCAAGTTGTGTGCGTTTCCATCTGTTGTCACGATCCATTGCGTAGTATCTTCCAGAAATAGTCGCAATATTCTCCATATTCTCTACAAATTCCAAGCTATTTTCTGGATGTGTATCGCGCCCATCTAGAAACGCATGTATTGCTACTTCTATTTGTAATTTCTTAAAAATAGATATCAATTGATGAATATGTGCAACGTGACCATGTACACCACCATCTGAGCAAATTCCTAGTATATGACATTTTTTGATATCAGATGCAAAATCTACAAATGCTTCATTATTATGTATATCCTGCAATTCGCTCTTAATTTTGACTAAATCTTGCTGAATAATCCTTCCAGCACCGATTGTCATATGTCCAACTTCCGAATTGCCCATTTGATTTTCTGGTAAACCAACGTATTCACCATGTGTATATAATTGTGAATTAGGGTAATTTTGTATTAAATGATCGAAATTTGGAGTATTTGCGAGATATATGGCATTATTTTCTTTGATTGAGCTTATGCCCCATCCATCTAAAATTAAAAGCATTACCTTGCGCATATACTGTGCTTGTACACCAATAAGCGCTGCATTATAATGTTTTTTTAATGTAAAGCAAGATGAGTATAGCGTTCAAATTACCAGATCTTCCATATAATAAAGATGATTTGGAGCCTCATATTTCTAGTGATACTCTGAATTATCACCACGGTAAGCATCATCAAGCATATATCACCAAATGCAATAAGATATTAGAAAACAATACCGAATTTGATGCTCCAGATCTGATAGATGTTATGAAGAAATCTTTTAATATAAATCCTAGTTTATTCAATAATGCAGCTCAAGCTTGGAATCATGAATTTTATTGGAAATGCATGAAACCAGGTAGTAATAAACCTCCTGAAAGATTAATGAACATGATTTCTCAGTCTTTTGGTTCTCTGGAGAAATGCATTGAAGAGTTTCAAGGTAAAGCAGCGAACAATTTTGGAAGTGGATGGACTTGGTTAGTGCAAAATCAATCTGGAGTACTGGAGATTGTCAATTCACAGAATGCTGGCAATCCAATTTTAGATAATAAGACACCATTATTGACTATTGATGTTTGGGAGCATGCTTATTATTTGGATTATCAAAATGCTCGCCCTAATTACTTGGCAACATTTTTTGAGCACTTGGTGAATTGGGAATTTGCATCTCAACAATTGAAATAATTTTCAGATGAGAATTTTTGTTTTATTTGCATTATTATTGAGCAATGTATTTGAATGGTATAGCTATTCTCTATTTAGTAGTTATGGCGCCGTATTAGCTACTCTATATTTTCCACCAGGTTCTGATTCTACTCATTTAATGGAATCAAGTCTGATCATTACAGTGGGTCTTGTAGCTAAGATAGCTGGTGGATTTATATTTGGATATATATGTGATGCTGTAGGGCGTAAGAGTGCATTGAAATCTACCATTATCGTAAGTGCAATGTCTTCTATTTGTGTAGCGATATTGCCAACTTATAGCAGCATTGGATTGTATGCAACTGTATCTCTGATTGTATTGCGCATTCTTGCGGGTTTGGCGTCAGGTGGTGAAGTTGGTGCGTTGACATCCTATATAATGGAAGACAAAGAAGCTAGTAAACATCGTGGTTTTTGGAGCGGAGTAAAGGAATCTAGTTATGGAGTTGGATATTTTGTAGCATCTGGAATGGTATCTTTATTTGCAGCGTTATTGACGAATCAGCAACTGATGCAATGGGGATTTCGTATACCATTTGGTCTATGTGCTACAGGGGTTGTAGTTGTTTTATGGATGAGAAGAACCATACCTGAAGGTATGGTTCTAGAAGAGAGAACGAGTATAAGGGAATTTTTCCAAGATATTTGGGCAGCGAGAATATCGGTGATTAAATGTATATTGGCGATAGGGGCACCGGATTCTCAATACTATCTCATGACTACTTTTGTGCCAAATTACTTACATGTGATGAAGCATAAGAGTATATCTTATACAAGCACTCTTGCGAGCATTGGTACGTTATTATACATAATATTAGTGATTTTTTTCGGATATATGTCCGACAAAATAGGTAGGAAGAAGCAATTGATAGCTGCGTCCATGATACAAGCGATTTTTATGCCATTGCTTATGAACGATATATGCTCGGGATTATCTGGTTTTGGTGAAATTATATATGTTATTGCATATGGTTTTACTGCAATGTCATATGCTCCATTGTACGCTTTCTTGGCAGAAGCATTTCCTGCAGAATCAAGAGGAACATGCATAAGTACTACTATTAATGCATCTGGGGTGATATTTGCAGGATCTGTTCTATTTATAGCGCAATCTGTTATTTCTAAGTTTCACGAACCAATATATGTGGGATTATATCTTTCATTTCTATATATGATAACATTTAGTGTTTTATTGATAACACAAGATCATTCAAATAAGAAGCTATTTTAGGCTCTTGTTTATTATATATAAACTATTAATATATTTCATATTATCTTGGTATATATGTCGTCTGATTTTGAGGTGGGGGAAACGAATGAAATAAGAGCGCAAGTTGCAGTATTGCGTAGTAAAATTGACAAGGATCATGGTAAAAATACATTAATGTTTTTATCTGAACGACCAGAGTTAGATGTAAAAATCACTCCTACAGGATCATTTGGATTGGACTTAGCGCTCGGTGGAGGAATACCAGTTGGTCGAATTGTAGAGATTTATGGCCCGGAAAGTTCTGGCAAAACAACAATGGCTTTGCATATGGTTGCGCAAATGCAAAAAGAGGGAATTTGTGCATATGTTGATGCGGAGCATGCGCTTGACCCTGTATATGCAAGGAGAATTGGAGTTGATACAGATGATTTGTTAATTTCACAACCTGATAGCGGTGAACAAGCATTGTCAATTGTAGATTCAATTGTTTGTTCAAATGTTGTAAAAATGGTGGTCATTGATTCTGTTGCTGCTTTGGTTCCAAAAGCAGAGCTTGAGGGTAATATGGGTGATGCTCATATGGGATTGCAAGCTCGATTAATGAGTCAAGCTCTAAGAAAGATTACAGCTTCTGCTGCTAAAACTGGATGTACCGTGATTTTTATCAATCAAATCAGGATGAAAATCGGAGTTATGTTTGGTAACCCTGAGACCACTACAGGTGGTAATGCATTAAAATTCTATGCTTCTGTGCGTCTTGATATTCGTAGAATTGCAACATTAAAGGATAAAGATGAAGTGATTGGTAGCCAAACTCGTGTGAAGGTCGTGAAGAACAAGATAGCTCCGCCATTTAGAGAAGCTATATTTGATATATTGTATGATCGCGGCGTGTCTCGCACTGGAGAGATTGTAGATTTAGCACTGAAATTTGACATTATCTCAAAAGCAGGATCTTGGTATTCATATTGTGAACAGAAAATCGGCCAAGGCAGAGACAACGTAAAGATATATTTAGAAGAGAATAAAGAGCTTATGGATGAGATTATTAAAAAATTAATGAAAGCTATTGCTTAATGCGCTACAATCTGTATTGCTTTTTGTGTGATTTTGCGGCCTCGTGGTGTGCGATCTAATAATCCCAACCCCATGAGATATGGTTCTACAGTATTTTCAATGGTTTCTTTGCTTTCTAAAATTGCTGCAGAGATTGTTTCAATTCCTACTGGATTGGTGCCGTAGTTATGATATATAAAGTTAAGATATTTATAATCTAACGCATCTAATCCATTCTCATTGATATCTAGTTTATTAAGTGCTGTGCGAGTGGATTTTTGATCTATTTCATGCATATCATGACAAAAATCTCTGACCCTACGCAATAATCTTAGTGCAATCCTGGGTGTTCCACGAGAGCGTGTTGCTATTTCATGTGATGCATCATGAGTTATATTGATGCCCAGCTTGTGTGCAGAATTGGTGATAACAATCTTAAGATCATGTATATTATATAATTCAAGATTTATATGTATCCCAAACCTATCTAGCAATGGCTTGGTGAGCATACCTTTGCGCGTTGTGGCGCCAATTAGTGTGAATTTTGACAAATCTATTCTAACTGTTTTTGCAGAGGGGCCTTCTCCAATAATAATGTCAAGTCGAAAATCTTCCATTGCTGGATATAGCATCTCACTGATGTTTTTATTCAATCTGTGAATTTCATCTATAAAAAGCACATCATGTCTTTTTAAATTGGTCAATATTGCAGCTAGATCACCTGTTTTTGTAATGATGGGTGCTGTAAGCATGTGAAAATTCACATTTAATTCACGAGATATTATCTGTGCTAATGTAGTTTTTCCCAATCCTGGGGGGCCATGTAAAATAATATGATCAAGATTTTCATCTCTAGATTGAGTAGACCGGATAAAAATACGTAGATTATCTACGCTTTTAGATTGTCCTATGAAGTCTCGCAACAATAATGGTCTAAGTGATGAATTATCATCTTTGGGTATATCGTGATGTCGCATTTGTATCATATCAGAATTGTGTATAATACATTAAATAGGTGTGCGTGAGGATATTTTTCTTTATATTGGTTGCAAATTGTTATAATATTTGAGTATAATCAAGTGTTATATTATTTGATGAGAGTTATGAAAATTTCAATTTTAGGTTGCATTGTGTTATTGTCATCGTTATCTGCGCATGCAAGTATGGCTCCTGTGCAGCATAAGCATGAAAAACAACAAGTCATGAATGATAATGCAGAACAAGGAATTAAAAATGGCGAATACAACAAAGAAACAAATGTCAATGAGCATCATAAATCTCGTCATCATAAGCGATTTAAGATGCCATGGGTAAAGTGTGCTATTTCAGATACTGACGGAAAGAGTCTAATTAAAGAGGGTATGTCTCATCATAAAACAAACAATACTGACAAGACAAATAACATTGAAAAGACACACAATGATGAACAAAGTAAGCCATATATTATGATGTCTAAAAAAACATGTGACAGCATACAAGGTGCCGAGATAATTGAATAGTCTAGTATATGACAAATGTTACGATCAGGGATGTATTAAATCTCGCAATGCGAGAGGAAATGGAATGTAATCAGCAAGTGATTCTTATGGGTGAAGAGGTTGCTGAATACAATGGTGCATATAAAATCAGCAAAGGCTTGTTAGATAGTTTTGGTCCAATGAGAGTGATAGATACTCCCATTACAGAGCATGGCTTTGCTGGTATTGGTGTTGGCATGGCTATGTCTGGCATGCGCCCCATTGTGGAGTTCATGACTTGGAATTTTGGAATGCAAGCAATTGATCAAATCATCAATTCTGCTGCAAAAACCAGATATATGTCTGGAGGTGAGGTAGAATGTCCGATTGTATTTCGTGGTCCGAATGGTGCCGCGGCACGAGTAGGAGCTCAGCATTCTCAAGAATATGCCTCATGGTATGCTCACATTCCTGGGTTAACTGTGATTGCACCTTATTATCCTGCAGATTGTAAGGGATTATTGAAATCTGCAATTCGATCAAATGATACTGTAGTATTTTTAGAAAATGAGGTTGCATATGGGCACGAATATGACGTGCAAGAGGGGATTCTTCAAGATAAAGATTATTTGGTGCCAATCGGAAAGGCAAATGTACTGAAACAAGGTGACGATGTCACTATTGTGGCGTACTCTCTTGAAGTTTTGTATGCGATGCAAGCTGCAGATATCTTAAATTCTGTTCATGGGATAAATGCAGAAGTGATAGATTTGCGTACTATTCGACCTCTAGATATTGATACTATAATTGAATCAGTTAAAAAGACAAATCATATTGTATCTGTGGAGCAAGGTTGGGCGTTTTCTGGTATTGCTGGTGAAATTAATGTACAGATTATTGAGAATGCGTTCGATTATCTGGATTCCGAACCGATACGTGTCTCTGCCAAAGATGCTCCTTTACCGTATGCTGAAAATCTTGAGCGCATTGCCTTGCCACAAATAGATGATATTATAGATGCTGTATTGGTTGCTTTGCATAAAAAATGATTCATGGGTTTACACCCATGGTGGGGGTAGAGTTAGAGTTTTATTATTTTGGTGATATAGAAGTAATAAAAAATGCCATAAAATATCAAGATACGATGTCAATATCAAAAGAAGAGGGATATTGTCAGTATGAATGTGTGTTTCTGCATCGTATTGATATTGAGAATTTAATAGATTCCATATTAAATTTCATCAGCATCTCTGAGAGCCTAGGAGCTGATTTTTCCGCAAAGTTATCTGCTAACCAACCTGGGAGTGCAATGAATATTAATATCAGTCTTTATAACAATGGAAACAACATGTTCGATATGAATCGAGATCTATTATATTTTTCTATTGGTGGTCTATTGCATAATATGAAAAAATGTATGAAATATTTTGCAAATAACGATCATTCATATGCGCGTTTTTCCAATGCAGATATACATACACCGAATACCATAAGTTGGGGTATCAACAACAGAACCACTGCATTGCGCATTCCAGTTAATGGTGAAAGTCGAATAGAACATAGAGTACCATGCTCTGATTCTGATCCTTATTCCGTAATTTATTCCATATTGTATGGAATAAATTACGGAATAAGTAATCAAATACTGCCAAGTACGAAAATATATGGACGAGCACATGATAAACAATATGATTTAGAGAAATTACCTGAATCATTAAGTCATGCAATGAAGTACTAAATAATTCATTGTACTTCATCTATCCAAGCTGCTTGTATTGCTTCTAATAATTTCTCATTACAAGAATTCTCAAGATCATGAAAATCATCAAGATTCATAATTTTGAACTTTAGCGCTGTAAAGCTGATATATTTTGGATTCTCATCGGGATACTCATCACCGAGAGCAATAGCAATATCATATACATCGAGCCATTTCATCATAATACCCTTATTAAGTGGTACCCATGGGGAGACTTGAACTCCCAAGGCCTAAGCCCACGGATTTTAAGTCCGCTGCGTCTACCATTCCGCCACACGGGCAAATATTATTGCGATAAAAATTCCACTATCAAAGAAGGATTCATTGTAATGGGAAATCTCACATCTTCAAATCCTGGAAACATAGAAACCTCAACACTAAATTCACTTGCATCAACAAGATTAAGATGATTACACGAACTGATCTTATGTCCATTACCAAAATGCCTAGACATGGATGAATTTGAGCGTGATCTCTCACGAAGTGAAAACTTTTGACCAGGTTTAATGATGGCGCTTGGAATATTCAACACTCTATCATCAACTTCCACATGTTTGTGTGAAACCATTTGTCGCGCTGCCTGTATGCTTGGTGCTAGTCCTGCATTCCATACCAAACAGTCAAGTCTCATTTCCATTCTCCCAACAAGATTATCAATCGTATTTCCAGATTTTCGCTTCGCCCACTCAAAAGCATTTTTAAACTGACAAGCTCTCACGCCGTAATAAGCCATCCATTTTGTCAGTTCCATTCTTTTGCTACCATAATCAGACTTTTGTCTATAACCATTAATTCCGTGCTGTCCAGGTGGATAATTTTTGGTGCGTATAGGATCGTTAGGACTATCCCATAAAGCGTGCCCTATCAGTCTACTCACTCGAAATTTCCGCCTTCTGATCTTGATATACTTTACCATGTATTCTATATATTAAGAAAAACTCATGGTATCACTATGAAAACAGTAAGTAAACTCAATAAATGTATTGCACATGCAAAATTGAATCTATCTTTGGATATTATTGGAAGACGAGAAGATGGAATGCATTTATTAGAGAGTACTTCTACAAAAATCTCGTTGCATGATATACTTGAGATCAATGAAAGTGATCATCATAAGATTAATATATTAAATAATTTTAATGTTCAAATTGATATACAATATAATACCATTAGTGTAGCATTGTCAGTATTTAAAAAGTATACTGGAATTGAGCCGAGATTGGATATTATATTGCAGAAGAATATACCAATTGGTTCTGGTATGGGAGGAGGATCTGCCGATGCGGCCGCGGTACTGAAGTATTTATGTACAAGGAATAATATTGATGAAAATCAAATGATAAAATGGAGTGTAGAGATAGGTGCAGATGTACCTGGATGTTTTTATCATGGATGCATAATAATGTCTGGAATAGGAGAAAAAATACGCAGACTAGATTACTTATCAACTTTATATTTTATCATTGTAACACCTAATTTTCCAATTCTTTCTGGAGATGCATATAGAGAATATGCAAAATCAGGAATGTCATTTTCGCAATATCGCAAATTTATAAATTGCATTGATGTGATCCAAAATGGCAAAAACGATCTAGAAATTGCATTATTAAAATCGCACGATCCTAAATGGGATAAGTTGAAATGCTTCCATGAGTCTCTCTTACAAAATCTACAAATGCATAAGATTCAGTATTTATGTTGTAGAATGACAGGTAGTGGTTCAAGTTATTTTATAGCATTTGAGGAACGCAGTTTAGCACAAGAATGTAAAGAAATACTAAATTTAGATAATTGTAATATTTTATTAGTAGAATCGGTGTGATTACTCGTTGACCTATGCTTCACTTGGAATACTATCATTCTTATATATGTGGTAGGATATGCAAGCAGTATATACTGCAGCAACTGGGCTTAATGTTTCTCAAGAGAGAGTGCGATCCATTGCGAATGATATGGCAAACATTGGAACAAATGGATTTAAATCTCACATGGTAGCATCACAGGATTTGGGGTATGTAAACAAGCCATATGTTGCTGGAGTTTCTTCTGAAGATCAACCATGGCATGGTGCGATACAGATTGGTCTTGGTTCAAAAGTTTCAGCTGTTATTAGAAACAATATACAAGGAACGTTGTCTGAGAATGCAAACGATCTTAGCATTGCAATTCAAGGTGATGGATATTTCACGCTTACAGATGAAAATGGAAATGTATATTACACTAGAGATGGCTCATTTTCTAGGAATTCACAAGGCAAAATTGTTAATTCAGACGGATTAACTGTATCTCCAGGAATAGTGGTTCCAAATGATGCAGTGAAAGTAAAAATTACTGAAGATGGAAGAGTGTATTACGTCGATGTTACAGGTCAAATACAGGATTTGGGGCGTATTGAAATTGCGAGATTTCAAAATTCTCAAGGATTAGAAGAGAAAGGAAAAAATCTGCTGGTTGCAACTGATTTTTCTGGAGAAGCAATATTTGGTACGCCAGGACTTGAGGGGAATGGAGTATTAAAACAAGGTTACTTAGAGTCGTCAAATTGCAATCCCGCTGTTGCTATGGTGCGTCTTGTAGAATCGAATAGGGCATATGAGCTCAGTGCAAAGATTATGAAAATTGCGAGTGAAATGGAGAAAAAATTTGTTGATTCTAATGCTTGATTTGGCATTTGTCATGATGCCAGGTGATGATATATGTGTGAGATATAAATCTGCATCTTTCATGATAGAATCTCGTGCAATTGTCAAGAGCATTGCAAAGCACGAAGGTGAAAAAGTTAAAGTAAAGATTAATGGTAGAGATCTTTATGGGGAATTGCATGGTAAATGTGTAGATTTATTAAACTGAAGGAGTTGATAGATGAATGTAAATACGGTAAAATAGTGTTTTATTGATTCAGGCTTGTGACTAGGTTCGATGTTAAAAGCAATAATCCGATGTACTCGTACCGGCTCTTTGCTGCAAGACGCTCTAAGGAGTTTATAGTAAGAAAATGCAAGAATGACAGATATCATGAAAAAGCTGCGGAAAAGCGCAAGCGTAAAAAAGAAGAAAACAGAACTCGCAATAAGAAATTAAACAGGCGTAGTTCTATGGATGCGTTTATCTAGTTTGTGAGTTTTGTATAGAGTATATGCTCCATATTTTGGAGTGTTCTTATGTTATACGGTAGTTTTATTTCGTCTATTATATTTCGTTCATGCATCTAATGAGTTATACGTGAATTATACTCCGATCAAGGATCATGAAGAGAAATACAGAGGAGATTTACTGGATCGTAATTCAACTGTGATTGCTTCTACCGTGCCAATATTTTCTTTATTTTTAGATGCAGATTACTTCTGTAATAAAAATATTATTCGGGATTCGTGTGTGCGCTTAAATGATGTATTTGGAAGATTGAATTGTGATGGATTATGTCACCATAAAAGGCATCATCAATGGTTTAGAGCGGTGTCTTATGTTACCCCAAAAGAATTAGATATCATTAATGGGCTTGATATCATAGGTATCAGAATAGATTCTCTTACTAAAAGGTTATATCCTCAAGGAGATTTATTTTCGCATGTTGTAGGTAGCACTGGAGATTCAGAGCATGGGATTATGGGTATTGAATTATCTCTAGATCAAAGATTATCACATCATGAATCAATACAATTGACACTTGATACAAATATTCAATATATAGTATACACCGAATTAAAATCTGCAATTAAATATAATAATGCAAATGGTGGATTTGCTATTGTTGCGGATGTTGCATCAGGAGAAATACTTGGTGCAGCAGCATTTCCAAATTTTAATCCAAATAATTTACATTCAGTGAATGATAAAAATGCATTTTTTAATCGCAATACATTGGGAGTATATGAATTTGGATCAATTATGAAATTATTTACTATTGCGTCAGCGCTGGATTCAAAATCAGTAACATTAATGGATACATTTGATGTATCACGTAATATGACGATCGATAATCATGTGATACATGATTATCATAAGATGCACAATTCGGAGATGTCAGTGCAAGATATATTATCTCGCTCTTCTAATATCGGTATCGCAAAAATCGCTCTTAAAATGGGATCAAAAATCTATGAGGATTATCTCCATAGATTTGGATTTTATAATGTAGTTAACATACCATTCAAAGAGATTGGATTTCCGATACTACCTAAAGAGATTGGTATGCTAAAATTGGCAACTATGGCATATGGATACGGATTATCCATTACTCCCATGCATTTGATTCAAGCTGCAATTGCTCTTTTTAATGGTGGTTTTTTTGTACCACTTAAGATATTGCGCGATGAAAATCCGAGTTTACGACATAGAATATTAAGCAATGAGACATCAAATGCTATTTTAGATATATCTCGCAAAATTGTTATTCGTGGCACTGGTTTTAAGGCAAATGCATTGGGATATCCCGTTGGAGGTAAAACAGGTTCTGCAGAAAAAATAACATCTGATGGATATGATAGGAATAAGAATTTGGATTCATTTTTAGCAGTATTTCCAACTAATTATCCGAAATATGTGATACTTGTGACGATTGATTCCCCTAATAATGATAATGGTAAAAATACTGCTGGATTTGTTGTGGCTCCCGTTATTAAGCATATAGTACAGAGAATTGCTGCTATTAAAGCTATGCAGCCAAGTTAGTTGTTTTATTAACGAAATATCTCTGTAAATATTTACCTGTAACGCTATCTTTGTGTTTTGATACCTCGCGCGGCGTACCAATAGCCATTACTCGTCCTCCATCATCTCCACCTTCTGGGCCAATATCAATAATATGATCTGCAGTTTTGATGACGTCAAGATTGTGCTCAATGACAATGACTGTATTTCCCTTATCCACTAGTGCATGCAAGACGTATAGTAATTTACTAATGTCATCTGTATGCAATCCCGTTGTTGGCTCGTCCAATATATATAGAGATTGCCCAGTGGATTGCTTGGATAATTCTCGAGATAATTTGATTCTTTGAGCCTCTCCACCGGATATTGTCAGTGCAGATTGACCTAATTTCATATATCCAAGCTTAATGCTCTGCATGGCGCTCAATTTTGCATAAACACTCGGAATTGATTTAAAGAAAATCGTTGCTTCGTCAATTGTCATATCTAATACATCTGCAATAGACTTACCCTTATAATGTACCTCAAGAGTTTGCTCGTTGTATCGTTTTCCATTGCATTCATCGCATTTTATGTACATATCTGGTAAAAAATGCATCTCTACTTTTGTCTCTCCATTGCCTTGACATGCTTCACACCGGCCACCTTTTGCATTGAATGAGAATCTACCGGGTTTGTAACCAAATTTCTTTGCTGTGCTAGTTGCAGCAAACAAATCTCGAATCGCATTAAATGCTCCAGTATATGTTGCTGGATTGGATGACGGCATGCATCCAATCCTAGATTGATCTATATGTATCACTTTGTCGATATATTCTATTCCAGTTATACAATCATGCTCTCCTGGCACAATGGAAGATCCATTAATTTTGCGCGCTATCGTTGCATACAAGGTATCGAATACCAAAGATGATTTTCCACCTCCTGAAACTCCACATACACATATGAATTTTCCCAATGGAAATTCAACCGTGATGTTTTTTAGATTATGAGATTTTGCGCCCAAAACCTTGATGCTTTTTTCACTTCCTTTGCGCGTAGTATCCCTGACGTTTATTGATTTTCGACCAGATAAATATGCCCCAGTAATGCTATTTTCATTGTACATGATTTCATTTGGTGTACCCTCTGCTGTGAGATAACCTCCGTACCTACCCGCTCCAGGTCCTATATCAAAGACATAATCTGCAGCCATGATGGTTTCTTCGTCGTGTTCAACAACTATGACTGTATTTCGCATATCTCGTAAATGCTTAAGAGTGCTAATTAATTTATCATTGTCACATTGATGTAAACCAATAGATGGTTCATCTAATACGTACAATACTCCCGTTAATCCAGATCCAATCTGAGAAGCTAATCTGATTCTTTGGCTTTCTCCTCCAGACAATGTAGAAGACTCTCTGGAGAGAGGAAGGTATTTCAATCCTACATCGTATAAGAATTTCAGCCTTCGTAATGTTTCATTTAAGACTCCATCTGTAATTAAGAGTTCTTTTGGGGTGAGTTTTGATTTGCGTAGATCTTCGATCCATGCTATTGATTTTTCTACTGACATTTTTGTCACTTCCGCTATATTGAGACCAGCGATTTTAATGCATAAGGATTCAGGCCGTAATTTATTACCATTGCAATGATTGCATGTCATCATTGTGGTAAATTGCTCAAAAAATGCCTCAGATTTCGCAATGCTGCCATTCATAGTACATTGCTTCATATTGTCTATATCCTTTAACAACCCATCAAAATTTATTTGCATACTACTATCTTCTAACGATTTACTGACATATTTATGCTGAATTTGAATTTTCTCGTTCATTCCGTGTAAAATAGCACTGCGCGCTTCTTGAGAAAGTTCTGGCCATTTTGTTTGCAAATTAAAATGATGCATTTTTCCAAGAGCTGTCAATATTGCTTCTCGATATATCAAATCATGTGGCGTAAGTAGATAGTTAGTTTTGCTCCATGGAATAATCGCTCCCTCTGATAAAGTGATGTTGTGATTAATCATTAAATTATGATCTATTTGCTTGCTTTTTCCCAACCCATTACAATGTGTACACGTTCCATAAGGACTATTGAATGAAAACATTCTGGGTTCTATTGCATCAAATGCCATACCGGACTCAGCACAAGTCATTTTTTCGGAAAAAACCATTATTTTTCCATTTTGCACTCTTTCATCTTTTTCTGATACAATCTCAATGTGCATCACTCCATGACCCAATTTCACAGCTTTTTCAATACTTGTAACCAAGCGCGATTTTATTGTTTGTGAAAGTACAATTCTATCTATAACAATAGAGATATTATGTTGCTTCTTGCGATCTAGTGTTGGTACTTGATCGATCTCATATGCAATATCATTAATTTTAATACGCTGAAAACCCATCAATCTTATATTCCTCATCTCAGATGAATGATCGCCTTTTTTGTTTTTAATTACAGGAGCAATAACATGTATCATCATGCCTTCTGTGAGTTGTAATATGCTCTCAGCCATTTGTTGAGGTGTCATGCTATTAACCATTTTTCCAGTAGCGGGAGAATGCGGCACCCCAATGCATGCAAATAACAATCTTAAATGATCATGCACACCTGACGCTGTTGCTATTGTGGAGCGAGGGTTTTTTGCTGTTGTTTTTTGATTAATGGAAATTGCCGGGGATATACCTACAATTCTGTCAAATTCTGGTTTATTTTGCGTACTCAGAAATTGTCTTGCATATATCGATAAGCTCTCAACATATCTCCGCTGTCCTTCTGCGTATATAGTGTCAAACGCTAGGCTTGATTTCCCAGAACCACTAACTCCAGTAATGACTGATAATTTGTTCTTTGGGATTTTAATAGTCACATTTTTTAAATTATTTTCCCTTGCTCCGTAGACATATATATATTTATTTATATCTTCATCTAAATTCTGTATGTTTTGAACATTGCCATTATAATTAACGTGCGATACAAGAGCACTATTATTATTCATATTTTGAGTATTTTTTATATCGCCATGCACTACGCTTGGATCTAAATTTGGAATCGATTCTACCATGATGTTTGTATCAACAATTATAGAACATACATTGTTATTGCACCGTGGTCAAAACTATAATTACCTTCAAAGTAATTTACGATTATTTCATTATTGAAAATTAGTGTTATTTATTATAGACTATTGTTTTCGGTGTTGTTGTGGTGTTACAGGGGGGCATTTCTGGAATCTTTGCTGATTATGAATTTGTTGCATTTTGTTTTATGCCGATGATGGGATTATGGAGGAGGCTTACATTTCGCAAGGATTCATTAGATGTTGATTTATTGAGAAACGGTATATCATTTGATGGATCCTCTATTCCTGGATGGAAACCAGTAGAAAACTCTGATATGCTACTAAGACCTGATCTTGACAGAATATATAATGATCCTTTTTCTGCGAGAAAAACTGCTATTATAATATGCAATGTCATAGATACAGATACAAATGAAGAATACACAAGATGTCCGCGCAGCATATTAGCAAAGGCAGTGCATTACATGAAGAATGACATGGGATACAATGAAGCTTATTTTGGTCCTGAACCGGAGTTCTTTATATTTGATAATATGCGTCACCATACTTCGCAAGTAGAATCGTTTGCTGTTATAGATGGTTATAGTAACAATACTAAAGTATGTGATACACGGGATTATACCTCTGGTAGATATGGGGGGCACAGCACTTCATGTAAACAGAATTATATGACAGCGGCTCCTGCTAATTCGCATCAGGATATATTAGACTGTATATGTGATTCAATGGAATCATTGGGATTGGAGCCGAGTATTAGTCACGCAGAAGTGGCAATAGCACAATCCGAGATTGGTATTAAACACAATACTCCAGTCAATATAGCGGATAATGTTTTGCTGTACAAACATTCAGTTCTGAATACTGTGGCATCATATGGAAAGACTGCTACATTTATGCCAAAACCAATATGTGGTGACAATGGTAGTGGCATGCATATACATCAATCCTTATGGAAAGATGGCAAGAATCAATTTTTTGATGAACATCATGGTTTATCGCTAGTTGCGAAGCATTATATCGGAGGTATATTAAAGCATATCAAATCCATAAATGCATTTTCTAATCCTACTGTAAACAGTTATAAGAGGCTTGTTCCTGGATTTGAAGCGCCTGTATATGCAGCCTATTCAAATAAAAATAGATCAGTAGCGATTCGGATACCATATTCTACTTCTGCAGATGCAAAGCGAATTGAGGCAAGATTTCCTGATCCATCTGCAAATCCTTATTTATGTATGTCTGTATTGCTGATGGCGGGTCTCGATGGTATCAAAAACGAAATTGATCCCGGAGAGGAAAAAAACAACAATATGGATTTAATATCTGATAACAATATTGAGAAAGTTGCATTATCACTTGATGAAGCTTTGGATGCGCTTGAATGCAATCATAGTTTCTTAACATCTTCTGATGTTATGAATGAAGGTATGATTTATGAATATATTAAATTAAAGCGTATGGAAATTAATGAAATAAAAGAGCAAATATCACCCATGGAGTATAAGATGTATTATAGCGCATGAGAACGCTGTACAAGAATGCTAGGATTTTAGATCCTAATTCTGGATTGGATCTGGAAAGCGGTTTCGTTATAGTAGATCATGATGGTAGGATATCTGGCATTGGTAATGACGAGATCGAAGGATTTGATGATCTTGAGATTGATTGTTATCAATGTTTATTAATTCCTGGATTAATTGATGCGCATGTCCATTTTCGTGAACCAGGACAAATACACAAGGAAGATATTAGTAGTGGATCTCTTGCTGCAGCGGCGGGTGGTATTACGTCTGTTGTATGCATGCCAAATACAAATCCGGTGGTTGATAATACATTAGTATTAGATGGGATATACAAATCTTCTCGAGATTCTTCTGCGATAAGGATTTTCCAAAAAGCATCCATCACAATGGGCTTAAAAGGAGATATTTTAACTGATATGTTGAGCTTAAGAGAAGCAGGTGCTATTGGATTCACAGATGATGGAAAACCAATATCTAATGCATTTGTTATGCGTGAGACATTGCGCATTGCCGCTAGACATAATCTTTGGATTTCACAACATGCGGAGTGTTTAGATTTATCAAATCATGGCTCAATTAATTGTGGGTATGTATCTGAGAAACTTGGCATAGGTGGAATTCCAACATCGTCCGAGGTTGTATGTATAGCGCGAGATGTCGCTATATTATGTGATCTACAAGATCATGGAATGTTTCCTCATCTTCACATTCAGCATGTTTCGTGTGCTGAATCTGTTAATATGATACGAATTGCGAAATCAAAAGGCTTGAATATAACATGTGAAGTTACCCCGCATCATATTACATTAATTGACAGAGATGTATTGGAATACAGATCTAATGCAAAAATGAATCCACCATTGCGATCAGAAAAAGATCGATTGGCGCTTATTGAAGGTTTAATTGATGGAACGATTGACATTATTGCGACGGATCATGCGCCGCATGAAAGAGAAATAAAGGATTTTTCTCTCATTCAAGATGCTGCTTTTGGTATAATTGGATTGGAAACATTTTTACCTTTATCTCTCGCTTTGTATCATAATGATACTCTCTCATTAAGAGAGATACTCAGAAAAATCACTTGCGATCCTGCGAATATCATAGGAAAAAAGGATCTGGGACGATTAAAGATTGGTGGATTTGCAGATATATCTTTGATCGATCTTGATTGTGAGTATGAAGTATGCGCATCACAATCCTTCAGCAAATCCCGAAATTCTCCATTCTACGGTAAACAAGTCAAAGGAAAAGTGCTCAAGACAATTGTAAATGGTAAATGCGTCTACGATGCATTTGATGTTGAAGAAAAAAATACTTGAATACGATCTAATATTTCAATTCTATCGGTCATATGATTGATTTTGCTGCGAAATTCTGAAGATCCATGCATTCCATTGCTGTACCATCCAATGTGCTTACGAGCAATTCTAATTCCAGCTGCTTCTCCATAATGATTGATAATTGCAGAGAAATGTCTCAAGATGATCTCTAATTTCTCTTGAGATGTGGGCTCAGAGATTTTTTTATTGTCTCGTATAAAATACTTTGCTTGATTCAAAAACCATGGTTTTCCATACATGCCTCTTCCTATCATGATTCCATCGGCATTAGATACATTTAATGCCGTTGTTATATCATCGAGATTTTTAATATCACCATTCACTATTACTGGTATTGTGACATTATCTTTAACTTGTTTGACAAATTTCCAATCAGCATTGCCTTTATACATTTGACATCGTGTTCTGCCATGTACGGTAATCATTTGCACACCTTCGCTTTCTGCAATATGCGCAAGTCGTGGTGCATTGAGATTATCGGAATCCCATCCCATCCTCATTTTAAGTGTTACAGGAATGTTTACCGCATTCACAGTGGCGCGTATGATTTCTGTTGCTAATTTTTCATGTTGCATTAAAGCAGAACCCGCATAGCCACTGACGACTTTTTTTGCAGGACATCCAAAATTGATATCAATAATCTTTGTGCCCATGCTCTCATTCAATTTTGCAGCTTCAGCCATGCAATGAGGTTCGCATCCAGCGAGTTGTACTGCGCTAATTCCGCGTGATAACGATGCTTTTTGCATGCTTTTTTTGGTTTGTAATATCATAGCTTGACTCGCTACCATCTCAGACACTGTGAGTGATTCTGTATCAATTTCAGAAACGATATTACGAAAGGGTTGATCAGTGATGCCAGAAAGAGGAGCAAGTATAGCATTGCTATTGATTTTGATACTACCAATTTGAAGTGACATTGAAAATACTTTTAATGATATACCATCATATCATATATATAATGATTGACATCCTGTTAATGTAGATTATTATTCTATAAGTTTTAATGTATATCTAATATGTCTGAGGATAAAAAATCAAAATCTAATGATGAAACATCTAATGATGAAACACCAGGTACTAATGTTTGTGTGTCAGTTGCTTATGGAGTTGGCGCAGCTGTGCTAGCAAGTTCTTGTATTTCTGCGGCACCTGCTATTGGTATAGGGTTGGTGACTATTGCTGCTCATTGTGTATATTCTAACTGGGAGGAGATTAATTTAGCATTCTATCCTGGTTAATTGAGCATTCTATCCTTTGTAGATTTGATGAATGAATGCAAAAAAAAAACGTTCTAGGGTTGACATATATCTTAATATAGATAGGATTCATTTTTGATGTTGTTTAAGTGCCAAGTGTTAATGCTGCTGGTCGGTTCTGGGAATCAGTACCCTGGAAGGTTTTAATATCATCTGGAGGATGTGTAATTGCTGCTGGAATTCTTTATACGCCTTTTGTTGTGCTAACTCTTGTGTTATATAGTTCTGCAGCAATTTTGGGATTCAATGCAATAAGTGAGTATGTGTCTCAGTCTTCATGGAGTCCTGTCTCTACATTATTGACGAGTATCTCGAAATCACAAGATAATTTGTCTTTTAAGAAAGAATAGGGGAGAGTGCAAAAAATTAGTAAAATTACAATTCTCGGTGAGCCGAATGTTGGCAAATCTACTCTGGTGAATACAATGTTGGGTGAGAAACTCAATATTGTTACTCATAAGCCACAGACTACGCGTGTTCAATTGAAGGGAATTCTAACCGAAGGGGATACGCAATTAGTGTTTATTGATACACCTGGGATCTTTGAGGCTAAGACAGCCTTTGAGAGATTCATCACAAGAAATGCATGGGGATCTATAATGGATGCGGATATCATAATTTACATGATAGATGCAAGATCCGGTATGAAAAATCATAAAATTATATCTGCAATTCAGCAGAGTGCATTACATGCTATATTTGTTATTAACAAGATTGATTTATCAAATGTGCCTCAAATTGAGGGATTGAGGCGTGACGCAATTTCTTCTGGAATTTTTAATGAAGTATATCCAGTCTCTGCAAAGCAGAAATGCGATGTGCGATATCTCAGGGCTCGCCTCATGTCATTGGCTCGTGAAGGAGAGTGGATGTATGATAAAGATCAAGTGTCAGATGCAACAGAGAGTTTTTTATCTGCTGAGATTACACGAGAAAAGATATTTTTGAATCTTGAACAAGAAATTCCTTACAATACAAATGTTGTGGTAGAGAAATGGGATGAAAAGCATAAATGTGTGTTTGTAAGGCAAGTAATATATGTGATGCATCAAAATCATAAGAGGATTATCGTTGGACATCGAGGATCCATGATTAAAAAAATTGGCACTGATGCACGTAAAGAGATAGCTCATAATTTACAAAAAAGAGTACATTTATTTCTCTTTGTTAAAGTCAAAGAAGATTGGAAAATGGATATGACGCAGTGATTTTATGTAATCAACATATATATAAGATCTTGATATATATTTTCATCAATTCTATAGCACTACGAATATAAATAAGAATTGCAATGTTGAATAGTATGAAAATTACTGGTTATTTCCTTGGAGCAACAGCAATGCTTGTAGGTGCTGGTGGATTGATTTATGGTGCGATACACTATCATTCGTTAGCACAAAACTCGAGACGCATGTTCACAGAGTTTCTAGATTTATTAGATAAATTAAAAATCCCTTACAAACATGAATTTCGTCTATATACATCTTGGATGTATACTGGTGATAAATACATATCTATTGTTCCATATACTGATATAGCGGAATCATATCATTTTCCAGCTGACAGTATTGCAAAAATTCATGCGATTCCGAATTTACATGAATACGGACTTCCTTCTGCGGATGATTGCATGCATTTGCGTGATAATGCAAAGCATTATCAATCTTACATGTATGTATGTATTGCATTTGCTGTGATATTTGCGCTGTTGTCGATGGTTTGTGCTGTAGTATGTTATTTGAATTGCGATAGTAAGAAAGTGCCGGATAACAAATATCCAGGTAATCGCATATCATGCTGTGGTGTTATACCTTGTTGTGAACCACTGAGATAGCAGTGTTTGATTGTACAATATCACAATTTATATGCGTTTATTTTGCTTTATATTTATGCACTGATTGCTATCATAGTATGAATGAATAGAGATATATAAAATGCTAGAATCTTTATGCAATAAGATAAGTCACGTGAAATACTATTCAGTATGTGGTAAAGTTACCGCAGTTCAAGGGTTATCAATTGTATGTTCGGGTTTGTACATTGATGCACATATTGGATCAATATGTGCCATTAATGATCAATTTGGTGAGGTTATCTCAATTAATAAAAAACATACATTTATAATGCTTTTTGATCCAGTCAATGATATCAAAATTGGTGATGATTGTTTTTTAATGCATAAAGAAGATACAATATATCCTTCAATGTGCATGATGGGGCGTGTACTAAATGCACTTGGGAAGCCGCTTGACGGAGGAAATCAGATTGTGTTTGGAGATAAAAAATATACATTAAATAATCGAGCACCAAACGCGTATTCACGAAAAAGAATTGATGAGATTTTAGATGTAGGAATCAAATCCATCAATACATTTGCAACATTTTGCAAAGGGCAGAGAATGGGGATTTTTTCTGGCTCTGGAGTAGGGAAGTCTATGTTGTTATCAATGATTGCAAAGCATTCTAAAAGTCATGTAAATGTTATAGGCCTGATAGGAGAGCGTGGCCGCGAAGTGCAAGAATTCATACAGGAATACCTTGGTGAGCGCGGAATGAAGAATAGCGTTGTGATAGTTGCCACTAGCGATGAAGCTCCTCTCATGAGAAAAAAGGCTGCATATCTCACTATGACAATTGCTGAATATTTCCGCGATCAAGAAATGGATGTACTATGCATGATAGATAGTTTGACAAGATTTGCCATTGCGCAGCGAGAGATTGGTTTATCTACAAACGAACCAATGACGCAGCATGGTTATACATCCACAGTATTTTCCGAGATACCACGCTTATTAGAAAGAGCTGGTACGCATGACAAGAAAGGCAGCATAAGCGGTATATTCTCAGTATTAGTGGAAGGAGATGATTTCAATGAACCGATATCAGATGCAGTAAGGGGAATTTTGGATGGGCATTTGATCTTAGACAGAAAAATTGCAGAGCGAGGTAGATATCCATCAGTGAATGTGCTAAAGAGCATTTCAAGATTAATGCCATATTGCATCACACCAGAGAGAATGAGAATCTTACAAGATGCAAGAGAGATAATTTCGAATTATGAAGATATGGAGGAGATTATTAAATTGGGAGTATACAAAAAAGGATCTGATATAAAGATTGATCGTGCAATTTCTCTATATCATGAGATAGAGAATTTTTTATCACAAGCACCTGAAGATGAAATCAGCATTGAAGATGCTTATGCTGCTTTAGAGGCATTACTCAGAGATTGATAATGATAGAATTACGTGTAATATTTCTATATCATTGTTTTTTGTAAACATAGATTAATCTATACATTTTTTTTTGGTATTGATATGGCACCATTAGCGCGATGCACAACAGCCTTAGGAGGTGCAGTTGCAAGAGCATTGAGCACATCAGTGATGCATGCTGACATGGGTAGTAGTTACGATTTTGCAACAGAGCAAGAAACACAAGCGCAACAAAAACAAGCACTCATTAAGAATATAGAGAGCAATGTGCGAAAGGTTCGCACAGCACCAAATAATGTTATCATTGGAAAAATATATAATCTGTGTACGGACAATCTTGAGAATGCACGTATTCAGGATCTTAAGTGTCGTAATGAATTTTCTTCGATATTAGTACGCGAGATCCAAAGACAGGGAATTAGTGATGAGTTGTGGGTTCATGAGCGCGATAATAGACCATGCACTTGTACTTGCGGTACTAAATATGGGAAACTACATGAACAACTAGAACAAGCTGCTAAATCGTAAGTATCAATTGATTAGCTCTTGTCCTTTTTCTTTGTTTTTTTTGGTGCTTTAGTAGAATACTCTGTGAGTATTTTTATTGCCGACTCTTGCGTAAGGGAATTGGCTATATCTAGAGTTTGTAGTTTTATTTTGAGTGTTTTATGCAGTAGCCAGAATCCATATTGCGTTGCTTTAATGATTATAGATTCTTCGTCTAGTGTTCCGATGGTTTTTGGCAAAGCAAGTACCTGTAGAGCTTGATTGAGTGAAATGGATTCGCATGAAAGCGTCTTTGGTAATGTATTTCGTTTCACTGGATTTTTTTTATCTCCTATTTGTAAATATAACCCATATGGGCCTTTATATATTCCTACTACTTTAGAAGTGATAGGACAATTTCCCAAGATTTTTGGGAATTGTTCATTATCATTATCATTGTTTTCGGATGATCCTATATTTCTTATGTGTTTGCATTCTGGGTAATTTGAGCATCCTACAAATGGCCCATACTTACCTAAATTAAATTTTAAGTCTCCGGATTTGCATGTGGGACATTTTGTATCTTGATTTTGAAAAATTCTATCCGATATTTCTTGTCCCAATCTTTCTATAACGTCTTGTATTGGTATTTCGTAAGTTGCCTGCACTTGATCGTTAAACGGTGTCCAGAATGTGGAAAGTGCATCTTGCCAATTCTCTTCTCCAGATGCTATCAAATCCAGCACATTCTCAAAATTAGCAGTGAAATCGTATTCCACATATTTAGCAAAATATAATTTCAAAAATGTTGTGACAATTCTACCCTTCTCTTCTGGGAATAATCTTTTTTGCTCTGATTTAACGTATGATCTGTCTTGTAAGACCGAAATGATTGGAGCGTATGTAGATGGTCTACCGATACCCAATTCTTCAAGGGTTTTAATTAAACTTGCTTCATTATATCGTGGTGGAGGTTGAGTAAAATGCTGATTGGCAGCGATGTCAGAGACGTTTAATTGTTCGTGCTCTTTGAAATCAGGCAGGATATTATCCATTTCCTTGATGTTTTTGGATAGAGCCTTTAGATATCCATCAAATTTAATTTGTGCGCCGGTTGCTTTAAAAACAATAGATCGATCTTTAGAAGAGATATATATAGAAGTTCGATCGAAAATCGCTGATGACATTTGACATGCTACTGCGCGTTGCCAAATCAATGCATATAATTTTATTTGCTCTTGTGGTATTCCATGTAATTCTGTTGGTAATTTGTTAATATCTGATGGTCGTATCGCTTCGTGTGCTTCTTGAGCATTTTTAATCTTGCTTTTGTATATTCGTTTGCTTTTTGGGATATATTTATCACCAAAATTTGTTTTTATATGCTGTCGTATACTCACAATAGCTTGATCAGATAACATTACACTGTCAGTTCTCATATAAGTAATCAAACCATTCTCATATAATTTTTGCGCAATTATCATAGTTTGTTTTGTCCCAAACCCCAGCTTACCCATGGCTTCTTGTTGCAGTGTTGATGTAATAAAAGGTGGTTTTGGATTTTGCGTGAATTGAGATTTTTCTATACTTGATACATGATATTCTAATGTTAATAATTTCTCTTTTGTGTTTAATGCTTCTTTTTCTTGAGTTATGCTAAATTTTGCTAATTTTGTGTTTTCAAATTCATTTAATTGTGCATCTAGTACCTTATCTTCGTTTTTGAATGTTCCATGTATTGACCAATATTCTTGTTTTTCAAATTTCTCAATTTCATCTTCTCTATCGCATACAATTCTCAAAGCAACTGATTGCACTCTTCCTGCTGATCTGCTGCCTGGAAGTTTTCTCCATAATAATGGGGATAATGTAAATCCAACCAAATAATCTAATGATTGTCTGGTTTGTTGTGCTCTTATGAGGTTCATATCTAATTCGCGCGGATTTTGGAATGCGTATTGTATGGCATTTTTGGTAATTTCATGATACGTCACTCTATGTATTTGTGTGTCATTTTTAATAACTCCGCGTTTGGATTTCAGAATTTCAACAATATGCCATGCTATTCCTTCTCCTTCGCGATCTGGATCTGTTGCGACATATATCTGCTGTACTTCTTTTGCTGAATCTGCAAGTGCTTTGATGTTTTTCTTAGCGCTCGGGATGACTTCGTATTCAGCTTGAAATCCATTCTCTGGTACTATTGCGCCTGATTTTGAAGGTATAGATCGCACATGTCCATACGAAGCTAATATATGATAATCTTTTCCCAATAATTTTCCTATTGTAGAAGCTTTAGTGGGAGATTCTACTATAACTAATTTCTTCATTGTGATAATATGCTGAGGATTATTCTTATCAAGTATCTATTATGAATGCAAGATCGGATATATTAAATTCCATTATTCAGAACAAAAAACATGAAATGCAACACAAGAAGTATAGTATATCTGCATTGGGCAAAATGATATTCAATGCAGAAAAATGCCGTAGCTTTTGCGATGCTTTGTGTAACAAAGATACAATTAATATTATTGCTGAAATTAAAAAAGCATCCCCAAGTGCAGGATTGATCAGAGAAGATCTTGATCACATTGATATTGGAAAGCAGTATTGCGATGCTGGAGCAACATGCATATCGATCTTGACAGATGAGAGATATTTTCAAGGAAAAATTGGATACGTACAGGAGGTAAAAAATCAAATTGATGTACCTGTGTTGCGCAAGGATTTTATCATTGATCCATATCAAGTTGTCGAATCGCGCGCTTTTGGTGCGGATTGCATTTTATTAATAGTAGCAATTTTAGATGAGAAGCAGCTTCAAGAGCTTGAAGAGGCGGCAATTCATTACGGATTGGATGTTTTAGTGGAGGTGCATAATGAGTATGAGTTGGAGAGAGCAATGATTTTAAAAACAAAATTAATTGGGGTTAATAATCGCAATCTCAAGACAATGAAAACACACCTTGAAACTTCAATTCGCTTAAAAAAATCTATACCAGATGAATATACAGTGGTGTGTGAAAGCGGAATCAAAACTCGTGATGATATAGCGAAAATGATGCAGCATGGTATGAATTCATTTTTGGTGGGAGAGAGCTTAATGAGGCACAAAAATCCGGGTGATGCATTAAAAAAGTTGACACAATTGGAAATATTATAGTATAATTACTTACAGTTTAAGTGGTTTTTTATGGCACCTTCAGATGATATAGCGCATCAAAGTCCCGCTCGCTCTATAATACAAAAAGAAAGAGAATCGCAATTGAGTAGAGGATCATCTTTGGTTGCAGGTGCTACCATGTCACGTATTCCTAAAATTTCTCGTGATAATGGATCAGCGCTTCCTAGTGATTTTGATCCAAGTTCGCATGCAAAATTCGCAAGAGCTCAAGCTTCATCGACAACAGCAACACCAGTTGAGCATCAAGAGAGACAAAGTAGTCCACTAACGCGTACTTCAGAAGATCAATCAAGAATTCCCAATGAGCCATTTTTATGGAAACCTCCTGAAACAAGTGTTCTTCCTGTACTGCAACGCCCTGTGCGAGTTCGTGTGTCAGAACAAGATGCGCAAATACTTCAACAAGCTAGTGTTCTATTTAATACGCTTCAAAAGATTCGAGATGTAACGAAATCAAGCGCAGATTATGATTTGCGAGGTCTACCAAGGCATGGAAACGCAATAAAATATGGTTATCAAAAATTAAGATCCAGTTTTGCTCTCGGAGCGGATCGTGGATCGTGTAGATATTCAGTGCAGCATAATGGTAGATTTTTATCTATGATACTCCCACATATAGGAGCGGAAATGAATTGTGATCATGTGCTACATTCTTTAGATGATGTGGAAGTTTTTCATCATGGTAACAAGAAATTTTCTCTTAGAGAGATATTGTGGTTTGCTCCAATGGAACAAGTGCATTCAATCTGCAACTCTATTGGAATTACAAAAATGCCACAATGCATTACTACTGCGCAATATACACAGCAACATTTGTGCTTATTCAGAGCCAAAGTACTTGAATTGATGGGTCTTTCTCAAGAAGTTTGTGATAAAGTACGCTCTGGGAGTGAATTGAAGGATTTTGTTAATGCACTAGGTGGGAGAGCTTGTCCCAATGATGCTGATAAAATTCAAAGAAGTACAGAATGGCTGCAACCTACTCCACAGCAAGAAAAAAACATGCAAATTGAACAAGCAGCGCGCAATATAATTGATCAAGCATTTGCGCAAGCACAGACGAGTGTTCAACGGAAGAACGAACAAGCGCAACAACAAGAAGCTGCTGAGAGAGCTGAATTGTCAGAAAGAGATCGGCGTACAAAGCATGCAAGTGATATGTTAGATCGCGATGCTAATGACTCGTATTATGTAGCTTTAGCTCAATACAAAGACACGCAGCAATTTACATTAAATGCTAGAGACCGCTTTGTTGTAGAAGCAATGGATGCTTTATTGCGACTCACTCCTGAGCAATTTGTTGCGCGTAGCGATACAAAACGTGCTAGCACTGTAACAACAGATTTTACTGCGGGTATATTTGTAAGGCATATGTGCTCTTCTACTCATCGTATTCCGCTAGATGAAAGATTTGAGCCTATAAAACAAGTTATTGAAAGTATCACAGGAACAACATGTGGTAATATTACTACCATACATACACAAGTGAATCCTGATGCAGAGCAACGCGATAGCATGATGCGCTTGATACTAAACGGTGCACCAATGGCGTTAGATGCGATTGTTAATCTTCCGTATAGATCAGCTGAATTGATTTTTGACAATCTTTTGAAAGCACACAGAGAATATCAAAATTTAAGTGAAAGTCAAATTCATCAATTTGCAGCGCAAGAGCTTGCTCGATGTAAAAAATCTATAGACCCAGAAGAGCGAGCTCTGAAGTTTGCAGATATTAAGCGCATAATACGAGATAATGGAAGTAATGATCATGGATTTGCGAAGCGCATTGCTGAATTAAAATCTCGATCGCGTGATCAGAGAGATACAAGTGGAGGTAGTGTTTATAGTAGTGAGAAATTCAATCGCTTAAAGGAAGCGGTTGCAAAATCATTGGGTGCAAGTAAGGAGCTGAGAGCGCGTATAGCAGCAGGACATGGTGTTACTCAACTCAACAGTTATTCGAAGACAGAATCGATGGAGTGCAAAGATAGATCTGGATTCCGAGAGAATTGCACTATACCATTCTTGTCTATAAATCCAGGAATATCAGTAAAAAAATCAACATCACAAGGAACGCAAGGAATTGCTTTTGAAGCGACACCACAATACGCGACACTAGATCACGGTATACCATCTTCCGATGTCGTGAATGATGTTGTACCAACTAAAACTCAAGATACTCAAAGCATACCATCACTGCCTGAACAAAAATCTCTTTGCGAAAAGCACAGAGTGGGAATAGTTGGAACAGTAATAACATTGGGTGCAATTGCTACTGCTGGAATTCTTGTTGCGCATTTTGCCTTTAAAGCCATTTAAAACAAGATGCAGTATATTGCATCTTGATACTATCCAAGATGCAATCCTCCGTTGATGTGCAAGACTTGACCTGTGATATATTTTGCAGCGTCACTTGAAAGATAACATAGCATATTTGCTATATCTTTTACATCTCCTATGGATTTCATGGGAATTTCGCTCAAGATTGTATTTTGAATCGATTCTGAGAGTACTGCTGTCATATCTGTTTGAATAAAACCTGGAGCAACACAATTGATTCTTATTTTACGAGCAGCAACTTCTCGAGCCATCGCTCGCATTAATCCTTCAAGTCCAGCCTTTGCAGAGCAATAATTCGCTTGACCTATATTTCCAATAGATGCGACTATTGATGATATCATTGTAATAGAAGAAGAGTAGCGTTTATTCTTTAGCATAGATTTTATAGCAGTTTGCGCCAAAGTAAATTGAGATGTCAGATTTAACTTGATGATATCATCAAAAGCATCTTGTTTCATGCGTATCATTAATCCATCTTTGGTTGCACCAGCGTTAAGAATTACAGAATCTATTTTTCCAAAATCTCTCTCTACTTGAGAATACATATCTGGAATATCTTGCGTATTTAATAAATCAAAACCCACAATATACACTCTATCTCCGTGTTGATCAGCTATTTCTTGCAATTTATCCCTTCTACGAGCCAAAACTGCGACATGGGCACCAGCCTCTAGAAACATTTTTGCTGTTGCTGCTCCAATTCCCGAAGATGCTCCAGTGATCAATATGTATTTACCTGAGTAATCAAAATTTAACATTATATCGCCTCATTATATTTAACAATTAATTCTTTGATATCATTCATATCTCGTGTTTGATATGTATTGATATTTGGTATGATTTTTTTTACTAATCTTGATAGAATATTCCCCGGACCCACTTCAACAAATGTGCATTTTTCGATATCTATCAAGGCAGCAATTTTTAATATTGCCTGCTCCCAATACACAGGACTTGTCACTTGTTTAATCATTGTACTCCTGAGATCTTCTATGTCATCGATAAATTGACACGTTACGCATGACATGAATGGATATTGTGGTTTTTGTATTTTAATATGAGTGAAAGCTTTTTTCATCTCATTTTCTGCTGATTCAATCATTTTACTATGAAAAGGGGCGCTTACATCTAATCTGATGATTCTTTTTGCAATTTTGTTTTCTCTAGAATAATTAATAATTTTATTAATTGCACTTGTTGATCCACTAATTACAAATTGCCCACCTCCGTTATAATTTGCAATCTCGCATTCATCCGACGCAATATTTTTTATGAGCTCTTCTATTGCAATTTGCGTTGCACCTAACAATGCAATCATACCACCTTGTCCGGCGGGTACTGCGGATTGCATACTATGCGCTCTGATATCTAGTAATTTAGTGGTATCTTCTAATGATATACTATTTGCGGCGCATAATGCGCTGTATTCTCCCAGGGAATGACCAATGATGCATTTAATTCTAGAGCGCGGAAAATTTTCCATTTCCATGGTTTTCCAAGATGCAATTGACGCTGCCATGATTGCTGGCTGTGTATTGCATGTGAGAGATAATTCTTCATGCGAGCCATTAAAAATTAGATCAGATAGAGGATTGTCTCTATTGAGAGTATCATCCACTGTCTCAAACACATTGCGAGCTACTTCTGTTTTTGATTGTAGGTCACGACCCATGCCAATTTCTTGTGAGCCTTGACCGGGAAACATTAGAACAAATTCCTGCATTGTATTGTAAGTAATATGCAAGGATATTGTTCTATATCAAATAATGCAGGTCAATTATCAAGGTTGATATTGCTGATTTATTAACGAGCTGTCAACAAATGTTGGTGAAGCACTAAGTTGTGCAGCATGAAATTCAGTTCCTGGTGTTTGGGAATATAATGTAGCACAGTCCAATAATCTAGCAGACGCTAGATATGTGGGCACAAATACGCACAGTCCCGTAACTTTACTTAGAGTGCTATTCTCTGGAGCACCAAGACACTGTCCAAGTTGATCCAATGGAGCAAGAACGTAATTCAATACACAACTGACACACTGTTTCATTGTTTTAAGAGACACTTTTGTTTCAGCGTTTGCTGGAGTATTAGGATCACCCATAAATTACCTGTATAAAAAATCCTTATATATTGAAATTCATTTTATGTCAATGCAAGATTATCCAATGTTAAAAATCCTATCATATTCATTTGTTGCAAATCGATCTGTCATTCCTGCTATAAAATCACACACTGCACGCGCTTTGCTTTCTTTGGCTATTTCTGGCCATTCATCAGGTAAACATTCTGGCTCTTCATAAAAAAAATTGAACAATGAACCCACTATCTTTCTTGCTTGGCTCATCATTCTATTTACTTTATAATGCTTATATAACCTCTCATTTAAGAAGTCTCTTATGTTTTTATTATGTATTAATGCTTCTTCAGAAAATACACTGATTGGATCTGGACATTGTTGTATATCTTGTAATGTTTGAATGTAGTATTTTTTGAGATTTGAAATTGTAGAGTTATATACATCATTGATCATAAATGTAATTAAGCGTCGCTTTGTTTCATACATAACTCTAGTATCAGGCAATTTTCCATGAATAGATTCAATTTCATCCATCATATCATGTACTAATGGAATTCCATCATGCAAATCTTGTAAAGAGAACAATTCTGCCTTCAATCCATCTTCGATATCATGCGCATTATAAGCGATATCATCCGCTAGAGATGCGATCTGAGATTCTAATCCTGGTTGCATGTTGATGTTGAGATTTTGATACGATTTGCTATATGATTCCAGATATCCATTTGGATTATCTGTTGGTCCATTATGCTTCGCTATTCCTTCGAGTACTTCCCAGGAAAGATTTAATCCATCAAAAGATGCATATCTCTTTTCGAGAGTAGTTACAATGCGTAAGGATTGAGCATTATGATCAAATCCTCCATGATGCTTCATGTTATTACTTAGTGCGTTTTCACCGGCATGACCAAAGGGTGGATGTCCTATATCATGAGCTAATGCTATACTTTCTGTAAGATCTTCATCTATCATTAATTTTCGCGCTAAAGATCTTGCGACTTGAGCTACTTCTAATGTATGCGTTAAGCGAGTTCTATAATAATCTCCGACATTATTTGGAAATACTTGAGTTTTGTATTCAAGCTTTCGAAATGCAGAAGAATGAATTATACTATCTCTATCCCTTTCAAATGGATTGCGTTTATCTTGAGAAATAGAGATGAACTTTGCTTGAGTATAATGTTGTATGATATTCAATCTACCAAGAGATTTTATGTGATTAGAGCTAAATGAAGATTTCATATTGCATTGTATTGAATTAATATTGACAGTAATACCATGTTCATCTATAAAAACCTATTAAATAGTGAGATTATGCATTGTATGTTAAACATAGTTAATGGTTTTATTATGAAAATTACCCAAGCGGCTGAGGATAGAATAAAACAATTATTAATGAATGAAAAAGAGAACGCTTTGTTTCGCGTTTCTGTCATTGGGGGCGGATGCTCTGGTTTTCAATATAGATTCACAATTGATTGGGATGATAATGGAGTGGGGTATGGAGATATCTCTGATATGGAGCAAGATGATCTTGAGCCAGATGATTTTTATCGTGAAAAACAAGAAGACGAAGACGATGATGATGATGATACTCGTGATGATGATGATGTATTGATTGAGGATTTTGAGGATGATGCTTCTGAAGATGGAGAAAATGACAATATAATATTTAAAGCACGAGATAATATGACCAGGATAGTAATTTCTGATAAAAAATCCCTCTTATTTCTTGAGAATGCTACTCTTGATTATATCAATTCTCTTGCGGGTTCGAAATTTAAAGTAATAAATCAAGAAGCCAAATCTGGATGTGGATGTGGTAATAGCTTTAGTATGTGATGTTATAAACAAGAATTCATTTTAAATGAGTATTTATTGCCTTATAGTTGGTGTATTGAGAATTTTACGCCCTTCCTACGCAAGTACACATGCTGAAGCAAATATTAAGCTTGGGGCTATTTCAGAATTGTATGACGCCCGTAGGGCTGCATAGGTTAATACAGAAATGATTAGCACTTTTGCTTTATTCATCAGGGATAAGCGTTTGAATTTGAATATGGCATCTTTACAGCGCTGCATAGAATATTCCACTATGAAATCACATATTATATGATCAAATCTTCAAATGTCTACCTTTGCAGATAAGGTTGCGTACATGAATTTATCCAGATCTCCGTCCATGACAGCCTGTATATTTCCAGTCTCATATCCAGTTCTCACGTCTTTGATCATTTGATACGGATGCATAACATATGATCTGATTTGATGTCCCCATCCTATAGAGGGTTTATTTTCATGTTTTTTACATGCTTCTAATTCTTTTCTTTGTATTTCCAACTCGTATAATTTGGATTTTAACAATTTCATTGCGGTATCACGATTCTTATGTTGTGAGCGATCATTTTGACATTGTACAACAATACCACTGGGTATATGAGTAATTCTAATTGCACTTTCTGTTGTATTGACATGTTGTCCTCCAGCACCAGATGCACGATATCTGTCAATTCTGAGATCTTTTTCTTCTATGGCAATATCAATTTTATTATCAATCATCGGAGATACCATAATGCTTGCAAAACTTGTATGTCTCTTTGCATTGGAATCAAATGGTGAAATCCGCACTAATCTATGAACGCCGCTTTCTGTTTTTAATAGGCCATAGGATTTTTTTCCTGATATTCTTATGTTTATTGATTTAATCCCCACTTCTTCTCCTGCGACTTTATCTAAAATCTCTATGGTGTAATTGTGATGTATTTCTGCCCATCTAACATACATACGCATGAGCATTTCAGCCCAATCATTGCTTTCTGTTCCTCCAGCGCCGGATTGTATCTCTAAATAACATCCTCCGTTGTCATATTCACCAGAAAATAAACATTCAACTTTCAATTGCTCTGCGCGTTCTGATGTTGTTACTAGCAGAGTGTAAGCCTCTGAAAAGAATTCATCATCTTTGTACAATTCGAGCAATTCAATTGATGATGCGTAATCATCATATAAGGATTCATACTGCACAATTGCAGATTCAACCTCAGATTTTTCTTGCAATATTTTTTTAGCGTTCTCTGGATTCGACCAAATATCCTCATTCTCCGATTCAGAAGATAAATGTTGTAGTTTAGTTTTTAATGAATCTAAGTCAAAGATATCTACGTATCAAAGAAAGAGATTTTTCAGTTTTTTGTATTATAGCATTAATATCTTCCATATATGGCACACATTCAGTGTAGCAATGATAACATAATACTCACGATGATGCAATTTGCTATTGTTGTGAAAGTAAAAAATCTTCAATACTTATTAAATGTTTTATATTGGTAGATCTATTTTTTATTTCAATGACATTGTTTTGTGAGGTTTTAGTTCCAATGATAATCTGATAAGGTAAACCAATGAGATCCATGCGAGCGAATTTTTCTCCAGGGCGATCTGATGTATCATCGTAGAGTGCATCACATGCTGTATGTAATGTATCAGATATATTATTGCAAGTTTCACATTTTGTATTCAGATTAATGATGCCATACTTAAATGGTGCAATACTTTCTGGCCAAATGATACCGAAATCATCATGATTCGCTTCGATTATTGCTGCTAATAGTCTAGATATGCCGATTCCATAGCACCCCATATGTAAATGCGATGTTGTACCGCCACGAGTATGCACGGATGCATTCATTGTTTTGGAATATTTTGTACCAAGCTGAAACATATGCGCCACTTCAATTCCTTTTTTAATTTTGAGATTTTGTGTGGAGATTGAGCATGTATTGGGATTATGCATTTCATCTGATACAGCATAGACATTGTTCTTTAATATATCATTGGGGTTATCGAAATGATCAATTGCTTTATCATAATATATTGTACTTTCCCCAGTATCGGAGAGAACATGAAATTCATGACTCATTGTACCCCCCATTGGTCCAGTATTGGCTGCGACTGGAATGACTTTTAGTGATAGAGATGAAAAGATTTTAATATATGTATCAAACATCGTTTGATATGATGCAGAAGAGGAATTAGCATCAATGTCAAAACTATACGCATCTTTCATTAAGAATTCTCTGCATCTCATCAATCCAAATCTTGGCCTTAATTCATCTCTAAATTTCCATTGTATTTGATATACATTCAACGGTAATTGTTTGTAACTAGAAACAGCATTGCTTATAATGTGTGTAATTAATTCTTCATGAGTTGGTCCAAATAACATATCTCGACCGCTTCTGTCTTGCATTCTAAGCATTTCTTGTCCATAGTCATTGTATCTACCAGATTTCTTCCACAAATCCGCTGGTTGTATGCACGGCATAAGCATTTCTAGAGATGTGTGATCCATGTAATCTTTTACGATGTGCGATATTCGTTGTAGAACTTTTAATCCCAATGGCAAGAAAGAGTATATTCCACTCGATATTTGACGTACAATACCCGCTCTTAAAGCCAATGCATGAGATATAGCATCAACATCGGAATGTGTCTCTTTTAGAGTGTTAAGAAGATATTTAGAAATACGCATCAACTCATCTACTAAAATACCATCGTACAGAAACTAATGTTTTATACGATTCAGTTGGCATGACCAATAGGATGTGAAGATCTAATTTGTTGATCTATATCATGAGACATAATATGTGTATATCGCTCTGTGGTGGCAACACTAGCGTGTCCAAGGATTTCTTGAATGATTCTAATATCTGCACCATTTGCAAGAGTTTGTGTGGCAAAAGAATGTCTCAAAGAATGAGGAGAGAGCCTATGAGATTCAATGCAAGCTGCAATTGCCAGCTTCTTTAGTGTCTGATCAAATCGCTGCCGTGTAAGGTGCTTTTCTTTTGATTTACCTGAAAACACCCAAGCGGAACCCAAATAACCAAGATTGTTATCAGAAAAAGCACATGACAAATATTCTTTGAATGCAGAGATTGCGGTATCATGAAATATTACAATTCTATCTTTCTTTCCTTTTCCAGATAACATGATATGTTTACGAGATTTGGACGATAAAATAGGTTGTACATGTGCTATTTTGAGCCCAAGAAGTTCAGATACTCTAATACCCGATGTATACATCATCAATATCATTGCTTTCAATCTTTTTGAGTGCAAACCCTGATCTTTTGATACAACATCAAGTATATGCTTTAACTCTGATATAGAGAGGAATTTTGGCAACTGACTAAAATTCTTCGAAGGAAGTAAATTGACCGCTATACATCCGCTAGTGATGCCATCTCTATACAAAAAAGTTAGAAATTGTCTTAAAGTAGACGCTTTTCTGGTAATTGTAGCGTCGGAATTCTTGGAAAGAGAATTAACATAATCAACAACACAGCTCTGATCAATTGTTCTGATATCAAATCCTGATCCTAAGTAATTAATGAAATCTGACAAATCATTTTTGTAACTATTAATCGTATTGTTAGATAATCCTCGTTCACAAGCCAATTCTTCGAGAAAAAGTTGAGAGTATTCCATAAATAATCAATATACTAGACATTAGTCTAGTATATCAAATTAACGAGTCAAGTAGAGTATTGCAATAGTGGCATTTATGCTACATGCATTTTAAGTATTATCAAATATACAACTCGCAATGTACGGTCTTTTTCCTATTGTATTTCTACAATATGTGAGAGTCATTTTGATGATTGCATTTTCTAGATTTTTATTTATGTTCTTTTGAGAATCTCTATTATCATCAAGATATTCACGAACGCAATGAGATATGCTTTCTTCTAGCCTATTAAGATTTTTTGAATCTTCTTGTGCATCCATACATCCAGGACATGAGACTTTTGTGAGTATTCGTTTTTTATTTGCTTTGGTATTATGAATAAATATAGAAATAAAAATAGCACCACCATGCATCATGATATTGCGCGTAGAGATTATATCTCCGTGGCAATTCCTATATCTTTTTCCATCTTTAGCCAATGTTCTTGCAGTAAATGATCCTTGTTTTTCAACGCAATCTTTTGATACATGCACTATATCACCGCTTGATACCATCACTGTATGATGTTTGGGATTTGTGTTTAGCGATATCGCAATTTGCGCATTTGCAGAATTGTGTATTGTGGTGCCATGTTTAGGGAGAACGTATTTATGATTAACATCAGAATAAAGCTTCATAATGTCAGTTCTAGACGCATGTCCAGATACATGTACATTTGAATCATTATTCACAGTGACACCTCGACTCATCATTGTGTTAATCATTTTGTTTATTGATATTTCATTTCCGGGTATTGTACGAGCTGAAAATATACATATATCATTTTTATCAAGATGTATGTATTCATGCTGATTATAAGCGATCTTGCTCATTGCGCTTCTTATATCTCCTTGACATCCTGATGCAAGGATAATGGAATTGCTCATTTCTGATTCGCTTAGATTTCTTATTTTATCGTGCATTATAAATGTATAATCTTCCAACATACCAGTTGTTTGTGCAGCGGAAACGTTATCAGATATAGATCTTCCACATAAAATAATATTCATATTGTGAGTTTTGGCGATATCAGAGCAGATTTGTATTCTTTCTATATTTGATGCAAACATAGTGATACAAACTTTATGGCCATTTCTATTGCGCACAATCTGATCTATAGCTAGAGATACATTGCTTTCATATTGCACGGGATTATCACTACAAGCATTGGTAGAATCAGAAATTATCACATCTACTCCATCTTGCTTTAATTGATTGTATAATGCTGTGTTTTTACACATAATAGCTTGATCTCCTCCAGATCTCCAATCACCTGTGCACAATATACTTGCATTTTCAGTGGTGATTTTTGTGGCAAATGATTGAGGAGTAGAGTGATATACTTCAAAGAATTGAAATTTCATATTTGTGCTATGTTTTGTATCTCCATCTCTGATTATTCTGAATTCTAATTTTTCTAATAAAGACGCATCATCAAATGTTTTTTTTATTAAATTCATTGTAAATTCAGAAGTATACACTGGTATCTTAACAAGATTCATTAATGCATGAAATTGCTTAATAAATGGCTCCAGAGACCCTCTATGATCTTGATGAGCGTGAGTTATGATGATACATGAAAGCTTCGATAAATGAGCTTTCAACGTGGAAAAATCTGGGATCACGATATCGGTTCCAGGTATATCTTCACCAGAAAATCCTGCTCCGCAATCGAGCATAACTAGTTCATCATTAAACAAGAATAGCGAGCAATTCATACCAATTCCATTGTATGAACGATCTCCGCCTCCGATTCCCCCTAAGGGTATAAAATATAAATTATTGTGTTCGAATTTCACCTTACACCAAACAAAAAGATATTCTACAGTGTAAGAGTGAAATTATCAAATAATATATCTTTAATAAATACCAATACAAATAAGAATTAATCAACTTTGTCAATATCATTCAAAAGTAAATAATTATTTTCCCTGGTTTTATACTTGATCTCTGTAATATCTTCAAGATCCATTCCATCGATTTCTAATGCAGCGCATGCTAATTGTATTCCTGCTTCAGAATGATCTGGTATTACCGTGCAATTTGCGGATATTGGCATTTTTTTGATTTTTGATGCATTTTTTATTCTAATTATTACATTAACGTTAGCAAAATGCTTATTTATTAATCGCATAATTGAAGAAATCGTTACAACATTGCATGTAGTAATAATTAAAGTTGAGGCTCTTTCGATACCCAAAGCAATGAGGAACTTAAGCTTTGTAAAGTCTCCTTGATATATTGGAATATCTGATTTTATTCCAGCCATTACAAGGTTTTTTCTACTTTCTCCCACAACATATTGAATACCGTTGGATTCTAACACCTTGCTAATGGTTTTGCCAATTGTGGACATTCCAAGAATTACTATATGATTCTTAATTTCTGACATCTCATCTGCTTGGATTTGAGAATCTTGTATATTTTTATCTCTAAAGATGAGATTTGGTAATTTGGATAATGATGGCGTTACCGCCATAGTTACTATAATTGACAGAGTTGCGATTTGAGCAAGATTAGCATCAATTACATTGAGATCGACTGCAAATTTCATCAACACTATTCCAAATTCCCCGGCTTGTGATAATAGAACAGAAATTTTGATTGCGATTTTATTCTGTAATTTATACACTTTACATAATACATACATGATTATAAATTTAATCAACAGTATTCCTATAGAATACACTAGTATTATTCCAATTTGTGATTGTAACACACTCGGATTGATGGACATTCCAATTGATACGAAAAAAGTACCCATGAATATACTTTCCCATGGCATGATCTCTTTATGTACAGCTGATGAGAAATATGTCTCCGCAACAAGCAATCCAGATACAAATGGACCTAGAGATTCTGATAATCCAATATGATGCGTGAGATACGCTGATCCAACCACAAGAACCAATATCGCACCAGTGAATAGATCTTTTTGATGTAATTTATATATATAATTTAATGCATGTCTTATGATAAACGCCCCTACAATCAATGCCAAAGGCATAAATGTTGCAGTTTTAAGTATTGATATTCCTAGTTCCTTAATTGCATCACCACGATTTCCGGATAATGATTTCACCAATATCAGAAGTAGAGGAACTATCATATCTTGACATACAAGTACTATACATGCAATTCTGCCAGATTTTGAGGATTTTTGATTTGTACATTTACTCACAACTGCTGTAGAAGACATTGCAATAGAGCCAGCTAAAATCAGTGCTGATGTTTCATTTATGTTAAGCAATCGTAATATAATATAAAACACAACGCCACTAATTGACACTTGCAATAAACCAAGAGCAAATATGCGCAATTCTATTGACTTAAGTTTTTCGATACTTAACTCTAATCCTATGCTAAATAGCAACAGAATTATACCAAAATCAGATGCAACATCAATGATTGCGCTTTCAGATATTATATTGAGGAAATATTTCCCCGAAATAATTCCTGCGCACAAATATCCCACCACTGAACCGATTCGGGACACAGAAAACAACAATACAATTCCAAAAGCTAAGGATATTGCATAGAATATATATCCCAACATCATTGCAGATGATATATCACTCATTCCTTCCATTTAATAGAGCACCCAATGCTATTATATTGCTCTGTAGTGATGGTGTTTGATTCTTTTAATTCTCTCATTGCATTAATCAAATCTGGTGCCAGCATATCTGCAACATCTGGATCTGTATTCGCGCGAGAAGCATCCAATCTACCTCTATATTGAAGAATATTATTTTTATCAAAACCAAAAAAATCTGGTGTACATACTGCTCCGTATTTTTTAGCTAAACTTTGTGTTTCATCAACACTACCTCCAATGAGGTATGGGAAATTGAAATTATATTTTTTAGCAAACTCTTTCATTTTCTCCGGAGAATCGTCAGAATATGATTCAAAATCATTTGGCATAATAGCGCAAAATCCTATCTCAAGCTCTTTAAGTTGAGACACTGTATCATAAAATTTATGTGCAATTGATTTAACATAAGGACAATGATTGCAAACAAAAGCAATAACAAAGCCATTTTCTAATTTAATATTTTGTATTGAATGATTATTGCCATCAATATCTTGTAAATTAAAATCTATTGCGCTCAGGCCTTTGTTAACTTTTGGTGTTTCTATTAGAACCATATTATTGACTTATAACATAATATGAGTGATGATATAATCTTCACGATAACTGGTCAATAATGGCAAAAAAATCAAAAGATGCGAGGCAAGTGGTAAGTCTAGTTAGTTCTGCTGGAACTGGCTACATGTATTACACCTCTCGAAACAAGAGAAACATGGAAGCTAAGGCTTCCGAGAAAAAAGAGAAGAATGCGAGCTCAAAATTATCAATTATAAAATATGATCCGAAAGCACGAAAGCATGTCTCATTTAAAGAAAAAAAGAAAGCATAGTTAGATCTTTTAATGAAGAATAAAAAGAAAGTCTTTTGGATTCTTGCATCTATTCCACCTGTGATGTTTTGTCTTGGATTTGGAATGGTGCCAATATACAAAAGATTTTGTAGGCCGTTACAGACGCAAGGAGTACGAAATGTATTTGTTGCTACTAAAATTCCAATACGAGTGCGCTTTAATGCAGATGTTGGTAACGGTGTGTTGTTAAAATTCAGACCAGAAAAACAATATCTTGATACGTATTTAGGTGTGCCAACTGAAGTGATATATGATGTCAAGAATGTTTCTAATAGACGTGTAAATGCTATGGCGAATTATAGTGTAGGTCCAGACATCGCAGAGGATAAATTAAAAAAATTGAAATGTTTTTGTTTTACAAAGCAATCTTTTTTGCCGCATGAGTCAAGAAAAATGCCTGTTACATTTGTGATTAATCCTAGTATGGCACAAGATAACAATACAAAAGATATACATGAACTTACTTTATCATATACTTTTTATGATATAGATCAAAAAGATTGATCATAAAGGCCATTTTGCGCGTGGCTCAAACGATAAATCATTTTCTGGTGTTGATATTTGATATTTCTCTATACCAACCCAAGCAATCATTGCGGCATTGTCTGTGCATAGATTTTGAGGTGGAAACACGATGTTATACTGAGGTAGTGCAGAATTAATTTCTGATTTAAGATATTGATTTGCAGCTACTCCACCAGAAATCACAATTGTGTTGATTTCTGAATGCATATTCAAAGCCAATGTGATTTTGTGTCTCAATATCCTAGATATTGTATATTGAAATGATGCACAAATGTCATATACATTTTGATCTGAAAGAGTATTAAGTCGATTGATGAGGTTTTTAACGGAGGTTTTCAATCCAGAAAATGAAAAATCACAACATTTTTTTTTCATTAAGGGTTGTGGAAATGCGAATTTATGAATATCTCCTAATTGAGCATACTGCTCAATTATGGGTCCACCAGGATACTCAATATTGAGATATCGCGCTATTTTATCAAATGCCTCTCCAACTGCATCATCTAGCGTTCTGCCTAACCTCATATATTGACCTACGCCTCTGCAAATAAGCATTTCAGTGTGTCCTCCAGAAATTAATATTAATAAAAAAGGAAACTGTATATTATTACATAATCTTGGAGTTAATGCATGTCCTTCCATATGATTTACTGCAAAGATTTGCTTACGTGTTACATGTGATATGGCTTTTGCAGACATAACACCAATCATCAAACTACCCATCAATCCAGGTCCAGAGGTAATGGAAATAATATCCGCTTGTTTGATTTGATCTCGATATTTTGTGATGAGATGATGCAGACCTTTCATATGTTCACGTGATGCTAACTCAGGAACAACTCCTCCATATTTTGCATGAGAATTTTGAGAGATCGTTTCATGTAATAATATATTTTTTTCAGATGTGACCAGTGCTATCGATGTATCATCACAACTTGTCTCAATACCAAATGAAATGATCATTATATTTTTATAACACTGGATCAATAATTGAGATTATCTGACGTGCAATTATTTTATTACAAGCTGCGATAAAGCAATTCTTATACTCAACAATAACTCCACCAGATTCTTTGACTAATAAAATACCAGCTGCAACATCCCAAATTTTTGGTTTTATACTGACAAATGCTTGCGCCTTTCCAGATGCAACGTGGCATAAACTCAGAACGGAACTCCCTATGCATCTAACGTGCAAAGATCGTGATATAAAAGTACATAATATATTTTTACATGACTCATTTCGCGGTCTTAGTGATCCAAGTAATATAATTCCATTAGATATATCTTGTATTTTATTTGTATGCATTGCTCGTATTTCTCCATAACAATTTGCATGAAATGCACCTGATTTAATACTTGCATAATATATATCTTTAGTACAAGGTATTTCGGATACGCAAATCTCTATCTGATTGTCAATTGACATAGCGATGGTTGTGGCAAAATATGATATACCATTCATAAAATTTGAGGTTCCATCTAGTGGGTCAATAATCCAATAGCAATCTTGTTGGATTCCAGGAATACGTCCTTTTTCCTCCATAATAAATCCGAAATCAGGAAATTCTTCTTTTAGAACGCTAAGAATTGCAGATTCAGCCCCAATATCTGCACTTGTGACAAAATCAGAAATACCCTTATCAGACACATGCAATTGATCAATAGATTGAAAATCTCTCATCAGTCTAGAAGAGGCCCTGCGCGTAGCCTGTAAAGCAACTTCTAGATCATGATTCAACATTATACTCTTTTGATGTAAGTCTTATCTGACATCTTTATTACAATTCTATCTCCTGTTTTTATAAAAGGTGGTACCATTATTCTAGTTTTTGCATGACCTTCGATATTTGCAGGTTTATATGAAGTAGTTGCGGTCTGTCCCTTTACAACAGATTCAGTGCCAGAGATTTGTACTTCTACAGTTTCTGGCAATCGAACAAGCAAAATATCATTTTCATGATACAAGAGCGTGATATGCATTTCTTCGCGCAAAAACGGAGCATCATCTTTATCTAATAAATCTAATGATACCATATCTTGTTCGTATGTTTCCATATTCATAACAGAAAACTGCTCTCTCTCCACATATGATACTTGTACTGTTGTTTCTTCAGTATCTATTTTTTCAACATTATCACTTGATCTAAATCTGATATTAAGTTTCGAAGAATTCTTAATATCCTTAAGTTCAGTCTGTTGATACGCAGGCCCTTTGCCGGGCTTAACATGTGACATCTTAATTACTGCACAATATCTAGAATTATATAGTATGATATTTCCAATTCTAATATCATTTATTGGAGTATTTACCATCTATTTTAAGAGCACATAACACTGCATTATATGATGTATATTTGATATTATCAATGCATGAATAATGAAAGTTATTGCAAAGAATATGTACGGAAACATGATTCATGGAGATATACTAGTGCTTCAATGGTGCATAAAAATAACACTAGAGCAATATTTGCGATGTTTGCATTGCATATCACATTATGCGATATCACTTCTGTCAATTCCCTTCAGTCTATGATGAAATTACAATGGTGGATTGATACATTCGTTAAGAGAAACACCTGTGAAAATGTCCCGATCGCGAAGGAAGTATTGTTGATATCCAATAAAATACCAGAATCAATTCTTGTTGAATACATGGAAAATTTATACAACGGTATAACGGAATCATACAATCAGAATATTGTGAGTATAGAAAAATACGCAACTAAGACAATTGGATTACATATAAAATCCACGCTTTATGTGATTGGAATAAATAACAATCTAAACGAGATAGTATATCATGCAGCATGTGCCATCATGCTAGGAAACATAATACGAAATACTTATCATAAGCCACAAAAATGCAAATTACCGTACGATATGTTGTATGATGTTGGTATAAAGCTTGAAGATATATATTCCGATGCTAATAAAGAAGGATTGCATGAAATCATAAGGATTATTGCACTGAGATGTGAAAGTCATGTAGATATTGTATTGAATTCTTTAAAATCTATGGATATACATTCGCGAAGTATGTTTATTTATATATTAATCTTAAAGAGATACATACATCGAATTTTAAAACGCAATGTTTTTTCCTGTGATCCAGAGGAAATTTCCATAATAACAAAAGCGTGCATTACAATATCGCGACTGTGGTGAAATGATCCCGATAGGATTCGAACCTATGACATACTGATTAAGAGTCAGTCGCTCTACCAACTGAGCTACGGGATCCCATGATCTATTATTTTATAGCAAATTCACCAGATACTTCTACGGAAGCATTCATTGGTAAATCAGATACTCCAATTGCTACTCGTGTGTGAGTTCCAATATTTTTTCCGAGGGCATTAATTATAGTATTTGAAGCTCCATCCGCAACCAAATGTTCTTTGTGAAAACTATCTCCCGCATTCACATATATAGTGATTCTCTTCACTCCTATAATTCTGTCAAGGTTTCCATTTAATGCTTTTTTGATCTGATTCAAAAGATTCTCTGTTGCTAATTTAGCTCCAGCAATACCATTGTTGATATTACTGATATTTATAGGACCTGTATATTTTGGATCAATTTTACCATTCTGTATTGGTATCTGACCAGATACCAATAAATCATGCGCAAATAACTTGTATTGCACATAGTTTGCGATTGGATTTGGAGTGGTTTTTATTACTTCATTATTCTTCGTGTGTACAATTGGATTTGATTCATCGATAGATGCATCAAATTTGTTTACTTTTTTTTCACTTATTACAATGTTATTTGGTTGATTTGAAATTGGAGACGTATTGTTAATATATGAAACTATAGCCAACAACATATAGAGCTCTCTAATAAAATGTCATTTTATATCAAATCCTTAACTACTACTAGGGGTTTCCACAATATATTTCTCAATATGATTCTTCATATCATGAGAAATAGATAATATGATTTTGCGTTGATCATCTTGTGATATAGTATTGAGATTATTAGAGGACCAATGAAATTGAAGCATTGCAAGTGCTACAAATCTTGAGATGCCGGTGATGGAATTAGATTCTGAATTAAATGATCCATCCTCGTTATACAAAGTATCAATATTCATTCTTATTTGTTTGAGTCTCTCTAATTCTTTCGCTGCATTATTAGCAAGCATATCAATGTTTTCTGGACTCAGTCGTCCATGCTTGCCGTCAAATACAGTCATCACTACTTTAATGATTTTTTCTGCAATTAGTAATTTTTTATCAATCCAATCAACATGGACCCAATCAAGCCACATTTGGGAAGATATGACAAATGATCCATTGTGCTAGATTCTTGAGCCTTATATTTTTCTTGTTCTAAATCTTGATATCAAGATTAGATGTGCGAAATTAATTCTGATCTCATATAAGAAATACAAAAATCAAATTAAGTTCATGGCAAATGAAAGTGATATTCATGATCCCAGCAGGATTCGAACCTGCGACACCTTGATTAAAAGTCAAGTGCTCTACCAGCTGAGCTATAGGATCTTCACCGCAAAATTCTGCATATATATTTGAATCAAGTCAATCAATGATTACAACACTATTGACTGAATCATGTTAGCATGATACTGCTGTAAGATATTAACTGCATATTGCGAGATTTGATGAATCTAATGAAGAATGCATTTAACACATGTTTTTCATGTGTTAAATCGGTCTCAATTCCTAGAATAGATATTTTTGCTAGCGATATTGCTCTTGATCTTGGCACAGCAAACAATGTCGTGTATGCAAGAGGAAAGGGAATATTATTTACTCAACCAGCAGTAATCGCACTTAAGAGTCACAAAGGTTCGTACATTCCTTATGCGTTTGGTCAGGAAGCAAAATTGATGATCGGAAAGACACCGCCAGAAATTAAAGTAGTAAGACCCTTGCGAGATGGTGTAATAGCAGATTTCCGTAGCGCGGAAGAAATGATCAAGAATTGTATCAGAAGAGTGAGTGGCAAAAGAATTAATAATCCCAGAATCATAATTTGCGTTCCATTTGGATCAACTCCCGTTGAAAGGAGAGCCATACACGATGCTGCTGAGGGTGCTGGTGCTAGAGAGGTATTTTTAGTGGAAGAACCCATGGCTGCTGCAATTGGTGCTGATCTTCCCGTGACAGATCCAATAGGATGCATGATGATTGATATCGGAGGAGGTACAACAGAAGTAGCGGTAATTTCTCTTGGTGGTATAGTATATGGTAAATCTGTTCGTGTTGGTGGAGATAAAATTGATTTATCGATACAGGAATATATACGTAGACATCATAATCTCTTAATTGGTGAATTCACAGCTGAGAAAATTAAGAAAGAGATCGGGACTGCGAAAGTGCTGAGTGATGATGAAAAAAAAGAATTCTTTGTCAAGGGTAGGGACTTATTGGAAGGAATTCCCAAAGAGATTCGCCTTACAAGTGCTGATATTGCTGACAGCATACAAGATCCTGTAAATCAGATTGTAGAAGCAGTAAGAGTTGCGCTTGAGCATACTCCTCCAGAATTGTCTTCAGATATTGTGGATCGTGGCATTAAGCTGTCTGGAGGTGGGGCGTTGCTTAAGAATCTTGATGTAGTGATAAAGAATGCTACTGGATTGCCAGTTTCTGTAGCTAATGATCCATTATCCTCTGTTGCTTCTGGCACTGGAAGAATTCTGGAAGATATGTCAAAATTCAAGCATGTGTTATTTAAACAAGATGAAGGTTAAATTATGTCAAAATTATCCATTATAGGAGCTGGTCAAATTGGAGGATGCATCGCAATGAATTGCATACATGACAATTCATTTGAATATGTCTCATTGATTGATTTAGACCCTGGTATTGCGATTGGTAAATCTTTGGATTTATCGCAATCTTCGATATTGAGTTGTTCTGATTGTAAAATTGTTGGAGGAGATGATTTTTCCTTAATTCAAGACTCTGATGTAATTATCGTTACTGCTGGTGTACCTCGTAAGCCTGGTATGCAGCGCTCTGATTTGATTAATATCAATTGCAAGATCGTGGAAAATGTTGGTTCCAAAATAAAAGAGTTTGCTCCAAATAGCTTTGTGATTGTGATTACAAATCCATTAGATTTGATGGTTCACTCAATGCAAAAAATTATAGGATTTGATGATCGTAAAATTATAGGTATGGCAGGTGCATTGGATACATCCAGGTTTGGAATGTTTTTAGCGGAAGAATTTAATTGTTCTCGTTCTGATATACATTCTTATGTGATTGGTAGTCATGATAATAACATGGTGCCACTTATAAATAGCACAACGGTGCAAGGTGTTTCATTGGATAATTTGATAAATCGTGGAGTGATCTCGAAAGAGAGGATCAATGAGATCAGAAATAGAGCAAGAAATGGTGGTGCGGAAATTGTTGGTCACCTTAGAACTGGATCTGCGTTTTTTGCTCCAGCGATGTGTGCATATAAGATGGCTCGCTCTTACAAGAAAAATTTGAGGCAAATATTTTGTTCATCTGTAAAATTGAATGGTGAATATGGATTTAACGATATATATCTTGGAGTTCCTGCTGTAATTGGTAAGAATGGAGTAGAAAAGATAATTGAGTTACAATTGTCTGAGGAAGAACACAATCAATTAAAATTTTCTCACGATACTCTTCATGATGCTATATCTCAATTATCCATATAATATATGGTCATAGATACACATTGTCATTTAGATATGATTGATCATAATCTTGATTTAGTGCTGGATCGGGCCAGATCTAATGGCGTGAAGAGATGTATTACTATATCAACCTCTATAGAGAGCATAAGTCGCGTTCATGAGATCACAAATTTATATAGTAATGTATATTGTGCATTAGGAGTGCATCCATGTTATGTCAATTCAGGAGAGAATCTTCCTGAGGATATGATTGAGAATTTTACTAATGCAGAGAATTCTAAGGTTGTTGCCATAGGGGAGACTGGAATAGATCGATATCATAATGATGAAAACTTACATCATCAGAAATTAAGTTTCGTTCAGCATATAAATCTTGCGCGCAAATTAAATCTTCCCGTTGTGATTCATGCTCGTAATGCGGATGAAGATGTAATATCAACGTTATTATATGAGTATAAAAGAGCGGAATTTTCAGGTATTTTACATTGCTTTGCTTCTGGCGAGAAACTTGCAAGAGTTGGAATAAATTTGAACATGTATATATCATTCTCCGGGATATTAACATACAATAATGCGGAAGAAGTTAGAAGAATAGCAGCTATGGTGCCACAGGATAAATTGTTGGTTGAAACTGATAGCCCTTATTTAATACCCAAGAAGTATCGAAAACATGGTATCAAGCACAATGAGCCATACTGTATAAAAGAGATACTCAGTATTCTGGCTACTATACATAACAAATCCGTGGAAGAAATGGATATCATAACAACTGAAAATTCCTACAAGGCCTTTCCAAGGATGCAATAATTTTATTCTTCCATTTTATATATATCTTGCGTCAGTTTCATTGGGCAGAATTTTGGGCCGCACATTGCACAAAAATGTGAAGTTTTTGCGTTATCATGTGGCATATCTTCATCGTGCAATTCTCGTGCACGTTCCGGATCTAGTCCGAGATTGAATTGATCTTCCCATCTAAATTCAAATCTTGCTTGCGATAATACATTATCATGATGAATTGCCTTGGGATGACCCTTAGCAAGATCTGCTGAATGTGCTGCGATTTTATATGCTATAATCCCTTCACGCACGTGTTTTTTAGATGGTAATCCGAGATGCTCTTTTGGTGTAACATAGCACAACATTGCAGTTCCATACCAACCTATCATAGCTGCACCAATTGCGCTTGTGATATGATCATACCCTGGTGCGATATCCGTAACTAGGGGTCCTAATGTATAAAAAGGCGCAGAATCGCACATTGCAATTTGTTTATCTACATTCTCTTTGATGCGATGCATCGGTATGTGCCCTGGGCCTTCAACCATAACTTGGCAGTCATGCTTCCATGCAGTTTTTGTTAATTCTCCCAGTACTTCTAATTCTGCATACTGAGATTCATCGCAAGCATCTGCAATACTACCAGGTCTTAATCCGTCACCTAGAGAAAATGCTACGTCATAAGCTTTCATGATCTCGCATATATCTTCAAAATGAGTATATAGGAAATTCTCTTGTTGATGAGCTGTGCACCAGTGTGCCATTATTCCTCCACCACGAGATACAATTCCAGTAACTCTTCTAATTGCTTTTGGAACCAATTCACGTAACACGCCAGCATGTATTGTAAAGTAATCTACACCTTGCTCTGCTTGCTCAATAAGAGTGTCGCGATATATTTCCCAAGATAATTTTTCTGGAATTCCATTCACTTTTTCTAATGCTTGATATATTGGCACTGTCCCTACTGGAACTGGACAATTTCTAATTTGCCATTCACGAATTTTATGTATATCTTTCCCAGTTGATAAATCCATGATATTATCAGCGCCAAATTGCACTGAATATATCATTTTTTCCACTTCTTCTTCTAAGGAAGAAGTTACTGCTGAATTTCCAATATTAACGTTGATCTTTGTAAGGAAATTCCTACCAATGATCATTGGCTCAGATTCTGGATGATTGATATTAGATGGAATTATTGCTCTTCCTGCAGCAACTTCATTTCTCACGAACTCAGGTGTAATTTCATTTGGCATTGTTGCATGAAACGAAGATCCTCCCTTAGTATCTCGTTTTTCAGATGTCAAATTCATATTTTCTCGCGCCGCTATATATTCCATTTCCTTGGTTATAATGCCTTGTTTCGCATAATGACTCTGTGTCACAATATGGTTCTGTTTTGCGCGGCGAGGAGTGTGATTAATAGGAAACTCATTTTGATGTGTTCTATAAGATTCATATTCTCTTAATCCATTGTCTTGCAATGTGATCTCTCTTCCTGGATATAATTCTGTATCATCTCGCTTTAAAATCCATGATTCTCGTAACCTTATAATTCCCTGCGATACATCCGATGCTGCATTGCGATGTGGTCCACTGGTATCGTAAAGATACACGCACTCTTTTCCCTCTTTGATGATGACTTTTTTCATTCCAATCAAAAGATCATTATCATTTGTACTTTTAATGTAAGCTTTTTGTATATTTGAATTGGAACAAAAATTGGTTTCTATTTTCATGTTTATTGATATTCTTATGAACTAATATGATACATCTCATTATATCTTTGAATACATTAAATATAAACCTCAATTCTTTCTTCACATTTGATATTGTTGGATGTACAATGAAATCATACTTCTACTTCCCTATGGAAAATCCCAAAACACAACTTTTTGTCAATGCTAATGCATATGAGACTAGAGTATGTAGAATGGATGGTGATGAGCTATCGGGATTTGACTGTGAACGTCGCAATGTTGCAAATATGGATTGCATATATATTGTCACTGTACAAAGAATTGAGCAGTCGCTCAATGCGATATTTGTTGATTATGGTGGTGGTGATAAACAAGGATTTTTACAAATATCGGATCTTAATCCGTCTTATTGTGATTTAAGCAATGAATGTGATCATAGATCAAGAATTAATAAGGTAATCAGCAGCATTCCGCGTGGTACTATGTTGATAGCGCAAGTAATAAAAGAGCCAAGAGGAAACAAAGGGCCATCATTTTCTACTTATATCCATCTTTTCGGGGAATATCTGGTTCTGTCTGTGGATGCAAATGACGGAATATGCATCTCTGATAAGATCAATGATAACAAAGAAACGCATAGACTTGAGAGCATTATAAGAGAATGTGCTTATGATAAGAATCATGGTATTATTGTGCGTACGGCAGCTAGTGGTATTTTAAAGAAAGACATTGATTCTGATTTGGAGTATTTGTGTGAATTGTGGACGAAGATTCAGGTGATTGCGAGTAAGATGAAATGCCCGAGTATTTTGCACGAATCTGATAGAATGGTGAAAAACCACATTTTAGATCTCCCAAATACAAGTGAAATAGTGATTGATAATTATGAAGAATATAAAAAAGTAAAAGACTTTGTTAAAAGATTTCGTCAGGACTTACAAGTCAGATTGTATAGAGGGAAGACTGGAATGTTTTCACATTATAGAATTGAAAAAAATATCGATTCTTTATTCTCAAGTAGAGTGGATTTAAAATCAGGTGGATATTTAATACTTGACACTACTGAAGCGCTACATATCATTGATGTGAATTCTGGTAGTATAGCAGATTCTAAAAATGTTCATGAAACTGCAGAAAAAACCAACAAAGAAGCTGTATTAGAGATAGTAAGGCATGTAATATTGCGCAACATTGGTGGACTTATTGCAATTGATCTCATTGACATGGAGAACCCTAAAAGTAGATATGAAATTGAAAAATTACTACAAGAAAGCTTCAAAAGAGACAAAGCGAAACACACTATAGGTTCTATTAATGAATTTGGTATTGTTATTATATCTCGACAACGACTCAAAAGAGGAATCATGGAATCTTGTGCGATTTTGTGCCCTAGATGTTCTGGCTCGGGATATATTAGATCTCCTGAGACTGCATTTGCTGGGATAATCACATCTATTGAAAATGAATTATTGAGTGGTGGTCCCGGTATCTTGATTGTGTACATGCATGATGACGTAATATCGTATATATTGAATCATGGGAAGGCAATTTTAGTGGATATTGAATCTAGATTTGGCTCTAGTATTAGAATAGAAAAAGATGCTTCGTATGAAACTTCTCAATTTAGAGTAATACGCGATAAAAATATCATTCCTTCCGATAGAAGGATTCAAATTACCTCTACAAATGTATCGCATATTATGCAATCTAATGAACACAAGAATGTGAATAATGATTCTTGGATACAAACCTGGATTAATTATGTCATTAGGAGTTTTAAGAAAAAATAATTCATCTTATATTCTTTCTCGAATGCGAGATTTAATATTAAATAAATGTGATGGTTTGGAGAAAGAGCCTTTTTTGTCGTGCGATATTAGATCCAATGCTTATAAAATTGCACCTGTGGATGCAAATTTTTTTCCCGCGGGATTTAATAATTTTAATAACACTTCAGTTCAACTTGCAGTAACATTAATGCAGCAATATCTCTGTCGAACTTCTCCAAATGCTACCAAAATAGCAATCGTACCAGAGAATTATACTAGAAATATTCGGTATTTAGAGAATATTGGAAGTATGAGAGATATTTTTCACCTTGCGGGATATCAATGTGAGATTATGAATCCATTCATTGATGAAGCATTAAAAATTAATAGCATAAAAACTGGAGAATTCTCAATTTTTCCAATGACATGCCTTAATAATAGAGCTGTTGCACGTGAATTATTTGATCCAGATGTGCTCATAATCAACAATGATCTTCTTAGTAAGTCGTTATATGATATACTTCAAGATATAAATCAACAAGATATATTTCCAAACATAAGAACTGGGTGGTGCTGTAGAAAAAAAGATACTTACTTTCAATATTATAACTCTCTTGTGCATGAAATGTCAGAGTGTATTGGAATTGATCCATGGATGTTTACAGTTGAAACAAGAGTATGTGATGATGTTGATTTTATGGATGGTAGTGGCATGGATAGACTATCTGAGATCGTGGATCAACTTCTTCGTGATATCGCAATTGAATATAAACGGCATAATATTACTGAAAAACCATATGTATTCATAAAATCTGATCATGGTACATATGGTATGGGTGTAGTTGCGGTGTTTGAAGCTAATGAAGTGTTGAACTTCAGTAGGAATGCTAGAAAAAAAATGCATACCGTTAAACACGGAACGCGTAATACGCGAGTTCTTGTGCAAGAAGGTATTAAAACAGACATCCAGGTTGGTAATTCTTATTCAGCAGAACACTTAGTGTACTATGTTAATTCTAGTGCATTTGGTAATTTAATGAGATATAACAAGAACAAGGATAATTTTATGAATTTAAATTCTATGGGTGCTGATTTCATTGATGTATCATCAGATACAATGAATCCATTATTGTCAATTGTGGTATTGTTATCAGAGGCGGCAGCTCGTTTAGAATATAATGATATAATTAGATAGGTATGAATTTTCAAAATTTTGATTCTGCTTTGATTTTGCAAGATGGTGGTATATTTTACGGTTATGGTTTTGGTGCAAAAGCACCAACTTATGCAGAGATATGCTTTACCACTAGTATGTCTGGTTATCAACATACTATAACAGATCCATCATTTGCTGCGCAGATTATAGTTTTCACATTTCCACATATAGGAAATGTTGGAATCAATATATTGGATAATGAACGAGAAATTATACACGCAAAAGGAATTGTAATTCGTGAAAATATCATTGAGACAAATCATCATCATAATGCTATGAATCTTATTGATTGGATGAAACAATATGATATTGCTGGATTATATGGTGTTGATACTAGGGAAATTGCGCGTCATATAATAAACAAGGGTCCACAAAATGGGATTATCATACATTGCGATGAATCAACAGATTTAAAAGAGACAATATCTGGATTAAATTCAATGAAATATAGTGATGTAGATTTGGTATATCATACGAGATGCAATGATACTAATGTTTTCAATGAAACTGGAGATAAAAATATTGTTGTTGTAGACTGTGGATTGAAATATGGGATATCTCGTACATTAAAAGATATGAATCATCGCGTTGTAATAGAGCCACTTCGCAAAGGATGCGCACAAGATATTTTGAATCATAATCCAGATGGTATCGTGATCTCTAATGGCCCAGGAGATCCTGAAAGGATTATGAATTATGCAAAGAGTGAGATTATTGCATTAATTGAATCTGGAGTACCAATATTCTGTATATGCTTGGGTCATCAGATCATGGCTCTATCTCTTGGATGTAAGACAAAAAAAATGATGAATCCACATCGCGGAGCAAATCATCCGGTATATGACATTGCATTAAATAGAGTAATCGTTACTAGTCAAAATCATGGTTATGTTATAGATCAAGATACAATCCCAGATAATATTGAGATAACCCACACATCTCTATTTGATAAATCTATTGAAGGGTTTAAAGTCAAAGATATGAATATATATTCAGTTCAGTTTCATCCAGAGGGTTCACCAGGTCCAGATGATGCAAAGTATTTATTTGAGGAGTTCATAGAACGATTAGATTGATCATATAGTTTAACTATATCGAAATGTTGATGAGTAATGATTTGTTATATATATTGGTTATATATGACTATAGGAATAGATCAATTATTATCGGTTGCATCTGAGCGTGGTGCTGATTATTTATATCTTTGCATTGGAGTGCCTCCAACCATTAGAATATGCAATGTGATACATAAATTACAATCTCCTGCTATTGAATCTTTAGATGAAACAGTGAAGGATTTAACCAATAATCAAAGCTTTGATTATGTATTTAATGGCATATATATATTTAATGCGATGGAAATTGATGTGACAATCATCAAAACAATATCATCATTTAAGATCTCATTAAGATTTTATCCAAAGTATCAGATACGAATTTCTGATTTATATTTACCAAATCAAGTAGAGGATTTGTTAAAGCATGAAAGTGGTCTTGTTGTAATGTCCAGTAAAATATGTGGTGGTCGTTCTACTACAATGTGTGCGATAGCAAAATCTCAAGAAAACTCAATCATAATAAGTCAAGATCATAGCATCTCATCTTTGAATCTTCCAAAGCATTGTGATCAGCAGATGAAATTATTAAATGCAATCAAAAAAATGAATTCACGATTTATTCTTATTGACTTTGATTTAACTCATCAAGTGTTACATGAAATATGTAACATTGTACACGAAGGATTTTTAGTAATTGTGAGTATTTCTGCGAGATCAGCTACAAGTGCATTAATGCGCATATTAAATATAGCATCACATGATGCTCGAGATTTATTAATGCATTCTTTATTGGGTGTCATACATCAAGATTTAAAAATATGTACAAATGGTAGGGATTATGTACCGTTGATGGAGGTTATAAGAATGAATAGCATGATACGAAGCATGTTATTTGACAATAAATTAAAGAATATTGATTCCATTATTAACGGTGATACTAATGGTGATATGTTATCTCGTAAAATGCATCTTGATATGCTAATGGAAAAAGGATTATTTTCTTCGGATTCAATTACATTGAATCATTTACCTAATGCAATGCAAGAGAGTGATTTTTAGATGGTTGAAATATGAAAATTTGTATTGCTCAAATTAATTATTGCGTTGGTGATGTTGTAGGAAATTGTGAAAGAATTCAAGATATATATCGCCAAGCTAATTCAAATGGTGCAAATATTGTGATTTTCTCTGAAATGTCTGTTACGGGGTACCCAGCAGATGATCTTCTGTGTCGATCTTCTTTTCGTGCTAAAACAATCAATGCGATTGATGCGTTATCTAGAATTACAAATCATAACACAATTATGATTGTTGGTGGTGTATATATGCATGATTCATGTTTGTACAATGCTGCGTTTGTTATGCAAGATGGTGCAATACAAAATGTTGTGACAAAATCAACGCTGTCATATCGTGATGTATTTGATGAATATAGAACATTAAAAAAAGGTCATAATAATAATCCAATATTAATTGATGGGATTCGTATTAATCTTAGGATCTGTGAGGATATATGGAGAGGTGATCCACCAGAAGAAAATTATGACATAACAATTGCAATGAATGCATCTCCATATTATGACGGGAGATTACAAGAGAGATTTAATCGAGTAAAAGAATACTGTTTAAAATCTTCACGCCCTTTGATATATGTGAATCAAGTTGGAGGTCAAGATGAATTAGTGTTTGATGGCGGTTCTTTCATTGCAAATAAGAGTGGTAGCGTTGTATCTATATTACCAGAATTTGAAGAAGCAATTGAATATAGTGAGTGGCAGAAGATTAATGGTGATATGAGATGCATGGATGGAATATATATTGAATCAGAAAATTCCATTGCGACTAGGTATCATGCACTGATTTTAAGTCTACAAGATTACATTCACAAGAATGATATATCAGGTGTATTAGTAGGAGTTTCTGGCGGAATTGATTCTGCATTATGTACTACATTGGCAGTAGATGCTCTGGGACAAAATAAAGTGCGTGCAGTGATGATGCCATCTCAATATACTACAGAAGACAGTAAGAATGATGCTCAGAATTTAATCAAGAATCTTAATATTCAGCATGATATTATAGCAATAGATACGATTTATGATAGATATCTCGAATCTTTAAGGGATGTATTTAGATATCATAAAGCGGATATTACTGAGGAGAATCTTCAAGCACGAATCCGAGGTGATCTTTTAATGGCACTGAGCAATAAAACAGGGTACTTAGTGTTATCTACTGGGAATAAATCTGAATTAGCCACGGGTTATTCGACTATATATGGAGATATGTGTGGTGGTTTTTCTCCATTAAAAGATGTATACAAAACTTCAGTATATGAATTATCGGTATACCGCAATGTCATCATTCCTCAATATTCAATTTCGCAAGATGTTATTGAGCCGATACCAGTGAATATACTCAAGAAAGCTCCGTCTGCAGAATTGCGACATAACCAAAAAGATTCTGACACGCTACCACCGTATAATGTGCTTGACAATATTTTAAAAAATTTAATTGAAGACTCGATGTCTGTAGATAATATCAGTATTCACAACAAAGATCTTGTGAGAAAGATTGCAAATATGATTAAGAGAGCAGAATTCAAGCGCTCTCAAGCTCCAGTTGGTCCGAAACTCACCAAACTCTCATTTGGGAGAGAGTGGAGATATCCAATTACAAGTAGAAGCGAGATGTAAAGCTTGAATATTTAAGCAACAGCAGCTACTTCTGGTGCATGCGCAACAGCAAATATTTGTCGAGCACCACAAGCACTGGTTAAGCACTGGTTAGTTGGATGCGACGATGAGATCCAATGTGATAATCCACTTCATCCGTGAGATCCCTATCACCTTGCATGACAGCGATTTGAACACCAATTCTCATTGCAACTTCTGGGTCATTCTTCGCAAGAGCAAACATCGCAGCAGACGCGACAAGAGCATCATATGCATTTTCAGAATATTGTAATTGTCCATCAGCTGTAAATATAGTAGAATCCCCTGACTCCAGAAAACCTTCTTGTCGCATAAAATTTAATATCCCTGCAGCTTGTTGTTTTTCGTGTTCATTAGCACGTTCAATTCTAAGTTTATTTATCAAATGTAATATATAATCACCACAAGCGTCTATTACTGACGAAAGATTTATTGAATTTTCTGTTATATCTTTTGCCATATCACAATACCAATCTAAATATTAAATCCAATATAGTTGATATTATATCTGATGTCAATTACTAGATGAAAAAACATTGTATCTTGCTTGCGTTGGGATCATCAGATAGCATGTTTCCTATTCTTGAATTGAAAATTTATGCCATCCATACATGAACATCAAGCAAAAGATTATTTCAAGCAATATGGTATTCCTATATTGTATGGTCAAGTTGTATACAATGAATCTCAAATTGACATGGCAATAGATGATGTGATGTCGAGATCTGAGAGTGATGTTGTTGTAGTGAAAGCGCAAATACATGCTGGTGGACGTGGTTTAGGTGGCGGTGTTAAAGTATGTAAATCTATTGAAGATGCTCAGCAGAGAGCGCGCGAAATCTTGGGTATGAATCTTGTGACCAAGCAAACCGGTCCCGAGGGAAAGATTGTGAGGCGTGTGTATATTGAATCAGGATGTGATATTCAAGATGAATATTATCTGAGTTTGGTTGTTGATCGAGCAAATGAATGTCTTTCGTTTGTTGTGTCTACTGAAGGTGGTATGAATATTGAAGATGTAGCTCATGACTCACCAGAAAAAATTCTCAATGAGAAGATTGATCCGATAAATGAGCTGAATGATCAAAATATATCAAACATTATTTCTGCCTTGAACGTTCATGATTCTCTTCAAATAGAAGAATTATCTCAAATTGTTAAATCTCTGTATAAATTTGCACAAGAAAAGGATGTTAATCAGATAGAAATCAATCCTCTCGTGAGAACGAAAAGAGGAAATTTCATTGCTCTTGATGCTAAGGTCGAATTTGATGATAATGCAACTTATAAGCATCCGGATGTATTGGAATTACATGATCCCAATGAAGTTAATAGCGTGGAATTTGAAGCTAGTAGTGTAGGATTAAATTATATACAAGTAGACGGCAACATTGGATGCATGGTCAATGGCGCTGGTCTAGCAATGGCAACTATGGATACTGTAAAACATTGTGGAGGTAATCCGGCAAATTTCCTGGATGTTGGTGGTGGCGCAAATCAAGAAATGGTAGAGAAGGCATTAAAAATGATCACGTCTGATGACAGTGTTAATTCTATATTTGTGAATATTTTTGGTGGAATTGTAAAGTGCGACATGATAGCAACAGCAATTGTTGAGGGGGTGAAGAGTAGTGGTATATCTCTACCTATGATAGTGAGATTGCAAGGTACAAATTCTGAAGAAGGTAGAAGGATTGTCATGGAATCAGGTCTTGGTATGATATACGTAGATGATTTCTTGGAAGCTGCTAAGAAGGCAGTGAAGTTAGCAAGTTAAGGTATTAAATAATGTCAATATTGATTAATAAGGATACGCGTGTTGTATGTCAGGGTATGACTGGTAAGAATGGTACTTTTCATACTCAACAATGCTTGAGTTATGGGACCAAGATAGTGGCGGGTGTGAATCCAAGTAAAGCTGGTACCACCCACCTTGGTGTCGCTGTATATGGATCTGTCGCAGATGCAGTTGAACATCAACGTGCAAATGTAAGTGTAATATATGTTCCTGCAAAATTCGCAGCAGCAGCAATATTAGAAGCTGCAGAAGCAGGTATTGAATTGGTAATTTGCATCACTGAAGGTATACCTGTGCATGATATGATTCATGTTAAAGCGCGTTTAAATCAATTAGGTACTAAGTTAATTGGGCCAAATTGTCCAGGTATTATCACTCCAGGAGAGTGTAAAATTGGTATTATGCCTGGGTATATACACAATCCTGGTAGGGTTGGAATTGTATCTAGATCTGGTACTTTGACATATGAAGCGGTGGATCAAGTAACGAAAGTAGGTCTGGGTCAAAGTACGTGTGTTGGTGTTGGTGGAGATCCGGTTCATGGTCTTAGTATATTGGATACAGTGAAGATGTTTATTGCAGATGCACAAACGGATGTTATTGTCATGATTGGCGAAATTGGTGGATCAGAAGAAGAAGATGTGGCAGAATATATTAATAAAGTTGGATGTATAAAGCCAATAGTTGGATTTATTGCTGGTGCTACTGCTCCGCCAGGGAGAAGAATGGGTCATGCTGGTGCTATTGTTATGGGCAATAAAGGCACCGCTCAGGGAAAAATATCTGCATTGATGAATGTTGGTGTGTATGTTGCCAATACAGCAAATAAAATTGGTGCGATTGTGAAACAGGTTACGGAAAGTAAAGAATAAGGTTGGCATGGTTGCATTTTTAGGCTTGGAAAGCACTTCTAGTTATGGGGGGGCTATTTTAGAAGTGGTTGAAGATATCTCTGCTAGGGAAATGATTCCTAAAGAAGGTCTTTTTATTGCGTTAGAGAAAGCGGTTTTATCTCTATTAAAATCCGAATATGGAGATTCTGATAGTTTTACTGTGAACGTGAACAGAGCTAATGGCGAGATTGCAATACAACGCAAAGCATTGGTATGCATGGATGATATTGCGTCTAGTGATATGGATTGCATTACAATCTCTTTACCTGAAGCTCAAAAGATATGCGAAGGATGTAAAGTGGGAGATGTCATTTCTTATCCTGTGAATTTTCTTAATGTAAATCACAAAGGCTTTGCTTTGATGAAAAAAGCAATAGGAGTTGCAATAAATTTTTCTGTGCTGAATGAGCAATACAAAAAATACAGTAAAATGATATATGACATGGTGCGTGGAAATGTCAAGAGTATTGATCGTCGCGGATTTACAATAGAGATTTCTCGTGGAGTAGAAGCGTTATTATCGCATGAAGAATGCATACAAGGAGAGGTTGTGCGCATAGGAGACAATATAGGATCTGTCGTTATAAGAGTGGATCAACCTAGAGTGGATGAATTGAAGAATCGTATAGTATACCTCTCTAGAAAAAGCCCAGAATTCTTGAGAGCATTATTTTGCTCTCATGTACGAGAAATTAGTGATGGAGATATAGCAATACGCGGTGTTGTTCGGGATGCGGGTTTTTTGTCGAAAGTAGCAGTTCATTCAGTGAATCCAGGAATTGATCCGGTAGGTGCATGTGTTGGTGTGAAAGGAAATAGAATTACAATGATTAGATCAGAAATTAATAATGAGAAGATTGATATTATACGATACACCAACTCAGATACGGATTTCGTTGTTAACGCTATGAATGTTCCTATTAAAAAAGTTGTGATTAATGAAAATTCTAATTCCATGGAAATGGTTGTAGAAGATGAAGATTTACATAAAGCAATAGGAAGAAGAGGTCAAAATGTTCGCTTGGCATCTCAATTAACTGGATATAAAATTAAAGTTTTAAGCAAACAAGATGAGCATGATCGCACTAAGCAAGAATCTGAATCTGCAGTCAGGATTTTTAAAGAGATACTGGGGGTAAGTGAAATGATGTGTCAATTATTAATTTCTGAAGGATTTCTTTCTATACAAGATGTTGCATACGCGCAATCTAATGAGTTTCTTGAAATGTGTTCTACACAAGAAGCAGAAAGAATAATTGAGACAGCCGCAAAATATTTGATTTCAGATTTAGAGCGAGAGCAAGATGCAATTCGAGACACAAAAATCCATGATGAGCTAAAGGAGATTTGCATTGATATATTAAATGTTGAACAAATGCAAGCGATGGATCAAGCTGGAATTCATTCTCTAGAGCAGGTTGCGGTATTATCATCATATGAACTGCGTGATATCATTAAAGGGTCTGTGGACATAGATGAATTAGGTGGCATAATAGTTAGTGTGAGAGAGAAATTGCGGTGGATTTGAATTTATTGGTATATCTGTGTCTTTAGGGGGTGTTACAGTAGAATTTCGTAGATCTCGCAAGAAAGTGGATATATCGGCTCTTAAAAATAAACTTGCTCTTGGGAAGAAAAGTGAAAATATAAATGAGCAGAAACTCGATCCCAAAGAAAGTGCGGCACGTCTTATTACCCCATCTATAGAATCGAAACAAGTGAGCACTGCAAAGGAAGTAATGCAAAATCGAGCCACTGCAATTAAAAAGAACCTTAATCTGACAATGAGCTTGGGTAGTAATTCAAGTAAAAATTTACATAAAAAACAATATAAAGTTAGTGCGAATGATTATGCAGGATCTCTTAAGAGAGTACACTCAACGGACAAAGAAAGAAAACAAAAAGTTAATAAATTGAGATTATCTGTAGAAGATTCTACTACTCAGGATACGATATCTACTCAAGATACCATGTCGGAGGGTGCGAGAGTGCGGCGCGTTATGAGAAATAATCTGTCCATTCGTAGAAGATCTAGTTCTCGTGGTTCTAAAAAAGTATCACATATTGTGCGCAAGATTAGCATTGCAAAAGAAGTGTCTTTATTGACGTTAGCTCGAGAGATGTGTATTAAGATTAATATCTTACGAAATAGAATTAAGGGATTCGCAATAGTTGATTATGATCACATACCATATGATGTTGCATCACAAATTGTGCGCATGTTTGGTCATGAATCTGAGGCGATTAAAGATAATGCAGAAAAGATTAATGACATTCTATCCTCTTCCATTAAACAATCGTGCAATTTAGTACATAGACCACCTATTGTTGCTGTAATGGGGCATGTTGATCATGGCAAAACCTCTCTATTGGATTGCATCCGCAACACTAGTGTTGCGGATAGAGAAGCTGGTGGAATTACTCAAAGTATAGGTGCATATCGTGTTTTATTAAAAAACAATGACAGTATAACATATATCGATACCCCTGGTCATGAAGCATTTACATTTATGCGCATGAGGGGTGCAAATGTGACAGATATAGCAATCTTGGTAATTGCTGCTACTGATAGCGTAAAGGACCAGACCATTGAAGCAATCAATCATGCAAAATCTGCTAAAGTTCCAATTATTATTGCAATTACCAAAATTGATATGCCGGGATCTAATACTCAAAAAGTACATGAAGATCTTGCGCGTCATGACATAGTAACTGAGTATTTAAATGGTGATACACTATATGTAAATGTTTCTTCAAAAACAGGCGAGGGCATTGATGAGTTGCAAGAGATGATTTTATTGCAATTTGAAATGATGGACATTAAAGCAGATATTACATCTGATGCTGTAGGTGTTGTATTAGAATCAAGAATGGATGCTAAAATAGGTCCAATTGCAAGCGTTATTGTTCAAAATGGTACACTACATTGTCATAATCTTATTGTGTCTGGGAGTGTTCGTGGAAAGATACGATCATTGCGCAATGATTCTGGTGTAATGATTACTGAAGCAGGTCCATCAACTCCTGCAGAAATTATGGGGCTGGATTCTTTACCTGGAGCGGGAGATATGTTTCATGTGGTACAATCTATTTCTGATGCTAAATATATATCTGAACATAATCAACCAGATACATCTCAAAGAAGTCAAAATACTCAAATTGATCGCGATGAAATATCAAATCTTGATGCATTGATCAATGATGCAGATGATATACAGGAAGTGAAAATTATAGTAAAATCTGATACCGAAGGATCGAGAGAGGTTCTTGTATCTTCGATTAGTAAATTAGATATAGAAAATGTGCGATACGTGATATTGCATTCTGGCGTTGGTAAGATATCAGAATCTGATGCTATGTTGGCTAAGGTGTCAAATGCTATAATAATAGCATTTAATATAAAAGGGGATGTACGATCTAGATCTATTATAAAAGAAAATAATACTAGAGTGATATCTCATAGAGTGATATATAGTGTGATTGATGATCTTAAATTGATGGTTTTGGGTAATAACACCGATAATGCACAACAAGAAGTGATTGTGGGAGTAGCAGAAATTAGGAATATATTTCGAGTCTCAAAAATAGGCAATATAGCTGGTAGCTATATTACAAAAGGCAAAATAACAAGAGGTTGTGCCGTGAGAATACTGCGCGATAGCGTTATGATATATGAGAGCGTCATTGAATCGTTAAGACATATCAAAGATAACGTTAAAGAACTTGGTAAGGGATATGAATGTGGTATTTCAATTGCAAAGTTTCAAGATTTTAAATTAGGAGATATTATAGAATGCTTCACTATGGAGTAAAATTTTTCCCATCTAGGGATTTTGGACGTATTGCATTCTACGACGTTGGTAGTAGTGATAAAGTTGTATTGTGTGTTCATGGGATTACTAGAAATAAACATGATTTTGATGTCTTGATATCTAAATTATCTCAATCATATAGATGCATATCGCTTGATATTATAGGTCGCGGAGAAAGTGATTACTCGGATCGGATTGCGGATTATAATTATATCACATACTGCAAGCAAGTTATAACTCTATTACGATATCTCAAAATAGATCAAGTACACTATATCGGAACTTCTATGGGTGGGATTATTGGTATGTATCTTGCAAATTATTATCCAACTACAATATCTAGTCTACTGCTCAATGATATTGGTATGAGTATTAATTCTGATATTTTACATACGATATACAATTTATTGTCTCAACATTATATATTTCATACTTATGAACAAGCGTTATCGGAGTTAAAGATTATGCTTGATCCGTGTAAAATACAAGATTTTCAACATATTGGGCGTCATAGTATAACAAGATCAGGAGACCAATATCGATTCGCATATGATTACAAGATAGTGCGACGCTTATATGATGACATTCAAAATTTAAATGTAATAGATTTTACTTTATTATTTCAAAGAATTTCGATTCCGATTATGGTATTGAGAGGAAAAAACTCCAAAGTTTTAACACAGAAAATCGTGAATGATATGATTAATGTCAATAGTAAATTAATCATTAAAGAATATCCAGGCTTCGGTCACTATCCCAATCTTATGTCATATGATCAAATATCAGATATAAATGATTGGTTGAGAGCATTATGTTGATAGATTTTGATGCTCATAAATTATTAATTGCAATATTATTTGTATTGAGATACGCACTAATGTTATCTGCATTACCTGGATTAATGCATTTACCAAAGATTACTTTGATATCGTTATCAATTGCTCTGTGTGTATGTAATCTTGATATTGTACATATGAATATTGCGATATTGAATATTGTAGATTACATCATCATGTCATTTATAATGTACTCCATATTGAAAATATCCTTTAGTATATTCACAGAAATTGGTAGATTGATATCCATAAGTACGGGAATGATGAATACTATAATATTAAATCCTTTATCTAAATCAAATAATGATATATTGAGTGTGTTTATGGAATCTCTATGTTCTGTATTGATTTTAAATTCAGGATATATAGCTATTTTATTAAAATTTATTTTATATCAAAATTCTATAGATATACAGTATTTATATAATTTAATACCAAAAACATTAAATTATATATTAATTATTTCAATTCCAATGATTTCGTTATCATTTTTATTATATGTAATGACTGGTGTGATATCTAAAATTTTACAAAATGTCCAATTGATTTTCATTATAGCACCTATTCAAATGATATTTGGGATCTTTGTAATCAATTTCTCATTATATTGGATGGTAAATAGTGCAATTTCATTGTATATTACATTCGTAAATTAATGTGTGAAATGAAATTTCTATTTACTATATTATGTTTTATATGTCTTACTTCTTGTTCAAACATGGATGAAAAATATTCTGAGTCTAGTTGTAAGAATAATATAAGAGAAAATATTAATGATTTGTGCCCAGAAAGACCAATAAATTAATATTGAGTATTGCTGTTATAACGAAAGAATATATTACGCAATCAATCTGCTTCCTGAACTAATAGTCATATGTATATATTTTGTATGACATTAAATCGTATTTCATTATCCTGTTGCAGTTATGCAACAGGATATATCCGTACTTGTACCTTATATATCTGTTCGTGTGATCTATTGTAGTATTTCTACCTTAAATTACAGAATTCGAAATGCATACTACCTTTGGTATGTAATGCATTTCGTTTTGCGCATTAGTAATTACGAAGTTACTGTCAACTCATTACATAAAATTTTATACGCGAGGTTAGTATGTTTCAGGCAAAAGTCATGCAAGGAAATTTTTTTATCCAAGATCAAGCGATTAGCGCTTCTCAAACACCGGTATTATCTTTACAGGGTATTAAGAATTTCTTAAATATTGATTCTGATGACTTATCGCAAGACTTGACACTTACCATGATATACAATTGTGTAATTGATTATGCTGAAGTATACACAGGTAGATCTTTCAGAATGCAAGATAAAAAATTAATCATCAAAGATTATATTCCAAGGCAACTATATTTACCATATAGTCCAGTGATCTCAGTAAATAATATATCTCTCACGGATAGTTATGGAAATCTAATCAAAATAGATTTAGTGAATCAATGTCGTATTTTTACTGAGATTGCATATTTGGAATTTCTCAATGTTACTCTACCGAATAATGGACTTATTACTATTCAATATTCAGCTGGATATTCTAATCTTGATCTAATACCAGGTTCTGTAAAGCAAGGTATGCTATGTCAAATCGCTAGCATATATAAAGATGATAAAACATCTGAATATAAAGATTATTACGATACATGCAAAGATATCAAAATGATATTATGAATAAGAAATTATTATTGAATGCGATATTGAGATCAGATTTTGAGAGTTTTATCGAGAAAGTGTTTAACACTGTTTCTCCAAATAATGTGTTGCAATGGAATTGGCATATTAATGCAATATCCCATAACTTACATTGCCTTGTATCTGGAAGAATATCAAGATTAATCATCAATATTCCACCGCGATATTTGAAATCAATTATTGTGAGTGTTGCTTGGCCTGCATTCTTATTAGGATGCAATCCTAATTTGAGAATTATTGTTGTTAGTTATTCCAATGCATTGAGTATAAAACATTCTCTAGACACAAGAGATGTAATGAATTCTTTATGGTATCGAGAGTTATTTCCGAATGTTAGATTAAAAAATGATCAAAATGAAAAAAACAAATTCTATACCACTCAGCATGGTTTTAGATTTGCTACTTCCGTCAATAGTACTCTTACTGGTGAGGGTGGTGATATTATCATTATTGATGATCCTCACAATCCAAATGACATTGAAAGTGAAATAAAACGAACATCAATACATAGATGGTTTGAAAATGTTTTAATTAGTAGATTAAACAACAGAAAAACAAGTAGTATTGTTGTTGTGATGCAGAGATTGCATGATGATGATTTGACAGGATATTTATTGAGAAAATTTCCAGATCTTTGGAATCATTTGAATCTTCCGATAATATCTAAAGAGAATGAGGAGATTCCAATCAATCCTGGATTGCAAAAACGATTCATTGGAGACATTTTACACCCAGAGCGTGATGGATATGATGAAATTAAAAAAATTAAAATAGAAATAGGGTCTCATGCTTTTGCTGCACAATATCAACAATCACCCATCAAATCAACGAGTCAATTTATCAATCTTGAATGGCTCCAGAGATACGAAAATATGCGCGAAGGTACTACAATACAAAGTTGGGATACTGCTATTTCTGATTCTGATACCGCGGATTACAGTGTTTGTAGCACTTGGAGTATAATGCATGGAGGTTTGTACTTGTTGGATATTGAGCGTAATAGATTGCAATATAGCGCTTTAAAAAAGCTAACAATATCACAATGGAAAAAATGGAATGCAAGTGTTATATTGATTGAAAATAAAGCTAGTGGACAACAATTGATACAAGAATTAAATAAAAACCTTCCTATTATTAGTATTAATCCATTAAATGATAAATTATCACGCTTTGTTCGTATAATTCCTATTATAGAATCCAAGCGTATTTTTTTACCAAGGGAAGCGCATTGGTTGAGAGAATTTGAAAGTGAGTTATTATTGTTTCCAAAATCAAGATACGATGATCAAGTGGATAGTATGATGCAATTTTTAGAATATCAATCCACGAAACATAATAATATATATTGTCGTATAATATAGATGTAAATCTATATTATGAATTAATTAACGTGCCACATCCTGCTTGAGTAAAGATCTCTAATAACAACAAATGATATTTATTGCCATTGAGTATATGAGCATGTTTCACATTATTTTGTATTGCTCCAATACAAGTTTCGACCTTTGGTATCATTCCACTGTTTATAACTCCAGATTGAATCATATTTGCTATATCAGAAATACTTGTTTTAGATATGAGATTTTGATTTTCATCTAATATTCCCTCCACATCAGTCATAATAATCAATTTTTGCGCGCATAATGCAGATGCAATTACTCCTGCAACACTATCTGCATTAGTATTTAATGTTCTTCCAGTCTTGGAGATACAAATGGGGCTAATTATTGGTACGAAATTATTATTTAGTAATGTATATAAAATCTCAGGATTTACATGATCTGGTATTCCTGTATTTGCAAAATCGATTCGTGCTCCATCAACATGATTGATACCAATTACTTCAGATATAATCATGTTGCAATCTTTGCCAGATATTCCAATGGCGTTAACTTTGTGTTCATTTAAAGTTGATACTATTTTCTTATTAACTGATCCAGATAATATCATTTCCACGATGTCTATACTATGTTCATTGGTGATTCTTAATCCTTTGAAAAATTCAGTTTTAATGTTAAATTTACTGAGTGTATCAGAAATTAAATTTCCTCCACCATGCACAATAACAATTTTAATTCCAGCGGATCTTAACAATGCTATATCTTGAGCAAAATTTACTAAAGTATCTCTTTTGTGCGCGATGGAGCCACCGAATTTGATCACAAATATTTTATCAGAGAAAAGATTGACATATGGTAAGGCTTCAATCAAAATTTTAATTTCCTTTATAATATCCATATCATTATTGATTATTAATTCTTTATTATAATCAATATAGCATATTTTTCAAGTATAAAGTTTATTATTCAAGAATCGGTACATTAATATGGCCTATCTTTCTATTATATGTATTCTCTAATTTACCATATCGATATACTACACCTTGGGCATTATTTTTCATGCGTTCAAAATCTTGTCCTAATATATTCTGCATTTCATATTTTTGATATATATATGGATGAATCAATGGTTCTTGTGTTAATATTCGTATAAGTTGATCAAATTGAGACACAGAACATCCATTCATTGTCCAATGAAAAGAGTTATGTGGTCTAGGTGCCATTTCATTGAAAATCACTTTGTGATCCTTGGTTACAAAAAATTCTACTGCCAATATACCAACTAGATCAAGATCCTCAGCTATGCATTGCGTATATGACAATGCTTGATGTTGGATACTTATATCGATATTAGAATATGGCATCGCAGATCTTAATATTCCATTTTTATGTATATTTCTAGATATTGGAAATATTTCTATATTCGAATGTATATCTCTAGAGATCAATACAGAAATTTCCTCCAGGAAGTCTATTTTATGTTCTAATATATAATCACAGTCAAATTGAATATCTTGAAGCATTGATATATCATCATTCATATTAATATGTATTTGTCCTTTACCATCATATCCAAGTGTTGTGGTTTTCAATATTGCGTGTGATTGTATATTGCGCAATGCGCTTTCCAACTCAGAATAAGATCTGATTAATTGGTATTGAGTTGTTGGTATTCTTAGCGATTTTACGTATCTTTTTTCAAAAAATTTATTTTGTGCTATCTTTAAAATATCAAGCGAAGGGAAGCACATATGTTGAATATTGTGTAATATATTAATGGGTATGTTTTCAAATTCACACGTGATAGCGTCAACATTTTGAGCGAGTTGTTCTACTGTGTGTAATGTATATTCTAATGGTATAATATTTGGTGTGACTTGAGCAATTGGAGAATTACTAACATTCGATAATGCCCAGATTTGATGTCCTTGATTATAAGCAGAGAGAACTAACATTCTACCTAGTTGTCCATCTCCTAATATTCCTATTTTCATATATTGATATCATTAATGCAGTAATTTTAGTAAAAATATATCTTTATGCATAAATTTCTCTGCTCTTAAATTTAACATTTAACATTTAACATTTATGCACTAAATCTATTTTTTATGATACAATGTTTTTTTTTCATGAACAATGAAATTGGATTTTATCAAAATGCATGGTTCAGGTAATGATTTTGTAATTATTGATAATCGCAATGGATTGGCAAATATAGCTCATACAATAGTACAAGATATAGCGCATAGACATCTAGGAATAGGGTGTGATCAATTGATTGTATTAGAAAAATCTAGACTCAATGCATGCACAATGAAGATATATAATTCTGATGGGACGGAAGTTGAAATGTGCGGAAATGCTGCAAGATGTGTTGCCTATTTAATGCTTCAAGAATCACAGCAGTCTCAAATTAATATAGATCTTAAAGATCGTACTTTGAGTTGCAGTGCTATAGGTTCAAAAAATATGATTACCATTAATATGGGTAGTCCGAATTTTGAATGGAATAAGATACCTCTTCAATATCAGGTTGATACATTGTATGTGCCAATTATTGTACAGAATTTTCAGGGTCAAGCTGCTGTGATGAATATTGGAAATCCACATGCAGTTTTTTGGATAGATAATTTTAGTTATATCGATATTGAGAACATTGCACCACAAATCGAAAAGCATAAGATTTTTATCAATAAAGCCAATGTTTCGTTCATTCAAGTAATTAATAGATCAAATATCAAAATCAAGACTTGGGAACGAGGCGTTGGTATGACTATGGCGTGTGGTAGTGCAGCGTGTTCGTGTGTAGTATTATCTAGTAAGCGGGGTTATGTGGATAATGAGGTATCGGTTGAAACTGATATAGATAAATTATTAATTAAATATATAGATAATATAATCTATATGTCCGGTCCTGTAAAAGTAGTATTTTCTGGTAAATATGAAACATAAAGAGTTATCTCTGGATGAAAAGATATCTTGGATTAGACTCATTAGAACATATGGAATTGGTCCTAGGTATTTCAGATCATTAATGAATGTTTATGGCACCGCATCTGCATCTTTGCAATATCTTTCATCATGGATGGAGAAAAAAAACAAAACTCTCTTTTCAAGAACAATGGCAAAAAAAGAATTGGAATATGTAGAGAGTCGCGATGGTACAATGATTGCTGCATGTGAATCTAATTATCCTCAATCATTAAAAATAATGCATAATGCTCCACCAATTATTACTGTATTAGGCAATAAAGATATTTTACATTCTAATTCAATTGCGATCGTTGGTTCCAGAAATGCTACTATTCATAACAAGAAGCTTACATACAATATCTCTCGTGATATTGGAAAGAATGGAATGGTGACGGTATCTGGTCTTGCGCGAGGCATTGATTCTCAGGTACATATTGCGTCGGTGGATAGTAATTACCCCACTATTGCTGTTTTAGCTCACGGTATAGATACTGTTTATCCAGTAGAGAATGCGAGTTTATTCGATAGCATATTAGAGCATGGTGCTGTAATCACGGAATTTTCTTACAATACTCTACCAAAGAGTCAATTTTTTCCCGCTAGAAATAGAATTATCGCGAGTTTATCTCTTGCGACAGTAATTATAGAAGCCAGAATGAATTCTGGATCTTTGATCACAGCGAAACTAGCAAAGGAGCAGAAAAAGGATGTATTTGCATGCCCAGGATCTCCCTTGGATCACAATTCATCTGGAGTGAATCATCTTATTAAATCTGGTGATGCACAATTGATAGAATCTGCTGAAGACATCATTAATGGATTATCTATTGCACATAATAATATGTATGAGGATATGTACGAGAAAAACTCCAATAAATATCAACAAGGATCTTTGTGTGAAGGCGATACAGAGAAAATAAAAGAATTAATTCTCGAATCTATGAGCATTGTTGCTGTTGGAATTGATGATATAATTAATGATATACCATGTCATCCAGATATTACAATAATCAGCCTATTAGAGCTCGAAATGCAAGATAAGATTGCGCGCAATGATAATAATCAATTTTATAAATCTATATAAATATAATCAGCAACATATTTTTTAGCTATTGAGATACTTTGTATGATATCTTTGTTTAGAGTGAGTGAAGCAGCAATGGCGGATGAGAATCTACATCCAGTTCCTCTTGCATTTTTTGCATTGTATCTTCTAGTAGAAAACGTATATACGTTATGATTTATGAGTGCATAATCAATTGCGTTATTATCATTCAAATGTCCACCCTTAATAATAGGAGTTTTCACACCAAATTTGTGCAATGTATGCAAAGCATCATATACATCTTGATGAGATGTAATATCTATGTTGGTCAATAAACATACTTCATGAACATTGGGAGTAATTATATCTACGTGTGGCAACAGAGCTTCTTGAATGTGCTTACATACACAAAAATTCTCAATTAATTGAGCGCCGCTACTAGATGCCAATACTGAATCAAATACAATTTTGGGTTTTTGATTCAATTTTGTCAGAGCTTGTACAATGGAATTGATAATTGATTTGGAATATAACATGCCTAATTTTATTGTTATGAAATTATATTCATCGAATAAGCATTGAATTTGATTATCAAAATCAAGATTTTCAGAAATATAATACACCTTTGTATGATCTTGTATTGTTATTGCACTTGGGAGACAGATTGTATCACAACCAAAATGTTGTAATACTTTTACATCCACAGTGATTCCTGCATTATTATGAGAATCAAATCCTGATATCACTAGGACATTTGGTGCCATACAATATCAATGGTTAAAAATATTAAGAATTGGAGTATATTCTTTATCTCGTAATGAGAATTTGAGCCCAGAATGCACTATTCTTCCAATGATCAAGATCTGATCTTTTAAGGATTTTTGTATATTATGTAATTTTTGATATGAAGTAGTAAATAATAATTCATAATCTTCCCCTCCAGAAATTGCTATATCTTGATAATTCTTAGAATAATGAAACAATGCTTTGGAAATTGGTATATTTTCTATTTGAATTTCTGCACCACAATGAGATTGCTGCATAATACTTGAAATTGATGCAAATAATCCATCTGAAATATCAATCATTGATGTTGCAATTTGAGAGATATCTTCAGAAATATCAGTGCGCGCTTTTGGGTTGATATGTTGATCAATAAGTATTTGTTCTGATATGCTATATTGAGATTGAGAATTCATTAATAATTCCAATCCTGCTTTTGAATCACCGAGATTGCCCGTGACACATATCATGTCTTCAATTTGAGCTCCTGATCGAGGTATTGTATTATATTTACATTTTCCATATACAGTCATATTAATAAATATATCACTCATTGATGATGTAATATCTCCTCCGGATAGTCTATAAGAATATCTTTGTGCAGATTCCTCAATTCCTGCAAAAAAATCCATTACCCATTCATCCCTAATATTTCGTGGTAATGATATTGAAATTAATATAAATTCTGGAATCCCACCCATTGCAGCTACATCACTCACAGCTGATGTAGCTGCTTTGTGTGCAATTTGTTTCGCTGTCATTTTGTCACATAAGAAATGTACACCCTCAACAAAAGAATCCGTAGAGATGATATTATTTTGATTAATTGTAAAGCAATCATCTCCAATTCCATATGAACATTCTAAATTACTAATGCAGTTTATAATTTTTTGTTCTCTCATGAATTTGTATATTGTTCTGATGCAATGCATGATGCTATCATATAGTATGAACTTGGGACATATTCTAATTATTGCATGTGCAATCATAAATCTTCTCAATGTTGTACGATTTGATGCAAGATTACCAATTGCGCAGTTATTTTGTTCTGTATGCGCATTCGGATTATTGATTTATTTTCATATTTTTGATCATTTTGAAATTGTAAATGTTGCTACAACCTCGCACCAAGATATGTCAATGCTATACAAGATATGTGGTATTTGGGGAAATCACGAAGGATCCATGTTATTATGGGCATTTGTATTGTCATGTTATAACATAATGACGCGAAATAATGATATTGCGAGTCGCATACATTCTTCAATTACATCTTGTATTTATTTATATATCTATATACTCTCTGATCCATTTGCAAAAAGTACTGTAAACATTGGATCTGGACTTAACCCTATATTGCAAGATATCGCGATTTCTATTCATCCACCGATATTATACATCGGATACATAGGTTCAAGTATTGTATATTCCATCGTCTTGAGTGGAATAATTAGAAAAACAACAAATCAAGAATGGTTACAAGAAATAAGGAAGTGGTTGATATTTTCCTGGAGTTTCATGACTCTTGGGATTGGATTAGGGAGTTGGTGGGCATATCGTGAGCTTGGTTGGGGTGGGATATGGTTTTGGGATCCAGTGGAAAATATATCGCTGATGCCGTGGTTAATGTATATCATAGCAATTCATTCATTGAAATTACCAAAAGCATCCACAAGAATATATACTCCGATATTATGCATGATATCATTCTTAATTGTAATGCTTGGCACGTTTATGGTGCGCTCTGGTGCAATAACATCCGTTCATAGTTTTACTTCGGATCCATATAGAGGTATGTTATTACTCATACTAACATGCATATATACATTATATGGTTTATATATCTGTATGCGGAGTCCTACTTCCCAGGAGGATAAGATTGCTATGTCTTATAAATCTTTGTTATTAGTATCTCAACAAACTTTATGTTTGGTGGTGTTTATTACGATATTTATCGGTACAATATACCCCATTGTATCATTTATTTTATTGAAAAAGCCCATTGTTATTGGAGCTATGTATTATAATTCAGTATTGAGTTATTTTTTTATTCCGCTTTTAGTATTGATGAGTTTAACATTAAATGTTAATCGAATATGGATTTCGTTATTAATAATAATTGTTGCAATTCTAATGTTGAAATGCGACTTTATATTGCGCATCACTATTGGAGCGAGTATTTTTTTAATTATATCTGCAATATGGGACATTGCAAATTTTTCAAATATCTCCTTTAAGCATATATGGTTGTTATCTCATTTGGGTTTTGGTACTTTTGCACTTGGTATTTCCCTTGTATCGGGATATTCTCAAGAAATTACAAAATCTATGAACATTGGCACGTCACTAGAGATTGGAAATTTGAGGATTAAAGTTGCAAATGCTTCGGTGTTGAATATGAAGAATTACAAATCATTGAGAGTACAAATAAACGTAATGCATCGAGATCAATATTTACATAGCATATATCCAGAGATACGCAAATATTCCATAGAAAATATCAATATGCCAGAAGCTGCTATATATCATAATTTATTCTCTGATGTATATGTGATTATTTCCGACATTGATAGATCGCATAATTCCATTGTATTAAGGGCGCAATATAAACCTGGTATAAATTGTATATGGATAGGTTGTATAACTATGTCATTTCCATTATTATTTTCCTTTCTAAGGCGTGGCATTAATAGTTAAAAAGTTTGGAGGTACATCAGTTTCTAATATTCATAATATTAGATTGGTGTCTGATATTATACGAAAAGAAAGTATTGCAGGAAACAAAGTAGTTGTTGTAGTATCTGCAATGGGGCATACAACTGATCAATTATTAGAATATATATCTGAGATATCAAGTGATTCATATAATGCAGAGTGTGATGTTATACTATCTTCAGGAGAGCAAATAACATCAGGTTTGCTTGCGCTTATGCTGCAAAAAAACGGTATCAGATCTAGATCTTTTGCGGCGTGGCAAATTCCAATTATATCTGATCATATATACGGTCGCTCTTCAATTCTTAATATTGATACATCTATATTAAATAATGCAATAAATGAGAACACCATTCCAATCATTGCTGGATATCAAAGTATAAATGAACATTTGAGAATTACGACTTTGGGGAGAGGGGGATCTGATACATCTGCAGTTGCGGTCGCAATTGCACTTCAAGCTGATAGATGTGATATATATACTGATGTTAATGGTGTATATACAGCAGATCCAAATATAGTGTCAAATGCACAATTCTGCAAAAGCATTACTTATGATGAAATGCTCGAATTAGCATCCATGGGAGCGCAGATTATGCATAATAAAGCAGTAGAAATTGCTATGCTAAATGATCTTAAGTTAAGAATTAGATCCACGTTTAATACAGAAAATGATAAATATACTGAACTAACTAAAAATCAATTCAATACCAACGCTAATAATATCACAGGAGTGACATCCACTCAGAATGAATCTCAAATCTCAATTATTTCTGCGCCAGATTCACCTGAAATATTATCTAATATATTTAAAGTGCTAGATCATAATAACATCAACATCAATATGATAGTAAAAAATTATGACGCATTTGGAATGATGAATATCATTATCACCACTAAAGATGCAGATCTAGCATTTATAACATTAAACAATCATAAGAAAATGATTCAATTCCAATCTTTGAGCAAAGATGAGAATATAGCAATAGTTTCTATTGTTGGGTCTGGAATGATGTCTAAACCTGGAATTGCAAATAAAATGTTCGAATGCTTATATCAGAATGCAGTAAAAGTACATGCAATCTCAACATCTGAGATCAAGATCAGTGTGATAATTCCTAAAGATAAGGTAAATGAGATAGTATTATCTCTTCATGAAGTTTATTTTCACTAATGCAATAAAACATTCAATAGAGTATGGAGTGATATTGCAATTATATGCCATCCAATCTTGATTGCAACGATTGAGATTAACATGCCAATGATAGCAATGACATATCCAATCATAACAACATAACCATCTTTATTGAGCATTCCAATAGATGAAACTACAATTGATATTGATGGTATTAAATTGGTAAATGGTAATGGTATTATCATGAGAATAGAACATATTACATTAATGCTAGAAAATATTACTACTCCTGCTTTGCTCGATGATAAAAAGCGCAATCTTGGCTTCATAATTCTTTCTGTAAATTTTATTCCGGTATAAATTTTACTTATGGCATTAGATAAATGATATCTTTTTATTTCTATTCTTAAAAACCTCTTAGGTAATATGACTTTTGATTGATCATATATTGCAATTTGCATTAGAATAAATATTAATATAACACCAGAGAAGATATGTATCGCTGGAATCACAGCAATAGCAGAGACCAATAATATTAAAAAATAATTACTATTACTATGCATCATAGTAAACACCTCTTCTAAAGTGAGTTTATCATTGCTGTCAATATTAGATGATTTAAATTGACATAAAATATTTGAAATTGGAACGTCATAATCTTCATTTTTCATCATTAATGCATCTTCATAAACTTCATTCTATCTTATTTGTCATGTATTCGTAAGTATAAAGATCAATTACTTGCGATAATATATATTATGTATCAATTTTATTCACTCAATCCACAATATAGACTCTTTTATGAAAGTTTTACTTGAAGATATATGAAAGTTTTACTTGAAGATATATGAAAGTTTTACTTGAAGATATATGCATGAATCTTCCACTTCTCCTGAATCTCTGTGGTTTTATGTCACAATTGAATACTTACAGTATGATATCAAAGATTTTTAATAATGTTTGTTGTATTGTGTTAATTAACAATTAACAGATGAATATCTTTTTAAGAACGGTTTTATATATGCTATATATCGTACAAATATCAGAAATACTTGAGTGCTCATTAATTTGATGAGCTGTACGATTTAATATTCCGCAATCTACCACGGGACAATAATTCTTCACGAATCTGGCATCGGAGGTGCCGCCATGTGTATTGGGATGAGGTGTGTACCCTGTAACATCTAATATCGAATCAGAAATAACATCAATCCACTCTTGATTATCAGTGATAAAAGACTCAGCATTAATGTGAGTAATGATATCTATATCATAGTTCGATATATCAACATTTTTTTGTTCATGAATTTTTTTTAAGATAAAATCCTTCCAATTTATATCTCTACAAGAATAATTGAATCTTATATTGAATTTACATATAGTGCTGTTTGGAATGACGTTAGCAAATTCATTATCTGTATCTATGCTTGTCATTTCAAGATTTGTTGGTAAGAATCTCTCATCTTCGATACCCCATTCATGATTTAGAATATGATTCATTGATTTTATAAGTATCGTCAACGGATTTTTCGCATTATGAGGATATGCGGCATGTCCTTGTTTTCCTATAAATTTAATAATACAATTAACCGATCCTCGTCTACCTATTCTAATTGAATCACCAACCCTCTCATTACTACTAGGCTCTCCTACTATACAATAATCTATTTTTTCACCTTGAGATGTTATATGTTTGAGCATGTTTTTTGTTCCTAAACCAGCGCCTTCTTCATCAGTGGTGATTAATATGCTGATGATGCCATCAAAATTCGGATGTTCAGTTTTGAAATCTTGAGCGGCACATATAAAAGCAGCAATCTCAGATTTCATATCTACTGCTCCACGTCCGTATAATACATCATCCTGAACAATTCCCATGAAAGGATCATGCGTCCATTGACTTTCATCTCCTGCGGGAACAACATCTACATGTCCAGCAAAACAAAAATTCTTCCTTCCAGATCCTATTTTACAATAGAGATTTTGTTCTCCAAAAAACCCCTTCTCGCAAAAATCACTAAATCCTAAATCTGATAATGTTGTCTTTAAGAACTCTATACACCCACCATCATTTGGAGTAATACCACGAAACTGAATTAATTGTTTGCATAAATCTATCAGTTCTAAAGACATAAAGAATCACTTCGCAATTCTCGCACGATAACAGAAGTATGAAAATATTGCAATCATGAATTCAATAATGATTATATAATCCCAAGTTGTATTTAGGGTAGACTATGGATCGCGCTAGAGTACACTTAGTCGCGTATAGAGTATCTAATCAAATGGAAATATCACGAAGCACTTGTATTAATTATATAAATATTGATTGCATTACAGATGATGTTCTAAATGAAATGTCCAATGAAATTATGAGCGCATCTCAAAATGAATATCTTGATATACTAAATGATTATATAGAGATGATATCTAATTGCAAATATGATGAATACACTTCCAATGTATTGATGCAGTATCTACGTGCACAAATTTGCTTCTATCAATCTCAGTAGTTTAACATCGACAATGCATCAAGATATTTGATGGCATATTTTTTGTGTTGAATTTCTGATTTAAGATAAGAAATGAGATCTGATACGCATTTGTTATAGTTTTGCGTTTTAATAGATCCTCTGTGTAACACATATCTTAAATATATAAGATATGTGTTGATTACATCTGTCTCGCAGTAATCTTTAATGTCATTCAATTGACCATTATCGTACATTTCTGATACTTGAGCTCCATCTATTCCTAATTTACCAGGTAAACCAAATACAACGCAGACCTCTGACATTTTTACGCGTGCTGATGTTCCATAATCTGATAATACTTCTAGTAAATCACAATGCCAATTATTACTATATTTATGATTATAATTGTTCCAAGTATCTCCTGCATTATAGAAGTATGGACACGAGATACCATGTATCATGGCGCGATACTTGAGTACCGGTATATCAAAACCCTTTCCATTGAATGAAATGATTCTGGGGGAGTTTTGTTTTGTAAAAATATAATCAAAAAAGCCTTTTATTAATTCTTTTTCATTATCTGATTTTCCTGAAAAAACATTATTCAAATGAAACATTTCAGTGCCGTCTTCAAATTTCTCGATCTGAGTGTGTAAGATACTAATCGCGACAATTTTATGAAATAATTGTCGGGCAAAAGGATTTGGCGTTGCTCTACTACTTGTGATTTGTAAATGATAATCTTCAATTGCCTTTCTACGAACATTTATATTCGGATCATCAACTCCAGTTAATTCGGGGCATATATCGGTATCAATTACTGTCTCAATATCAAAAACAAATAAATTCTTATGCATTTTTATAAATCAAGAATATTTTTTAAAAAACTATGAGAATCAAATTTATGTAAATCTTCAATACCCTCTCCCACTCCAATCTCACAAATCTTAATGTCAAATTTATGGGCAATGTTCAATATCATACCGCCGCGCGCACTGCTATCAAGTTTCGTAATAATAATACCATCTATACCAACGATTGAATTAAATTTCTCAATCTGACTATGGATATTTTGTCCGATTGTTGCATCAGCAACCATTATTATCTGTATATTGATATGATCTGATTTCTTCTCTACTACGCGTTTTATCTTCTGAAGTTGATCCATTAATTGATTCTGTGTATGCAATCTACCTGCGGTATCTATGATCAATGCTTGCGCCTTACTGTCAATAGCTGCAGCGATGGCTTTGTATGCAACACTTGCTGGATCAGCATTGATAGAAGTTGTTGTGATTAAATCACATTCCAATTGACGTGACCAACAACTTAATTGCTCTGTTGCCGCTGCCCTAAAAGTATCACACGCCGCTAATACAACTGATTTATTATATTGATTTTGAAATTTGTATGCTAATTTTGCAGCAGTAGTTGTTTTTCCATTACCATTGATGCCGCATAATATTATTACATCAATTTTTGTACTTTCATCATAAAAAATGTCATGACATTTATCATTTAACATTTCATTCATAATACGAAATAATGCATTCTTAAAATCTGTCTCAGTAGATTGTTTGGATAAATTCTCATTTTGTAGTTTTTTTACTATATAAGATGCAGTATGAACACTGATATCCATCTGTAATAGTAGTTCTTCCATTTCTTGCACATTGGAAATATCTATCGAAGAGAATGCTTTGTTTAATAATTTTTTGAATTTGTCTTTCGTTTGAGAAAAAGATAGTTGAATTTTATCTTTGACTGATGCCATAACAGATTGCATTTATAACTCTAACATAGTTATATTCACGGTAATTGTAACAATAAATGGTAAAGAATGCAATTAAACAATACACTAAACATTGAGACTGGTAATTATTTTATAACTGGAACCGGTACCGATGTCGGTAAAACGCATTTCATTAAATCAGTGTGTCAATCTAATTCAGAATTTTTTGCAATCAAACCAATAGAATATTTTTTTAATGATGGTGATGGTGATTCTTATTCTATATCACAATGCCTAAAAGTGATGCCTCAAAAGCTATGTCATTCTAGTATTCAATGCTACTCTCAAAATATACTTAAAAGTATATACGAAACTGGTACTCATATAGAGGATTTAGTAGATTTTGTACATCATAATCTTCGAATTTATAATAATGTTTTAACAGAAGGAATTGGAGGAATAATGTCTCCTATTGTTCAATCTAAGACAAATTTAGATTTTGCTAAATTATTGGGGTTACCTATCATTCTAGTATGTGGATCATATATAGGATGCATGACTCATATTTTATCTTCGATTGAAGTGTTGCGATCTCATTCTCTCAATATAATGTACATTGTGATAAATAAACATTATCAAGATATTGAGATCAATTCGATTGTTCATTGTATTATGAAATTTGGTTATGATACTGAGATAATAATTATGTAATCAATGCACATCGATATATCAAAAAATCAAAAAATAGCAGTTGCTATGTCTGGTGGTGTGGATAGCTCAACCGTTGCTGCTTGGTTAGCACATCAAGGATACAATGTTATTGGGCTTACTATGCAATTATATAGCAATACACAAAAGAGCTCAGGAAAAACATGTTGTTCAGGAGTGGATATATTGGATGCTAGTAATGTTGCAAAAAAAATGGGATTTACCCATCATGTTATCAATTATGAGCGTGTGTTTAAGCGTGATGTAATTGATGAATTCGCAAAGTCATATCTTGCGGGAGAAACTCCAATACCATGTATTCGTTGCAATCAAACAGTGAAATTCAGAGATATGATATTGGCAGCAAAGCAGCTTGGTGCTTCAGCTCTTGTAACTGGACATTATGTCCGTAGGATTCAAAATAAAATACCAGAATTACACTCTGCTATAGATGCATCAAAAGATCAAAGTTATTTCTTATTCGCTACTACGCAAGAGCAATTGAATTATCTAAGATTTCCACTGGGGGTGTTGCATAAATCCGATACTAGAGAAATAGCTAGGGAGTTGGATCTTAATATATCAGAAAAACCAGAAAGCCAAGACATATGCTTTGTTAAAGATGGATCATATAAAAATCTAATTAAAAAAATGCACAAAACAACACCAGGCAATATTATAGATAAATATGGAATTATTCTTGGTATTCATGATGGAATCGCGGGATTTACAGTTGGGCAGCGTCGCGGAATAGGTATATCAACTTCTGCACCTTTGTATGTATTGAAGATTAATCCCGAAACTAATGAAGTTGTAGTTGGTAAAAAAGAAGACCTCTTAGTGCAGGATATTACAATTGGTGAGATTAATTGGTTAGGTGATAATATTCCAGATTGTGGATTAGAAGCAACAGTGAAATTGCGTTCTATGCATACACCAGTCACAGCAACAATATATCTAAAACAAGATGATAAAATCAATATTAAATTGTACACTGAACAATACGGGATCTCACCTGGACAGGCATGTGTTATATATCACGAAAGTAGAATTTTAGGTGGAGGATTTATAGTACGTAATTAAAGAAATTGCACAACATCATAAATATCACGCCTTTTCGATTTATCTTGATTTGCCGAATGTATTGGATATCCCATTGTCATTACAGATTTCGGCTCACACTCCTCTGGAATTATGCCTGAAAATCTCTCAAGAATTGAATCTGGATCAAATCCAGCCATTTGATGCGCCATAACTCCCATATCATGAGCCACTAGCATTGCAGAATATGCACTTGCACCAGTATCATACTCCGACCAATGATTTTCACCTTTAATTGGACGTGTTGTACTAGAATATGTTTTTTTATGCATTATTAATACCAAAACATCCGCATTTTGTGCCCATTTTTGATTCATTTCCACCAGGCAAGAATACAATTTCTCCCAATTTTCTTGATTTACACTTTTTTGACACACTATATATCTCCACGGTTGATCATTGTAGCATGATGGTGCGCGCATTGCTGCTGAGAAAATTTGCTCCAGAGTAATTTTTGCTATAGTTTTTTCTGGATCATATGAATACCCACTCTTTCTTGAAAAAATACAATCGATCAATTCCATACTATTGCTGATAAATGGATTAGATCATACAATCTTGAATTATATTTGGAAAGCGCATGTCTGTGTTATATGAAGATAAGAGTTTTGATTCATTAATTGAAATCTCTATGGGTGGTGGTCCTGTAAAATACGAGAGAGATGAAGAACTCAATTTAATGAGAATAAACAGAGTTCAATCTCGTCATATGATATATCCATGCAATTATGGATATATTCCTAAAACTCTAGCAGAAGACGAAGATCCAATTGATACTCTAGTATTATGTAATCATCCAATTATTCCTGGATGCATAGCAAGATGCAGAGCAATTGGCGCATTGAACATGGAAGATGAAAGTGGTATTGATCCTAAGATCATATGTGTTATCACGAAAGATAATGATTATTTAGGTTATGAATCTTATGAAGATGTGCCTGAGCAATTAAGAAAAGACATTAAGCATTTTTTTGAGCATTACAAGGGAACACAATCAGGGAAATGGTGCGCAGTCAAAGGATGGTTGTCTATGGAAGAGTCATATGACTTAATAAAGGATTCAATTAAGAGATATGAAGAACAATAGCAATAATATAATAGAATTTGATGGTCATGTTCCTAAAATTCATACAGAGGCATTTATTGCGGATAATGCACGTATCATTGGTAATGTTGATATACGAAAGAATGCAAGTATATGGTTTGGAGCGGTATTACGAGGTGATGTGAATCGCATTGTCATAGGTGAGGACTCAAATATACAAGATGGCGTAGTAATACACGTAAGTTATGAACATGATACATCCATAGGAGCAAGAGTTACAATTGGACATTCTGCTGTTATACATGCATGTACAATATGTGATGAATGTTTAATTGGGATGAGTGCTGTTATATTAGATGGTGCATATATATGTTCCAATGCTATTGTTGCTGCAGGCGCTGTGATAACTCATGGATCTGTTGTTCAAGAAGATGAATTATGGGCGGGAATTCCAGCAAAATGTATTAAATCCAATATAGAGCAAGGAGAATATATTAATATAAAGAAATCTGCACAAGATTATGTTGATCTATCAAAAAAATATCTAAGATGAAAAATTTTTTAATTACTACTCCGATATTTTATGTAAACGATATTCCACATATTGGTCATGCATATACTACAATAGTTGCTGATGTCTTTGCGCGATATTACAAGAGCATAGGTGATAACGTAATGTTCACTACCGGAACTGATGAGCACGGACAAAAAGTTGCTCGATCTGCGGAAGCGTGTCATTCAAGTTGTCAAGAATTCGTTGATAAAATCAGTGATCAATTTAAAATGGTATCTCAAGAATTAAATTCATCACATGATGAATTTGTTCGAACCACTCAATTACGCCATAGAAAATCTGCACTTGGTTTGTGGAATGAGCTCACCAAGCAAGGTCATATTTATAAAGGTAGATATACAGGATGGTATTCAATACGAGATGAAGAATTTTATTCCAAAGATGATCTTTGTGACGGATGTACACCAACTGGTGCTCCCGTGGAATTAATTTCGGAAGAAAATTATTTTTTTGATTTATCAAAGTGGCAAGATAAATTATTAAAATTTTATATCTCAAATCCAGATTTTATATCTCCACGATCAAGATATAATGAAATGCTTAATTTTATCAAATCTGGGTTAAAAGATTTATCAGTATCTAGGCTGAGACTTGATTGGGGTATTAAGATTCCTGATGATACCAATCAAACAATGTATGTTTGGGTGGATGCGCTGTCAAATTATCTTACTTGCTGTAATTATCCAGATACAACAAATGATAATTATATCAATTTCTGGAAAAATGGTTATAAATTACACATTATAGGAAAAGATATATTGAAATTCCATGCTGTATATTGGCCAGCATTCTTGATGGCAGCCAATCTGCCACTTCCAAGTAAAATATTGGCTCATGGATGGTGGACGAACTCTGGTGAAAAAATATCAAAATCCCTTGGAAATGTGATCAATCCATTGTCTCTTTTAAAAAAGATAAATTCAGATCAATTAAGATACTTCCTCATAAGTGGCATTACATTGGGTCAAGATGGAGATTATTCATACAGTGCTTTGAAGAAAAAAATAAATTCGGATCTAGTAAACAATGTTTGCAATTTGGTACAAAGAGTATCTGTTTTAGCGCAAAAAAATTTTAATGGAGTATTACAGGACAAACAATATAACCCAATATCTGATAAAATCATTCAATTTAAAGAAGAATTTCACTCACATATGAACAATTATGAACCTCATATTGCATTGAAAGTAGTAATGTTACTTGGATCATTAGGGAATGAATATATTAACGAAAATACACCTTGGAAAAATCCACAATCAGACAATGCTCAAGATACTTTATACATTGAAGCAACATTGATCATGGAGATAGCAAAAATGCTATCTCCATTTACACCCATTTTATCTGAAAAAATACTTCGGATCTTTCAATTTACACAAAATAGATCCATCAAAATAAGCAATTTTGATGGAATATTGATGTCACGCATTTAGATTCAATGCATCACAAAAGATACTAGATTGATTCAATGTATCAGTAATGCCGATTAGATCATAGAAAAACTTTAATTCTCTCTTTGCGCTATCATCACTATCTGAGCCATGTACTGAATTTTTTTCTATATTAATACCATATCTCTTTCTAATGGTCTTCAAATTAGCGTCACTTGGATTGGTTGCCCCCATTAAATTCCTGTATTTCTCAATTGCGCTCTCTCCGCGTAAGATTTGTACGTATATTTCACCAGATGTCATGCATTTGATCAGATCTGGAAAGAATGCACGATCACTGTGTTCGTAATAAAATTCTTCAGCTTGCGCCTTAGTGAGGAGTATTGGAATAGAAACAAGAATATGTAAATCATGTTCTAATATCATAGAATTTATACATGAAACCAAGCCGCGTTCTACAGCATCTGGTTTAATTAAAGACAAAGTTAACGTATTAGACATTTTGCGTGAAAGTGATATGATATAAATATATATTATATAGTCAAGCATTTATGCTTCTGATGGGATTCGAACCCATGACCTTCGCCTTCGGAGGGCGACACTCTATCCAGCTGAGCTACAGAAACATACTTTTTTTAGTGTAACATAAATCTGTCATACATGAAGAAGTATAATACCAATTTTTAATTTGATTGTAGCACAATACATACATTCAAACTGGTACAAGAGATGTCACTTACATGGGAATCAAGCAAAACAAATGAATATATTCACGGTGAACTAGCTAGAACCATAATGTTATATTCATTAAATCATAAGAATCAACATCAGAATCAAGATGATGGTTTATTGGTAAGATTTGATATCAACGCTGAATCCGTAAGAAATAACAAAGGAATGCAAATTGAGATTCTAGAAGAAATTCTTCCGTATCAATTTAAAACTAGGAAGCGCAATGGTATTGAGAAAATCAAGGATTTATGCGCTCACTTAGAAACCAAGATATTACAAAGAAAGATACCTCAATCCATGAAAGATAATATGATTCTAGAGTATAAAAATACAGAAAATAAGATTTCAGAGCACGAAAACAATGGCTCGAGCCAGACTTGAACTGGCGACACGAGGATCTTCAGTCCTCTGCTCTACCAACTGAGCTACCGAGCCGAGAAAACTCTACCTTATTAAATGCTTAGAAGCAAGAAGATTGTATGTTTTTATGTGTGCATCACTTTTTGGAAAGTTATGCGCTAGCACAACAGCATATGCGATTGCTTCATTTTTCAATTCTAATACTAACAGAGTTTTAATGGCGCGATATAAAGCTTGTTTCACATACTTATGCTGTATATTATGCCTGATAACTGCATTAAAATCCCTCATTGCAGCAACATAATATCCCATCTCTTGCATAGATATTCCATTTTGTAGTTTTTGCTGCATAACATATGAATCTAAATTAGCTATTATATCTATCAGATCTTTTTTGTACTTATTATTTGGAAAAATTCCCATCATATCATTAATTAAATGATACAATTGTCTTATTCGATATGCATCTTGATTGGATGTACTTAATTGCTTCTCATAACATAAAATTCTTAAATAATAAGCATATTCAATGCTTTCATTCAAATGATACGACATAATAAAATTATCTAATATCTTTCGAGCATTGTTATATTCTTGCGTATTAAATAAAACAAATGCCTTTAATATCTGACTTTTTATTGAATACTCACTAAATGGAAATTGTTTTTGTATGTTATTGATTGTATCTATGGCTTGGCTCATTCTACCTTCTTCAATCTTCATTAAGGATGTATTATACATTGATCTAGGTAGATTGTTGTATCTAGATGCTGATGCGTAGCACGTATTCGAGCAGTAAATAGACATTATCAATAAGAATGATATTATTTTTTTCATTGTTCCAAATAACATTTAATTTTTTTCATTGCAAATATTACAATTTCTTCTAAGTTTTCATTTCTAGGTCTCGTGACATGCAAGGCAAAATCTTCGATATGATTTGCAAATGACACAATTGACATATATACAATGCCAATTGGAGAATTAAATTCATCAGTATTAGGACCCAAACAACCAGTGATACCAACGCCTATATGAGATTCAAATTTCTTCATCACATTAGCAGCCATAGCTCGAGATACAGAAGAACTTACCACTCCATATTGCTTGATCATCCCTAGATTAATATCTAATATACGACATTTTATCTCTGTAGTATATGCTACTATACCCCCTTTCATTACTTGAGACGCTCCGGGAGGAGTTATCATGCATTTCATCAAAGCACCACCTGTACAAGATTCAGCAAATGATATACTCATGCTATTTCGTTTCAATAATAGCAAAACATCATCACTATATCTATATGAAGTCATGTAAGTGTTGCCATATACGTATTATTATACATAGGATACCCCTATGTTCTACATATGGAAATATTATGCAAGATATAAGGTGGATTAATGTCTCTTAATATAGTTTATAAAAATCTTGTTGCTCTTATAAGACAAAAACTAAGTGCATTAAAAGAAAAGCTTTATAGAACTGCTTTGTTACCAGCTAAAATTATATCCACATGCTTTTTTATTGGATATTTCCCAGAATGGAGAAATCCATGGTCAGCATTATCAGGAATCGCGATTGTATCAATTATTGTACACATGACTGTGGGATTTAGTTATGTCGTAGATGGTATCGCATTTGTGTTTCTAGAATTTTCAATAGCAACTCTGATCATAGGCATGATATCAATGCATTATTTTCAAAAAAGAGACATTGATGTTAAGAGCAAAATAACAATTCATCATGTTTTTGGGCAGACTTTCACAATTGCAATGTCAATGCCTACTATATATTATTTCGCTGTTGTAATCATGAAATTGAGTTATGGTATATGTACAAATCTTGGTATATGTGCTCCGTGGCTAATGTTCTTAGTGCATTCTATTTTAATAGTTGCTATTCCATTTTCAATATATTGTTTCTTTATACATATAAATCTATGGCCGGGCTCTTACTGTGAATATTTTATTACAAAAGATTATGGAAAAATGTTAGAATCTTTTAGTGCATCTATTTATTCAATCATTACCTTGTATATACTGGGTATTTTGTTCACAAATATGCAGATAAATTATCTAATAACATTTTTGAAATTAATTCAAACCAGAGCAATACAATTACTCTCTTGAATCACTATTTATTATATGTTTATCAAATAATATTGGTATACCATCCTGTATTTTGTATTCATATGTACTTGATTCGTTCAGCAACGTATTTTTATCATTATTCAATACAAGAGGTTCATGAGTTGTGGGACATCTTAATAATTTTATTAAATCTTCATTTATCACACTCAATACCTCGCAACATATGATTTGATGCTGTAAAAATCTGCACACCTGATTCTGTAACACCAATGCTATGTTCCCATTGGGCAGAGTATCCACAATCTAAAGTGGTAACGGTCCATTTATCTCTGTTATTTAATTTTGTCTTACAATCTCCTTCATTAATCATTGGCTCAATAGTAAAAAACATACCAGGTTTCATTTCATCATCATTCATTTCATCATTAGAATGATAATGTGGAACATTTGGCTCACAATGAAATGCTCTACCAAGGCCATGACCACAATAATCTCGTACAGAAGAATATCCATATTTCGTTACATACTCCTCTATTGCTGTTCCTATGTCAGAAATATCATTACCAGGTTTTACTTTATCGATACCAATCATCAGAGCATCATACGTTACTTGACATAATGAAATATGTGATTTGTAACACTTTCCCACTAAATACATCCTACTAGAATCACCATGCCATCCGTCTAAAATAACAGTGACATCAATATTCACGATATCTCCATTTCTCAATATGTCCTTCTCGGATGGAATCCCATGACATATTACATTATTAATTGAAGTGCATATAGACTTAGGAAAACCACGATAACCAAGTGGCGCTGGGATGGCATCAGCCGCGATTATCATGTCATGACAAAAATCATTTAATTTTTGTGTACTGACTCCAGGCTGTATTTGACTATATACAGCATCCAACACACTTGAAGCCAACTTACCAGCTTTGTGCATACCATCAAAATCCTCCTTCGGATGTAATATAAGCTTTGTACTCATGAGTATATATTACATAATATCACATTATATATATGAATACATTCATATTCTATCTTGATCAAGTATCCTAGATATCTCACATCGTGTCGCTTTTATTTTTTTTATATCTTTAATGCTTGTATCAAAGATATCATTATTCGCGATTCGACATAAATTATAAATTTGTGATTTCACTTTATCTGTAGATTTTACCTTATCAGTTTTTGTTAGCATTATCTGATATGGAATGTTATGCGATTCTAGATATTCTATTACCTCTCGATCTGAATCTAAGATATCATGCCTACTATCTATTAGTAAAAATAAAATGATTAAATTCTCTCGCTGTAGGAGATATTGTTGTGAAAATAAAGCCCATTTAAGGGTCTCATTTTTAGATATGCGCGCATATCCATAACCAGGTAAGTCAGCAATAATTAGGAATTTTTTAGCATAATATAAATTTATTGCTTTGGTACATCCAGGAGTTTTGGATGTACGAGCAAGATCTTTTGAATTTGTCAATGCATTTATTAAACTAGATTTCCCAACATTAGAACGCCCTAAAAATGCAATCTCTGGCAATGTATTACTTGGCACTAAATCTACGTCATCAATAGATCTAATTGAAAATAGAAACTCCCATCCGGAATTGAAATATGACATATATACTTGATTTTAATGTCTTTATTGTACATAATGATTGCTATTTTTATAGGCATTAGATCATGGATGGTAATACAAGATCTGATAATCCAGATATTAGAAGAGCACAAGAATTTCTATCACGTGATATGCGTCAAAATTCTCTACAACTTTTGATGGAGCACAAAGATAGATATCTAAGCGCCTATGTGAGAGTACAAGAAATGGAACGGCATTTAGAATCTGATGACGGTAAATCTCTTCAAGAAATTAATCCTCATGAATACAGACAATGCCTCAAGACACAGTCAAAGAATGTATCAGATGCAGAAGCTTCCGCTAAGAATATCGCAGATGCATTATCTAATTATTCATCAGAACAAGTATTAGCTTTAATTCAACAAATATCACAACAAGAGAGTGATCAATTATGTTTAGATTCTTTGATTTTTGATGTAATGAGATATCTACCAAAGGATAAAGTACAGTCACTTCAAAATTTACAACAAAATGAGTCATTAAGTACATCCTCATTAGAAAGATCTAATTCTAACAAAGTGAGATCTATAGCAAAATCTGTAATTGGATTTGTTAAAGCACCTCATAAACCCTTTGTATATGCGTACGATCATAGTAATGCAATTAGAAAGACTATAGATATCCCAATGAAAGCATTGAAAAGCCATCCAATAGAAAAAATAAGGCTTGCAGCTTATGATAAACTAGGTGGAGTGTTAAAAAAAGACGGTCTTCCTGATGGAACAAGACTACAACATATTGGAATGAAAATGTCATCGATTGGAAAGCAACATAAAAATAGTGATGAAAAATTTGATACCGCAAGCTACGATATAGCAAATTTTTGGTTCTTAGATTCCAAAAAAAAACCTTCTGGATTGGAATCAGTCATTGGTGAATCGCGTTATAAAATCAATATAGAAGCATGGTCACAACGTCTCATTGAAAGATATAAAGTTCCAGCCATTAAAAGAGATACGAAATTTAGTGGGGATACGTCATACGAAAGATTAACTGTGTATATATCACCAGATATTAGTATTGATGAGCAAGTTAGAGATGTAATGCGTCAATTTGGTATCCATGACGAAGAATTTCGTAAAGATGCATTAAAAAAACTCAATGTTCAATTAGAAGATTTGAAGAAAAATAGCGCACCATCACGCCATTCGCAAGAACAAGAGGACATTGTACCACAAAAATCAAAACCCAATACAGATCAACCGAGTGGTATAAGACACATTGCAAAACATACAAATACAACAGATCAAGATCTCTCAAAAATCAAATTAGCAACTGGACAGGCTACCCCACCACCAGCAAATCCAGATCATAACTCATCACCAATAGATGTACGATCCTGATAATATATTCGCAAAGATATTGCGTCATGAAATACCATGTGACAAGGTGTATGAAAATGATGACATACTTGCATTCTATGATATTAAGCCACAAGCAGATTTACATGTTATAATAATTCCCAAAGGTCAATATATTCACTACGGAGATTTTATCTCAAACGCAAATGATAGAATGATTCTAAATTTTTTTACTGAAGTTAAGAATTTAGGAGAAGATTTAAGTATAAAAATGAATAATACCAAGCATTCATATCGTATTGTGTCAAATATTGGAGAAATCGCTGGTCAAGAAATAAATCATTTCCATGTACATGTTATGGTGTATAAAAAAGAGCATTGATAGCGCGCTCTTGATATAATAGAATCCCAATTTATTCCAATATGGGATTCAAGTACAATTTTTGGGGAGCTGCTCTTTTATTTTCTCTATTAGTATTTGCTGTACTAGACAGTACATGGAATCGTGTGTTTATATCTCACGTGCAAAAAAATAAAGGTATGCATGTGGATGTTGAGAAGATAGATGCAGGATCACATTCTTCAGGCACTAAGGATGAGAAAATTGATATCAATCAGTTATTAAGCAAAGCTAATATAGATAACGGACAAAAAGCTGTGATGCAAAAATGTCATATCTGTCATTCATTTAAGAATGGTGGCCCAAATAAAGTTGGGCCAAATCTATATGGGATAGTGGGCAATAAGAGAGCTCATATGTCAACTTATCAATATTCTAAGGCTATGAAAAATGCTGGAGGAACATGGAGCGTAGAAAATCTGTTTCATTTTTTACATAAGCCACAAAAAGCAATATCTGGCACAAAAATGAGCTTTGCTGGAATACGCAAGCAATCCGTAATAGCGGATGTAATTAGTTTCTTAAATAAGAATTCATCATCACCAATAAAATTGGAGACAAAAAAAAATATCAATCCAGCATCGGATATTAAAGAAAAATCCAAAATAAAAACATCACCTACAACAAATAATGAGAATACCAAATCTCAACCTTCTAAGACCAGTAATCATCAACAAACGAAAAAAGATATCACTTCATCCAATAAAGATAAAAAAAATGACTCTCATAAAAACAAATAATTTATGTTAATTAATTATATATTTAATTTAATCTCGCATTTTTGGTATGATGCTGTGTTTTTTGATACCTTGAAATGGTGTAATTATTGCGCATCACATGGAATCAAGCTCGAATTAATAGGTCTATTTGCTGGTATTAGTTCGATATTTTTTACCTTCAAGGCAAGGTTTTTTAATTTTAGATTCATACCACATTTAATTTCTATTCTTAAAAATGAGATGCGATCAAAAGTTAATGCTCCTGGTAGTGTTTCTTTTTTATCATCCATTACAACTGCAGCCTCAGGATCCGTAGGAATTGGTACAATAGTAGGGGCACAAATAGCAATTGAGAGAGGTGGTCCAGGAGCGGTGTTTTGGATGTTGTTCATGGGAATAGTCATTTCAATATTGAAATTTACGGAAGTAATTATAGCTCATAAAACAAGAAAAATAGATGAGACTGGAGAAGTGGAGAAATGCGGTCCTGCTGTATATATAAGTATGGCTTTCTCAAAAATCAAACTTCCAAAATTTGGAAAATATGCTGTATTTATACATATATTACTTCTACTCTTTGTATCATACACATCTGCAGATCCATTTCAATCAAATCAAGTAACTGCAATTATACACAATACGTTTCCATATTTTAAACAACATTCATGGATCATTCCAATTCTTTTAACGGCGTTTATTACGCCTTTTATTCTTGGTGGCTTAAAAAAAATCGTCCAAGCAAGTAATTGGTTTACTCCATTGATGGGTTTATCGTATATTGTGGTGCTATTATGCATCGCGATTGTTTGGCATGACAATTTGGTGAACGCTTTAATATGCATTATGAAAGATGCATTGTCTTTAAAAGCAATCGGTATAGGTGGAGGTGGCTCACTCATAGTAATAGCTATAGTACGTGTGATATTCTCTTCTGAATCCGGAACAGGATCCACTACTATAGTGTATTCTAGAACTAAATCACAATCCCCTACTCATGTAGGATTTTCTACTTTTATAGAATCCTCGTTGAATATTTTTGTGTTCACTATTACTGGATATATAATAGTGTTAACGGGAGTATATCAGCATCCTGGTATGCATGGTATTGTGGTAATACAAGAAGCGTTTTCTAATACTTTTCCTTGGTTGGGTGTAGCATTAACTGGAATAATATTTATTTTTGGCATCTCAACCGCAATATCCTGGAGTTATTATGGGTTGAATTCATGGCAATATATCTTTAAATCTCAGTCCAGATTTAGTAAATTAATATTTTCTTGTACATATATAGCGTGTTTTTATTTAGGATGTATAGTGCAAGATTTGAATAAACTCGTATTAGTGTGTGATGCTGTATGGATGTCTACTATATTTATCAACATGACATCAGTGTTTATTTTAAGAAAAATAGCATTCTCAGAAGTGGATAATTATTTAAAATCTAAATAATGAAAGTACGAGCAGCGATAGTAGGTATTTCGGGATACACTGGTATTGAATTATACCAAATCTTGAGCAATTCAGAACATTGTTCAAATATAGTGGTATATGGATACACCAGTGCTGGTAAATTTTTAAGCGAAATATATCCATTTATATACAAAGATACACACATCTCCCCTATATCAGAATTTTCACAAGATGGAATTGATGTGGTATTTTTGTGCTTGCCACATTCAAAATCACAATTATTTTTAAAGAACCTTGATACAACATCAATAAAAGTGATTGATTTAGGATCTGATTTTAGAATCAAGAATCTAGATCTATATCATCAATATTATGAACAACATCAATATATAGATTTAATATCAAAATTTGAATATGGATTAACAGAATTAAATCTTCATAACATTAAGAAAGCTCAATACATTGCATGCCCTGGTTGTTATGCAACTTCAATTTTAATTCCAATCATTCCATTATTGAGTAATGCAATGATCAATCCAAAACATATCATTGCAGATTCCAAATCTGGAATTAGTGGCGCAGGTAGAACAGCAATACAAAAAAATATGTTTTGCGAACGAAATGAAAACATATACCCATATAGCATCTCTACACATAGACATATAGCTGAGATGCTTGATTTTACATATCAAGCTACAGGAATTGAAACTCAAATACAATTTACTCCTCATGTTGTCCCGATAAATCGCGGTATCATTTCTACAATATATGTCGAGATGCAGAATCATGTTTATATAAATGACGTGCACAATTTCTTACATAAGCATTACGCACAATTCGATCACATCAAAATAGCTCCATTAGGAATGTGCATTTCCACACAAGATATTATCAATACTAGTTTTTGTAAAATTTCAGTACATCCATCCAATATACCAAATCATGTCGTGATGATATCCGCACTTGATAATCTACTTAAAGGTGCATCTGGTCAAGCATATCAGAATATGAAGATAATGTTTGAATAAGATTCAATTTGAATTCTCGTGTCTCTTGATATGATTTATAATTGTTATAATTGCTGCGGGTGTAATACCAGGAATTTGACGTAACTCAGAAACATTCAAAGGAGTATATTTCTTAATTTTTTCACGTACCTCATTAGACAAACTCTCCAGATTATTTAAATATTTTGGGATATTGATGTTCTTTTTCAATTTCATATTTCTTATATCGTTCTCCTGCCTTTGAATATAAGGATGATACTTTCCAGCAATGCTCACTTGCAATTCAATTTTCTCATCACAATTGTAATCATTTAATGATGGCCATATTTTTTTAAGAGAATCAAATGTGATTTCATAATATGACAATAAATCAAAAGCAGATTTTCTTACACCATTATCTGAGATCTTAATTCCAAGCTTTATGAGTTCATGAGGTAATATATTCATACTTTTTAATCTTTGTATTAAACATTGAAGTTTTGATTTTTGCTTGTATACATCTACAATTCGCTCTTTTGGTATTAAGGAAAATTTATCTGCAATATCATTTAATCTTAGATCTGCATTATCTGCACGAGTACTTAATCTGTATTCTGATCGAGAAGTAAATAGTCTATACGCTTCACCTCCAGTGCCTATAGTAACAAGATCATCAATCATTACTCCTATATAACTACTAGATCTTTCTAGTATAAGGTTTTTATCTCGTTGTGCAGCATTGATACCGGCTAATATTCCTTGCCCTCCAGCTTCTTCATACCCAGTTGTGCCATTAATTTGGCCAGCTAAATACAATCCAGAGATTAATTTAGTTTCGAGCGTATGATGTAATTGCACAGGATTCACGTAGTCATATTCAATTGTATAACCATATGTATCTATTTCAGCATGCTCTAGACCATGTATCGAACGAGTCATTGCTAATTGAATTTCTTCTGGTAAAGCAGTTGTAATACCATTTGGATATATCAACCCTGAATTTAATCCTTCTGGTTCCAAAAAGATACGGTGTCTATTCATCTTAGAGAATCTAATGATTTTATCATCTATCGATACACAATATCTTGGAGGTTTAGCTAAATCTAAATATTTTGCAGGAGATAAGTGAGCGTGTTTGCGTATGATATCATGCGTTCTTTCGTTTGTATAAGTGATGTGACATGGAATTTGTGTTTGTTGCAATTTAATAGTTTGATATGAAAGTGGTTCTGGATTTTCATCTCCATTTTGAATTTCAAGTATCTTCCAATTAATCGAATTTTTTTTTAATCTAGCTGGAGTTCCAGTTCGCAATCTATCTAATTCAAATCCGCATTTCTTCAGTGTTCTAGATAATCCATTTGATGATGCATCACCCATTCTACCTCCGAACAATACTTTATCTCCAACATAGATCTTACTTGCAAGAAATGTTCCTGTAGTAATAATAACCGATGAAGAGTAAATCTTTTCTCCGGAAGTGATAATCACTCCCTTGATACGATGATTCTGTATGATTAAATCTTCAATTGCATTTTCTATTACTGTTAAATTCTTATGATTTAATATGCGATCTTGCATTGTGCTTTGGTATATTACTCTATCAGCTTGCACTCTAGGGCTCCATACAGCTGGACCTTTACTTTTGTTGAGAGTTTTTGAATGTATTGTAGCGCAATCTGCTACTTCCGCCATTAATCCACCAAGAGCATCAATTTCTTTGACTACTGTTCCTTTTGCAATTCCACCAAATGATGGATTGCAAGACATCTGCCCTATAGATGAGATTTTGTGCGTGACTAACGCAACATTCGCACCACATCGCGCCGCCGCTGAAGCCGCCTCACAACCTGCATGCCCTCCTCCTACAACTATAACATCAAACATTCATTATCAATACGAAACTTCAGTTTTATATATAGAATTGCGTTAGTCAATTTATCAGATTATTGATATTTATCATGCATCTTTAATGCTTATCATAAAGACACATATATCATTATAATGTATAGTTAACACTAAATATAAATGGTATATCAAGATGCAGCTCCACACTGGAATTCAAGAAAGTAAAATCTCTAACAACATTACTTTAGTAACATACAATTCACCTGGACAGAATGCAATTTCTATAAAGTTCTGCATACCATGTGGAGCAAGGCATGAGCCAGATAGCCATCATGGAATGGCTCATTTAGTAGAGCATGGATTGTTCAAGGGTACAAAAAAATATACGTCTGAACAGATTGCGGAAGAATTCGATATACGAGGAGGAATTGTAAATGCTTGTACTGGCAATGAATTCACTCAATATTATTGTACAGTTCTCAAGGAAGATATGAAAAAAGCATGCGATATTCTTGTGGATATGGTATATTGTCCTATTTTTCCAGAATCTGAAATGCAGAATGAAAAAAAAGTTGTTTGTGAAGAAATCAAGCAATACAATGATGATCCAGGAGATAAGATATTTGATTTGATCGGAGAAACTGCATATCCGAATCAGAGATTTGGTAGAGGAATACTCGGTACATATGACTCAGTTAATTCAATATCACAACAAAATATGCTGGATTATGTGGAGAAATATCATATCTCAGGTAAAATGTTAATAGTTATTACTGGAGATATAGGACAACATGATTTGATGCATGAGTTATTATCAATAAAAATACAAGAAGCTTCATCACAAATATTAAAACATCCAGAAGTACCATATATGGGATATGAAACTGCGTTATATAAATCGAATTATAAACATGATAACAGAGATCATTTAGATCAAAATCATATGATTGTTGGTTTTAATGCTCCTGGATATCATAGTGATGATAAGTATGCGTTGATAATACTCGCGAAGATATTAGGAGGTGGACAGAAATCACGCTTATGGCAAGAAGCTAGAGAAAAGAGAGGGTTAACTTATTGTATATATTCTATTGCTGATTTATATAGCGATACAGGTATGTTAATGACATACACATGCACGAAACCAGAAAACACAGGCACCATGATTGACCTCATAGCTTCAGAGTTTGGGAAAGTGACGCATAATATATCTCAGATTGAATTAGATAGAGTTAAGAAGCAATATATATCATCCTTACGCATTGCCGAAGATGATCCAACAACAAAATCATCTATGATTGCATCATCATATCTAAAATACAGGCTATATGTTACTTCTAATGATATTATGCAACATATCAATAATGTAACATTGGATAAAATACAAAAAATTGCACAATGTACCTTTATTGGTACAAACAATATCACTCTTTCCACAATAGGACATCATGCAAATGAATTCAATTTAGACTATATAAATCTACAATTACGAGGCGCGCGTGACAAAAAATGATGAACAAAAACTTGATACGCAAGAAGTAAGCACAACTGATCATCAAGATGATGTTTTGAACAATCAAAATGCTGATAATCATGATGCACGAGAAAGATTACGTTCTACTAAAGCACAACAACAAGAGTCTGATGCGAAGCAGAAATTTGAGAAAGAATTTAAATCAAAAAATAATACCAACAACAAGAGCGCTCATAGCTCTGTTGAATATGAAGATACCAATCAAAAAGAAGAGGACATTAAATTAAAACAGGATACAGTTAGAATAAAAAAACCTCGTGCATCCTGGTGGAGATCTGTAGTAGATGCAATAAATTTTATTTTTTCATTCGGAGAACAAGATATCACTTCCGAGTTTGCACGAAATGTTGCGGATGAATTGTCTACCGCAGAAGAAGAAAGACGAAGAAAAAAACTATTAAAAGAATTAAGTGCTCAAAAAAACAAAGAGAAAAGAGTGTCAATGTTACATGCATTCAATTTTCTAAACTCAAACAATAGATCCATGCAAATTCTGAATAATATCTCTGTAAGAAATCTATCTAGAATTGCTGTTACTGCACAAGAAGCAAATAACACTAATGCAGTAAATAATGCATCAATTACCTCTACACGAAATATTAATACTCATTCCTCTATAGTAACACCTGCAATTCTCCATGCAAATAATATACATGTACAGAATTCTAATAAATCCAACATAAGTAGATCACCGTCTTTATCTTTAGCGCATACACATAATATCGTTAATGGACAAAATAATTCTGAAAGGGATGCACGACAACTAGACAAAGGAGCAAATATTAATAGCTTAAATAAAAATTCTGGAGTATTGGGAGAATTAAGATTACTCAATCCTAATACCACTCAACAATTCATCAACACTCCAATTATAGGAAATACAGATAAGCAAAATGCAATATCTATAGTAATGGGCATGATCAAAAGCATAGCCTTAGAAGCGCGAGAAATTGCAGTATCTACTTATAATAAAATGGCAGATGTGGTACATCATTATACACGCGACACTACAACAGAGAAAATACCTCTGCAGCAATCTACCTTCACGCATCCTTCAAGTAATGTATCTCATCCACATCAACGAAGACTGATAGCATTATTAGAGATTGTTGTGGCGATACAATCACATGATATTCATAATCATCCTCTTCGTGAAAATGGCTCTAGATTACAAATGCAAGATGCACGCGCTCAAGCAGTGTTTACTGATCGTAATCTTGGTCACGATATGGGGCGAGAAACATTTCTCCAATTGTAGCGTTTTTATGCAATTCTTAAAATCGCATTTTTTATCAAGTGCATGGATATTCCTTGTGTCATTTCTTTGTGCAATAGGAGTATTTTTTCAATATTCTGCCAGCGGTGGTTACTTTGACAATCTTGCTGTATATCAGAATTCTCTTATGATGATATTCTTACCTATTTCAATCTCCATTGCATTTGTCAATATAGAATTTGTCTATAAATCTAGTGTATATATCTACATAGTTTCAATATTGTTGTTGATCTGGGTGCATTTTTATGGAAGTAATCAACTAGGAGCAACAAGATGGATACGTATTTATAAATTCAATCTACAACCTTCTGAATTGAGTAAGATCGCAACGATTTTGATGCTATCAAGATATTTTTCTTTAATTAATCTAAATGATATTAGAAGAATATATTACTTAATAATGCCATGTATCATCTTTGCAATGCCAACGATTTTGATATTAAAACAACCAAATTTAGGTACAGCTATAATACTTAGTATGATTTGTGCAGCAATTTTCTTTAGTTCTGGAGTAAAATATTGGAAATTCCTTATTATAATATTTACTATCATAATATCCGCACCATTTATATGGAAATTCGTCCTACATGATTATCAAAAACAGCGAGTGATTACATTTATCTCTCCTCATGATACATTTGGTGCAGAATATAATATATTGCAATCTAAGATTGCAATAGGATCTGGAAGAATGATGGGTAAAGGATTTGTAAAGGGAACACAAAATATCCTAACATTTGTACCAAAAAAAAGAACAGATTTTATATTTTCTGTTATTATGGAAGAACGTGGTTTTTTTGGTGGTATGATGTTGATCTCAATATATACTGGAATTATCATATTATGCACATATTGCTCTATCAAATCGAAAGACCATTTTTGTAAAAACATAGCAATAGGATCTGCAATGTTGTTTTTTTCTCATGTATTTATTAACATAGGAATGGTAATTGGAGCTCTACCAGTTGTAGGAGTGCCTCTTCCATTGATATCTCATGGAGGTAGTAATTTATTATCATCGATGATAATCATCGGACTCATGTTGAACATAACATTCAATATCGATAAAAATCCACAATTAACAAATTGAAGAAAAAAACATTTCAGATATATCAATATCATACAATCTCTTGATCTCACATGCACCACGAGGGCATGTTATATTAATTTCCGTAAGATAATCACCTATGATGTCTATACCAGCAAAAAATATATCGTGATAAATTAAGAATTTACTCACTAAGGAGCAAATATAATTGTCTCTAGTATTCAATGTTAATTCAAATGATTTCCCTCCTTGAGCAATATTTGCTACATACTTTCCTTGTTGTGGGCGCCGAACATAACAACCGCAAATTTTACCTTTAATAAACAATATTCTTTTGTCACCTAATTCAATCTCAGGAATAAATTTTTGAATCACCATTAATTCAGAGAATGAATTCTCATTGATAAAATTCTCCATTTCAATGTCTGATCTAATGATGTTAATTCCTCTACCACCACCATCATACAAAGGCTTGATTACAACTGGACTATCTACATTCACAAAAAAATTTTTCATACAATTTATTTTTGATGTTATAAGAGAATCAATCGATATTTCATGTAACATTACAGGAGACATTTTTTCTGGAAAATTTAATATCGATTCACAAGAATTAATCACGGTGATATTAGAATAAATATATTGACATGTCATTAAAACATGCAATACAGATACATATTGCATGGTAATGGGTGGATCTATGCGTAGAATAAATACTGACTTTATTTTCGTATCAATTAATGCAAGATCTTGATCATTTTTTATGTTTCGATCTTGAAAAACTTGAGTATATTGACATGAATAGATATTTGTCATCCCTTTGAAAGAGCGCAGATAAAGATCCTTGCATTGAACAATAATAACATTATTACATTTCTCAAGAGCACAATGGACTAAATATTTTGTAGTGGATTCACAATCCCATACATCTATATTTTCATTAACAACAAATATATAACGCTTCATCTATATAATGAGATTATGTCAATTTTATTCACAATAGATACCTACATTTAATGTTTCTTATAATCTTATTATTTTATCTAACAAGCATTCATTTTTGATACAATATCATTTTTGTGCAGATTTATACAAAATATAAAGTTTTTGATAATTAAATCAATGCATATATATTCTTAATGTTATTTATAAATCATCATCAGATAATTGAATATAAGAGATAACTTTTCTTATTTTTGCTGTCCTTCTTACTGTATCCAAAACAAGATTCTTTTCTTTTTCGGTCTTGGAGGTTCCATTTATTTCAACATCTCCATTTCTTACCAAAACATGATAATTGGAAGAATTTATTCCACCTTTCATTAAAAGCCTAGCAATTATTAAATATTTGAGAGAAATATCTTTAAATTCAGTGCTATTATTGTTAGATATTTTAATATCATTAATTACTTTTTTAACATTCTTTTGAGACCACGTCATTAATTCTGCATCAACTTTTGCAGAAGGGTTGGATACTGATCCAAATAAAAATACCTTTCCATTTTGAACATCAACGTCAATATTGGAATTGAGATTTTGACCTTCATAGTCCGCAAGAGCGGATCTTACACGACGACGTATTAGGAAATCATCTATCATTGATCCAGTGGATTTATCTTGCTTAGACACCAATACAATCTTAGATACAATCACTGCTGCAGCGGCACCCCCACCAATCATCATACCCGAATGCACGCCACACCCGGAAAGTGCTATGCATAAAGCAATACTCAAATAATTGACAAATTTTTTTAGAATGACATACATCTAAAAAAACCTATTCTTCTTGTGAGTTTTTTTATCTTTGATGTCACGCTTATTATTTGTATCGCATTCCTGATTTTCATTCTCATTAAATTTAAAATTAGAAGCACTGTGAAAGTTCTTTGTTGATCTCAATTTTGGTTTAGCGTAATGCTTATTGCGCGAATCACCGCGATTCATATTAGAATTCTCATTTAATAAAATTTCACCAGTTACCTGATCTACGTCAGAAGATGAGAACGTAACGCAATTATCGCGCTCATCAGATATCACAATTGCTTGAATATATTCACCGATACCTGGTAAGTTTTCAGGACAATCTGCAAATTTCATGATCCCAATCATATCACCACATCGCACTCTAAACCCAAATTCAAGTCGCTTCATAATTTCAATATTATGAACTTTAATATCTCGACTTATATTATCAGGAGATAATGCTTTGATCATTTCTAATGCAGAGTTAATATCCTCTTCAGATGATGATCGTACACGCACCGTTCCAGAATTTCTATCAATATCAATATTAACATTACATGATCTAGATATATATTTCACTTGCTTTCCAGATTCAGATAACAACGCTTTTGCAATACGAGGGGAAATTGCATGTTGCACTGATTTAGGTATATCAACTGCAGTATTTGATACATTGCACTCTGATAAACAATCATTTAACGATTCTAAGATCATACTCAATCCATCAGCACTCTGTTCTATTGCATGATTTAAATCTTCAATTGATAAACCATGTTTCTTTGCATCCATTTGAATTGCAGTAATACCAGATTGTGTAGAAGATACCTTAAAATCCATACCTCCGTAACCATCTTCAGCACCTGAAATATCAGATAAAATTATTGCATCATTACCATCACTTGACATCGCAACACCCATTGCTATTCCAGCAACATGTTCATTGATAATCCCAGAACTCATCAGAGCTAAGCTCGAAGCGCATACAGACGCTTGAGAGCTAGATCCATCGGACGACATCGTATCGCATACCACTCTTACAGCACAACCACTCTTATTGCAGCGATATACTACATTTTCTAGAGCCTTTTGAGCTAATCTACCATGACCAACTTCTCTTCTTGATGGAGCTCTAGAAGGTGCTGCTTCTCCAACAGAATACGGTGGAAAATTATAATGTAGATAAAAGTTCTCATTATAATCACCTTCTATGCTGGTCATCAATCTCGCAGAATCTCTTTCCGTTCCCAATGTTACACTAGATAACACTGACGTATTTCCACGCCTAAATAAAGCACATCCATGCATATTTGAAAAACCACCTACTCTCGCTCTTATCTTTCGCACTTCACTGCACTTTCGTCCATCTATTCTTACTCCAGATCCGTCTTCAAAAAAAGCTTCTTTAACAAATTCATGAAATTTTCTTGACACTATTTTCCTGAGCATTAAAGAGCAACGTAATCTCGAATACTTCACTTCTTCTGATTCTAGATGCAACATTAAATTCACATGGATTTTTGACAAATATTCTTCAAACGCATCCGTTCTACGCACTAAGCTAGGGTCACACAAATTGGTACGAATCGCATCAAAGCCAGCTTGGATATCATCAGAACTAGATTTATTAACAAATTCATATATTCTTTGTAATTCATCATCATACTCTTTTCTAAGGAGACATCCATCTTTGAATTTAGATACAAAACTATGCATATCTCGAGTGATATCATGCGCAACGCGAATTGCATCTAACACTGCATTATGATCAATCGAATTTGATGCACATTCTATCATGTGTACTCGATTTTCTATAGACGCCACCGCAACATCCAAATCAGCATCCTTACATTCAGTGCGTAAAGGATTCACTGTGTATTTAGAATCTTTCATGATAATTCTTGCTGCTCCAATGCATCCACGCATTGGTATACTAGAAATATGCAAAGCAACATTCAGTGCTAAATCAGAGACAAGATATGGAGAATTTTTTCCGTCATAATTCAATACACTCAAAGAAATACAAGTGCTATCACAATAAGCCTCATGAAAACATGGCCTAATAGCTCTATCAAGAGCACGAGAACGAAGAATTTCAGAATCATGTTGTTTTCCCTCACGCTTCATAAAATTCCTAGGGATACGACCACAAGAATATTGAGGTTCATAGTAATTAACATTCAGAGGGAAATAATCCATATCTTCTGATGCAGTAGATCTAGATACAACACAATGAACACAAGTACCTGAAATTCCCTTTTGATCATCAAATCCAATCATAGCAATAACAGATGATTCTGCTCTCAATGCAAACGGATTGGTAATGACTCTCACAGGAATATCTCCTATTACACCATCTATTATCTCTCTCTCCACCTCATCATTAAAAACATCATCAAATTCTGATGAGAAAAAATTTCCATAATTAAAACTGGACATATAAACAACTACAATACAATGAATTACAATCTATCTTCTTAATCCCAGAGCTTTGATCAAATTAGAATAACGTACAAAATCTTTGCTTTTTAAATACGACAACATGCGCCTCCTATTGTTCACTAGATTTAACAAGCCTCTATTGGAATGACGATCCTTTTTATGTTGCTTAGAATGAATCAATAGAGCTTCAATTCTAGCAGTCATAAGTGCTATCTGTACACTTGATGAACCAGTATCATTACCATGTATTCCATATTGCTTTATAGCAGCACCTTTATCAACGTTACTAAATGACATAATACTTACAATTAATAAACACCTTGCATTGCGAATAACATACAATGCAAATTAATAGATTCCATTCTATACTGATAATCTCGTACATACAAGTCATTTAAGTAAGAAATATTCTTACTATAGATTAATGCATATTAATTACACATTAATCTGTAATTAATAACCATATGAATACGATCTTGGTATTATAAAATACTTCAGATCGTTGTTACATGTTAAGATTAAATTTTAATAATAAGATTATCCTAATTGTTGGATCTATGGGTATAATGCAAATCGCATTTTCATCAAATATAATTATTCATAGAAAATTCTTTTCATTTAATGACGAACAATATATACAAGATATATTAATTTATATAAAATCTCATCCTAAATTTCAAATTTATATCGTACTGAATTCCATTGATCAACATTATCATCATAAAATATTTCCTAAATTTAACCAGTTACAACGTAAGTTATTGATATCAAATCGCACCATGCAAGATGCAAAGGAATCTGATATTCATTTTTTGCATAAAATCGCGTCCAATACTCAGAATCATTTAGAATATATTTCGTGTTGCATTCATTTTAATGAGCATATTCATGAATTATTGCATCATTTAGCGTTAACACGCAATGTTATAAGAGGGATAATTCCAATACCACTGTTATTAGAAGATTTGTCCAATAAGATTCATTCGTGTATATCCACACAAACAACCTGGAAAATATCTATATATAGCACCAAAACTTCTGGTTTAAGATATATAGTAACACGCAATGGTTCATTTATATTAACTAGAGTTATAGCGGAGAAAAAAACTGACGCACTTAAAGTTATAGCTGGTAATATATTACAAGAAACTGAAAATACATTAGAATATCTTAAGAGATTAGATGTAGAGAGTAATAAGAATTATCATGCTGTATTGATTTGTAGTCCTGAGTTAAAATCAGCATTTGTCTCCATTAATCAAAATGATAAAATGTGCGCAATAACCGCGCACGAAGCATCTGAATATGCAAAAATAGATCATTCTTCTCTCAAAAATGATCGATTTTCAGATTCTATGATTGCTAGTTTTATCAACAAAACTCCAATCAAACGTATAGCATTGCATGATCAAAAATTAAAGAAAATACATTTGCTTTATAATATAAAAAATCTCCTCATTATTATTGCAATATTAATATGCTCTATATCATTAATAGAATTTGGAATATTTAAGTTCATGCGCTATAAGTTTCAATTTAATTATTTGATAATTCATAATAAATATCGTAATTCTTATAAGCAATGGAATAAAATTCAAAAAACTGCTGGAAATGAAATTAAATTATCTCAAAAAATTGATAATATCATCTCAGTATATGAGAGATTAAAAAATAACAAAATTCATCCCTCATATGAGATCAAAAAAGCATTAAAATTTAAAGAGATATTTTCATCTATTGATAAATTAGTATGGAAGATAATTCACAATCCACGCAATAATGGTAGAAAACTGGAATTTATTATCTTTGGTAAAATACCAACGGTGATACAAAATCAGAATTTAAATTCTTACAGAAAAAATATTAAATCAACAATTAAAACAGAATTTCATCATTATCAAATTCAATTATCATCACTACCAAAAAATATCAATTTACATAATAGTGATGCATATATTCCAATGAATATTATTATGAATAAATACTATGAATAAGAATCATATTCTATTTCAGATAAAAACATCATCCGCAGTTCTACTACTATTGATAATATGTTGCCTCTCATTATTTATGATGTTGTACTCTGATTATCAATTAGACAAGAAAAAATATGATAAATTATCATCTCAGAATTCCGTCTTAATGTCACAAATAAATTATTTTCATAAGCATCATCAACAAATAGAGCAAAAGATCAAAATCTGGAAAGAAATATCATCTACACCAGAATTTCAAAAAGGATTAATACCTTCACAAGCAGCATATACATTCAAACAATTACAGAAAATATATATGCTGAGGAATGTAAGAACAAATCTATCTATGCCAGAATACACAAAAGATCTCGATCTTCGTAACGATGCACGGCTTATGTCCAGTGTAATATCATTCTCATTTGAATGTATAAATGATAAATATGTATATAAAATCTTAGATGATATCAAGAGAAATTTACCTGGATATATTCAAATCACTTATCTATCAATTACAAAAATCTCGGACATTGATAAGGATCATCTATCAAGAATTTCTGCTGGACACAATCCTAGTACTATTAAAGCTGATATTATCTTCAATTGGATGTGCTTTAAAGGTAAATCTACATGATAATACGGATTATTATGATATTTGCTATGGTGTTATACTATGGACGCGCATCTGCAACAAAACATTGGTATGATAGTATGTTTTTTTCTAAAGATGAAATCCATACGCTTACAAATAAAATACAAAAACCTAAATATATCACATCGAGACAAGATCACAAAATTAATCTAGAAAAAAAAATAGAACATATCAGATTAGATGGAATAATGTGTTTCAATAAATTAACTTGTTCAATATGGATTAATGGACAAAGTCTATCTACGTTTTCAAGTATAATTAAATTGATATACGCTAGTGAATCCTCAGTAACTCTGAAGATTCAACATGCAATTCCAAATGCACTACTTACAAAATTTAATACAATTAACTCAGATAACAATCTATATTCTATTGATAATAATAGAATTATCTATAATTCTATTAAATCAGAATTAGATGTTAATCTCAATATTGGGCAAGAATTCAATCTTTTAACGTTGAAAATTAATCACATTTTACAGACCAAGGACTAATAAAATCAAAATTCCTATATTCTTGTGGTAAATTCACTTTAACTTCTTCTATTTTATCTAATCCAGGATTATATTGAATTTCAGTCTTACCAGATAATGGGAAATCTTTTCTTAATGGAAAATAATTCTCAGAAATTTTATAATGAGATAATATCCTTCTACTACCTTCATTACCATTAAATTCAATGCCAAACATGTCAAACATTTCTCTTTCAGACCATAAAGCTGATTTAAAAATATCAAAAATACTTTTAATGCTTTCTCCTTCTTGGATATCAATATTGATAAATATTCTTGCATTATTTTGAATATCCAATAAACAATACGTAACTCTAAATCTATATTTACGCTTTGGAAAATCCACAGCTGAGATCTCCATGAGAGACACGCATTCAAGCTTTGATCTTAACTCATGCATAACATCATATAAATCATGCACTTCGATATTATTCCTAACTTCTAATTGAAATTCGGAATGCGATTGAACTAATTCAAGTATCTGCTTTATTGTCATGAATATCGCCCTCTTTGATTTTTTGCTGTAATTGATGCAATCCGTGTATAAGGGCCTGATGCGTAGGTGGACATCCAGGGACATAAATATCTACAGGAACGATCTTATCACATCCTCGCACTACAGAATAGGAAAAATGATAATATCCACCACCATTTGCGCAACTACCCATTGAAATCACATATTTTGGATTTGGCATCTGATCATATACTTTTCTTAATGCACTAGCCATTTTATTTGTAAGAGTTCCAGCAACGATCATTAGATCTGATTGTCTAGGACTTGCTCTGAATAACATACCAAATCTCTCCATATCGAACTTACTTGCCGCCGCATGCATCATCTCAACAGCGCAGCATGCTAGGCCAAATGTCATGGGCCATAAAGAATTTGCACATGAGGTATTTTTAACTCTTTCCATTAATTCAGAAAATTTCGCCGTAACAAATCCAGGACTACCATCTTTTGCATTAGAAATATCTCCCACTACCATTGCAACGTACCTTTATGTATTTCATAACCAAATCCCAATAATAGAATGAATGCAACAAATGTTACAATCACACAACTCATTAGTGTAGGAAATGATTTACTTATAATACCAGGAACAAATAAGAAAATCTCACTATCAAATACTACAAACATAATCGCTATACGAAAATAAGTAACACCAAATATCTTGCTGGGCAAAGATACAGGACTAAACCCGCACTCATAATGAGAAGATGTTGCATTCTTGCGCTTGTATTTAAAAAGTATACTTGGCATAATATTCATTAAACCGGCAATACAAAACGCAACACAAAAAGATATAGCTAAAGAGATGTATTCACTCACGCCTTACCACATCTATATATCGATACTAACAATGATAATCTGAGAATGCAAGTACAGTGTATCATGATACATTTAGTATTTTCTGATTTGATATCATAGATGGTAACTAAGCATCAAAAAATCCATTCACCATTATAGCCAGTTTTATATTGTTATCCACATCACCTCTCGTTGCTTCAATATTGATGTAATTAATATTTTTTTTCTGAGCAAAAGCGGAATAAGATCCATCATCTTTGTCTAATATAGCATCACCCTGTAAAACCACATTAGTTTTATTTTTTTTAGCAAAGGCAAAAAGATATGAGTTATTAGTGTATAGAAAATTACCAGTACTTTCATCTATATTTATATACAAATCATCAATACCATGCATCAATTTTCCATCTTGGCGATATGAATTAACATTATAACTAGTATTAAAATTATTATGCATCGCGCATATTGTATTACACGCAATGATCTCATTCATCCATGTAGAAAATTTGCTTATATCATTTACAGCCTCTTCTGAAGAAGATCCATAATTTTTTAAATTATCTCGTATCCCATCAATTGAAAACATACGATTTGGATCTATTCTATATAACACTCCATTGAGATTAAAAGAAATGAGACGCTCTCCATTTTGCTTAATTGCATATCCAGAACCACCAAATTCATCAATGATATGCTTCATTGTTTCGTATGACGTCTTTTCATCTTCATGAGGGTGGAAATATGTCAATCCCTTGTTCTTAGATGAATTATAGCACTCCAATCTAACCAACGCATCACCAAGATGATATTCAAATAATTTACATTTCATACTTTCCATATTAATAAGTTATATGGCGGACAGAGTAGGATTCGAACCCACGGTACGTTTCCGTACGGCAGTTTTCAAGACTGCTGCCTTAAACCGCTCGGCCATCTGTCCAAGGTATAATTGTACCGATTTTTTTTCTTGTTGATACCCTTATATGTTGATATCTTCACATTTAATTGAGATGAATGTTTTTTGACGCCCCAATCGATGCTTGCATTTCAACACAATATCGTGCAGTTGGATCAATCTCTAATCGCATTAATCCAATTGGAAGACCAGTAGTACAACAATATCCATAATCCTTGTCTTGTATACGCATCAATGCTGCATCGATCTCTCTAAGTTTAAAATTCTTATAAGATACATTATGTGAAATAATGCCTAAATCCGTCTCTCGTATGGATTTATCACTATTTTCAGTAAGATGATCAATGTTTTTTACTTCACATACACTTCCGCGCATATTTTGAATATATTCATCTTTTTGTGCCAATAGCATAGATTTAAAGAACTCTAAATGATTTTGACACATATATTTATCATCATGATTCAATAGATAATTCATATTCTATATAATTAAATATAACGTAATGCTACTTATGTATGATTAAGTGATTATTTTTTTATCTTGCAAGAACATTGTCAATCAATGTAATTGTATTATCAATACCATATGTCATAACAAATGCACCAAACTTAGGACCACTGAGTTGACCTAATAAAATTGTATACAAAAACTTGAACCAATCCCTTAGATTTGTATATTCGAGCTCTTTTCCCAAAGCAAATACATGTGATTGAAGCTCATCTTCGATGATATTGAAATTGCAATTAGATAATAACTCCTTTAATGCTGTAAGATGATTCTTTTCGTTAGTTGTGGGTACATAATATTGTCGCGTATGTTTAACAAAATTGTTATAGTATCGCACAGCAAATTCCGTCATTTGATCTAGAAATGCATGTGTATCAGGATTTGCATCATGTGCATATTTGATTATGAATTTCCATAATATATCCTTGTTTTGTGCATTGCATGCTATGGAAAGATTCATTAACATATTGAGAGAAATACCTTCATTCTTGATATCTCGAGCTATACCATCATGAATATGCCATATCGGATTTTCTAAGGATTTATCTTTAGAAAATTTTTCACTATGCTGAATATATTCATCCATTGTTTTTGATATAACATCAAAATGCAAGCGTTTTGCTCTCTGAGGTGTTTGCATCATGTACAATTTTAAACTCTCAATAGATCCATATCCCAACCATTCATCAATAGAAATACCATTGCCTTTAGATTTAGATATTTTTTGTCCGTTTTCATCTAGAAATAGTTCATACTGAAATAATTGTGGAGGACGTGCACCAATTATTTTGCAAATCTTGCTCGATAAAATAGCAGATGGTGCAAGATCTTTACCATGCATTTCGTATGTTATTTTCATTGCGAACCATCGCATTCCCCAATCGGGTTTCCATTGCAATTTTACTTTACCAAATGTCACTTCGGTTGCAATCACATCGCCGTTCTCATCTTCAAATTCTATTGTATTGCGATCGATAATTCTAATTGGTACTTGCAAAACCCTTCCACTTGAAGGGGAAATTGGTAAAAATGGTGAATAAGTCTTTTGCCTCTCTTGTCCAATTGTTGGAAGAATAATCTGCATTATTTTATCATAATTCTTCAGAATCGCTAACAATGCATCATTGTATTCTCCTGAATGATATAATTGAGTGGCACTATAAAACTCATATTCAAACTCAAATCTATCCAAAAAACCTTTAAATAAAGCATTCATATGCTCTCCATAGCTTTCATATTCCGAATCAAATGGATTTGGTACAGAAGTGAGAGATTGGCCTATATTTTGCTCAAGAGTTGTGGAATTTGGAGTTCCTTCTGGAATTTTTCTCAGGCCATCCATATCATCAGAGAACGCCAATATCCTAACTCTCTTGCTTGAATCTATATTCTCAATTGCTTGCTTGATGCACGTTGTACGCCATACTTCACCAAAAGTTCCGATATGAGGAGCACCAGAGGGCCCATATCCAGTTGCAAGTCGAATTTCGCCAGAATCGCAATGCTGCAGAATGCGCTCAGCTTCTTTAAAGGGCCAGGTGTTTTTCATTTCTCATGCTCCATTACTAATTCTACATCATTATAGCACCAATGAGCTCTTCTATCACGTCTAGTGCGTTCACCCTTTTCTATGATCTGTACTTTTGTTCCTGGATACTCTTGAGTTATCTTATCAATCTTACATATAATATCATACATTCGCTGCGCACTAACATTAGCATGTGATAATATACCAAACTGCTTTGTATTTACACAATGTTTTTTATATTCATAATCTAACAATACTTTATAAAACCTATCCTGTGTTTCCTTACTATGCGCCAAATCATATTCTATCTTCTTTAATCTTCCTAATCTAGGGGATACACCACCAGATGCTACTGAATCCATATTTATGCTCTGTTAATACAAATTAAGTAAATCATATATCATATTAGATGTCAACTATGAAACTTATTGTAAAGATTGATTATGTTGGATGATATCTCTTCTACCGATCTACATGTAACATCGATTGATTGAAATTTGTGCCTCATGAATAATCTTCGCGCATGAAGCAATTCTTCAGAGACAGCAACTGAATCGATATAATTCTCATTATGATCATCTCCCATTTCCATTAATCGAAATTTTCTCAAATTTATCAATCTGTCTTTATCAATAACTAATCCTATTGCGAATTTTGTATTGACACTCTGCGCTATATGGTCAAGATCAATTCCCGGCACAAGTGGAATATTAGCAACCTTATATCCTCTGTATGCAAGATAAATACTAGTAGGAGTTTTAGAAGATCTTGAAACACCAAGTAATACTATATCTGCATCTTGTATATCATACATACCTCGCCCATCATCATGCGCAAGTGTATATTCAATTGCAGCTATCTTGTCCATATATGATTCGTCTGAAGAATGCTGTATCCCTGGAACAAAATTTGGCTTCATCTCTACATGCTTTGCAAATTTTTCAATTGCATATGAAAGAAACTTCACACATGTAACATCCATTTCTGTGCATTTTACACTGAGATATTCTCTTAATTCCGGATTTGCGATCGTACACATTACAAAACTATTGTCATCTTTCATCACAGAACAAATGTGATCTATTTTTCTCTTATCACGCACCATAGACCACACGTATCGCTTTACTTTTACAGAAGAAAATTGAGCTGCAACTGCATCAGAATTTGCAATCAACGTTCCTCCAGTAGAATCAGAAATTAAATGAAGAGTGGTTTTCATTTTTTTATTCTCATAATAAGAGATATACCTATTGACATTATAGCAAATCCTACCACTATCGCAGTCAACATTAAAACATGCGGCAATGGATGAGCGTATATATAAGCTCCATCACGCAATATTGGCGCAACAGATCCATGAATATACCCCATAGGAATAAATAACAATATAGCAGATGCTTGAAATATTGATAATGAAATAAGTTTCTTAAAATTATTTTGATTCAGAATCACTCCAAATAAACCCGTGAACATCACACAAAATGCCAATATAAAATAATACATATTATCTCAATATTATTATACAATAATACTCACTATATATATTATATATGTTTCCACAATGAATCATATATTATTTATATCTATTTATTTTAACTTTATTGAGATTGTTGTAGCGCATCTTTTAATGCTTGTAACAATATCAATGCACGGAATTTTAATGCAAGATTTTTACAATTTGATTTAAGTACATAGTGTGCATTGAATTTATGCATGATGTCTGTACTTTTAAATATCAGTTCATTCTTTAATGTATTTTCTAATTCATACATTTCATCCATTACAATAAACATGTCATTTACCAATGCGATAAATTCATTCACATTGTAACGCGATCCAAAGCTTGAATCAGATTTAATTCATTCAAATAATATATGCATATTCTGGTTCTATTACTCTCTCATATAACACTTCGAGAAATTCACAAAGCCCAACATTATTGAGATTTCTTCATTGTATTTGATTGTATAAATAATTCAGTATTTCTTCTTTTGGATCATCAACTCTAAAACTAGACTATAATGCAACATTCTCCAAAGATACATCGCTACTATAATAATCAACATTCAAAATATTATCCATTATTATGTCGTTTGATGATTTTGCATCGAATTTATATTCTTGCAATATTCAATCACAAGCTATTGTTTTTTTTCTTTATTAAATTCTGATTGATATAAAACGCTTGTCGAACTTGATTACAAAACTCTACTAATATTACAATGCACTCTATCAAGATTGCATTGTAAATCATTATCTGCATCGCCCTCATTCATATTACATATGAATGATATTAAAATCTCAATTGGAGCTAATTTTCTTTATATAAACTGAAAAATATCATCGCAGTAGATCCATACACCGAAATACCAACACCGCATTCTACTAGGAAAATACCTAGATGCTGACCGCTTGTAGCATTATGAAGCAGTACTGAATATTCAAGAAAATTACCACCCATGAGCATACATGCTACTCCAGTGCCAGCGTATATCATTACACCAGATGATGCGCAGATTTTGATCCACCGCATACTAATGATATTTAGCGCAAATTCATTACCAAAAACAAATGCCAATAATGCTTGCCAAGTTGCCAATAATGCACCTGATTGAAATCCACCACCTGGGGTATATTCACCGTTAAATTGAATATAAAATGCCAATAAAACCATTACAGGAGAAAACAACTTTGCAATCGTGGACAATACAGGATCATGTTTCATACACAATTAATCACAAAGAAGAATTTTACTATCGTATTTCCTATATTACTATCCATTGGAATATCTTTGTTTTTCTCACATAATATTATTGCAATCTGCTTCTTCTTTGTTACAGCGCCAATTGCATTCTATAACAAACACATACTAATGATGATATGTGTTATCGCTCTAAGTTATTCGAATGTTGCAATGATATCTTATTTCAAAAGCACGAAAATGCTTCAACATTCGCGATATTTTCGTGAGATCATTGGAAAAATTGATTTTATTCAAACGAAACACAGAAGCAAATATATCAGGATGAGTGAAATACGAAATGCACAGCTTGATATGATCAACATGATCGTAAGAACACATATTGATTCTAAAATTGCACCTGGTGATATCATAAAAGTATCTGGTTATCTCAGCCCACCTTCTCTGCCAGTTTCTCCATATGCTTATAATTTCCGCAGAATATCATATTTCAATAACATAAGCGCCATTGGATTTGCAACAACAAAAATGAAACTAGTGAGTAAATCTCAACATAGTTCTTTTTTTGAATGTATAGAGCAAATACGAGAAAAGATATATAAACAGTTAAAATCTAATATCAAATCTCCAGAAAATGAAATCGCCTCTGCATTGTTCATTGGAGCTAGGAGTAATATTGATAAGATAACACTCAATAATGTCAGAGCTGCAGGATTGGCGCATTTGATTGCAATCTCTGGTTTGCATATATCAATCGTTACATTCATATGTTTTGGATTGATACGCAACACATTGTCATTATTTCCAACTATTGCATTACAATATAATATCAAGAAAATTGCAGCACCATTTGGCATCATTGCTGGATATTTGTACTTAATTTTAGCAAATGCACCAGTATCTGCTGAGCGAGCATTTATTATGGTGACGCTAATGTTCATGGCAATCTTATTGGATCGCGATCCAATATCAATGAATTCTGTGGGTTTTGCGGCTTCTTTTATATTATTTACAAAACCCATATCTCTTCTCACTCCAAGTTTTCAAATGTCATTTTCTGCGGTGATAGGATTGGTATCGGCATTTAAATTGTTACCACGAATGAATTTTGTCTTCAGTATCATTGCGAGTTCTTGCATTGCCACTATCGCTGTAATGCCATATACAATATATCATTTCAATTGCATCTCGACCTGGGGGCTCATTTCAAATATCATTGCTATACCACTTACGACATTGATAATTTTGCCGTTCGGAGTCCTAGTATTAGTACTTATGCCACTCAATCTGGATCATCAATCATTGTATTATATAATTCAGACAGCGATACATGCAATAATATTAATATCAAGAAAAATCGCATACTTACCCTATTCTACAATCTTAATACATCAATTTCCAACTTACGTTCTTATCACATTAGCAATCGGAATGAATTTATTCTTTATTATAAAGAATAAATATAGATTTTTAGGTATTCCAATTGTTATATTTGGAATTACATTGGTAATTTATATCACTACTCCAAATATCTTAATTCATAAAAAACACTTTGCATTTAAAGGACGTGATGGGAATTTGTATTTTCCAAAAAAATATCGTAAAAATTTTGTAACTGAAACATGGCTCCGGCAAAATGCACAGAGAAAGCATTTAACATTAAAAGATTATCCATTTAATGACATTCACTGCGATAAATTACAATGCAAATATTCAGTGAATGGTGCGAATAGAATTATATACCTGCTCTAGCATTTACTCCTGAATTTCCTCTAATTATAGAATCAATCACTTCACTCGCAGGAGAAGCACATTGTATTTGGTATATTAACTTGAGTTCATCGTTCAAAACCTCATGCTTCATCTCATGGACATGCTTCATCCCATGGACATTATCTATTTTTTTGTATGAGATAACTGAGTTATTTATAATTACCAAATCTTCAGCATTGTCTTTCTTAGAGAACCAATTCTCAAGAGAATCATGTGTTAATGTTTTTTCTTGAAGCATGTTATTCATGTTTTTATATTGATCCTGTGTTAATTTATAATAACTCGGATTGTGACGATAATCGTTCTCAAATTTGACAAACCAATGATTTGAACATTCCATTGAATGTATTTTTCCAGTTGAATTCATGTGTACCTCATGTAATAAAATGATATTATGTATTGAATTTATAATAACGTCAATGATTAAAGTTATAACGTGGAATGTGAATTCAATTCGCAAACGCTTAGAGCAACTGCTAAGTTTGCTTAAAAGTGAAAATATAGATATTGCGCTTTTACAAGAAACCAAATGTCGCGATTCAGATTTTCCGGAAATGGAAATTCAAAGCGCTGGATATCATTGTTACATATTTGGTCAAAAAGCATTTAATGGTGTAGCAATTGTATCTCGACAAGAACTAACACTAATGCATAAGAATCTTCCAATATATCATAATCATCCAGATGCAAGATATATAGAATGTTTGTATAAAAATATAAACATCAGTAGTATATATGTTCCAAATGGACAAGAAGTAGATTCTACAGCGTTTCATTTTAAGTTAGATTTTTTGGATCAATTATCATCGCATATGTCAAGCATAATGAGTAGTAATAGAAGTTTCATCATTGGTGGAGATTATAATGTTGCACCACATGATATAGATGTACATTCTCCCAAATCCCTTAATGGAACAACGTGCTTTCATCCAGAAGAAAGGATGCGATTTAAGTCAATATTAAATCTTGGTATTTTTGATGCATTTAGATTGAAAAATCCGCATCTTCAAAAATTCTCATGGTGGGATTATAGAGGAGGAGGATTTCGATATAACAAGGGTATGAGATTGGATCATATCTTGGTTACACCTTCTCTTGCAGATAGAATGATTGAATGTAATATCATGGAGCATGTTCGCACTAATGCTCAACCATCAGATCATGCACCTTGTATGATGAATTTGAGGTAATAGAAATGTCAGATCAAAAATACAGTATACAAATGAGATTCATGCATTGGTTTATGGCGTTATATGTATTTTTCATGCTCATTGCGGGATTCTCAATGAAGAGATTGTTTTCTGAACCATTTAAATGGACCGTATATCCAGTGCATAAGGCTTTCGGTTTATGTTTTTTGGTGTTGATCTTGATGCGATTATTAATGCGACATAAAAGCATTATACCAAAATATTCGAAAAAGATCCAAAAATTTAAATTTTTCTCCATTTCCGTTCATCATTCAATGTATTTACTCATGTTACTAATGCCAATTACTGGATATGTGATGTCTTCAGCATCCAATAAAGCAATAAATATTTTCTCGATCCATATTCCATTGCTAATCAAGAAAAGCCCCTATATTGCAACTATGTCTAGCAAATTACACACTGTATTTTCATTTCTGATTGTAATACTCATTGCATTGCATATCGTTGGAACGTTATATCATTTGATTTTTGATAAGGAAAATTTATTCAAGAGAATGATTTAAGATGCAATATTGCATCTTGTACTGAAATATTACTATTAAATACACCAGAGCCTGATACCAAGATATCCGCTCCTACATTTATTACGTTATATGAATTTGTGACATTAATTCCACCATCCACCTCAATTTCAAAATTTAAAGCTTTACTGAGTCTTAATTGAGACAAATGACGCACTTTATCCAAAGCATAAGATTCAAAACTTTGACCGCATTTTCCGGGATTCACCGACATAACTAAAATAGTATCTATACACCATAGTACATTTTCAATGCAAGAAATATCAGTTTCAAGATTGACTGCAATCCCAATTTTTATCCCTGCATTCTTCATGAAATTCATATAGTAAGAAAAATTATTTTCAACAACTTCCCAATGAATAGATATTCTGTTTGGTTTACAATCTAAAAACATTGGTATAAAAATCTCTGGATTTTCAACCATTAAATGAACATCAAGTGGGATATCGCTAATTGCTTGTATACTCTTAGTAATATCTATTCCTATTGTAATGTTTTTTACAAAATATCCATCCATAATATCAATATGCACATAATCAGCATTTGAATTATTAAGCTCGATAATTGCATTTTGCAAATTCAATTGATCAGCTGCAATGATTGAAGGTGCAATCTTTATCATTTAATGCATCAATCTACAAGTGGTTTATTATGGGTATCATTAGGGATATATATAATCCCAAACATTGATACAATCGCAACAATACAGATATACGCTCCTGCAATCATCATACCATTATCATGTATTAAGTTTGACAATATTGAAGCCTTAAGTGAAGCGTATATTAAGTAAGAAATTATCAATGGAGACATTCCACCGAATAATGTCACTGATATAGTTCTTGAAAAATTTACCCCAGTATATCTAACATTACCAGGAAATAATTCAGATTGAGGGGCAATAGATGGACCAAACGTAAGTCCCAGGCATGATGCTAAAATAATCCTAGCTATATAATGAGTTATACCAGTAGAATTTGGCACAATATAACACATTGGAAAAATTACAATCATAGTAAATATCACTCCAAATAACATCATATTTCTTCTTCCTATTTTATCAGATATATAAGAAGATAGTAATGCGAATACAGAAGCTGCAGCCATTGATACAGATGTTACTGATAATTCATGCGCCATACTGGTGTGTAATTTAGCATGCAAAAAGTTTGGCATCCATGCATATGTCACATATAAAACGGAAGTGTAAGTGGAATTCAAGCATATACACTTAAAGATTTTACTAGCATGATATTTCCATATATCTTTAAACGGAGATTGAGACAATGAATCTGCTGATTTTAACTTAATATATTGTTTAGTATCTTCTAATTTGTTTTTAATTCGCAACCCTACTATTAAAAATAAGACACCGCCGCACGCAAATATGTATCTGAATACATAGTGCAAAGATTCTGAAGATGTAAAATTCATCGTAATTACAGCAGTAAGGGCACCAAATAAGAAACCAAAAATAATCGCATTTACTTCAAATCCACCCACTAAACCACGTCTATTATTGGGTGAAACCTCCATGAGCGCCACTGTACCACCCAATTGACCACCAAGTGCAAATCCTTGACACATTCTGTCAATAATAATCATTATTGTGGAATATATTCCTATAGACTGATAGCTTGGTATCACTGCAATTGCAGCTGTAGAGATGGACATAAGTATAACAGAGGTATACAACGCAAAACGTCTACCATGTTTATCTCCCAAAATACCAAAAATGATCGAACCCAGAGGTCTCATCACAAATCCGGCAGCAAATGTACCATATATTTTGATTTGCGTGGCCCACAAATCCCCTGGACTAAAAAATACATCCCCAATAATTGAACCGAATGACATAAAAAGCATGAAATCGTACCATTCCAATGCCACAGAAGACAAAACAGTAGTTATATAACCAACATTCATTATTTATTGAGAACAAGATGAAGTGTATGATACTTTGCACCTCAACAACGGTCAATAAAGAGATAACGATAATGAATTATGCCTGTATATAAATATGTAGCATTGAATTCCGAAATGAAAATTTCGAGAGGTAAAATATTCGCACAAGATCCAAATGAACTGGTTAATATATTAAAACAAGAACAATTAGAGCTTTTAAAGTATAAATCAATAAAAATACATCTAACTTTATCAAAAGTGCAAGATAAAGATCTGATTCAAATATGCAAACATATGTCCATTATGGATAAAAGCGGTATACATATATTAGAGTCTTTAAAATTGTTACAAGAAAATATACACAACCCGATACTCAAGAACGCATTACAGGATGTATATGGCTGCGTTAAATCAGGTAGTACCTTGTATAATGCAATTAACAGATACAAAAATATTTTCTCTCCAGTATTTCTCGCACTTATAGATTTAGGGGAAAAATCGGGCAATTTAAATGAATCTCTAGATTATGCATCAGAATATATGAAATGGAGAATGGATTTCGCATCTCAAATTAAGAAAATCACTATAATGCCCCTATTTTCTACCGTACTAAGCTTAATCATGTCTGGTGGTATAGTAACTAGTATTATGCCAAAATTCGTCAAGAATTTCACTAATAATGGCACTGAATTACCAATATCAACCGCAATGCTCATGGGTATTGCGGATTTTATATCAGGACATTGGATTGTAATGTTTGCATCTATTATTGGTATTATTATCATAGTCACAATTTTATATAAATATCTTGAGAAATGCAGAGAAATCATAGATAGAATCGTTATAAAATTACCGTTATTTGGTAAGCTTTTATACAAAGCAAATATCGCTCTATTTTGTAAAGTGTTTTACATCACACATACAACAGGAGCAAAAGAAATAGATAGTCTAAAATTATCATGCAGCGCAGTTACAAATTCATATTTAGAATCTAAACTTAAAAAAGCAATTCCCATGGTAATTGAAGGATCCACTATATCTCATGCATTAAAATCATGTGTCAATTTTTCAAAATCAGCACTACATATGTTCTCCATTGGAGAGAAAGGAGGATCTTTAGATCAAGCATTGAAAAATCTTAATGAAGTATATGCACAAGAACTTGAAGATATGAAAGATTCTATGATGCCTATGATTAAAATCTTTCTATTTTTGTTTAATACTTCAATTGTTGGTACTGTGGTGCTCACTTTTGTTAATACAATGTATGGATCATTACAAGGCATGTGAACGTTGTATAACAGCACTAAGAATGCTAGGATGCCGAAGATAATTCGATATCTGATATGAGAAAAGTTGTTTTGGCATATTCTGGTGGACTTGATACTTCTGTAATACTTGAATGGCTTAAGGAAAATTATAATGCAGAAGTAATTACTTTTACAGCAGATATTGGACAATCAGATGATTTTGATTTAGTTAAAACAAAAGCACAGAATGCTGGAGTTCGTGATATATTTATTGAGAATCTACAAGAAGAATTTGTACGAGATTATGTATTTCCTATGTTGCGAGCCAATGCCACATATGAAACATATTTACTAGGCACTGCAATTGCGCGCCCTTTAATTGCAAAACGACAAGTTGAAATTGCAAAGCAACTAGGGGCGGAATATATAGCTCATGGCGCAACTGGAAAGGGTAACGATCAAGTGCGGTTTGAAATCAGTGCGTATGCATTACATCCAGAGATCAAAATTATATCTCCTTGGCGTGAATGGAATTTAAGTTCAAGAACAAAATTACTTGAATATGCAAGAAATAAAAATATTGAAATTCCCGAATCTAAAATAAATGAACCTCCGTATTCTATTGATGCTAATCTCATGCATACTTCATATGAAGGGAAAGATTTGGAAGATCCTTGGAGAGAACCAAAATACAATGAATTACCAGGATTGGTGATGCCAGAAGATGCATCGGAAATATCAGAAAATATAGAGATTGAATTCAGAAAAGGTGATCCCATTGCAATTAATGAAGTTCAGTTAAAGCCAGTTGCTATATTATCTGAATTAAATAGATTGGGTATTAAGCACGGAATTGGATATCTAGATCTTGTAGAAAATAGATTTGTTGGAATGAAATCTCGTGGTGTATATCACACTCCAGGAGGTGAAATCTTAATGCGAGCGCGACATGGACTAGAAACAATCACTTTGGATCGAGAATCAATACATTTGAAAGATGATATAGCATTGCAATATGCAAGATTAATTTATAACGGCATGTGGTTTTCCCCCGAAAGAAATATGATGCAGGCAGCAATCGATAGGTCTCAAGAAAATGTAACTGGAATTATAAGATTAAAATTATATAAAGGTATTGCACGCGTTATTGGAAGAAGATCAGATTCTAGTTTGTATTCTCATACCGTTGTGAGTTTTGACTCTGATTCTGATTACAATCATAGAGACGCAGAAGGGTTTATCAAGCTCAACGCATTAAGATTACGTATGTTGAAACAGAATTATTAAGGATTGTTATGCATGGAGTTTATACAGCTTTAATCACACCATTTGATCAAAAATTACATATAGATTTCGATGCATTTGAAAAAATGATAGAAAAACAAATCTCCTCTGAAGTGAGTGGAGTGGTAGTGTGTGGAACAACCGGTGAATCTCCAACTCTTAGCAATGCTGAAAAAATAGCAATTATCAAATTTGCCAAGGAAAAAATACAGGGAAGAATTTCGTTAATCGCAGGAGCTGGTACAAATTGCACTGTATCTTCTATTATGGCATCACAAGATGCGCAAATAGCCGGAGCAGATTGTACCATGATAGTTGCACCTTACTATAATAAACCAACACAACGAGGAATGTATGAGCATTTTAAATCAATATCTGAGAATATTGATATATCTATTATGGTATACAATGTACCAAGCAGAACAATAGTGGATATATCAAATCAAACTTTACTAGATATATGCGCATTAAAAAATATATTAGCGATTAAAGATGCAACTGGAATAATTGATCGAATGGTATCTTTAAAGCAAGATTTAAAGAATAATGACATCGCTCTACTAACTGGCGATGATGGTACAACTTTAGATTTTTATCGCAATGGTGGAGATGGGTGTGTATCGGTGATCTCCAATATTTATCCTGAAAAATGGGTAAATATGCATAGAAATAGTCACAGCATTATAGCAGAGAGCATTAATGCAGAATTACAAGACATGGTTCACTCGATATTTAATGAATCAAATCCAATTCCAATAAAATATGCAGCGAGTAAAATGGCTATGTGCGCAAATACCCTCAGACCACCATTAACTCAAGCAACATATGAAACTCAAGAATTAATTGATAGATATATAAAAACTATGTCATATTGACATCTATACCACATGATTTTAATTTATAGTCCAAATTTTCATATCCTCGCTTGATATGATGAGAATCGCGTATTACTGTGCTACCTGTGGCAACCATTCCAGCCAACACGAGCGCCATGGATCCTCTTAAATCCAATCCCTTAACTAACATTCCACGAAGATTATTTGATCCGTATATAGTGGCAACCCTATCCGTTATAAGGATTTTAGCACCCATTTTAACAAGATATTGACTACTCATAAATCTATTTTCAAAAATTGTCTCAGTAATGGTTGATATACCAGAACTTATACATAACATGGACATTATTTGTGGTTGAAGATCTGTAGGAAAATCTGGATATGGCATTGTTTTTAGATCAATGGGAGCAATATCATGATGATTGGATATTCTAATAGAATCTTTATTCACTGTGATAGTGACTCCAGAATTCTTCAATATATCAAGTACACTTCTAATATATGCATCATTGATGTTGTGCATTACGACATCTCCACGAGTCATTGTTGCTGCGATTGCATATCCACCAGCTTCAATGCGATCTGGCATTATGGAATATTGACATCCTTTTAAACAATTTGTACCAACAATCATTAAATTTGAGGTACCAATTCCAGAGATATTTGCTCCCATTGATATCAAAAAATTTGCCAAATCCGTCACTTCTGGCTCTATGGCAGCATTATGAATGCATGTCACACCTTCCGCCACAACTGCAGCTATTAATAAATGCTCAGTAGCGCCAACAGATATCGAGGGAAAATTTATCTCAACTCCATTGATTTTCGATGATATACGAGCAATTACAGCACAATTTTCATATTTAATATTTATTCCCATTCTACTAAGTGCATTAATATGAAAATCGACTGGTCTATTTCCTAATTTACATCCTCCGGGTAATGGAATACTAACAAGGCCAAATCTATACAATATTGGTACTAATATCAAAAATGATGCACGAATTTCATTTGCATGGTTACAGATTTTATATTGAAATATGCTAGAGTTATTTATGTGCATTGTGTTTTGATCGAAGTCGATCTTAGATCCTAATTTGCGCATAATATTCACAATACACATCACATCATCGATACGCGGTACATTGTATAGAGTTACATCTTCATCTACGAGAATAGAAGCGATAATGATTGGCAAAGCGGCATTCTTGGATCCAGAAATAGCTAATTCTCCACAAAACTTACCCCCTCCTCGAATTACAATTCTCCCGGACATTATGATTTAATTCTAGGCAAAACAACACCAAACTGATTCATGTATTTACCTTGAGCGTCAGAATAAGAAACATCACAAATTTCATCTGCACTTAAAAATATAAATTGACATATTCCTTCATTAACATATACCTTCACTGGTATTGAAGAGGTATTGGATAATTCAAGTGTTACAAATCCCTCCCATTCAGGCTCAAGTGGTGTAACATTAATTATAATACCACAGCGTGCATATGTAGATTTACCAAGACATACAACCAAAACATCTCTTGGTATTTTGAAATATTCAATAGTTCTAGCTAGTACAAAGCCATTTGGTGGTACCATGATAAAATCATCAACGATTACCTCCTCATAATTATCTCGAGAAAATGATTTTGGATCGATAACTAATGATGGAGAACAATTAAAAATCTTAAATTCATTTGCAATACGAGCATCATATCCATATGATGATACACCGTATGATATTTTTCCAGATGATGTTTTTGTGTGAATAAACGGATCAATCATTTGATGTTTAATTGATTGTTGTTTTATCCAAGCATCGTTTTTAATTGACATCAATTATAATCATTTCATCATGAATGATATCAGACATATAACTTAAATACCATCTCTTATAATTCTTGTTTTGCTCACGTATTGATGATATTATAGAAAGATTTGCACAATATCGGTGTTTGGTATGAAAACTACTAAGAAATGCTTGGCATATGCCATTGTGCGCCATACAAATATACCGGTATCTTTATCTTATGAAATTGTAAAAGATTTCTTTGATTGCATAATGTGCCTGATTAGATATGATGGAAGCGTCAGAATCACTAATTTTGGAGTGTTTAAGAAAAATAATCGCGGTTTTAAGTTTTATCCGTCAAGAAATCTTTCCAAGCATTTCTCTTTATGACGGTTATATATTACAATATATGCGAAGCATCTAAAATCTCTGGAGTGGAGAAGTATGTTTTAAGATTTTGGGAATCTCAATTTCCAATGCTATCCCCGAGAAGGCAAGGAAATAGGCGAATATATGATAATCAAGATATATTGTTATTAAGACAAATTAAAATCTTATTATATGAAAATAATTATACCATTAAAGGAGCAATTTCTGTTCTCAGGAACTCTCGCGTGGAGAACAACGCAATAAATCAAAGCTCAATAACTTCAAAACTTATTATCTTGCGTGATAAACTCGCAAGATATGCATCTTAGATGTCTTTTAACCATTTTTTAATCAAGTATATCCCCATTTCCGGATCAACACTTATGATATTTGCAACATGACCTGACATATTATTTTGTTCATTCTCGGCGTTATTGTTATCGTCTCGCATATCACTCAAATCTGATTTATCGCTCTTATTTGTTATGGTATTTATCTTATTCATATACTCTATTGCAAGTTTATATATGATACAAGAAATCACAATAATACATATATAACGCACTATCGAATTAAGGTTCAATTGAGACATAATTCTTGTAAGAATTCCGTCTCTCAATGCGTCACTCTTAATACGAGAAAATCGTACATTCTCGATGTTTAAGATATCGCCTCTATTTATATTCAATGCAGAAGCTGAAACGATAATTTTATGCAATCTATCAATTGTATCCTTTTTGATCTTAATGTATCTACCAGTTTCTTGATCAAATTTGTCATCTAATAATACTGCGATAGATATTTTATTGATTTTATATTTATGATCTAAAATATGTCCACGCTCTTCTGAAATCTCATAGTTATTTGTAGAAGAATTCGATGCAGATGCAGTACCACCTCTTGAATCTGACGATAAAGCATTTCCCGGTAAATTATTCTCTACACTAACTTTATTGGAAGGGTTATCATTTTTGTTGGTTTCGCGCTGCTCAGAAGATGAGCGCAAAACCCTTCCTTCTGGATCATATTTAGTATACTGCACATCCTTATTATTAAGATCTGCATCAATTGTTACTGCAACTTGAAATCCATCCATACCAATGTATCTACGTAATATCGATTCAATTTTTTCTCGCAATCTATTTTCAAAAGCATTTCCAATACCATCAATTTCTCTGATATTACGATTTAAATGCGCACCACTAGTACTAATGATTGCAATGTTATTTTTTTGTAGTCTTGGGACCGCGTTGGAAACCAAGTGCTCTATTGCAGAAATTTGATCACGATCTATATTTTCTCGCAAATCCAACATCACCGACGCAGTAATAACATTATTTGAAATTTTAAAAATACTTTTTTCCATGCTCGATATATGAACACGAGCTCTGCGTACATTATGAAATGCAGAAATGGTTCTAGCTAATTCTCCTTCCAAGGCTCTTCTGAGATTAATGTTTAATGTAAATTCTGAAGATTCGAGCGGCCCCACATCATTAAATATCTCATTTCCTACTATTGATCCACTGTGTGGTATTCCTAACATTGCCAATTTCGCACGTACATCTATAATCTCAGATGATGCAATATATATATTGCCAACTTTTATTGAATATGAAATATCGCGAGATGATAGGAATTTAGATACTTCCGTTACATCTTCCGGACTTAAATCATTATACAATACACCAACGTTGCTCGAAGAAGTTCTAAATATAAAAAATATCAAAATCAACAATACTATAGCAGGGAAAACAGCAATCAAAATTGTGCGTTTCTTGGAATCTAGGTTCTTTATCGAAAATAACATATCAATTCATATATATTGAGACAATCTTTTTAATCAATACAAGAGCTTCATGTTTCTTTCTTTGAAAGCTATTTCTACCAATGATAGAACCAAATCCACCACCAGAATGAATGGCTCTAATATCTTCTAGAATATCACTATCTGATTTACTTGGACCACCAGAAAATATCACAATTCTCCTGCCATTAAAAGATGATCGTATCACCTGTTGCACTCTTTCTGAAGCGTTATTGACATTTAAAGAGCATTGATTTTTCATGGTATAGAGAGCTGGCATTTTTACTTTTATTATATGAGCTCCAAGAAGTGCAGCTATATGAGCAGAATATGATACCACATCTAGTGCGGTTTCATCTTCTTTCGTAAGATCTCCACCTCTGGGATAAGACCATATTATCGTCGGCATCCCAACCGCTCTCGCTTCTTGGATGACAACAGATGCATATTCAAACATTTTTAATGAAGCATCTGATCCTGGATATATAGTGATTCCAACTGCACAACAATTCAAGCGTACAGCATCATCAACAAATGCAGTTGGAGCTTGATCTGGAATAGAATCAACGCTCATGAGAGCATTAGAGCTGTTTAATTTTAATATCAATGGAATTCGATCAGAAAACTCTACAGCACCCACTTCTAACAAACCAATCGGAGCTGCAAAAGCATTAAAACAACCCTCAACTGCAAGATTAAAATGATATAATGGATCATACGCATCTGGATTGCAATCAAAACTCTTGATGGGTCCATGCTCAAAACCTTGATCAACTGGTAAAATTATTACCTTACCAGTACCACCTAGTGCACCATGCGATAAGATACGATGTAAATTTGCAATCAAATCTGGCGGCTCAGACTTATAATTATTTAATATTCTCATGGTACCATCATGTGACATACTACTATACTTACAACAATTTGAATATACCAATACTTCAATACAGATCAACGGGGCAAATACGACAACAATCTATACCTTTGTTAAGAATCTACCAATTCTCCACTTAAACCATGATTTTATACTTAAATCTTTGTGTATATTGAATAATACCACTGCTGTTTTACCAACTAGATAAGAATTATGAACTGGACCAATAACCCTGCTATCTGCAGAGTTATCGCGATTATCACCCATCATAAATACACTATCACTTGGTACATGATATATAGGTGTATTATCCAAGGGCCCAATACATTTACTTTGTAAGATTTTATATACAACATCATTGGATAGCTTTTCCTCATACATATTAACACTATTAGTGTTGCACATCATGTCACGCTTATAAATTTCATTTATTTTTGTACGATATAAAGTCTTATAATTCACCTCCAATTGACTGTCAATCACCTGTATCTTGTCTTGCGCAACACCAATAACTCGCTTTACAAAACGCCTGTGCTGAGCATCATTTTCTGGAAAAAACACTACAATGTCACCGCGCTTTGGTGTATGTGAAAAGAATTTTTTTTTCCAAGAGCGTATAGGTATTGTCATAGAGAAGCCGTTATATCCATAATCCCATTTTGTGACCAAGATAAAATCTCCTACCTGCAAAGATGGCTCCATTGATCCACTCGGAATAACATACATCTCCGCAATAAAGGATCGCACCACATATACAAACAAAAGTACAAATAATAAATTTATAACATTACGATAACGCTTTATATTCAACATAATTGACATTAAAATTTCTCCATTATTCTTTCCTTAATTACAATTAAACTTGGAGTAACAATTAAAGTTAATATAGTAGCAAATAAAAGACCAGATATTAATACTACCGATAACACATCCCACCATTGAGATGATGGTGCATTATGAGTAATAGTAAAGTTGAGAATATCAATATTCAACTTTAACGCCATCGGAACTAATCCCAAAGCAGCAGTTAATACTGTAAGAAGTATCGGTCTAAATCTACTCACGCTTGCTTCAATGATTGCGCTCATATAATCCATTCCAGATTCTAAATTATCACGAAATGCATCAATCAAGAGGATATTATTATTTACTATAATACCAGCAAGAGATACAGATCCTATACCAAACATCACAATGACTAAAGATTTACCAGTAATCATCAATCCCACAAGAGATCCTACCAATGAAAATATAGCAGCAGTCATAATCACAATCACATAGAAAAAGCTATTAAATTGTATTGTTAGAATCAAAACTATTAAAATAATTGATGCAGCAAATGCCATATGCAAGAAACGCCGAGACTCAGTCTGATCTTTAATTTCTCCAGCAAATTCCACCTTGAGTGTAGAATTCAAATCTGCTCCTAAATCTGAATTCACATTACTTTGAAGTGCTGTTAGATATTTGTTTAATTTTTCTGGCTTATCTATATCAGCAGAAATCGTTACAGATCTCATTCTGTCTGTCCTGTCAATTTTTGAAATACCAGATTTAAATTTGAAAGATACCATTTCTCGCATCGGAATCATTCCATGAACCCCCATGATCTTCATAGATTTAATTCTTGATATATCTCGATATTTTTCTGGGAACTGCAACATGATATCAATCTTATCATCTGAGTCCATTGGAGTGTAATCTCCAATCTTAAGGCCATTGGTAGCAATTTGAACAAATGCTCCAATGCTAGCAACGTTACTACCAAGTATATCTGCTTTTTCTCGATTTATTACAATGTTCCATTTTAATTCACCATCTCTTCTACTATCTTCAATGCTACGAATACCATGAATATTGCGCATTTTCTTTTCAATTAAATCCGCAGATTTATTCAGAATATCAAAATACTTGGATTTTAATATAATTTTTATCGGCTTACCACCAACCGGACCTTTTTTCTCTTTTTGCACATCAATAATTACACCCGGAATACCTGATTCGAGATGTTTAATCTTTTTCATAAGATCTACCGCTTTTTCACGCTTCTGCCAATCAGAAAGCTCAAGCTGTAGCATTGCAATCCCATCATCTGGCACTTGTTGCATACCACCAGACAGTGAACCAGTTTGAGTGTACATCAAGTCAAATCCCCCTATCTTCTTGACTTGATCTTCGATCTTTTTTGCGATTTCATCCTTTTGATACAATGAAAGTCCGTCCTTGTTTTTCGCATATATAATTAAATATTCTGGCTCAACATCAGGAAAAAACATTACACCATGATTGAAGTGACCATATAGTCCCACCAATACAAATATACCTGCAAAAATAACAATACAAAAGAACTTTGGGTATATTAATATATATCTCAACATCCTTTCATAAGTCCGAACTATGCCACGATGCTTATGTTTTGTATTGTGAAGTTTTATTGTTGCATTCTTGAACATCATTCCACATGCTGGAATGATGCTTACGGCAACAAACAAGGAGCATACAACCAATATACACAGCACCAATGGTATATATCTCATAAATTTTCCAGTAAAACCAGGCCACAACATAATTGGTAATACCGCTGCAACTCTAGTTGCAGTAGAATAAAATATAGGACCAGACATATCTTTAATTGCCGTATAGTATGCTTCAAATTTACCAACTCCCTTTTCAATTAATGTGTCAGAATATTCCGTTATGACAATTGCATCATCTACCAACAATCCAATTGCCATAATCACTGCAAAATTAGTCACTATATTCATCCCGGAATTACTTCCATAATACATAATCGACATACACATTAAAAATGATACCGGTATAGCAATTCCAGAAAGTACGGCAGATTTCATTCCAAGAAATACCATCATAACAACCACTACTATTGCAGAAGCAACTAATATACTGTTATTCAGTTCACTCAGTGATTCATATACTCGCTTTGATGTATCATGATAATAATCCACATGTATACTTGACGGCCAAGATGCACGATGTACCTCAGATATAGCGGTAACATCCTTGATTAGACCCAACAAATCTACACCTATTCTTTTTGAAACTTCCAATACTAAACATGGTTTACCGTTGATTCGAGTAATTTTTGTAGATTCTTGAAAAGTTGACAATACACTTGCAACATCTTTTATTTTGACGCTCGCATTATCCACAGAACGCAATGGGAGATTCATAATATCTTCAGGGGATTTAATTAATCCTGGCACTTCAACCGAAAAAGCACCTGATTTCTTTCTAATTTTACCCACTGTAACTAATTGATGATTGGATAAAATTGCGTTCTTGATTTCTTCTGGGGTGAATTTGTATTTCTCAAATATTATAGGATCAACCACTACTTTCGTAATCGCCTTTCTTTCTCCAACAATATCCACTTTTAATACTCCTTTGATATCACGTATATCATTTCTCAATTCTTTAGCTTTTTCGAGCATAGTTCTATATGATACAGATCCCGAAATTGCTACATCAATTACTGGCAACTTTCCTAAATTGATCTCTTGAATCAAAATAGAATTTGCATCTTTTGGAATATCTGCTTGTATCTGACTTGTTTTTGCTCTTACTTCTTCTAGAGCCTTGTCAATGCTCATATTTGCATCAAACTCGAGCGTGATATATGCTCTATTGTTTGTAGCAACGGATCTCATTTCTTTGAGTCCGTCTAATGAATTAAGATGATTTTCCATTGGCTTTACAAGCAATGTCTCACTATCAATTGGTGATACACCGCGCAATCCGGTAGAAATTATCACAAATGGAATCTGGACATCTGGTATCATTTGTCTTGGAATATTCTGGTATGCATTGACACCAAGAACTATAAATATAAGCAACAATAATTGAGTAACTCTATTATTACTCAAAAAATAATGAGCAGGATTCACCTGGGCCACAATACAACAGAGTTATTCAATATCACATGAAGACAGTATACGCAAACATTCATTATAATTGACATTGATTAATCTCAAGACAAAATAGCAATACATATCAATCTCTCTCTCACAAGGACAATCAATATGCCATCAATAAGCTTTCACCCAGGTAATAGATATGCAAAAGTATACAATGTTGCTTCATTACCATCTTGCATGATACTCGGAACGTTGGCATTCATAATCTCTTTAACATATTTCTTACAAGATATATTGCGTATCTTAGCAAATAAAACATCCGAACTTCATACCACGCAAGATGAAGCGAAGAACTTGTCTAAGTTAAAAAAAATCCAACATCTAAGAAGTTTATATTTATTCAAACATAGCATTCCGCCAGCAATAGAAATGACTATATGCATTACAATATGTTGTTGTATAAAATCAAAACATATCAGTAAAGTTGGAATGTTTTTTATGATGTATACTGCAATGATGGCAATATGTTATTTGTTGAAAACAGTTCATTACAAGGGAACAATTCTTGGTATTAAATATCACGATGAGTCATTAAGAAGTTGTCCGACTTGTGCAATCGGTTCTCCAATCGATACTTCAAGGATAGCACGTGGTGGTGATGATGTTATTCATGACAAGTCAAATATCAGTTCAAATGTAATATTCGAAGGAGTCATGAGAATTCTTAGTATCCCAGTAACAGCATTAAAGCTTATATTTAATATAATTAAACTCATTGCGCATGTGTTTGAATTTGCGTGTATATCGCCTCTCATAATATATGATCGCGTCAATTCTATAAGATGGAATAACAATAAGAGTAGCATCTTAAGTGGTATGCCTACAAAAATACTCATTGGTGAAGCAAATCATAAACACACAAAGTATTCTCTATGTTCTTATCCAGGGACTATGTGTTATACATCTCCTGCTGCTTGTATAAGAAATGTTGCTGAATTATTAGTAAATTCGACCGTTATTGGAGCTTTTATTTTGAATCCAAGCACATCACAAAATACTAAGTATCAAAAATTCGCACGATTTATACGAGGTACACATGAAGGGCATTCGTTATGAATAACGATCAAAAAAAAATTGCCGTTGTTCTATTGAATTTCGGTGGACCACCTTCTATTGATAAAGTATGGAAGTTTTTATTTGTATTTTTTCGTGATAGAAATATCATACCATTGCGTAATCCGTGGCGCTTTTTCATTGCGTTATTCATCTCATTAAAACGAGCATCAGAAGCAAAAAAAATATATAGGCTCATGGGTGGTAAGTCTCCCATCTTAAAACATACGCAACAACAAGCCGAAGCTTTGCAAGTGGAACTCAATTCACAAAGCGAGATAGAGTATAGAGTGTTTGTAAATATGCGATATTCGTTTCCTATGTCAGATACAGTAGTGCATGAGGTATTGGATTTTAATCCAAAAGAAATCATTCTATTGCCATTGTACCCTCAATATTCCACAACCACTACACTATCTTCCATTGAGCATTGGTATAAATATTGGAATAAAATACAACATGATGCTAAAATTCGCACTGTATGTTGTTATTATGATCAATCGAACTTCTTGAGCACATGTAGAAACATAATTGAATCAGACCTTCGGAAATCATATGGTAAAACTAAAATTCTATTTTCCGCACATGGACTACCTGTGAGTGTTATTAAAAAGGGAGATCCATATCAATGGCAAATCGAAACATGCGTTCAACATATTATGAAATCTCTCACAACTCAATACGTGATCTGCTATCAAAGCAAAGCAACTCCAGTAGAATGGCTCACTCCCAGTACTGAAGATTCAATTATCCAAGCATATAAAGATGGATTTGAAACAATTATTGTTGTTCCAATTGCATTTGTATCAGAACATGCGGAAACATTGGTGGAGTTGGACATAGAATATAAAGAATTAGCTGACAAAATAGGAATTAAACATTATATTCGCTCTCCTGCACTAAATACAAATCCTGAATTCATCAAATGTCTTGCGCAAATGTGCACATTACATAAATGCACAAGATCATGTCCAAAACACATCAAATTATGTTGGCATAACAATTAATTGTTATTCTTGACAATAGAGCGCGCAATATCTAAATAATGATGAGATAATTCACCGTCCAATGCTGCTGGTGTACCAGAATCTGACAGTGAGCATATCTTAGGATCCAAAGGAATGGATCCTAGAATTCTAATTCCAGTTTCTATTGATAACTTCTCAATCCCTCCACTACCAAACATATCAATCCTATTGCCAGATGCATCCATATAATAGCTCATATTTTCCACCAATCCCATCACAGGGACTTGCATCTTATTGCACATACTCACTGCTTTCTTGGCATCTATTAATGCAACATTTTGTGGTGTAGAAATCACCACAACTCCAGAGACTTCAAAATTCTGCATAAAACTCAGATGAATATCTCCAGTTCCAGGAGGAAGGTCAACAATTAAATAATCCAGTTCTCCCCATTGAGTGCCTTGTATCAATTGAGTTAAAGCTTTTGTCACGATTGGACCGCGCCATATAGTTGCCCTACCTTCTGGTACAAGATAACTCATTGACATTGATAAGATTCCAAATTTTTCTATCGGCAACATTGCGCTATCACTTAACGCTTCTGGTCGCTCATTGACATTAAGCATTCTAGCGAACGATGGGCCATATATATCAATATCTACAATTCCAACAGAAAAATTCAATTCCTTCAGCGCAATAGCTACATTTACTACTACTGTAGATTTGCCTACACCGCCCTTACCAGATGCAATAGCAATGATGTTTTTAATACCTGGAATTTCCTTTATAGATTTTGGCTTCACAGATTTCTTGTACGTGATAAAACTTATCACTACAGATTCAATTTCACGAAACGCTTTCTTAAGATCGCTTTGGCATTGTGTTTCTAGTTTTTGGATTTCATTTATTTGCGAGCGCTCACATTCAATGACACATACAGCTTTTCCTTTTTCAATAGAAGCAGAAATTATCTGACAGTTAGAGAAATTAACAAAAAAAGCCTCAAGCCAGCTCTTGATATCACAAGAATAAGAATTAAATTTCATAAAAACAGCGGAAGAAGGGATTTGAACCCTCGGCCCCAACCTTGGCAAGGTTGTGCTCTACCCCTGAGCTACTTCCGCATACAACATCCTTCACCTATGCTACACAATCATTTACCATTGTGCAATATCGATTCTAATAACAGTGAAATTATCAATTAGAGTTTTTATATTACATATATTGATACTTCTCACGCAAATATTTCTGATTATATCTAATTATTATATTTTTGAACATATACTACCAATACACCATATCAAGATATCAAAAATTATTAGTGAATCTTACATAGTGCTTTTTTATTACTGCATACTTGTAATAATACCACCAATTATATTGTCTAGATTTATATATAATATCATCAATATCAAGAAATTATTAAACCAAGACTCTAGAATATATGAAGTGAATGAACTTCGACAATTGATCCTTAGATATAGGAATCAGTATCAAAAAATGCGCTCATCATGCAATGCATTGTCGAGACAAAATCTTATTCTTTCTCGTGCATTGGATACATTAAAAGCACAATATTCTACACGAATTTCATCTACATTATCACAGATCAATCAACACGAGAAACAGGATATTCAGATTATTATTCTCAAAGAGAAAAATCAATTCCTAGAGTTATCTCTTGTGCAGGAGATGCAATACAACAAGGCGAGGTCCAACTTCTTATCAGCTATGGTGCACGATCTCAAAACACCACTAAGTGTTGCAATAGGATTTTGTGATATTATGAATTATCCACATGTGCATGATGTAAAACAATATACCAAAGATATAAGTTCATCATGTTATTATTTGCTTGATATGATTAATTACATATCTGATTTATTTAAAATCGAAGCAGGAATAAAAAGATTGAACATATCAATCGTGGATTTAAATCAATCAATACGTACAATTAGAAATAAAATTTCTAATCATCATCCGAATATAGCATTCAAGATTCTCAATAATTCTCAAAAATCATTCATCATGGATCGTAAATTGATAGATATTGCAATTATTATGTTAATACTTGGAATTATTAAAATTCATAATTCAATACATGAAATATCATTTTCATACATCACGCAAACAATATTAGAGATAGTATTTTATTCTCGTAAAAATGTACAACTATTTGATCTTATGGATCTTTTTAAAATAGATGGCCAAGAGAATGCTTTTAGGCGCACTGTTCACTTACCTTTATCCAAAGGAATCTTTGCGATGCATGGTATTACTATAGTGATGCAATTCTTATCTAATAATCAAGGAATAAAATGCATTATTCAATTTCCAGAGCATTGCATCGCATGATCTGATAATACCGCATCTATAAGATCATCAGCATTGTGAAATACTCTATCTTGTGACACGTGTTTCTTGAACCACGTTATCTGTCTTTTGGCATAATTGCGTATATTTTGCTGAGATTTATTTATTGCATATTGCAACGAAGATTCTCCTTTCAAGTAATTTATTATTTCAGGAATACCATGTGATTTCATCTGTGATGACTTAAGTGTAATGTTTTGCATGTACATCAAATGTATTTCATTTATTACTCCATCATAAATCATATTAATGAATCTGGAATTAATTCTCTCATATATAAGTTGACGCTCTGGAATCAGAGCATATTGATTATATCGTAAATCACAATGTTTTATCTGTGCATTAATATCTGATACCAAGTATTTGCGCTCAAGTGCTTTAGCAATACGGTATTTATCATTTGGTGTTATATTGTCAAGTATAATAGCAAATTTCTCTTCTAATTCTTGTGTAGAATAATCATTTGCCAATTGCGAACATTGTATTTTTAGAGATTGATCAATGAATGCATCACTCACATCACATGATGTTAACTTCTTAATATAAAATCCAGATCCACCCACCAAAATCGGAATCTGATTTTCATATAATGTTGCATTGATTGCATCTTGTGCATCTATACACCAATTGACAACAGAATATTCTGTATTACATGCATCAACGTATGAATATAATTTATGTTGACATTTTTGATAATCCTGATGCGTGGGTTGTGCGGTAATAATTTGCAGGTTCTTATATACTTGCTTCGAATCTGCATTGATGATCACTCCGTTTAATATTGTTGCAATTTTTATCGCAACTTCTGATTTACCTGATGCGGTTACACCAGACAAAACAATCACCTTTTTACGTAGCATCAATTATTGCCATTTGCATTTCTATCACTACAATGCTGTGGAAGATCTCATAGTGTCTTCATATTGAATATGTACGGTAGTGTATGTCGAAATCTGAGCTAGATCAAGAAAAAATATCAAAAAAACAGAGTTTTGCTGAAAGATTAAAAGAAAAGCGCGGTAATACAGATAACAATAACAATGGGGATTCTGTTGCGTTAAGTCGTGTAGAAAAAATGAAAAAAGAAAAAGAAGAGAAAGACAAAAATAAGGCGTATAAATTTGATAAACCTTCATCATTTCAAGCACGAATGGATCTAGATCCTGCAAACGTATTTTTAGTAACAGGAAAAGATAACGTACAAAAAAAAGATGCATTTCATTTTTTAATTGTTAAGAGACCCTTGCAGAAACAATTTTTAAAAGCAGTCAACAGTGGAACTGTTGATGTGGCCCATTATTCGAACAGAATCCTAATGTCCGAATGGGGAAAACCAGGTGAAGAGCACAATCATCATGCGAAGATATTATTAGATATTTTAATATATGAATCTGATAAGAAGTATTATGAAATATTTAGTATCTTAGCAGATGAATCTGGAGATAATCTCACAATAGTGCTAAAGCACATACGCTTTCAATTTGAAAAATATGTGCCAGTATATTTATATTATATTCTTAAACATATTTCTTTATTACAAATTACAACCGCACAAAATGTACTCTCCATGTGCAAAAGACATAATAGTACGAAATTAGAAAAGATTGCAATCTATTTGTACAAAAATAAAGATACAAGAGATCTACACACTTCTTTAGTAAAATTATTATCATAACATGACAACGTTGCACGCTCGATCTTTATCGTACTATAGATGCAATATTCCTGTATTTCATGATATAAATTTTAACTTTATGTCAGGTCATCATTATCTTGTTACTGGAGAAAATGGATCTGGTAAAACCTCTTTTTTAAGAATGCTTGTTGGATTTAAAATCAATACATCAGGGTCAGTATTATACAATTCAATTCCTATATCCTTATGTAAATCGTCATACTTTAGTACAATATGCTTTATTAATAACAAAGCACATTGTACTAAAAATTATCCAAATAAAAATCTAATTACAACATATTCTTTAAAAGAAGAATCGTTTATCATACATCACTCAACAACAAAATACAGGAAATTATCTACTGGACAACAAAAATTCATTGAAACATCGCGCTTGGACATGTCAAAGCAGCGGATATGGATTTTCGATGAAATCAATACATATTTAGATGATAAATCTAAAAAGATACTTCAAAAAATGATAGAGGAATTTCTGAATTCAGGAGGAATAATAATAGAATCAGAAAACAATACAAGAAATCCGAAATTTTCAATCACGGAGCTATAATGATATATTCATACATAATAACAAACATAAAATCAAAGAGAAAGCAACTAAAAACCGGACATTAGAGGTAATCCAGCCGCAGGTTCTCCTACAGCTACCTTGTTACGACTTAACCCCAGTCATCAGCCATACCTTAAATCGAACCCTCACTAAGTTAGTATTCGATCTTCGGGCACAACCAACTCCCATGATGTGACGGGCAGTGTGTACAAGACCCGGGAACATATTCACCGCAACATTGCTGATTTGCGATTACTAGCGATTCCAACTTCATGCTCTCGAGTTGCAGAGAGCAATCCGAACTAAGATTGTTTTTGAGGATTAGCTCACCCTTGCGGGTTCGCAACCAATTGTAACAACCATTGTAGCACGTGTGTAGCCCATCCCATAAGGGCCATGCTGACTTGACGTCATCCCCACCTTCCTCCTATCTAACATAGGCAGTATCCTTAAAGTACCCGGCAAAACCGCTGGCAAATAAGGACGAGGGTTGCGCTCGTTGCGGAACTTAACCCAACATCTCACGACACGAGCTGACGACAGCCATGCAACACCTGTACTGGATCCAACTAAATGAGCACCACCACAAAGTAGCGCGCAATCCATGTATCAAAGGATGGTAAGGTTCTTCGCGTTGCATCGAATTAAACCACATGCTCCACCGCTTGTGCGGGTCCCCGTCAATTCCTTTAAGTTTTAATCTTGCGATCGTACTCCCCAGGCGGAGTGCTTAACGCGTTAGCTACGACACAGATCTTCATTAGGACCTACATCTAGCACTCATCGTTTAGGGCGTGGACTACCAGGGTATCTAATCCTGTTTGCTCCCCACGCTTTCGCGCCTCAATGTCAGAACTGGCCCAGGTAGCCGCCTTCGCTACTGATGTTCTTTCCAATATCTTAGGATTTCACCCCTCCACTAGAAATTCCACTACCCTCTACCAGCCTCTAGCTTTGCAGTATTACAAGCAATTCCTCGGTTGAGCCGAGACCTTTCACCCATAACTTACAATGCCACCTACGCGCCCTTTACGCCCAATAAATCCGAACAACACTTGCCCCCTCCGTATTACCGCGGCTGCTGGCACGGAGTTAGCCGGGGCTTATTCTATGGGTACCGTCATTCTCTTCCCCATTAAAAGAGCTTTACAACCCGAAGGCCTTCTTCACTCACGCGGCATAGCTGGATCAGGCTTGCGCCCATTGTCCAATATTCCCCACTGCTGCCTCCCGCAGGAGCCTGGACCGTATCTCAGTTCCAATGTGGCTGATCATCCACTTAGACCAGCTACGGATCATCGCCTTGGTCAGCCTTTACCTAACCAACTAGCTAATCCGACTCAGCATCATCTGATAGCGCAAAAAATTACTTTCCCCCTCGGGGCGTATATGGTATTACCTACAGTTTCCCATAGCTATTCCTTACTACCAGGCAGATATCTGAGCATTACTCACCCGTCTGCCACTAACCGCTTTCCTTAGCAAGCTAAGGTGCGCATTCGTGCGACTTGCATGTGTTAAGCCCGCCGCCAGCGTTCGTTCTGAACCAGGATAAAATTCTCAATAAAAAAACATCCACCAAAAGTGGTGTTCATATGCGAACTGACGTATATAGCAAAACAATATATTATTGTTTTTAAAAAATTTGATAGCATCACTACTATCAATATAAATAAGCTGTCAAATAATCATTTGAAAGCAACAAAATACGCCAACACACTAAAATAAATAGTTTCCGCGAATCTAGCTGCTTTCTCTTTGATTTCTATCTGTACTATTTGGAACAACAATGATTACGCTCATATTATGCGCGTATATTCAGATCGATCAAGCATTTAATAAGGAGTTTTTTATATTTATGCGCATTATTGCAACATAAATATAATATTTAAGGATTTTATATTGCATCGTTTCGTATATGTATTTACAGTAGTATCATAATTTGATTTTAATGGGTGCAAAGATGCAAATCTCTTTTTCTTTTCCCATCCTTATCGAGCGCCTTCGAATGCGTGGTGCACGTTAATATAAACACTCTACACTCTATACTAATTATTGATCCTTCCTGGAATGTACCGTGAGCAGTATTTTCATTGCGATATATTCCAGAGCACATGTAGCAATGCGTATGCATTAATGTGGGATTTATAAACTAAAATGTAAACGCATTCCAAAGGTTTTATTATCCATACAGAGTGCGTCACATATTAAATTTATAATTTTAATATTTTTAACATAATAATTATTGTTTTTAAAAGGTAATGCTACGTCCCAGATAACTTTCACAGAGGAAAATTTAAAACAAGCGATAATGCTTGGTAATAATTGTCCGAAAAGACAAATAACATAAGACAATCGTATGCAACGACAAGTGCAGAATGGCATAATATATAATGTGAATATTAAATTCTTGAATGATAATCATCTAGAAATAGATTTCTATAGTGATGTATGCTCACGCAATTCGTTTTGGTTACACTGGCTAGATGAACACAGAAAACATCAATGCTGTGAAAACAAAGACACAGCGACATTGACATCTGCAATAAACGAAATCCAATCTCAATATAAATACCGATGTAAATGCTTTGTATACTCTCTCAAAGACGCGTTATACTACTTACAACCATGCTACATTCTATTGTACATTAAATTGCAAGGGAATTGAGTTATTAAAAAACGCAGTGACTTATGCATTGCAATATCGCAATAGATAATCCTCCACTGAATGATCATCTGATATAATTCCAAGTACAGAAACGATAGAAGCGCAACTTGTGGAATTCGATTGTTACAGACGTATAATTAATAATAGATATAAAGGTCATAGAGAACGGAATGATATACACATTAATTTGCATGAGATATCTAAACATTCATTCCTAACCCCCATTCTCTTCAGTCAAGATCTAACAAGAAGAATAACTGAGCGCAAAGCATTCTTTGAAGATAATAAACTCAGAGTTCCTGTAGTATAATCTATCCAAAATATGATACTCCGGATCTAAACATCTGGAGTCCATCTGCAAACTCAGGTAATGCATTACCTGAGCGCAGTGCCTTTTCTTGAAGAGCGTGAAAATCCGGTCTATGATAAGAATATATAGCGCGTTCCGGATGTGGCATCATCGCTAATACTTTACCATCAGATGAAACAACGGCCGCAGCATCTTGTTCAGAGCCATTGGGATTATCTGGAAAAGCACCATATAGAACATCTCCCTCCTCAGAAATGTATCTTAATGCAATATTTATAGGATCATCGTATTGAAATACGAATTTTCCTTCATTGTGTGCAATTGGCATATAAAGTTGATCTACGCTTTGCAACCATGGAGAGCAATTTGCTGATGCTTTTGCATGAATCCATCTGCATTCATAGTAACCAGTATCATTAATATCTAATTTACAATCATAAAATTCATGATATATCCTTATCAGCACTTGACATCCATTGCAAATACCTAAAGTTAACGTATCTCTCTCCCAAAATCTTCTTAAAGCATCACCGGTTTTGTGCTTCAATAAAACCGACAAACCAACACCACTTCCTAGATGATCTCCAAAAGAAAAACCACCAGGAATTGCAAGGATTTGGTACTCATCAAGTAAGTCTGGATTGTTCATTAATTCACTAATGTGTGTCAAATGGATCATTGCGCCGCATATCTCAAATGAATGACACAATTCATGCTCACAATTCAATCCATATCCAGTTAAAATCATCACGCTTGGTTTCATACTATGTATTATCATTACTCATCAATATACTATAGTTTTATTGCGCATGATATATAAATGGATAATGAGAACACAGAAATTATAATTTTGGCTGGTGGATCTGGAACACGATTAGCTCCACTATCTACACAAGCAAAACCCAAGCAATTTCTTAGTTTATATAACAATCTCAGTCTACTTCAAAATACAATAATGCGCTTTCCACAAAAATCACCCATTATTGTTTCTCACTGTAAATATAAAAATATATTACAACAACAAGCTCCAGATGTACGATTAGTATTGGAACCAGAATCAAAAAACACTTTCAATGCCATTCTATCAACATTGCTCACAATTCAAGATACAAATAAAATCGTAATCGTCATGCCATCAGATCATTATATATCTGATATCAATGTATTCCGACACCAAATAATAGAAGCAACAAAAATCGCCAGTGAATATGACATAGTATTGATGTCAGCACAAAAAAAATTCTTTTCAAATCAATATGGCTATGTGAGAATTGATGCACATGAGCCAATTCATAAGGTACATCAATTTATCGAGAAACCAGATTTGCAATATGCGCAAGAATTATATCACGATCCACATATATTTTATAATTCAGGAATTTTCGTATTCAAAATCTCTAATGTATTGAATAAAATTAATGAATTATATCCAAATCTTATTGAGAAATATTCACATTCATCATATCGATATCACAACAATGCAGTATTATTAAGCACAATCTTATATACTCAACTTAAAAGTGCATCTTTTGATTTTAAATTCATCACCAAATGTTGCAATTGTGCAACATTTATACTTCAATCTCACTGGTCTGATTTAGGATCATGGATTGGATTTCATCATGCTATTCCGAGTGATATCGTATATAAAAAATGGGGCAAATATTATGTTATATATCAAAGCAAAAATTTTCTTGTTAAGCGCATTATATTGCATCCCAATGAAACAACTTCTATGCAATTTCATAAACATCGTAATGAATCATATCACTTGATATATGGAGATATTTCGATTTTTATCACTGATAAATATCATGCATTAAAATTCAATTTTAATTTAGATGTACAGCGTAATACTGTGCATCAAATTCGGAATAACAGCAATAATGAATCTGAAATCATTGAAATACAAACGGGTAGATATATTAGTGAATATGATATTGTAAGAATTACTTAATCAATTCTTACTTGTATGGTCCAATAGATAAATAATTTCATTATCTATTGATCATTATATAGTAAATATATAATATAGTTATATATATCATATATGTTACATGACTAGCATAAATATAGATTACGCTGCAGAAACAAAAGACAGCATTAAGAAAAAATTGATTAATATCATATTAACGACAATAGATAGAAATCGGTGGACACAAATTGTTGCAGCACAAAAACTCAATATTGATCAACCCAAGGTTTCATGTTTAAAAAACAATAAACATACCGGTTTTTCACTTGATAAATTACTTAAAATGGTTGCAATATTGGGATTTGATGTATCTATAGGTATACAAGTGCAAAAACGAATCGATGCATCAGTTGGTGCGCATATCAAAGCAATCCAAGAGATAAATATCTATAATGAATCCTAAAGACAATCCACATTAATCTTTACAATATTGCGCAAATTGAATAGTGCCGCTTTTAATGAGACATGGTCTAATGTTATTTTAGGATAAAATAACATTATTTTGTACCTGTATTGATTTTTAAATTTTAAGATTCGATCTTCAATGGGTGCTAACACATTGCAATCTTTTAGCTGCATTATAGTACAATATACACTATCTGCAACTTCTTGTGCTTTTTTTTGCACAGAATGTTGCGCAATGAGTTCTATAACTCTATAAAACGGTGGCAATTTTAACAATTTCCTTTCTCGAAAAAGATATTCATAAAATGAATCCTGGTCGTAATAAGCAACAGATCTTAATAGAGCTGATTTTGTATTTGGACTTTGTATATAAACTTCTCCCTGTTGAGTAAAGCGTCCCGATCTTCCAGAAATTTGATATATCATTTGATGTGTTTTTTCCAAAGCTCTAAAATCATCCGTCATAAGATTAAAATTATTATCAATAACGCAAATGAAATTTAATTTTGGAAAATTAAATCCCTTAGATATAACCTGAGTACCAATAATGATCTCAGCATTAAGCGCTTGCTTAAAAATTGAAGCTCTGCATGTTTTAATGCTATCTGTACTTAAAACAATAGATTTAATATCTGGAATCCTAGCACTAATCTCCTGTGCAAGCTTATCCACTCCCACACCGTATCTCCTCATCGCACCATTGCAGAATTTACATTTACTAGAAATAGATTCCTTATATTGACAATGATGACACATCATACAATCTTCATGCATCACCAAACATACAGAGCAATTCGGACACATTGCTTTCTCTTCACATTCTCTACATATCGAGATACGCAAATATCCTCTAGCATTAAGAAACACAGCAGATTGCAATCCAAGAGAACGATAATATAGAATTTTCTGTATGATTTGATCAGATAACATCCAATTATACCCTTTATTGATACCAACCACACTAATCTTCGGCATGAGATCAATATGAAATCTTGAGAATAATTTCACTAATTTATATTTTTCAATCTTTGCATTATATAAACTCTCCAATGATGGAGTTGCAGATGATAAAATCACTGGAAATTTTTCCATTGACCCCAACAATACCGCAACATCACGAGCATTATACGCCACACCATGTTGTTGCTTAAAAGAGCAATCATGCTCTTCGTCCACTACTATTAATTTAAGCGATTTAAATGGTAAAAACAGCGCAGAACGAGTCCCAATTACGACACATGGATTTCCATTTTCCACATAAGACCAGCGAGCGTGCTTATCTTTCTTTGTAAGATCTGAGTGCCAATCTATAATTCTGTGTTGTATATATCGTGATATATGATCTTTTGCATCTATTGCCAATGTAATTTCAGGAACAAGAATTAGTATTTGACATTGTTGATGTTGTTGTAATATATTATTAATCAAATGACAATACACTGTAGTTTTTCCAGATCCGGTATAACCATGCAATAATGAAATATAATAGTGATTGCAATTCTTGCGTAATTGGTGATATGCATCTTGTTGTGCGCTAGATAGTGTGTAATCATTCGCAATTGATATCTCATTTGTGAATTCATATTGTTGAACTTTTTTACTACACATAAGGAATAATTTTGCTACTAATCCAAGCGAGGTGATGTAATACTTCGAGAGTCGTGATATTAGTAATATAGCATAAGGTGATAATGTATAATGAGTGATCTGAGCAACACGTATTCTATCGAGTTCGCACGATGGCGTTATATTGCACTCTACTACAACGCCAAATTGCACTCGCGCTCTCATTGGTACTAGAACTACATTTCCAATCTCAACATTGCTCTCTGATGCATATGTAAGAGTGCAATTCAGATTTGCAGATACGAGTACATTAATATATTTCAACCTACGAGAACATTTAAATCATCAACTGGCAAATTTAAAACATGATGAAAGAATTTGCATGATGCTCTAGCATATGCAATTGTATTTTTTTGTATTAATCCTCTCTTAATTTTTGATTCTAGCACATCTCCACATCCATAGTGCAATAACGCCTCTGGATGATCTTGAAAAGCAAATAGATTTGGATTTTTTGATGAAGGATGCTTGTATTCGATGGCCATTACCATACCATCCTTTGACATGCCAGAAATTTTCATACCAAGAGATGTTAATTTCTTCAGATTAGTTGTACTCACATTAATCGCCTGCGTATGTGCTGATGGAAATCCTATTTTAATATTATTCTTTTCATCCCGCTCCTTAAGATCATCCTTCAAAAGCCCTGCTAGATAGCTGTCTTTATTCAAACTCACACTTGTTAGTCTTACACCATCTGCAGCAGGATCTGGATCTGCAGATACATGTAATTTAGCATTATTTTTTCCTATCATACTAGATACTGGAGCAAGTTCTACACCTTGTGTATATACTAATCCTTGCATGCTACCACAAATCATTATACCATATGCTTGATTCTTTAATAAAATTTTGGATACGGCTGCAGTTACAATTTCACGATTATTTGTTTTATGAAATGGAGCTACGCTATAATTATAGTAATCACCTGGACCAATAATATATCTGATTTTATTTTTTTTCATAAACTCTACAACATTCATCTTAACATGTCGCACAACGTCGCTTGATGATAATGATTTGAAGGAAGAATCATGATCAAACATGGAAATCGCTAATTTTCCAATTTCATTGTTATTAAGAATCTCAGGACTATTATAATCTATATATATTATCTTACGATCTGGAAATACTTTTTTTAATGATTTTAATGCAGATCTTGTATATGCACCCTCCTCTTTTGGATTCACTGGATGTTTAGTGCCAATAAAACCAATTGCCCAATCTTGATTTTTTTCCTTCATTGCAAATACCTCGTTATGTAATATAGACAGAATAAAGAGAAATACAATGTAGATGCGCATACAGAGAATATATAAAATAGTGGAATAGTATTAGATTCATCTTTTACAATCGAGTCAACTCATAAAATAATACTTATGTCATCAGATTGCTTTCTTAATTATATGAACAATGCCTATATGCATGCTCAAGTTGCATTCAATCAAGATGAAATTCCAGTAGGTGCTCTAATAGTGCAGAATGATAAAATCATTATGAGCCAATGTAATAATATGCAAAGATCTCAAAATCCTCTTCAACATGCTGAGATTCTTGCAATTAATTCTGCTTTGTTATTACTTGATGAAAGATATTTCACTGGATGCGATATGTGGGTTACTCTCGAACCATGTGCAATGTGCGCACATGCAATATGTCTTTCAAGAATTAGACGTCTATATTTTGGCGCATACTCTTCTCATCAAAATACCACGCAGAATATATATAATAAATTTAATATTGAAGTGTATGGAGGTATCATGGAAAATAAATGCAAATCCATAATTCAGAAATTTTTACAAAGCAAAAGATACAACAAAATGCGATAATTATGATATTTGACACTCAATGTCATGTCGTAAAAATTCTTGGATTCCGATTGTAATGGCGTTTTTTGTATATGTGATAATGATATCATCCTGGAAGTATATTTTATCTATCTTTAATACAAGATTCGACACATTAGTGATAAATACCTCATCCGCATTGAAAATACTATAGTAATACTCATGAGTGTCATCTTGTCTAGTAATATCATTACATGGTTTCGCTCTAACAATAGAATGATTGTTCATGATTATATTTCGCACAACGCCAGGAAAAATTCTATCATTTATCTTGGATTTCGTTGTATTGTTCATTGGTGTAATTAAAGTGTTATCTTTGACCCAAAACACATTACTAGAAGAAGTTCCAAGGATGCATTTGCATGAAGTATCATGTGCGCGGTACAATAAAACATCATAAAAACCCCTCAACACTGCATTGCGTCTATTTAACACAAAATCAATGCTACTTAGGGATTTGAATGATCTATGAGTCATTGCATCATCAGATGCCATGCACAAAGATATATCACCAATGGGGATTTTTCTCATGGGTAATTTTTCGACATAGATACCAGGAATAACATCTTGATCCGCGGGAGGAGCATATCCAGAACCACCTATTCCTCGTGTAACAACTACGCGCAATAAGCCACGATGTATTTCACGCGCAGCGGTACAAATTCTTACTTTAATATTACTTATTGACACATTGAGAATATATAATTCTTTAAGACCAGATTCAAGTCGCTGTATGTGCAGGTTTAACCAAATAGGCGTGCTATTTTCAACTCTTATTGTTTCAAAAACACCGTCTCCATAAAGAAAGCCACGATCATTGATCGGTACTACGTTTGCTTCCATCATTGAATCTTATTGCGATGTATAATGTTCAATTTTTTCTTTTCACCTACTAGGTCATAAATTATCTCTCTAATTGTTTCAATTTTATGATGCAGCATTTCAATTTCATTTTTTAATGCACATATATGCTGTTCACCAGAATGTAAAATGTTATGACACAAGTATAAAAGGCGAGTGTCTCTTTTAATGATTTCAATATCTTTATGCATTCTAGTACGTATTGATATGATATCATAATCACATGATTCTTGTTTATTGAGATATTCTTGCATTTTAAGTTTGTGCTGATTCAATTTCTGATCTATGATTCTGATAAGAATGTTATATGTTTTATCCTTCATAAATGAAAAATACTGTAATAAGGGATAAGTTGTTCACTAGGCGTGCTTTCATTATTCTTGGACTGCAATTATCAGGATTTGTATTGCTATTTGCAAGATTGTTTTATTTGCAAATTATCAGGGGTGAGCATTATAAATTACTCTCTGATAGAAATAGAATACGCACCATAATACTCCCTGCATCACGTGGCGCGATATTAGACATTAATAATCAAATTCTTGCTAGTAATAAGAGATGTCAGGATATATATTTGAATCCACATAATATAAAGAATTATAATAAAATTATAAAACAAATTGCAGAATTATCAGGTAGAAAAATAAGCGCCTCTCAATTGAAAAAAATTCGAAAAATGAAATTTGCGCCAATTAAATCAGATGTGGATTGGGAAATAGTAAAAAAAATTGAACTCAACAAGATATTATATAAAAGATTTTCAATCTTACAAACGTATAGACGCAAATATGCGTTTGGAGAAATATGCTCTCATATATTGGGATATGTCAATCTCAATAAAAATGTCAATAAAGTTAATAACAATGTACATACAGAAGGAAAATATGGATTAGAATTAACATATGAAGGCACATTGTATGGACAAGATGGAATCTTAAAAAAGGAAGTAAACGCCAAAGATGAATTTGTGCGCACTTTATATAAAAAAGAAAGCATATCAGGATCTGATATCAAATTAACTCTTGATATCACATTGCAATGTAAAATATATGAAATATTAAAACTACATCCACGCTCTTCTGTTGTGGTGTTAGATATCACAACGGGTGATGTAATGGCATCTGTTAATTATCCATCATATGATAACAATAAATTTATTACAAATCTTACACACGCAGATTGGGCAGAAATCGCGAATGATGCAAACGCTCCAATGTTGAATCGCTCAATGGCACTCAAAATATCTCCAGGATCAGTATTTAAAATGATTACCGCATTGTGTGCACTAGAAGAAGGAATAATTACACAAGATAGTACATTTGAATGCGATGGAGAATTGATTATAGGGAAATCTCATTTTCATTGCTGGAAACGATCAGGGCATGGATCAATGGCTATTACAGAAGCAATAGCTAGATCATGCAATGTGTATTTTTATAACTTAGGATTAAAAATAAAAATGGACAGACTTATGCATTATGCTCAAATGTTTGGTCTAGATGAAATATTTGATATTGGAATGCAAGATATGACGCAAGGAGTAATTCCAAATCCATCACTAATTAATCGACTGAGATTTAGATGGTATCTCGGAGATACTTTGAATGCCGTTATAGGACATGGGTACATTGCTATAACACCAATGCACTTGGCAGTGATGGTAGCGCGCCTTGCAAGCGGTACTAAAGTTATACCAAAATTAAAATTTTCATATAGGAAGTCAGAATTCGAATCTCTTGATGTATCTTTAGATAACATGAATTTAGTAAGAAATGGGATGTTTGACGTTATAAATTCAGATTATGGTACAGCGCGATCTATCAGAAGCGATAAATATGACTTTGCGGGTAAAACAGGAACGGTGCAGGTAGTAGGTAGTGCTAAAAAAAATAAGTCAAATCTTGCAACATATGATCACTCAGTTTTTGTTGGATATGCACCATTTGATCAACCAAAATATGCAATTGCGTCTGTAATAGAGCATGGTGGTAGTGGAAGAAATGCAGCAAATATAGCGAGAAAGTCAATGGATTTATTGCTATCTTAATTTAATTGGCATTCCATGTTCATCATATACTTCAGCTGTTATGGTCATTGCAACACTACATTCTGTACCTGGTGATAATGAATCGTCATCGAAAGTGCAATTCTCTTGTATATGTCGCTCCATTCTATGAGCTAATTTTGATCTCTGATGTGTATGTGTTGATGATGTTAAATCTTTCACATCCTCTTCATCAGTTCCATCTTGCTCTGATTCCTCTGAAAGCGAGCATTCTGATATCAAATCTTCATCGATAGCATCTATATAAACAATATCTTGCTCTAGCGCATTTCTTAATGGCAAAGATTCATCATGTGATTGAACTTCCAACTCAGATGGAACATTACTTTGCACAGCAAGAAACTCAGATTCAATTCTACTTCTCGAAATAAAAATGGATCTCAATACAACGCTGAATATCAATATAAATGATACCATAAAAAGCGCGATACCGAATTTAACACTATTGATCATTGATCATAAATTTATCTAGAGTAATAATTCTAATAAAATATTATTATGATTTCAAATTGTATAAAATCCTTGAAAAATTCAGGTGTGGTAATTTTCCCTACAGAAACCGTTTATGCATTGGCGTGCTCAGCATATTCAGGAACTGCAATAGAGCATATATATGCTCTCAAAAAGCGACCAAAGAACAAACCTTTTTCGATATTTCTCACACATAAGGAACAAATACCTAAATTCGCAATCATCACAAAATCTTCAAAAAATATTATTCATGATCATATACCTGGACCAACAACTATTGTGTTGCCAATAAAATCCTCCGCTTTATCAAAACAATACTTCAATGATACAATTGGAATAAGAATTCCTACACATCCAATCGCTTGTGATATACTAGAACAAATTGATTTTCCATTAGTTGCTACAAGTGTTAATATTTCTGGATCTCCTAGCATTAATAGATATGAGGACATCAATATCGATGTAGATTATATCATCAAAGACAATGATGGGATCACTGGAAAATCGTCACAAATAATTGATTGTGCTGGAGATTCCCCAATAGTATTACGCAATTAATTCTCCAATAACACATTTATCCTCAGATGCAATAATATTAACTCTTGCAATCTTACCTCGATTTCTTGGATCAAAATGAGATTTCACAACACTAAAATCTTCTGCTCGACTCATGATTTCATTTTCTATCACGACATTCATCTTTTTTCCTATTGAAGATTTATAATGTTGTATCATGTGCTTCTCTCCAATCTTGCGCATCTTTTTTGCGCGATCACTCTTGATCTTATTTTGTAATTGAGGCATGCGAGCTGCAATGGTTCCTTTGCGTGGAGAATAAGGAAATACATGTAAATGGACAAAATTGATACCAGAAAGCAAGTCGCACGTTTTTTTGAACATCTCTTCAGTCTCAGTAGGAAATCCAGCAATAACATCTGCACCGAAAACTACCTCAGATCTAGTACTGATTATATCATCACAAAAATCTATCACTTGTTCACGCGTATGACGTCGCTTCATACGCTTGAGAATCATATTGTCACCCGCTTGAAGGCTCAAATGTAAATGTGGCATAAATCGCTTCTCATGCTTGATAATATCAATCAATTCATTATCTATTTCAGCAACATCAATTGATGATAATCGCAATCTATGTAACTCTGGGACTGAATTTAATACCCGTCTACATAATTGACCCAATGTTGGTGATCCTGGTAAATCTTTCCCATAATCACTAATGTCAACACCAGTAAATATCACTTCATTGTATCCGATATTCAAAAATTCTCTCACTTGTGATATCACGTCATTTAATGGAACGGATCTATTATTCCCTCTGGCTGTTGTGATTGAGCAAAATGTACATGCGTGATTGCATCCATTCTGTATTTGCACAAAAGCGCGCGATTTTTCGCTAAAAGATGTTAAAATTGAGCCTCTATTTTTATTGATTTTATCAATATCACCAACCTCAATTCTACGATCTGACACATAATATTTTCTATTTAATTTCTCTTGATTACCAAGCACTTTATATACTTCTGGCATATCTGAATATTCATTTGGATGCAATTGAGCAGCGCATCCAACAACAAAGATTTTCGCACTTGGGTTGTTCCTTTTTTCTCTTCTAATGCTTTGTCGTACTTGCCTCTCAGCTTCATTTGTCACAGCACAACTATGTACTACAATTACATCTTCTGATATATTGTTTATTTGATCTTTAATTATTTCGCTCTCTTGAAAATTCAAACGACATCCCAATGTTATCACTTTCTTCATACATTCTTTATAATTCCTTGCTTTAATTTTAGTAACCAAGATGTAATGCAAAATCTATTTAATGTCAATTTTTATGAAAGAATTACTTCAGAATAATACTCATCTAGATAACATTGATCGTGATATACACACAATAGAGCATGAAATCTCTACGGTAGAGTGCATATTGATCATTGCTCTTATAGTTACAATATTAATTGTATTTATATGTATATGTATATTGTATCTACGCCATGCAGAAGCTCTAGATGCACAAAAAACTCAAGATGAAAAAATACATCAATTACAAACCGAAATACAACAACATGAACAACAAGAAAATAAAGTTGTCAAAGTTTTGCAATCAGAATTACAACCAATGCAAGCAGAGCATGAGAGACGTGTAGCGGAGGTAGAGCAAAGATTATTTGATCGCTTGAGACCAGTAATAGCTGAGCATTTAAAACCAGTAGCAGAGCAATTGGTTACTGAATTCAAAAATGATGCTCTAGATCACAGAGTAGCTGCAAGAGATATGGCGGATGTTGATGAGAGTTTCAGACCAGGTAGAATAAAATCATTAGCTCATGCAAATCAACGACATAGAAGATCAAGTGTGCAATTGCTTGACACTAATCAACAAACTAAACAACGATTATTTAATGAATTCAGAAAACATCATGGAATACCACAAAACCCAAACAAAAAACAATGTTATGGAAAATTTATAAAATGCAAATCATATGCACATAAAGACAAGATTCATGAATGGAAATTTGATATTAATTGCCCAAAGCTATCTCTTGAAGAAATATCTGAAAGTGAGAATTATGATCCGTATGCACTCACAGAAACACCACGCTCTTCACAGTTAGCATTATATTTGCTGGAATGCGTTAGACATTCTCTTGCTTATTCTAAATCCCCAGAAGCAGAGATCATAATGAAACAAGATATGAAACATGATCTCTCCTTGAGTGCAACTGAGAGATGTGATTATGTTTTTTATCATTTATATGAATTATTAAAGAATTCTATTGATGCAATGCGCATAAAATCATCTGAACAAGATACAAGCAATCAATCAGCACGCATTACAGGAACTTTCACTCTTAAGATAGAACATATGAAAATTTCTCCAGCAGACATTGATACCAGTATCAACTCTCAAAATAGAACACCAAAAGATTATGTAAAAATTTCATTCATTGATTCTGGTACAGGTCATCCAGTGTTGGCAAACGGACCTCATAAAGCATTACGATTAGTTGAAGTGCAAGAATATTGCACAGAATGTCAAAATTCAAAATCGTCACAAAGCACATTAAAATGTCCTCATTCTGAAGAAAGATTAGATTCTTCCGTGAGTTATGGATATGCCAAACCTGGATTTCAAACATCAAATACAGCAATAGATATTACTGATAGCGCAGCTGTACAGCGCACTCAATACAATAGAGTTATGACACGTTACTCTACTATAAACCCTCCTCCAAGCTCTCCGTTTTCCACGCAGATGCAGCCACGTACTCAACACCATGCAGTTTCAACTCTCGGAGTAGTTCCAGAAGACGTAAGCATTGCATTATCAACAGCGCTATTGAAACCTTCGATTTCAGATTCTCGAATCATTGCAGCGTGTACTTCAACTGCAAAAAGCACGCGTGGCACCACCGGAGGTAAAGGACAAGGCACTCAACAACTATTTGAATTCGTTAAAAGCATTCCAGATGCAGGAATGAGATATGAGTTAATAAGACCAAGTAAAAGTATCGAAGGCACTGCGGTGGCAATTTTCATTCCAAAACAACAAATTATTTGTTGACGCAACATACGTTGGTGTGTAGCATACAATTATAAATCATCGCTATCGATATATGGCCTCCAACGCATTTAAAGTTAAACAAAAAGAATCGCGACTATATAGAGTCACATTGATGTTGAGTATTGATTCATCGGAATCCGATAGAACAAACATTCAAGATTCTTTGGAGAAGATGATTATTAAGAATTCTGGCTCTGTACAAAAAGTCGAGAAATGCAACATGATGGGAATAGCATATCCCATTAAAAAGCAATATAAAGCATATTATTTCATTACTTGGGCATATTCACTATCGCATATGGTGCATGAATGCAAAAATGAGTTTAAGTATAATAATTTTGTGCTTAGATGCTTTATCGATGCTGTAGACACAGTACAGGAAGAAGATTCTGGTGTGTATATTAAATCTAACGAGGACAAATGAGAAAAAATAGTGTTTTCACCTATGGCAATGCTGGATACATTAAGCTCAGTGACATAGAATACACACATTACAGATTGCTCAAAATGCATATATCAGACATGGGAAGGATATTGCCAAGAAGAGTGACTGGATTGTGTTCTAAGCGTCAAAGGCAAATGTCAAAAGCAATTAAACGCGCGCGCGAGATGGCTATCTTGCCTTATATTAATAGGTAGTAGTGTGAAGGTAATTTTAACAGAGTCTGTTATAAGCTTGGGATCTTGTATGGATGTTGTCGATATAAAGAATGGATATGCAAGATATTTAATACGGTACAATCGCGCAAAGCCCGCCAATAAAGATACTTTAAAATGGGCTCAAAAATTCAAAGATGGATTGGTTAAAGAAGATCAGAAAAAACGAGATAATGCTCGGCATATTCGTGATTTATGTTTAAAGATAGGACCTGTGTTATTGGTGCGCTCTGCAACAGAGAGTGGCAAAATGCATGGATCTGTGAGCACAAAAGATATAGCAAAGTTCTATTCTGAGAAAGGCTGCATAATCTTGGCAAAAGATATTAAATTATCAAACAAAGTTCGTATTATTGGATCATATGAAGTGCCAGTATTGCTTCATTCTAATGTGATGTTCAATATCGTTCTGCACGTTACTTCATCTCAGAGCGCTCTAGATGCCATATCTCAGCATTCTCTCAAAAATACTTCTAGTGAGAATCAAGGTAATATGTAAAAATGATACCGCGTTACTCAAGAGAAAATATAGTAGAATTATGGAGTGAGGAATCTAAATTCCGTTTGTGGTATAAAATTGAGCGCATAGTTCTGCATGAGACATGCATCTTTTATAAAATACCAAGTCCAAATTTACCAGAGTGTATTGATATCGATGTAGATCAGATTCATGAGATAGAGCGGTGCACTCAGCATGATGTGATCGCATTTCTTACGTATATATCTCAACAATGTCAAGTTGATACTTCGTATTTGCATTTTGGAATGACTAGTTCAGATTTGCTAGATACTGCATTTTCATATCAATTGCGACATTCTGCAATATTGCTAATAGAAGATATTCACAATGTTCTACAATCCTTGAAAGCACTTGCTTTGAAATATAAATATGATTTTTGCATAGGTAGGAGTCATGGTATACATGCAGAACCAGTGACACTTGGTCTGAAATTTGCAAGATTCTATGCAGAATTTAATCGTGCACTCACTCGAATGAAAATAGCAATGGATGAAATATCAGTATGCGCAATATCTGGACCCGTGGGAACATATGCAAGTATTCATCCTAGAATACAGCGCAATGTTGCTAATGCATTAGATTTAAAATCTGAATCAATATCGTCTCAAATTATTCCAAGAGATAGGCATGCTATGTTTTTCTCAATATTAGGAATCATTGCTAGTAGCATAGAAAATATATCAATTGAATTTCGACATTTACAAAGAACAGAGATTGGGGAGATTGAAGAGAATTTCTCCATTGGTCAAAAAGGAAGCTCAGCTATGCCACACAAAAAAAATCCAGTTTTGAGTGAAAATCTCACTGGACTTGCAAGAGTGATACGCAGCTCTGTTATTCCAGCATTGGAAAATGTCGCATTATGGCACGAAAGAGATATCTCTCATTCATCTGTAGAGAGATTTATTGCACCATCTACATGCATCACATTGGATTTTGCACTGTACAGACTTAATGGAATACTAAAGAATATCCATATCAACACAGACAAAGCATTGCATAATATAGAAACTTCGCGTGGTATGTATGCATCTCATCAAATCCTATTGCATCTCATAACAAATCAATCACTTTCTCGAGAGAATGCTTATAAAATTGTGCAGGATTGCTCTATGCTAGTGCATTCTAATCAATCCTTGACTATGCGCTCTATTCTCATGCAACAAAAGATTATCACAGATGAAAAAATACTTGATCAGATATTTGATCTAAGAAATTACACACAGCATATTGATTACATATTCGAATCAGTGTTTAATTAATGCGAGGCGGTATAGCTCAGTTGGTTAGAGCAATGGAATCATAATCCATGTGTCGTGGGTTCAAGTCCTACTACCGCTATCGTACTTGTGGGTGTTTTTGTTGTATTAGCAAATGCGAAATATGTTTACAAATATTCGCTTGATTCATCTTAAAAATTATTTCTTTTGTCATAGATTTTATATATAACGCCACAGCACCTTCTGCATGAATCACCAGTGTGCATTCATTCTGGTTTTTATAAATCAAACGCATAGGAGATGATTTGTCTGCGAATTCACTACCGACAATATATTCCCAAATATTATTAATACGCAATACTTCAGAGCTTATGTATTTAGAAAGCACATTTCTAATTTGATTTTTAATGTGCATTCTTCTCAAGAGAGCATGAAAATCTATCTACTACAGCTCTATATACATCTCTCTTAAATTCAACAACCTGAGGTACAATATTTCGTATATCTTCCCATTTCCATCTAGAAAATTCTGGCTTTGCTGTATTTACATCAACATCTGAATTAATACCGATAAATCTCATTAGAAACCATCTCTGCTTTTGCCCAATAAATCTATTATTCTTATTGTAAGGAATATCATAGCTAATCCAATCATCAATGGCGTCTATTATTTTGACTTGCGTTACATTAGTTTCTTCTTTTAGTTCACGCAATGCAGCAGATTCATAAGATACATCGCTACTCTCTATTCCACCCTGTGGCATCTGCCATGCATTATATCTAGTACCAATTCTTTGACCAATGAATACTTTATTATCATGATTGACTAACATGATTCCCACGCATTTTCTATAATCTCTCATATCAATATATCATTCAAATAAAACAGACACAGAATCATTATTTTCAATATTCTTCAAAGTACGACCTAATAATTCTGCAACAGAGATAATTTTGATTTTCTCCTCATTATGATTATTAATGCATATAGAATCCGTTATATACAACACTTCGAGATTGGAATTGCGAATACGATGCAATGCATCTCCAGACAATACCCCATGTGTTACAAAAGCCATAACAGAAGTTGCTCCACGATTCATCAATTCAGACGCAGCATTGCATAATGTACCAGCAGTATCCACAATATCGTCAACAATAATGCATCTCTTGCCGTTCACATCTCCGATTATATTCATAACTTCAGATACACCAATTCGCTCTCGTCGTTTATCTACAATTGCGATTTCAAATCCAAATTTCTTAGCCAATTTTCTTGAAATACAAATCCCTCCAACATCAGGAGACACCATTACAGTGTTCTCGGTATCAAATCCCATGCTGGATATCACATTACCAAATACAGAAGAAGCGTATAAATTGTCCACTGGTATATCAAAAAATCCTTGAATCTGAGCAGCGTGTAAATCTATTGTGACGACTCTGTCGGCACCAGCAGTAGTGATTAGATTTGCAACCAATTTTGCAGTAATTGGCGTTCTAGGTGTAACTTTTCTATCTTGCCTAGCATATCCAAAATATGGTATAATTGCGGTAATTGATCCAGCAGAGCATCTCTTAAGAGTGTCTAGAATTATAAGTAATTCCATTAAATTCTCGTTCGCTGGATATGAAGTGGATTGCATCACGAAAATATCATCCCCTCGTATGTTATCTTTAATTTGGACAAAAATTTCTCCATCTGAAAAATTTTTTATTTCACTTGATACCAGGTCTATACCTAAATACTGAGCAACTTGGCTTGCTAATTTCTCACTTCCCGTACCTGCTATTAATCGCATTGCATCGCTTCACATTGGTATTAGTGTATAAACTATATTGCATAAATGCAATTCCAAGAATGATCATTATAAATGATAAGATTTGTCCTAATGTGATAATACCAAAAAAGAAACCAATTTGACCATCAGGTACGCGAAATATCTCCGCTATACAGCGCATTATACCATATCCCACAATAAACATCCCTGATAAAACTCCAGGTTTTTTGCGAACTGTTGTTTTCCATAATAAGAAATTTAATATTAAAAACAACATCATTCCTTCCATTAACGCTTCATATATCTGACTTGGATGCCGGGGCGTATTATTTAAAATCACAGCCCATGGAATCTGTGTTTCACGACCAATCAATTCCATATTGATAAAATTCGCTAATCTTCCGAAGAATAATCCAATCGGCACCACACATGCGACAACATCTAATAAAGATTTTATATTGATTTTCCGCGAATTTGCAAACCATATCATAGCAATGATAACTCCTATTGCTCCCCCATGAAATGACATCCCACCATGCCAAATCTTGAATATCTCAATCGGATGAGAAAAATAAAATACAGGATTATACAATAATATATATCCTATCCTACCGCCAAGTATGATCCCTATTGCTGAGCTTTGTATGATTTCATCATTCATTTTCCAATTTGATATCACATTTAGATGCGCATTAATGAATTTTGCATATGCAAATCCTAGAAAAATACCCATTAAATATGCAATAGCATACCATTTAATTGAAATTGAACCAATTGAAAATATGATAGGATCAATATTTGGATATTGCATCATAAGAAATGCATTAATATTAACAACAAAGCAGGAGATGCAAATATAAAGCTATCGACACGATCTAAAATACCACCATGACCAGGTAACATCGATCCAGAATCCTTAACGCTACATTGCCTCTTTAAAAAAGATTCAAACAGATCTCCACATAAAGCCAATATTACAATCAACGGGCAAAATTTTATTAGAGAATTCGAAGCATTAGATAATGTAACATATATTATACTCACAATGGATCCAAACAAAATACCACCAATAAATCCTTCCAAGCTTTTATTTGGACTAATGCTGTGAGTGATTTTTAATTTTCTTCTACCAAATAATTTTCCAGCATAATAACCACCAATATCATATCCACATACAGCTAGAAGTAATATAACAATGCCATTAGATGCATGATACAGAATATGAATCATCATCAGAGAAATATTGGGCAAGAATATGATTATAAAACCACAAATCCGCATGAAGCTCCCATTTGTCTTTGATATACCATACCATTCAAAACTCGATAGTATTGCAACAATCAATATCATTAATGGAATCAACACGCCACCATGAAACAAGATACAGAACATTAACATTAACCCCAATATTAATCCTGTAATATGTCTCATCACACCATTCTTCATTTTCCAAACCTCCTTGTTCTGCTTTTGAAAGACACGAGTGCATCATTAAATTCATTTTCTCTAAAATCTGGCCACATAACATCACTGAAATATAATTCAGCATAACTAGATTGCCACAATAAAAAATTACTCAATCTTTGCTCTCCTCCGGTACGAATTATGAGATCTGGATCTGGAAAATCTTGAGAATACATATATTCAGATAGTAATGCCTCATTAATTGAATGAGTATTTATGTTATCAGCAATCATTCTCTTGACGGCATCTATAATTTCCGCCTTACCACCATAATTAATTGCAATATTCAAATAAATTTTGTCATATTTTGACGTATTATGCATAATGTCATTCATCTTGGATTGCACATCAAGAGGTGTATCATGTACACGACCTATAAATTTACAATTCACACCGTGCTGCACTAAGAATCCAAATCTATTGGAAAATTCCGTACAAAACAAATCCATCATGCATTTTATATAATTTTCATCTCGACCATGATTCTCCGTTGAAAATGCAAACAAAGTTACATATCGTACCTTGTTGCGCAACGCAGATAGAACAAATCTCTCTGCAATATCAGCACCAATTGCATACGCGTTTATAATATCCACATCATTGCATGCCGCCCATCTTGCATTTCCATCCATAATTGCTGCAACATGTTTAGGTACAATATCATCCACTCGTGAGCTCCTCTTCTTTTGTTTTGCGCGCAGAATCAATCTTGCTAATGTGCTCATCAATTAATTTTTGTAACTTCGCAGTATCTCTTCGCATATCATCTTCCGTAATTTCACCTGATTTTTCACATTTTTTAATATAAGTCACATGATCACGTCGCAAATTACGTACAGCAATCTTTGCAGATTCTGAATATTTAATAAGCATTTTGATCAATTGCTGCCTACGCTCTGCGCTTAATGGTGGTAATGTAATTCTAATTGAACTTCCGTTTATCACAGGATTTACACCCAAATCTGATAAAATTATTGCATCAGAAATTGCAGACACGGCACCAACATCAAAAGCATTCATTGTAATGATATTCCTGTCTACAGATGCACTTACAAGCTCAGACATCTTCATTTTACCACCATAGACATTAACATCAATTCTATTCACTAAATCAGTTGATGCCCTTCCCGTTCTAATACTCGCAACATCTTCAAAAAAAACCTTTAGCGTCTCATTAATTTTATTACTTACAGTCTCCATACACTTTCACCCAGATATTAAAAATCAATACCGCGCATATATCTCACGATAATCTCAAATAAGTTACAAGTAATTAAGCATACTATATCAACTAATACAACCCAATATCTTGCGCATGCTATCATTGCATCATATGATGAAAGAATTCACGTATAGCGCTATATATTCGTATATACATAGGCGCTTGCTGCACAGCTTTACGCGCAATAGCATCAATAACAATCTCCTTGTGATGAGGAATTTGAACAGAAATAACACCAATCTTTTCCCATTTCTTTATAGGAGCTTTGACTATATTTGGGCACTTTAATACAATACGGATTTTATTCTCAAATTTGGCGAAATATGAAACCTTGACAGAATCTCTTGCTATTACATCCACATATTTTGACACTCCAGAATAAACGGGTACCTTCTCAACAATTTTTGAATTGCCAAAAATCTCCTTATGTATGTATTTTGAAAATCCATGCTCAATTAACAATTCTGCATCATGAAATAAACTTGAACGATCTCGTGCGCCATTTAAAGCTGCAAACATCCTTATTCCATTCTCTTGAACCGAAAATAGCAAACCATACCCAGCCTTTTCTGTGTAACTTGTCTTAATTCCATCCACTCTCGCATCTCTCCAAAGTAATAAATTGCGATTCTTCTGCTTGATATCGTTATATATAAAATTTTTCCTCTTAAATAAAGATATTTTATCTGGAAAGTCTTTGTATATCTTGGCACCTAATAATACCATGTCCTTGCATGTCATGTATTCTTTGCGATCCGGAAAACCCATTGAATTTGCAAAATGTGAATTCTTTAGACCCAATTTTATTGCAGTAGAATTCATATCTGCAATGAATTTCTCTCTAGATAATGTATCGTGTGGAATAAAATTCTCAGCCAAGACCTCTGCTCCATCATTGGCAGACATTACAATAATACCATTAATAATATCATCAATAGAAACATATTGATCCTCGCGAAGAAACATTCTACTCCCGCCTATGTTTGTGGCACTTTTACTAACTTTATATAAGTTAGATGTAGTAATTCTTCCGGATTTTAGATCACGAAATATAAGATATAAACTCATTGTTTTAGCAATTGATCCGGGATCAACTTTCAATTCTGAAGATTTTTCAAATAACACGTTGCTGTGAGCATCCATTATTATTGCAGATTTCACACTCAAATCCAATGCAACACATTCTCGATGAAAATACGATATAAGAAATATTGCAAATATAAATTTAAACTTCATACCAAAGAGAATCTATATCATATTCTTTGCGAGATGCATCACTCATGATATTAACTCGCACATCATGATAATCTACCACCATCCAATAATCATTTATAGGACAAGAAACACTAGGAACAAAATCGTATTTCTTTACTTCAACGCGCAATTTCTCTGCTAATGCTTTTACATGCGCGCCTGACCTTGCGGTGACAATGATCATTTTCGCAAATAAGCTAGTGCACAATTTTATTGATCTAATTTCTTGAGCAGCACTTTGCTCAAGAAATTCTTCTATATTGAATTCCATGACATTCGTACGCCCTCTAATTTCTGTGGAAGAAGCAACGCTCATGCTCTTATGTATATACATATATCCTCTATCATTATATATCAAATCACGCTTAGAAAACAGTCTCTTGTTAGATAATGAAAATCGAGACTTGACAATGCGTGCATTGCATTCTCTATTAAAGACAACAATGGGTATATTATCAACAATATCTAGCCATTTATGCCATTTATGAAATTCCATAACATTATCCAAACCAATCATCCAAAAGAATTTATATTTTGGATAGGATTTTTTCAGAATATGTATTGTATCAATCGAATACTTGAATCTGAGCCTCTCTTCAACGTTACAAATCTTGATCCTATGTGATCCCTTAATCAGCTTCATCGCTGAATTCAATCTTTCTTGAAAACACGACACCTGCATATGTTGTTTAAATGGATTTTGCCTAGCAACTACCCACCAAATTTGATCTAAACCAAGATAATTGATCGCATATTGCGAAATCATGAAATGCCCTTCATGTGCGGGATCAAAAGATCCACCCAAAAGCCCTATTAACACTGTACAATCTATGAATTAGATATATAATGCTCCATTTCCACGAGAGTGAAAATGGTATATTCGTACTTGTCATTAAAAGATCTATCTAGAGATGAGATACTTCATGTAATATCTCAAGGTATCTATGTAAAAAAATTCCCTAATAAATTCAAATCAAAACTCTTAAGTAAAAATATTGCATTATTATTTACGCAACCCTCAACACGCACAAGAATATCATTTGAGATTGGAATTAATCAACTTGGTGGTAATGCTATATCTCTTGATGTAAAAAATATGCAAATGTATAGAGGAGAAAGTATTTCCGATACAGCGCGGATATTATCTGGGTATGTGGATGCGATCGTGATGCGATCAAGATCTCACAATGAGATCCTTCAAATGGACAAGTATGCGAGTGTACCAGTGATTAACGCTTTAAGTGATCATAATCACCCATGTCAGATTATTGCATCACTTATGACAATACAAGAACATAAAGCGCAATTTCCATCAGATATGCAAATCTCGTGGCTTGGTGATTGCAATAACGTTACATTGTCTTTTGCGATAGCAGCTTCAAAATTAGGATTTATACTAAATGTTTCATGTCCAGACTATACGAATGATATCAAGAAACTATCTGAGGATCATAAAAATATAATTTTAATACAAGATCCTAATGCGGGAGTGAAGAATTCTGATGTTGTAATCACTGATTCATGGGTATCGATGCATCATAAAGAAGATAAACCTGATATATCAAAATTTTCGCAATATCAAGTGAATGATAAGATAATGCAATTAGCAAAACATGACGCACTCTTTACTCATTGTTTACCAGCACACAGAGGTCAAGAGGTAACAGATGCAATTCTTGATGGTTCTCGCTCTATGGCATTTGAAGAAGCAATAAATAAGATGCATGCAAATAAGGCAATTTTATTATACTGCCTTGGTATTGATTAAATGTCACAAGCAGATTGATACACAGTGCACCCTGTATTATAATAACCATAAGGGGATGTAGCTCAGCTGGTTAGAGCGCTGGCCTGTCACGCCAGAGGTCGTGAGTTCGATTCTCATCATTCCCGCCATTTTGTGATTGTGCGCAATTTGCACTGAGTGACATTAGAGCTTGAAAGCTTACATAATGCTTAAGCATATAACTCATAAAAATAATAAAGTGCCCTGTTGTAGTAGAAGAATTAAATTCGATTCAAGGACAAAAGAATAAATTGAATGAATATTCAATTATTAAAATCAGGGAATTTGTGCAATAAGATAGCACGAATCATGACATTGCAATTCGATTTCTTAATGTCTTATAATTTACGAAGCCAGAATAACACATACGATTGAGACCATAAAAGCGCTTATTATATTTATTGATGGAATTTATTGCACAATAATATATGAATCACAAGATAATTTCTAATTCAATATTTTACGCGTCATTTCAACATTATGAACCCTCACATAATCAATGCCTTTGTTAGCAAGATTTTCAGTAACATTTGCTGTTGCAATATCACATTCTTGAAGATTCGAAATACCTAGAAACGATTTTCGAGAATGTCCTATGCATATTGGGTATTGTATTTCTTGAAGATACGCAACACCACGAATAATATCCCAGGATTGCTTGGCAGTTTTACCAAATCCAATTCCAGGATCCATTATAATTCTGCCCCGCTCAATTCCAAGGTTTTGAAGTTCCTGTAATTTTACAGTAAACCATCTTAATAATTGATCTATTGTGTTTTCATTTTGTGCAAGTGTGATCGTGATATCAGCTGGCAAACTTAGAGAGTGCATACAAATAATTTTTACTCGAGATTTTAATAAAACATCGCACACATGTTTCAAGCCAGAAACCTCATTAATATAATCCACTCCTTGTTCAATTCCATATTTTATGGTTGCTGGATTAAAGGTATCAAGACTCACTTCAACATTAGAATCATGTGCAATCTTAATAAGATTCGACAAAATAGGCATTAATCGATTCATTTCAAGGCTCTCAGATACAATACTCTTAAGTTTATAGTTTGTTGCAACGGCACCAATATCTATTATCTCTGCACCATCATTAATCATCTTTTTCATGTTATTTATACATGCATCATAGCAAATCTCTTGTGTTGGCTGTGTATTATGACAAATGAATCTTTTTACATCGGAAATAGGATCATATTCAAAATATCCATCTATGTCCGAAGTAGAATCTGGAGTAATATTGAGAATGCCTATGATTTTTGTCATGGAATGGTATTATAGCGTATAATTAATCACGTTGATTATGACATGTGAACGCGATTCTTCAATAATAAAAAACGTACGTCAATATTCTGGTATTCTTGTATATGGAAGTGATATCACAAAGCGCGATCTGATAATAGATAGTATCTTATTTGCACTTGAAATTAATAAACATGATATTTTTTGTGCATCTCATATCAAATATGATGATGCACTTAAAAGTCCCAATTTATTACTCTCGAATTGTAAAATCATGATAATACATAATGTCAAATCTCAAGATATTATAAGATTTAATCTCAATAAATCTCCGTATCTATTATTAATAGGAGAAATTATCCCACAGAATTCAAAAATTCGTCATTTTTTTGAATATCATGCTAACCTTGCGTCAATCAATTGCTATCATGATTCATCATCATCATGGTTACATAACTTAATTCAAGACAAACTGGAGAATCAAAATACAAATGCGATAGAATATATCCGCACCTCATCATGCAATTCTTCCGATGCATTATCTATGATCTCAAAAATTAATTTGCATGGAGATGCATATTCTATCCATACAATACAAGCTATATGTAAATCACATAAAATCAACACGATAGAACGTACAGCATTCGCAATTCTAGATTGTGATTATCAGAATGCACTTACTGCATTGCATCATATCAATATCATGCAAATCATACGTTATTTGAATGGATATTTTAGAAAAATCTTAAAAACACATGATACACAGCAGATAGATTTTGATCGATTTGCACAACAAAATCAGATTTTTTTTAAAAATGTGCACACATTCAAAAAACATTGCAATGTATGGAGAAAACATTCAATACAAGCATTAATACATATAATCAGAATAGAAGAACTGATTAAGCAAAGAAAATCCAAAACAATAATACATAAAAAAATATGGAAATTAATGTCAATGATAAGATACGAAAATGGTGGATAGTACGGGATTCGAACCTGTGACCCCTTGCATGTCGAGCAAGTACTCTAACCAACTGAGCTAACTATCCATTGTCAACAGCTAATTCTAACAAAATTGCAGAAAAATACAACGAAATTGTACAATATAAAAACATAATCAACAATAAATATATGATATTGATATGCATCATAAAAAACATCATGGTTAATACCAATATTGGAATTACCATTGGTAGCACAAGGAACGCAGAATAAATTGATGAGTTAGGAAACGAAATTGTCATGCTAGCACCGATACAAGATAAACAAATGCAGCACACAATACAAAAACACAAAGGGATAATCACTTTTGTAAATGCAATCCCACACATGATATACGTCATACCAGCACTCAAGACACTGAGTGGAATTCCATACAATATAATGTGCGAAATGAGTTTAATTGCTATGATATTCCAAAATGGATAGTACGTTATCACGATCCAGTCTAACATTCCATTTTGATAATCAGCTTCAAACATCCAGCATGTTGCGAAATGCACAATAAAAAACGTAGAAATAATCAATATGAGAAATATCACTGAATTCTCTACATGGATTTTATCAAGCAAAAACATTGCTATAGAATTAATGAAGCCACAAAAACAAAAAACAGTGGATAGCACTCCTGAATATTGCAAAGACCAATATTCATGGAGAAATGCTTTCAAGTATGTTGTCATAGATCAATATTATCACACATATAAAATGATGCATATCAATACATCATTCATTCCCAAGAAGTGTTCTATATAGAGTCGCACCATTAAATGGTGTAGTGCATGATGTCAATTCATTCATTAATTGTGTCATTCTTTCAAGATGTGCAGATTGTATCGCTTGCGTTATACTCACATAGCGTCGAATATGAGAGTTGATATCACTCATAGTACTGAAAATATTGATATATGTTGCATTATGATAATGATCAACAAGATATCTCACTAATGTGCGCACTGCAATACAACTCCTATCAAATTCCGATACAAGATTATCGGCGATATGATTGTGTATTCTCGTGTATTCATGCGTAATTGCGCTCAATGTATTGAGAATTGTATCGCAATATGTATTAGAGAGTGATGAACTATATTCATAAGACTTTGAGCTCCAGCTTGAATTATATTTGAAGTGTGAGAGTCATTATTATTCGCATCCACATATGCTCCATCGATTTGTCGTACATATTCACGATCATTTACTTTCAGAGGGTGTATTTGATGAGATGATATAGCAAAGACTTCAGATTCAGCACGCATCCAACCTATACCAGATTCTATATAATCTTGATGTATTGTTTCTGATGCATTGGGTGATACAGCGCTCCTGCGTTCTTGTAATATACGCTATTGCAATTCTCTTTGAGCTCTAGCTCGCATCATACCCCTGTATTTACCAATTTCTACATGATTTTAAGGATGCAAAATGACAGTATGTTGCATTTCATGTATTGATTCTCGCTGAGAATTAGCCGTGAGTTGTGATGTTATTGTTGCGTCCATAACACAATACAATTAAAATATAAACATACCCTATCATAGCAACCATAAGTTGTAAAATGAATATTTTAATATATAATATATTGTATTAAAAATGCAACATTACATATTGCTCAACTAAAAGTTTAAATTGTTGATCAATATCATCACCTTTGAGGGTGCGAGTTTTTCTTCCATCTTCAAATACAGCCGCAATTGGAGCTTCACCGTCTCCGGGTAAACTAATTCCTATGTTTGCATGCTTGCTTTCGCCAGGTCCATTCACAACACATCCCATCACTGCAATCGACATTTTTTCCACTCCTGCTCTACCATCTTTTTTCCATATCGGCATCATTGTCTTAACATAGTCCTCCATTTCAGCTGCAAGAGCCTGAAATCTCTCATCTGAAGTCCTTCCACATCCGGGACATGCAGTGATCTGAGGAACAGAGTGTCTTAATCCTAATGATTGCAACACTTGATAGCATAATTCCACTTCTTTTGCTCTTGGTTCACCAGGGCGAGGTGTTAACGAACATCGAATCGTACTACCAATCCCTTTATCTAAAACCTTAGTAAGTCCTACTATGGTTGAAGTTATGCCCTTCAAACCAGGTCCAGCTTCTGTCAGCCCCACATGCAATGGATAATCGCAATTGACCGATAATGCTACATATACTCTCTCAAGCGCATCTGGATCACTCACTTTACAGGAAATTACAATCTGATCAGGAGATAATCCAATCTCTTCCGCCCTATTTGCTGAATAAATCGCAGACCTTACTAATGCTTCAATTTGAATATCCAATAGTGGTTTTGGATTTTTTAGCTGGTTGTTTCGATCAAGAATTTCAGCCATTACGTACTTGTCCAAACTACCCCAATTTCCTCCAATCCTCACTGGTTTTTCATACTTTGCACAGACTTCAATCACAGAATCAAAATGTGAATCATATTTATTTCCGAACCCAACATTACCTGGATTAATCCTGATCTTACCAAATGCATTTATACATTCTGGATATTGTTGCAATAATCTATGCACTTCATATTGTCCACATGCAATCAAGCAACTGGGATTGTATCCGCGCTGTACAACATATTCTTGCACTTTTGAAATATTTTTCGCTGATTCATCTGAATTAAGTGCGATTCTTACATATTCAGAACCAGCTTTCAATAAATCTAAAGTCTCTTTCTTACATACCTCCAACCTCGCTGGCCCAGAAAGCGCCATCGATTGTACAACGATTTGATGATCTCCGCCAATAGGAGGGCCATCAATTTTTAAAACCCTAGGTTTATATTTCTGCCAATCAAAATCATTAGATGCATCAGAGAAATATGCACTCAACGATTCCTGCATGCATTGAGTGCGCGCCTGAGCTCCGCACAAACCAACTAAGGATGATGACCTGGCAAGCGCCTTATCTTTTATAAAATCCAAACGAGATGACACAACAACACCATGAGATTAATAGTATCTTAATCTTATTAATGCTGCATTCAATCTCTATCTTCCATCTAGAGTACAAACATCTCCTCCATTAGTTTGGCCTTGAGTATAACCTGTATATGTTCCGTTCAAGTTTTGCTCATGAAATACATGAATCGCACATGAGCCGCCTTTATTTTTATCAAAACCCGCTGTGCACTCTGGATCTGGTTGCACTGCTGTTTGTTGTACTAAAGTAGTAGGAATGGTTATTCCTAATTGCTCATATATTTTCTTATCCTGACACGTGTTACCTATCGTAGGATTCCAGATTGGACATTTGAGAAAATTATCATTATCAAGCATGTGACCTCCAGGTGCCCGTGAACATGTATCGCATATAATGTCTTGTGATGGTGGTTCCACCTCTTCTGCAGCTGCAGCAGCTGGTTGTGATTGTGCTGCTGATAATAATTCAATTTGCTGCTCTACCCGTGATACACCAAGATCATGTGTATGATTGGCGAAAAACTCACCATGCTGAAACCTTACTGTATGTTGTGCTGTTGAAGTTTGCCCTGCTGTAGCGAAGGTGTTTGATGGTTTCCATATATATGACGAATTATCTGCATCTGATTCAGCTGCGGCGACAGCTGACCTTTGTTTTGTTGTTGTAGGTGTTTTTATCTGTACTTGAAACGGAATTTGTTGTCCATCTGACAAGCTTAATACTGCTGTAGATAACGACTGGATCTGCCGAGGCATATAACTCGCTGATGCCGTTCTTCGTTGCGACGAACCCCTCACTTGTGTCGTGCTTGACTTCGACGCATTATCTGAAGTATGTATTAAAGCAGGAGGTTGTGCGCTGTACTTCCATGCACATGTTTCACCATTTCCAACGTTTGTATGTCCTAATTCTAATAATTTTTCACCAATGCATGTTAACATAATGTCTGCTAAAACAGCATAGAGCTTCGAGTTCGATGTTGGGAGAATTGTAGATTTGAGCACGCTCTGATGTTTATAATTGAAAAATTCGTATGCAGCTTTTAACTCTTTAACATCACATTGCTCCATATGTTGCATTTCATGCAATAAAGAATATCTTACAATATTTTGAATTTCTCCATAATGTGCAAAACCATCAAGTGTGCTCCCTTGTTCCTGCATGTATTTTTCTATCTGTACTATCATCATCATAATGCTAAATTCACCAGATTCTAGGCCGTTATTTAACTTTGTCATTTTGCGATTTTGCTCAAATAAAATAGTGTAATAATATGGCTTTACCAGTGCTTCCATCTCTGGTGACACATGTGCTTTCTTTGCACCTGATGCGGATGACGCTACTTGCTCTTGTGTTGTCGTAAGCGGTTGTCTTAATGCTTGAGCAGATGATGATACATGCGAAGCTTGTGACGCTACAGTGCTGCCTGGTGCCACAAATGCATGTCTTCGTGAGATCTTTGGATTGTATTCAACACCAGAAGCGCTACTTATTGTTCCATCAGGTAATGTTGTGATCTCATGCCGCCTATAATCCATCCATACATCTGTACATTCTGAATGAGTATATCGCTTCGCATCCTTTCCATAATTGTTCACATATATTATATTATATTTATACATCTCGTTCAGAATGTGATGCGAAAAATTAAAGCTTAGATCATCTTGATGAAATGTGCATTTTGCTTCATCTTTCAAACTACCAAGCATTCTATGTATCTTGACAACATCATCAAATCTCTGATTTTCAATTAATGCATCAATTTCATTTTTTATGAAATGAACATGACCTTGATCTTGTAGTGCGTCTACTATCTTTGGTTCATCATTGAGTATTTCATCATATGTTTTTAATTGTTCATTTTTATGTAAAAAATATCCCATAATCTTCTTTAGAGTTATATCATTAACCAGTATTGCATATACTTTTATATATGTCAAGTTGTATACAAATTGACCTCAATTTTGAAATTTTGTACCATAATTTTACAGCCATTGTGGCTCAGTGGTAGAGCGCATCCTTGGTAAGGATGAGGTCGCGAGTTCAATTCTCGCCAATGGCATGTTGACAAGCAACTTATAAGTTATAGTATGAATATATACATATGAATATAAATGATTACAACAGAAACTGACGTAACCATAATAGGAGCTGGACCTGTGGGTCTTTTTTCAGCCTTCCAAGCTGGAATGCTGAACATGAAAACATGCATTATTGATTCTTTAGATAAAGTTGGTGGTCAATGCTCTACATTGTATCCAGAAAAACCAATATATGACATTCCAGGATTTTCTAGTGTAACGGGTCAAAGTCTGATAGATAACCTCGAAAAACAAGCAAATCAATTCTGTAAAGAATATTATATGAATCAGAGAGTTGATTGTATCAAAGCCATTAATCAGAAATTTGAAACCCATACTTCCACTGGAATTTGCATACAATCAAAAGCGGTGATTATCTCTGCAGGGTGCGGGTTATTTGAACATCGAAAACCTAAAATATCAGGAATTGACAAATGCGAAGGAAAATCCGTTTTCTATTCAGTGCAAAATAAAAACTCTCTCCGAGGGAAACGCATTGCAATTGTAGGAGGTGGAGATTCAGCTGTAGATTGGGCAATCGAACTCTCGGAGATTGCAGAAAAAATATACCTTATTCATAGAAGAAATAAATTTCGATGCGTGCCAGAAAGCTATTCAAAAGCGCGCTCTTTAACTGATAAAATCGAATTTGTAACTCCATATCAACTTCATGCTCTCAGTGAAGATAACGGATACATTAAAAGAGCAGTGGTAAAAGATTTGGATAATAATGAACGAAATCTTAATGTTAATACTTTATTGTCATTCTTTGGTATGAAGCAAAATGTACAACCAATAGAACAATTAGGAGTACAAATGAAAAACGGATTAGTACATAGCGATATCTCGACCATGCAGACTAGCATATCAGGAGTATATGCAATAGGTGATATCGCAACTTATGAACATAGACAAAAGCTTATTTTAGTGGGATTTGCAGAAGCATCAAAAGCTTGTTATCATATGTATAGCAAAGTACACAATAAGGAACTGCACTTTGAATACTCAACTTCAAATGGAATATTCCAAGAGTGAGATTAATTTCTAGATTCTATGTCTGTAAGTTTGATATTCTGACATGTATCAAAATGCATGACTCTACAAATTCCAAGATGTGAATCTTTCACTGCATTGGTGTGTAAAGTTGTAGATTTTTGTGATGATGCATGATATATAATTCCTCGCGATATATCATGTTTCTTTGCTTGAGGGATGAAAATATCTTCTACTGACGAGGAGAAGTCCTCTGTATCGATACCCGGAATCTTAGTAGAGGTTTGATATATATTTCGTACATTATGCAATTTTTTACTATCTCGCACTGATCCAACAATATGTTGTATTTGCGCCATATCATGTCCCGTGACGTTTATTGATAATAATTCTTGTATATCTTTCTGCGATAGTTCAGCTCCTGAATCTCGCATGGCTTTAATCATGATCAGATTCTGATTTGCTATTGCATATTCAATTGGAGTTGTACCATCTTTATTTATGACATTAATATTTGCACCGTGATTTATGAGCATTGATAACGATTTCAGATCATTATTGCGAGCCGCGATATGCATCGCAGTATCTCCACCAATATCTTCTGAGTTGACATTCACATCGTATTCAAACAACAATTGCATTGCATCAACATTGCGTATCTGCACAGCACGCATCAATGGCGTCATGCCAAAATCATTCTTTGTATTTATATCTATTCCCGAAGATAATGCAGTGGCTAATTTTTGATTATACCCACGATCTAAGAGATCAAAAATATCATGTGCACAAGAATCGAAGCATGTAAAAACGAGCATGAAATATAATATATAACGCACGTATATGTGTAATATCAAAGTCATTGTACCATTCAAGTATTATCGCGCAATGAACTCATGAATTGATTTCACGAGATGAATCTCATATAATTTAATGTTTTACAATAAAAAATGAAAATTGGACGATATATCGCATCTTCTGGGTGTGCACTCTTTGCTTTGTTTTTTGGTGCCGGAAATTTAGTTTATCCGACGTTGGTTGGGCAATTAACATTACACAATTTCTTGAGCGGAGCATTGGGTATTTGTATATCAGATCCCATCATTGTATTTATTGCAGCATTCAGTGCATTGCTTTACAAGGGTAATAATGAATATTTCAGCACAATAGGGAAAAAAGCAGGAATACTACTTATGATGCTTATTATGGCTCTAGTAGGTCCTATAGGAGCAATCCCAAGGTGTATATTATCATCATATGGGGCATTTAGATCCGTTGTACCAGGAATACCAGCTTGGGCTTTCAGTGCAATATTCTCAGTAATATCATTTGCATTTGTATATAGAAAAAGCAGCATGATTGATATTGTTGGATCCATTCTTACTCCAGCATTATTGATGAGTATTATGGTGCTTTTTGTGTGTGCGTTTTTCTCTCCGGGAAATATCTCACAAGGAAATCTCAATAATGCGTCCTCGTTCACTCATGGTGTGATGTATGGATATGGAACTATGGATTTATTAGCGGGTTTTTTACTGGGAAATTCAGTGATTCAATTGATGACAAGGAAACTTTCAGATGCGGGAAAATCCGCTTCAGTCAAAAAATCTTGTGCATTGGCATGTATCATCGGAGGTGGCCTTTTATCTGTTGTGTATTTCATACTTGCATACATAGGGGCAAAATATGGTATAGAGTTTATGTCCACTCCGAAAGATGAATTAGTGATGGATATAGCGTATAGAATAATGGGCAATTCTGCTTTGATTACTTTATCTGTTATGACAATCTTAGCATGTTTAACTACAATTATAGGATTGACAGAAATATCATCAGATTTTTTAAGAGAGCGATTACCGACTTCATTAATTAGTGATATACAAAGTAAGATCATAATCCTGACAATTAGTTTCTTTGCATCTTTGATTGGATTTGATCATATATTGAGCTTAATTGCTTCTATAATGAACATAGTATATCCCGCTTTCATTGTAATGACATTTACATGTATTGTAGACAAAAAATATCATACTAAGACCACGATGATTGGCTTCTGGGGTACATTCGTCATTACATGCATGATATATTTGCATCATTTATATCTGTCACATAACTTTACCTCCTAGGTATGCAAAAATTCAAAAACAATAAGATATGGATGGCAATTTTTGCAACTCATACTTCTTTGTATGTGGGATTTGCGATCTTTGCAATGTTCTTTGGAGGAGGAAATTTATCATACCCAGTCGCAATGGCTATGACAGGAAAAAACCTCTTTTTTATGGCAATTGGTATGATACTCAGTGATGTTGTCCTGCCATTTGCTTCTGCATTTAATTCAACATATTATACAGAAAAAGGTGATTACTTTAGCAGAATAGGAGGAAAACGATTAGAATTATTGATATTGACAGCCATCATGCTTGCAGTTGGACCATTAGGCTCTATGCCACGATGTATCACTTTATCATACTCCTCTATGAAATTTTTTCATATACCATTGGAATTATGGCAATTTAATATAATCTTTTGTACACTATTGCTTGTCATAATTTCAAAGGGACGAAATATTGTCGACTTCATTGGTAAATACTTAGCTCCCATGTTGGTGCTGTTTATATTGTGCTTTGTTATTATAGCTTATAATGTTAATGCAAATATGAATATTGGAGACGGTAACTTCTTAGAAACATTTGCTTATGGATTCAATAAAGGATATGAAATTAATGATCTAACGCTTGGTGTGATGTTTGGAGGAATAGCATTTCGTTCGCTTCGATCTCGTCTCAAACAACACAATCTTGAAGATCAATATTCCAAGATTGCATTAATGTCATGCATCGCTGGCATCGTGATAGAATCAATAACGTATTTTGGATTTATGTATATAACACGTAAATTTGGACAAGATGTTATGCCAGCACACACAGAAGATATCCTTGCTCTAATTGCAAAGAAGTTATTCGGAATTCATGGAGGGGTGTTGTTTCTTCTTATAGTATTGTTGTCTTGCATCACAACACTCTTTGGGCTCACACAAGTGGTATCTGAGTTTTTGAATGAAAATTTTCATATCAAAGAAAGCACAGGGAAAGCAATCACAATCATTGCTAGCTGCGCATTTGCCATGATTGGATTTGATGCTGTAGTAAAATTCTTAGGAATCATAATGCTCATCATTAGTCCACTTTTAGTTGCTATCACAATTGGCAACATCACAGATACAGTAATCTTGAAACAATTTCAATACAAAAGCAATTGCGCAAAATTTCTGTTTTGGGGTGCTCTAATGTTGATTGTCATTACAAAACTGCAATTATTTCACCCATAAAATGGAACCAAAGCTATCGCATTTATTGCATGAGTACCACCATTTTTTAGGATTATCCGCGCATTCAGCACACATCCAACACTCATCCACTTGAGCATCTAGATACTTATCTCGCATATCATCATCTCTCTTGTTCAATATGCAAGATAAATATCTTATATATTTGGTATTATGATTTTTCAGCAACCATTTCAAATTCTTTGCTGAATATTCAATATCACTGATCTCAATTCCTATTTCCAAAGATACAACATATCCCTCCCAGACATCTTGATGAATTGATCTCAAAAAGTCCGCTGCATCTTGCTTGTCTGAATCATCAAATGATTCCACATAAGCGCGACCAATTTCTATATGTGGCTCAAGTTTATACGCTTTTTGTAAAATATTTCTAGCTTTTTGATAATTATCATCTTCCAAATATGACTTTGCGCGACATAACACAACAAATAACATATCACGTGATTGAATATCATCAAGAATCTTGATTCTGTATTGAATATCTGATTCATTCATTGCTTTTGCAGTGTATAATAATGACCTAATACGATGATCATTGTCTTGTAATTGCCCAGTTTTGAATAAATCTAATGCAGAATCCCACATTTCTTCTCGAATATAAGAATATAATTCAAATTGAGATATCCATATCGGATTCTGACACTTCATTCTGATTTCACTAATTAAGTGCTCAATTCCTTGTTTTGTCTCAACATAATGCATTACAAGGTAATGATATCCAATCTCGCGAAATGCACCATCTTGCGAAATCAATTCATTGCAATATTTGATAAGATTACTCTCATTTTTCTCCTTATGTGCTATTCTAACATTCAAAATAGCATTGATATCATTTCGATTACGTATATTGCGCAAGATATTATCTGCATCCTGTTCACAACCACTTTCAATCATTATTTGCGCATGCAATAAATTATGTATCGTATTCTCATGTTTTGTATGCAATTTCATGTTTCTTTTAGAGTGCAAAGAAAGGGTTATTTTATGTATGAATTTCGATATTAGAACTAGAGTCAATACTAAGAATATTGCTAATATAGAATGCATATCCAGTGTCCAATCTCCATATCCAACAGATATCCAAGTGTGAAGACCGCAAAAATAAATTATTGCAATAACAAATATTAATATAATGATCATGATGCAAACTCTCGAGCTTTGATATATAAACACGCAATCTCATCTTGAATATCATTCATTAATTCCAACTTGTGTATGTAACGTGATACATGATCATCATTATAAGTAATATTTCTCAATCTTGAGATCGCAATCTTAAAGTCTGCTCCATCAATTGCATTTTCAATGGATTGAATATTGTGCGCTTTCCTATATATATGTAGTAATTTATTCTTAAATAAATACCTACGATTCAAATAATTTAAATCAGAAATTAATCCTTGCAAAGATGGGGCTCCAGAATGAGACAAAGATTGTAATGCTGTGAGTTGTGTATCTCTATAGGTCTTTTGTACAATTTGAAGTTCTTTTTCAAAAACATTGCCCTTTCTGACAGCTTTATCTAGCATTAATACATCATACAAAAATAACATTGCATTATTGTTTTGACATATATCACCAATATGTGTTTTTGCAATTTGTGCCTTCAATGCTTGTATGCTAGACGCAATATGATTTGAATCTGGATACTCACACTTGTACGGTTTCACTTCTTGTGCATTGTGAGCATGATAAAACATCATAATACAGTACATCATGATAGCATACAGAGGTATGATTAATATATTGGAATATTTTCTGATCGATATCATAACCTCTGCGACAATAAAATTGAGATCTCATACATTCCCATCATAGGAATCGCAAGTAAAATCTGACTTAAGACGTCCGGAGGAGTGATGATCGCAGAAAAAATGAAAATTAATACAATTGCAATACGCCTAAATCTTTTAAGTGATGTACAAGTCAGTATATCAAATTTTACCAATAGGATAAGTAAAATTGGCATTTGAAATGTTAATCCAAAACCGAAAATTATATCCTGTATGAAATCCAAATATGATACGATTGATTGATTTAACATCAAGCCGGATATTGTACTTTCATTTGTAAAACTAATGAAATATTCAAGCGATTTTGGTATAACAAATACGTATGCTACAGTCGCTCCCGCAAAAAACAATATGACAATTGATATCAATAATATGCGAGAAAATGTTCTTTCTTCCTTTAATAATCCAGGAGCGATAAATCTATAAAGATGCCACTCAAAAAATGGAAATAACGACATAAATGCAAACCAAGATGAGATACGCAAATGCAAGAAAAATATATCTGTTGCATGTAATGAAACAAAATGCACTTTATTATTGGAGATCGCAAAAAGTGGCCTTGCTATAAAACCGTATATAGCATCAGCATACAAATATACAAGACCAAAAGCACACAAAAACACAACAAAACATATCAATATTCTTGCTTTTAATTCTTTGAGATGCTGAGAGATTGGCATTTTTGCATTGTTCATACAAGATTGTGCAATAGAATACAACATCAGGATACAAAATTTATGCAAATCAAGCGAGTCATACTTTTAGCACAAGAACAGTTGCACACAAGCGCGTCTTCGTTTCTCGATGCAGAGATTTTAATGTGCCACGTACTCAAAATCACGCGCTCTAAATTGATTACAAAATTATATGATGAAATTAATCATCTACAGAAAATGAAATTCCTTGCTCTCATAGATCGCAGAGCACAGTCTGAACCAATAAGTAAAATTATTGGTAAAAAGGATTTCTGGAAAAGCACATTTATAACCAATCAATACACTTTAGATCCGCGCCCAGATACAGAATTCATCATCGAAGGCATTTTAAAATTAATACCCAATAAAAATAGGTATTTCACGTTTGCAGATCTTGGTACTGGCACGGGATGCATATTAATCAGTATATTAATGGAATATCCATATGCGCGCGGAATAGGATTTGAAAAATCGATCCAAGCATATCGAGTTGCACGAGCCAACGTTACTAATCATCAACTTAATTCTAGAGTGCAGCTCTTTGCTTCTTCTTGGACAAGAATGCATCATAATGCAGACATAATCATTAGCAATCCACCTTATATCTCGGGGCATGAAATGCTCGCATTATCATTAGATGTCCACGCATATGATCCTCATGTGGCTCTTAAAGGTGGTGTATCTGGAATGCAATCATATATCTCAATTTTTGAGATTACACGCAGAAATCTGAATAATAATGGATATCTAATACTAGAACTCGGTAATCTCAAGACAGTTCTCAGATATTCTCATGGTTTTACTCTGATCAGAATCATCAAAGATATACAAAACATCGAGCGTTGCGCAATATTTCAATTAAATTGTAGAGATAATCAAAAATAATTCTTTACTAAACACTTGCAAAGTAGTTCCGATATACGAATGCATCAGCAATAATGTGCAAAATAGCATCATTATTTTCGGGAAAAACGCAATACTTTGTTCTTGAATTTGTGTGACAGCTTGCAAAATTGCAATCACTAATCCTACAATTAATACACCAATGACTGGAAAGAGGATTTTTAATAATACAATTAATGCTTTTTTGCTCAATGAAATCAATAAAACAGGATGCATATGCAGCAAAAATCCAGTAAATTATAGATATGGTAACATAAATATGATTACATACCACATTATATATCTTGTAGTAATAACGATTTCCATTTATTGCGCATATACACTAGGACGCAAGAGATTGAAATCATCTTTAGCATCTCAATACATGAAAACTCTATTGGAAGATAAACGTGGATTATTTTGTATCTTCAATGAGATAGAAAGAAAAGAGTATATCTCTTTTGAGCTTATGACATTGGTGAGCATGCTACAAATGCATTCCATACGAGATCTGATAAATATATTTGAAGATTCACAATTTCTAACACAGTGCATCAATAATCTCAATGAAAAGGATTTCAATAGAGATCTCAAAGTACAAAATCAATTCATATATCTTAGATGTCATGGACAAAGCATCACTATTCAAGGATGTAATATAGGATTTATTCTCATATTTTGTGATATATCAGATATCATGAAATCCAGGCTTGATATGCAACATTTATTCAACGAAAAAGCATATAGATTGGAATTATATACTAAAGCACTACAAGAGTTGGGTGTATATTTATGCATCCATGATAATAATACTTGCGTCACTCCCAATGCAAAAGATGCTATATCAGAGAGACTTGAAAGACAGATGAAATCCAGCAATGATAATATGTCACTATGTGACATTAATGCTTACAGCACTACACAACAGTTCATTATCAATACTTCGTCACATCACAACAAAGCATTCGGATACGCAATTAAATGCACTTACAATCAGCTGAATAATTACAAGATGTATAATCTCTTATATTCTCCGATAAGCGTTTGTGATGCAAATCACAATATTATATTTTGTAATATCAATATGCACAAATTAATTCACGATATCGCATCTCCAATAAAACTCATTGATATTATAGAGCATATTACTTCAAAACATCATGCAGAGCGCATTGATAATAAATTGAGACATGCCACTAATCTATCCAATGAAGATTTATTAGTACCACCAATTTCTACACAACAACATACAATCTTGATCTCAAGATATCATAACAATCATATTATTATGATATGTATTCCTGTTTCAAAATAAATTTATAACACTCATTCGATATCATTGGTACTATTATGTATGTTTATGTCTAAAATTACATATCTTGTTATATGGATAGCAGCAATTTTCGTCATCATGAACGTATACACTAGCTTTGAACAGTCAACACGTGGATTTCAACAAACCATCATGATAGACAGGGCAGCAACTCAAAAACGCTCTCACAATGAACTCATATTGCAAAAATCTAGGAATGGTCATTTTCATGCAAACCTGATCGCAAATGATCAAAAATTGCATTGCTTAGTGGATACTGGAGCAACAAATGTCACTATGGGTCTAAATCAAGCAACTCAACTTGGACTACAACCAAATACACTGAATTTTAATAGAAAATATCACACTGCAAACGGAGTAATATATGGGGCTAATACAATATTATATAATGCGAAACTTGGACACTTTATAATACCAAAATTGAACATCAGTGTTAGTAAAAGAGACATGAATACATGTTTAATTGGAATGAGTCTGCTGAAATACTTCACACTTCAATTTCGTGGAGATAATCTATACATTAACACTTAAAGTGCATCTTGAAATCTGAGATTTCGACGCAAAAATGCTGGTATATCCATGCTTCTGCGTTTTGCTTGTGTTTCAATCTTTGAGCATTGCTCTTCATGAATTTTATCAACATGATAAGTATCAAGAGAATCTATCTTATGTTGTCTTGCGTCTATGATTTGATCTGCCTTAGGATGCACTCCAGTTGCAACTATGGAAATACGGATAAATCCCTGCATATCATTATCAGTCACGGAACCAAAAATAATATTAGCATCTTCACTTATTTCATCTTTAATAAGATTTATAGCTTGATCTATCTCAAATAACCTAATATCAGAACCACCTGTGACATTTATTAGCACTCCTTTTGCACCTTTGATAGAAGCATCATCAAGTAATTGATTTGACATCGCGCTACGCGCTGCATTCATGGCTCTATCATCACCATCTGATTCACCAACACCAATTACAGCTTTACCACCACCTCTCATGACAGTGGCAACATCAGCAAAATCCAAATTTATTGTGCCATTTTGTGAAATGAGATCCGTAATTCCTTTGATTCCAAGTGATACTACATCATCAACAACTCTGAATGCATCAACAAATGTAGTACTATCATCTACAACTTTAAACAAATTCTGATTTGTGATTGGTATCACTGTATCAGAGTTACTGCATAATTCTTCAACACCAGAATTCGCCATTTTCATGCGATGCTTCCCTTCAAACAGAAATGGCTTAGTGATAATTCCAACTGTCAGAATTTCTTTGTCTTTGGCAATTTTTGCAATCACAGGCGCCGCACCAGTTCCAGTACCACCACCCATGCCAGCAACAACAAAGACGATATCACTACCTTCAATTTGCATCCAAATCTCATCTCGTGAAGCCTCTGCGGCTTCACGACCAATAACAGGAAGTGATCCAGCTCCAAGGCCGTTCGCTCCAAGTTGAACTTTGTGTATGGCATTTGACATCATGAGTGATTTACTGTCAGTGTTCATTGCAATCAATCTCATTGAATCAGACGCAGGGATGGATTCAATCATTCGATTCAATACATTACAACCTGCACCACCAACCCCAATAATAGAGATCACCGGGGATTGGAATTCAAAATTTGGAACTTCAATATTAATCATCTAACAATCGCAACACCCGCACAAAGAATCATAATACCGATCCTCCAGTAGAACAATATGTAGAATAAAGATTAAGAATTGGTTAAATAATCTCCTCTACCATATCCACGCCACACTCTTTCAGAAAGCGGGCGTGTCACTCTTGCTTGAAAAATCTTTACCTTATTTTCCAATGATAATATCGCATCAAGATAATCAAGAGCGAATTTCTTGATATCATCCATATAACATTTTGTACCATCGAGCATGATGATATTTCCTGCATCATCCTGTGGACAATAATATACCTCATCGTTCATATAACAATGAATTCCATATATATCAATCTCTTTTTTCAAATCCACTCCTGTGCATCGCAATGTGAGTGTCTTGTACATACACCTCACTTCTATTCCAGGAACATCAGTTTTCATTTTTATTTGATTATCAAGCATTGTTTTGATGTTCTGAGCTTGAGTACCGTTGTCAGTACGTTCCACCAACTTCAGAACTCGCTTCATTGAATCTCCAACATTCGAATGCTTCCAGTCTATATCCATCACTAATCTATCACCGAAGGTCCTAAAGAGTTCTGATGTATGACATTGGTCATAAAATTTGATAAATTCTTGCGCGCGCTTAGATTCATCCATTCCCATAATTCAAATTCTCTAATATATATCAGTATAGTATTTAATATGTATTATATGTCAAGCTTTTGTTCAACCTCAATGTGATATTCATCAAGCCACTTTAACTGCTTTTGAGTCATCATTTCCCGCAATATAAGAAATTCATCAAATTTTACATAAGTTAACGTCTCAAATTGCAACCATCCTGCCCTAGCAGGAATCACAACCGCTAAATTCTCAAGACGAATTCCAAATTCATCGTAATATCCAGGCTCAATTGACAAAACCATATTTGGCTTTAATTCAACATCGTTCTTCTTTGTTATACCAAATGATCCTTCATGTACTGCAGAAAAAAAACCAACACCATGTCCAGTTCCATGATTATAATCAATGCAATAATCCCAGAGATGTCTCCTAGCGATCACATCTAATTGACCACCATTTGTTCCTATGGGAAATTTCATAGAACTTAGATCTATCAACCCCATAAGCACACACGTAAATTTCTCCTTCATATCTCGCGTCACAAGATCTTGACGTACTGCAATTGTTCTAGTGATATCCGTTGTACCATCAAGATATTGCCCACCTGAATCCAACAAGAATATCGCATGATCTGACAATATCTGATTTGTCTCTTTCGATACTGAATAATGTATTATCGCAGCATTTTCACCAACAGCAGATATCGTATTGAAACTCTCTCCTTGAAATAATTCCTCCTTCTTCCTGTGCTGTAATACAGATTCCTTAACATCAATCTCATCAAATCCATCTGGATTGGCAACAATTTCATTCAAACACCTAGTGACTGCTCTCCCATCACGGATGTGACATTGACGCATGCTTTCGATCTCTTTATACGTCTTGATGTTTTGATGTAATATTATGGGATTTTGTATAAATTTCGTCTCAATATCTGCTTTTTTTAATGCATTCATCACAGAAACCGAGATTTCATTTTCGCATATACCAAGAATTGTTGTTTGTATCTGATTAATATCATTGAGAATTCTAAGATCTTGACATTGAATTTCATGAATATTGGTAGAAGTGATCAGATCCAAATCACCATTACTATGCACAACAGCAAGAATATCTGTAGCGTGCATATATGGCATATCGCAACCCCTAAAACACCCCAACCACTCAGCATTACCAGCACGAGATACAAGATAAGAATCTACTCCCAAATCCTTTAAATCTTTACCAACACGTTGACATCTCGTATTGCGATTCTCACCTATATAATAAGTATCTAGTAATGTAATATTACTCTTATTCTTTCGCGCAATATTATTCCATTTTGAATCAATCTCCGCTGTATCAATGCATATCAAATCAAAATCTTTATAAAATTTAAGTAAGCTCTGCATAAAAAATCTGGGATCATATGCAATTTTTATACCACGCGCATTCTTCTTGAGCCAATCCCATGGTTTAATTTTTATAATGTCTAATATCTCACATTCAGGAAGCATTAACTGTGCTTGACGTATATACAATCCATACGTAAATAACACTCTCCTACTCTGATTGATCAATAACAACATTCCGGCACAATCGAATCCAGAAAAAAATCCCATCTGATCCATGTATGAAGGAGGAATCTCTACTACTGGACAACATGCATTGCTTACGATAAAAATTTCATAATAATTCTTGTTCATTGTATACACCGTCTATATTATCAATAATGTATTGGCGTATCATTTGCAAATCCTTCCATGCTTCAGCTTTTTTTCGAGGTTGGCGCAATAGATAGGACGGATGATATAATATCATAGTATCAATCTCCTCATTCATGAACCCATTGATATATTTATGAAACGTACCACGCATATTCGTCACAGATTCTGTTGTTTGCATCAGAGCGCGCATTGCGACTCCTCCTACTAACACCAATAGTTTTGGATTTATAATTCCAATATGCTCCTCAACAAATGGTAAACACATATCAATTTCTTCTTCTGTTGGATTTCTATTTCCAGGAGGTCTCCAAAATACGGAATTCGTTATGTATATATTTGTATTTCGACTTAAACCTATGGCTTCTAGCATATTATTAAGCAATTTGCCACTCCTACCACAAAATGGCACACCAACACGATCTTCTTGCTCTCCAGGAGCTTCACCAACAAGCATAATTCGAGATGCAGGATCACCATCAGATATCACAGTATTGGTAGCTATAGTTTTAATAGCAGAACATCCTTCAAAATTATGAATCCTGCGCTTCAAATCACCAATGCGCACCTCAATATCACAGCTCTCGTGATTTACTTGTACACCAGAATCTTGTAAGAAATTTATATCAGAAATCAAAACGTACTACGTGCTTATTTTCCACCACGCAACTTACTTACAAGAGCAATTAACAATTTATCTTGCTCCTGTTGTTTTTTCTTTAAATTCAGAACATCGCTCTCCAATGTTGTAATTCTGGATGACAAATCACCAGAATCATCATCAGAATCATCATCAGAATCATTACCAATCATACCCATTGATTTACTTAAATCCTCTAATTTTTCTTTATCTAATCCACTCTTTACAGAATCCATAATTTCATTAAACATACCAGGATCCTTCATCACTTCTCCTAGTGTTTTTGTAATATCGCCAAAATTTATGTCCTTCATATATTTACGCAGCTCGTCCGAATCAAAAGGAGTATTTCCATTTTCAATCATTTTTTCGTCATCTACCATTATATCACCATGTATCAATCTTGAGATTGTATCATATTATGATACAATCTTCAATCTAATTTTGCTGCATCATTACTTGGAAAAACTCTTTATTGCTCTGTGTGCCTTGCATTTTGTTCTTAAGAAATTCGATTCCATCGATCTCTTTCATAGATGCAAGTATTTTTCTTAATATCCTGCAGCGTGATAATTCCTCAGATGACATCAAAATCTCTTCTTTTCTCGTGCCAGAGCGCACAATATCAATAGCAGGGAATATCTTTTTGTCCGCTAACTTTCTGTCTAACATTAATTCACAATTTCCAGTACCTTTGAATTCTTCGTATACAAATTCATCCATTTTAGAACCAGTATCGACAAGTGCAGTACCTATAATAGTCAAAGATCCTCCACCTTCAATATTGCGAGCCGCTCCAAAAAACCTCTTAGGATATTGCAATGCATTTGCATCCACTCCACCAGTTAAAATCTTTCCAGAAGACGGCGCTACTGAATTATATGCTCTTGCGAGACGAGTTATAGAATCCAATAAAATCACCACATCTCTGCCTTGCTCTACCAATCGTTTGGCACGATCTATGACCATCTCAGCTACTTGCACGTGCCTTGTAGCATGCTCATCAAATGTAGAACTCAACACCTCTGCACTTTTAACAGATCTACGAAAATCCGTTACCTCTTCCGGTCTTTCATCAATTAGTAATATAATTAAATGACATTCTGGATGATTTTCCTCAATAGCATGTGCTATATTATGCATAATTCCAGTCTTTCCAGCTTTGGGTTGCGCAACAATTAAAGCTCTCTGTCCCTTTCCTAAAGGTGCAAATAATTCTATGATTCTATTTGTCAAATCTTCATTTCCTAGAGTGTCCAATGTAGTGCGATGTGGTGGCATTTCTAGCACAATGCGCTGTTGTGGGAAAATTGGCGTCAGATCTTGAAATGCTATTCCTCTGCAATATCGATTAGAGTCTTGTCCGTTAATTTTATATATCTTGTGTATTGCGAAATATTTCTCATTTTTACTCACCGGAAGGCGCGGCTTGCAATATATCTCATCGCCACTGCGTATTCCATATCGCGCAATCTGCTGAGAAGATATATATATATCATTAGATCCCGATGAATAATTCGTATATTTGAATCTTAAAAACCCAAACCCTGATTTCGTGATATCCACTATACCCGAGATTCTTGCATCTGCATTTATCTCAATAGCACGCTTCTTGAGATAAAACATAGTTTCATATTTTGAAGTACCAGATTTGATATCCAAACGAACGGATTTCGACAGTTCAAGCAATTGAGCAGCGCTCATAGTTTTCAACTTATCTAAATCAGCTAAAGCAACACATGCTTCTTCGATCCATGGATCATCTTCATCTATAATTTCATCTTGCTCAACTTCCAGTATATTAGATACTTCTTGAGACATACATACCCCATATTGAATTTATTAAAATAGACATAAGAATAAAAGATAGCACACAGACTTGATCAGGAACTTAATGACATGTATAAAGAAACACATCCTGCAACCAGGATATCATGAACAAGAAAAGATTGCAAGTAAGAATGTTATACGAAATAGACACTGTTATAGAATGTGATCAATGGAAGTATGCAATACCGCATCTACGATCATTTGTATATGAGATAATGTGCAAGATTCTCTCATATCATATGATTCAGAAAAAAAGCGCAAGTATGGAGATAATATTCACTAATGATATAATATCTCAAGAAATAAATAAAAACTTCAGATATAAAAATAAACCAACGAATGTATTATCATTTGCTCATATTGCACTAGCAGATGATGTTCATCTTGGAACATTGATCTTGGCTTATCAAACCATCATGCGAGAAGCAAAAACAGAAGAGCAAACTATCAGGCAAAGAGTGATATCTATGCTTATACATGGAACACTACATTTATTAGGATTTGATCATAAAACCAATACAGAACATATTCGCATGAAGTCCCTGGAAGATGAAATTATGCATCATTTGCGTGATTGTTTTGAATAATAATACGATCTACTGAGCCATGAATCTAAAATAGCTTTCAATATCAATAATGCTACGATCACAGGAAACATGGCGAAAAGAGATATACTGGCTAATTCCTGCAACCCTAAATTCCCACTAGTAGACCAAATATAGGATTGAATAGATAACATTCTATCTCCCATCACAAATTTACCTTTACTGATATGCAAGAGAAAAAATAATGGAGCCGCCTCACCAAATACACGCGTCATTGAAATCAATACACCATCTAATATTTCTTTTATAGAGATTGGAATGATAAAATCCAATACGATTCTCGCTCTTGATGCACCTAAAGACATAGCTGCAATTCTAATGCAATCTGGAATATTCCTAAATGCATTATACAGATGCATCACCAATATCGGCAACATCATACAAGCCAAGGTGGCACCACACACAATGATAGGATGCAATCCTACATTCAGAATTTTAACAAATAAAATAAATCCCACCATGCCATACAAGACAGCTGGTATTGAGATCATATAGCTAATGATCATGGTAATTGTTGCTTTGACGCGTGAGTTATCAATAAATTCAGACATTGCAATTGCTGTCATCATTGCTAGCGGCACTGCAATGAGTATACATATTGCGATAATACACATCGATCCTAATACACTACCTGAAATTCCAGCAGTCTCAGGTTTAGAAGTATTGCGATTAAAAAATGCACTGTATCTAAATTGTTTTCTTATATGATTTATATCATTGAGCCTATATATTGCATTTTTATATTTCGTTGTCTTAGAAATGCCCCGGAATTCCAGATCTAACGGACTGATAGCTTTTATCCAAGTGTTTTTGCGTTCACATGATATCGTGAGATTGCATCTGTGAGCATCTTGTACAAAAATACTAGTATAAAAACTTGCCCTATATGCTTTGTAACATATATCTATTAGCATGTAGGAACAAAAAATTATTGGCAAAAATGCCAATATATTAATGCAATATCTGAAAACAACATCAATAAAATCACGCCTACGAATAGAGCGCGCGGCAGCACCTGAATTCATTACACTGTTGAATTTTGTCCTAATGTTGAATTCTTCTCTATTCCTTAATTGCATACAGAATATAATTTACATCGCACGAGCTACTTAATTGCCACTCTCTATGCAGCATTCTAGGTTTCATACCATTGACTTTCATAAGCGTCATTTCATTTTTCCTAAACAGTTTCGCAAGTTCTGAGGGTTTCACAAATTTTTTCCAAGAATGCGTACCAAGAGGTAATAAATGTAATATATATTCTGCAACACATTTTGCCATCAATAATGATTTGATATTTCTATTAATCGAGGAAATAAATAACAATCCACCCGGATTGAGTTTCTTAGCACAATGTTCAATAAACATCTCTAGATTCTCAACGTGTTCCACTACTTCAAGTGCAATAATGACATCAAATCTTCCGTCATATTCCTCAAGGGATGAGCATATGTATTTTATATCCAAATTCTTGAGGTTTGCATTTTGTTGAGCAAAATCAATATTCTCTTCAACGGGATCAATTCCAGTAACACGCGCACCTAATCTCGCAAATGGTTCAGCAACAAGGCCACCACCACATCCTATGTCTAAGATCTGAATTCCATGAATTGAATCAAAATGTAACTCAATTGCATCAATAATGTATTCCAGCCGCACTGGATTCATTTTGTGCAATGCACTGAAACTACCATGAGAATCCCCCCAATCGCTACTGAGTTTGGAGAATTTTATTCTCTCTTTCAAATCTACTGTGCCCACAATAGACATACCCTCAATGCTGCATTATACACAAATCAAAGACTCGATCCATGATCAATGCAGCAATTAAGTATTGAGAACTACTTGTACTTTATCTGTCAATTGATGCAAAGAAAATGGCTTCGGCAAGAACCAATAGTTTTTCTGTTTCTCCAGCATTAAAATGGATTCCTCTGAATAACCAGAAATAAAAATGGCTTTTATTACGGGATCAATTTTACGTATTACTTCTAACATTTCCTTTCCACTCATGTCATGCATCACCATATCCGTTATAATCAAGTCGATGGCATTTTGCTTAAATATCTCAATACCAGATCTTGGATCTGCAGCAACATATACAGTATATCCACATCTCTCTAGGGTTTTATTTGCAAATTTTCTCACTGCATTTTCATCTTCAACGAGCAATATAGATATATTATTGGTGTGCTCTGTAGCATCAATCTGTGGGTCATCGTTTCTCTGATGCGAAATAGAATGTATATTCGCATCAACGTACGGAAATAGAATATAAAACATGGATCCAATATCTTGTTTGTGATCAATGATGATCATTCCAGAAAATTGCTGCACAATTCCATATACCGTTGACAACCCCAGACCAGTGCCTTGATTAATTGGCTTTGTAGTAAAAAATGGATCAAAAATCTTATGCAACAAATTTGCATCAATACCCACTCCAGTATCTCCAATAGAAATGACAACATATTGTGAATGTGAATATTGATATTCTTCAGCATGATACATATTCTTGAATCTATCCATTTGATCTTGAAAAATTGTATCAACACAGATAGATAAATTTCCATTCCCAGACATTGCATCTCGCGCATTAATGGAAATATTCACAATTATTTGCTCTAATTGATTTCTATCAATGTTGATACAAGAAGATGAGGAGCAATTATCAATATCAATATTAATACCATCCCCCATAAGGCTTTTTAATAATCCAGACAAATCAATTACAACATCTCGCGCATCTATAATTTCTGTATAGAAATCCTGCTGTCTGGAAAAAGCTAATAATTGCTTCACCAATTCTGAAGCGCGAATAGCGTTCTGCTTTATTTGTGACACGTTTGCAAATTCTTCGGATTCTGGCCTCGTACCGATGGCTAGCAAATCACAAAATCCTAATATTGCTGTGAGAATGTTATTAAAATCATGCGCAATACCATTAGTGAGTTGTCCAATTGATTGCATCTTTTGTGATTGCAATAACTGCGTTTCAATTCTTTGAAATGTAGAATCATCAAAAATATAGAATAACAGTCTTTCACGAGTCTTTTTAACATGAATCAGGATAGTTTTATCATTGTCCAATGTATATCTCTCGCATATTGAATTATCAATTTCATATTTAAGAAGCTTTTCAATTGATTTACTCATGGAAGGAATTTGCAAGAATACATTTGTATCCAATCCTACATCAAATACGGATTTACATGCTTGATTGTAGTTTAATATGGAGCCGTCATGCTCTGCTACAATGATACCAATAGGGCACAATGAGATGCATTGCTTAATACATTCAATCTCATGACGATATTCATCTTGAACTATAAATCCATATATATGAGTACTATCACCTAAGTCATATGGAATGTGATATAATTTCGCGCGCTTATGCGTAGCGTTGCGCAATATTACATCACCAGAAAATGATTCATCGTGCGCACGCGAAGAAAAATTTTCAATTACATACGATATGTTCTGTGCTTCCATATTGTTTAACATGGAATTTAGATAAGCATTTTTATCAATTAAGTTACCAGATTTATCAGCAACATATACTCCAATGTTGGCTACATTGATAAATCTCTCATATATATATTCTTTGTGTAATGGCTTGCCGCGTATTATGAAATAACCTCCAGGTCTTGGTAGCGGGGATATGTCTATATCATAAAATTGCAATGATCTGTATTTCTTTTTACCGATATCAGATACAGAAAATGAAGATATTTCAACACAACAATTAATATCAGAAAGTGCAATTTTAAATTTTTCATCTTTTTTTATTTTGACGCATTGTTGATATCTTTTTAATATCTCATCATTTGAATATTGAGATAGTATATCTATGAAATTCTTGTTATCACCAAAAAGTCTCACGGCACCAGTATCTGCATAGAATATTGAATGATCTTCACGTACTATAATATTAAACAATGAATTATGCCTCATTGCATTGGAGAAAATTGCACTCTGAAATTCTGAAGAATCTGCCAAAATAGCATATTTTCTTAAGCAGAAACCATACACTCCATGCAATAATAACATTGCAATAATAATTAATAACGCATTTCCTATGTGATAGAGATACCATACACCTGGTATAGATAATGCTAATAGTGGTAGGAAAATCTTCAGTATTAAATGCTTATATCTACGAGATACAAAATCCAACTTATGTTCAAATATCTCATCTACATACCTTCTATGCTTCTTATTCATAAGATAGGATTAGATGACATCATTCTATACCAGAATCATTTTGCTGTATTGAACAATCAATCTCTTGGCATATTTTGGAACATCCATGCGGAGAAATAATTATGGAATCAACAATATATACACTATTTTTACATTGCACTCCCCTCATCAAATCACCATGCGTCACTCCAGTTGCAATAAAACAAGCATCATGCAATTTTACAAAATCATATGCAGTGTAGATTTTTTTATAATCCAATTCCTTTAAGATTTTTTCTGATGTATCTGATATATGAGACAACATATTCTCATTTTGTTGTTGTGCTCCCCATACATTCTCGGGCAAAACAAACCTACCTTCAAAAAAACCACTGAGATTTTGCAATGCTATTGCTGATATCACGCCCTCTGGGGCTCCTCCTATACCGATATACATATCAACATCGCCAAGACGCGTCGTTTCAAGGCACGCGGATATATCACCATCATCTATCATTTTAATTCTAGATCCACATTCACGAATATCATGTATCAAATTTTTATGTCGATCTCTATTTAAAACCGACACAACAAGACTGTCTATAGTTTTATTCTTAATCTGCGCCAAATAATTGAGATTCTCTTTTATATTATTATCTAAAGAAATTGTACCCTTAGGTACATCGCAACCAACTGCAATTTTGTCCATATATATATCAGGAGCACTCATTATACCAGATCCTGAACACGCCAATACCGACATCGCACCTGGTTTCCAATGTGCGCATAAATTTGTTCCTTCTAATGGATCGACAGCAATATCGATCCTAGGCATTCCTATCTCTCGCTTACCAAGTTGCTCTCCAAAATACAACATAGGCGCATCATCACGCGCACCTTCGCCTATCGATACAGTACAATGTACATTCATCTTATCAATTTCTTCACGCATACCACGCACTGCAACAAAATCAGCTGCATTGCCATTACCTTTGCCAGAAAATTCATGCGCAGAAATCGCAGCAATTTGAGTAGCGCGTACAAAATCATGAATGATACTCTCATGTTTCATATACTAATCTAATATTTCTGTATCTTTTAAGACATCATCTGGAAGAGGAATGCCAACATCCATACTATCTTTCTTGGAGCCATTATTTGACATTGTATCACTTACTGTCTTTATCGTTTTATTATCTTGCACCGTAGAATTTGATTTTTCTTGCTTCACATCATTTTTGTGCTTCGAAGTATCGTGTTTTAACGCATTGAGTTCTCTATTTGTGTCAAGTGTCTGCGATTTAGAATTTGATTTGATCTCTTGTGGTGCATTTTGCATAGAAGAATTTGTAACACCTCTTGGCACAACAGGATCTTTAAAATCTTGAGCATCAAAAATAGGAGGAGATTTCTTTAAATCTTGTCTTGCTATATTGCGTCCTGTTTTTGCAGGAACAGAATGCGATTTATGTGGAGTTTTGTTTTGGTGTGTTGATTTAGAATTTGATTTGATCTCTTGTGGTGCATTTTGCATAGAAGAATTTGTAACACCTCTTGGCACAACAGGATCTTTAAAATCTTGAGCATCAAAAATAGGAGGAGATTTCTTTAAATCTTGTCTTGCTATATTGCGTCCTGTTTTTGCAGGAACAGAATGCGATTTATGTGGAGTTTTGTTTTGGTGTGTTGATTTAGAATTTGATTTGATCTCTTGTGGTGCATTTTGCATAGAAGAATTTGTAACACCTCTTGGCACAACAGGATCTTTAAAATCTTGAGCATCAAAAATAGGAGGAGATTTCTTTAAATCTTGTCTTGCTATATTGCGTCCTGTTTTTGCAGGAACAGAATGCGATTTATGTGGAGTTTTGTTTTGGTTGTTTTGCACTTCTTCATTGTATTCATAGTTCGGAATTTGCTTTTGATCTTTCAATTCATGAACATATCTTCTCTGTGCTGAAGCATGTTTTTGTAGTTTTTTACTCGATTTAATAATACGAGATTCGGTATTTGGATTTTGAGATTTCTTGTTTTGCATTTTCGTGCTTTTCGCAGACATAGAAATAGAATCTTTCTTGATATGACATTCATCAGACGATGCAAAATTTCTCTTAATAGTCACATTTGGAGCTTTGTAACCATCCCATCCAGCATCATCAGATTGCACAATCTCTGCGTCCGGCACACTCATAAGATCAATTCCGGACTCTGTGATAAAACCACTGTTGCTCTTGCGCATCACATTTTCTCCATTATTGGAAATGTATTCACGACGAGTTATTGAATCTGATGCAATATTATGACGTTTCTTATGAATGATTATATTTCTGTCTAATAACATTTCTGGAGAAGATAAAGGGTCTTTAGTTTTATTTTTTTTATCATCTAATTGATCTTGAAATTTCCTGTACGCTTTACTAAAAGTGATATCATCATCGAAATCACTACCACCGGGATTCTGCTTAGGAAGCGCCATTCCTGGAGCTAGTGTGTATTTATTGTTGCTCTTTGCGCAAGAGGTAGCAAATAAAATAATGCAAAGCAAATACGCTATACGGATTGACCTAATATGCACAATAACTCTCTCACTAAATAGAACATGCGTGAGTATAACATACAAGTGTTATGAGTCTATATATGCTGTGAATCAATTAAATTGATATATTAATCAAAACCTTGATGAAATATAAATCTTAGGATATATATTATATTATTATGATATAATAGAATTATGGCACCAGGATCAAAACAAAAATGGGAAGCACTTAATGCGCAACAAAGAGCGCAAAATGAAGCTAAAACAAAAGCAAAACTCAGAATCGCTAAAAATCCAAATTTTTTCCATAAACCATCCTTGTGGGAATCCGCACGGGATACAGCAATGTCATGGCTATCTCCATCACAGGATCGTGAAAAGCGACAAACATCAGCAGGATACCCACCTAGCACAAATTCCAGCATCGACCTGAAAAATGACCCAACCGTGCATGTCAATGGCACAACACTGCGGATACACCCATGGTATGAAAGAATCAACGGCACCGTGCCTAATTACAAACTCCAGCTCACGGTTTATGAACCAACACCACCGCACAATGTGCTGAGCACAGCGTCACCATTTCCAATCATCAGAGGGGCGCAATTCCAGGGCTTCAAGCAATTGCCAACACCACCGCTTGTCACGCAGTTTCAGGAAATGAAAAGCAAAGCAGATGGAACTCCAATTCCTGGGCCAATCACACAAATGAATGGGATTTTTGGAGTGCCTTTGCCATTTCAAACATCACACCAGTTAGATACGGCATATATGCCAATGCTCAAGATAGATTGCCAAGGCGTACTCACATATTTTACAAACATAAACAACGAGCAGCAATCTACTGAAAACGCTAATCTTGTTCCATCGTCTCATCAAAATCCAATTCTTGTCTTCGAGAACGATTCATTAACTATAGGAGTGAAGTATGATAATTCCTATAATTCCGGATCTGTTTTACAAGCAGCGATTTTTTCTGTGCGGAGTTCTCCACTATTCATCCGCCTCAAAACTGCAATCTTCAGTCCAGTTGGCGCCAACTGCGCACCTGCAACACTACCCACTGCTGCAACAACCAGCGCTGCACCTCAAAGCAACACGCAAAACGCTGCGGCAGTCTCGGATGCATCCTCTGCGCCCTTGAAACCTGTGGCCACAGCAAAACCCACAACGCAAAAAGCTCAGCAGCCCACTGTTAAAACGCGCAAACCTACTGCATCCGCAACGCCACATGTCACACAGACACGCCCTGCATCGCCTCGCGGTCAAAGCACTAGTGCCACATATCCATCACGCCCCACCACAAGCATCAATGGTGCACACTCATCATCATTCATTCCCAATACTGATGCAGTTAAATCATTCAATGCAACGTCCTCCAGTGTCAATGTTGCTGCAGCAAGCGCCGGATCAATCACATCCGCATTGATATTAATATGTGTGGCGTTTCTTGCTCGTTGTCTAAACAAAAAACGCACAGCTAAAGCCGGAAGGAATGCAGTAATCACCGAACGACCTACAGCTGCAGTAGAAAATATAAATCTTGAGCCAACTAATTCTGCACATGCATCTCCTGCTTACGATGACAATCTTAGTGAAAGAGTATCAACATTTAAACCACCCACATCAGCTACACAAACAAAAGCGAACGAGGCACGATTTGGATCAAGTTATGCAAATGAACATACTTATGGAAACACACAAGAAGTATCAACAGTATGAACAAACACATTTGGCTTCCTTATACACAAATGAAAATGGAACAACACCTCCTTGATGTAAAATCCGCTCACGGAGCTCGGATTGTTGTTGGAAAAGATAATACAGAGCTCATTGATTGCATTTCCAGTTGGTGGAGCATGATTCATGGGTATCAACATCCGGAGATTGTCAATGCAATGGTTGAACAAACTAAGAAATTATCTCATGTGATGTTTGCCGGAAATACACATGAATCTGCAGAAAAATTAGCCGATCTATTAGTGGAAAAAGTTACTCCGAAAAGCCTTAATAAGGTGTTTTTCTCTGATTCTGGTTCAATCGCAGTTGAAGTAGCGATGAAAATCGCAGTTCAATATCACTGTAACATCGGTGATAAAAATAAAACTAAGTTTATCTGTTTTAAGGATGGTTATCACGGAGATACCATGGCTACCATGTCGATCTCTGGAAGAGATTCATTTCACGGTACGGTGTTTGAAGAATATATACCGCAACAGCATTGCCTCAAATTACCTCGTACAAAAGATGAGATGCAAAACTTTTCTGATGAATTACATCGTCTCAAAAACAATACTGCAGCACTTATTATAGAGCCGTTAGTACAAGGTGCGGGCGGGATGAAATTTCACTCACCCGAGACATTAAAATCTATCTTTAACATTGCAAAATCACATGAAATATTGGTGATCTTTGATGAAATTGCAACAGGATTTCTGAAAACAGGAAAAATGCTGGCATGCGATCATGATAATCTAACACCAGACATTCTGTGCCTAGGCAAAGCTATAACTGGAGGAATGTGCAGTATGGGTGTAACCATTGCACAAGAATATATATTTGATGCTTTTTTGTCCGATCACTTAAGCAATGCACTAATGCATGGAACAACCTTTATGGCAAATCCTGTCACGTGCGCAGCAGCGTATGCAGCAATACATTTATCTCTACAACAAAACTCTCAAGATCGAGCACAAGAGATCAATGCTGTTCTCAAATCAAAATTAAAGAACACAAAGATTTCTAATAATATTATAGATATACGCATAATGGGGATCATCGGAGTAATTGAATGCAAGGAATTATCATTTGAATTATTATGCAAAATCAGAACAATTTCTCCAAATCATGGGATTTTTCTACGTCCATTTGGGAATATCATCTATATAATACCGCCATTAGTGATCACGAATCAGGAATTGACTTATTGCATTGATATAATCAAAATTCATATACTTCCAATAATCTCTACATCATAAACACCTTTTAATATATTGTAATACATCAGATATACACTACAGCATGATTTTCTGTTTATAACCATGCATTACTTAGTACGTAAATTTCGCAAATGTGCCTTGAGAGCGCGCAAATTAATAAGATATTTAAAAGAGAATAACAGAGGCTTCTCATTGATAGAATTGATGGTAGTAATTGCAATCATTGGTATACTTGCTGGCATAGGGATCCCAGCATATACGTCTCTTACAACACGTACAAAATCAATCCACATTATCAATCAGATTCAACAAATTAAAACCGGAGTAGAGCAATACTATCAACAATATGGATATTTCCCAGGAGATGATCCATATGCATCAACAAGATTTGGACCTAAGTGCAAGGTTGGTAGTGCCACAAGCATAGATGGAGACGGAGATGGTAAGATTAATTTTGTTGTAGGTGGTACTTCTGGATCAGTTGATTCATACGTTGCGCTGTGCTTGATGGGTAAAGGAGAATTGGGATATCTTAGCGACAACTTAACGCCTCTTGACAACTTTACAACCAAACCAACACCAGGAGTGACTTTGCCAAAAATCGGAGATGGAGTAGGCTTGCTGGGCTATGGTGCAGCACCGTTCTCAACCAATAATGTGTTAGCGATTGGTACCATAACAGGTACCATAACATCTGGAGATGTATTGGCATCAATCGGAAATGATGCTCTCACAGTAGCAGAAGTGCAAAAAATCAAGGCACATTTTGAGCCTAATTCTAAACCTAATGAAGGAGATGTACAAGCAAAGAATGCTACTACAGATTCTTGCTTTGCAACTGCAACTGGAGCATATAACATGGAAAACAAGAACAATAGAGTATGTGGCTTGATGGTCAAATTACCTAGATCATGACGAATCATAAGCATCATCTCATTGCAATGATGATGCTTTATTCACAATAATACTTATGTATCTAAGACTAGATAGATCTGAATTAGATTCTACATAGAATGTATCTCCGATTTTATGCACTTTTCCGATATGAATGCCGCTTTGATAATAATCAAAACTTCTTCTTGTCACTATTATTTCATTGTCAATTAATTCAGATTTTGAATCACGCATCAGCTCAATTCTATATCTATGATCCTTATCATATGCGAGAATAATATCCATATTGCTCGTCAGAGATCTTGCTGCAATTCTGAAATTCGGACTGTATGCAGATTCTATATAGGTAATTTTCTCCTTGATGTACAATACTTTGCCAATAATACCAGAACTATTAATCACAATATTATTTATCCTAATATCTGGAATAGTAGGAATTATGATTCTTCCTAGGGCATTGGAATAAGATAACACTTCTGTATTTCTCACTTCAAATTCTGTATGATTTTTTAATATATTAATCATTTTTTTCAGACAATCATTTTCATTCTGCAACACTCGCAATCGAATTGATTGATTACGCATGATATTAATCATATCCAACCGCACGGGATTTTTTGACATCACATCACGCAACATGATACATCTATCACCAATCTTATGAAAATACTGCATCACGGCACTTTGTATTTTTAACATCGGTAAAGTATACTCATCAACAACACCATGCATAGAAAGATTTGTTTCCTTCACCAAGACAAAAATCAAAGAACATGTTAATAACATTGCAGCGCACATAAATGCAGACCACTTGCGTGCAATTACCAAACAACTTCTGAAATCAACACTCTTTTTTATTTCCATTGGAATCATCTATGCTCAAATATGGACATATAATCCCAATGCTGTATATCAAAATATATCACATGCTTCAGCATCTCTATAGCTTTAGAAAATATCTCTTCTCTTTGTTCTCGCGCGATTAAAATATCGAGTTTTTCTCGCACTTTGTGCAAATATAATACATCATTTGCAGCATAGTCTAATTGAGATCGAGACAAAGATTCATTTCCCCAATCCGAGCATTGATTCGATTTATCTATATTAATGCCAATTAATTCACTGATTACACTCCTCAATCCGTGTCTATCGGTGTATGTTCTAGCAATTTTCGAAGCAATTTTAGTGCAATAAATATTATTTATATTACAATTGAAAAATCGACCTAAGATTGCACAATCATATCTCGCAAAATGAAATATCTTCGTAATATTTTCATTTTGTAGTAAGTTACTTAAATTAATTGCATCTTGTGGGGAATAATTGGTTGATAACTGCACAACATGAGCGTGTCCATTTCCAAAGGATAATTGCACGGTACAAACTCTATCTCTATGGATATTTAAACCGGTAGATTCTACATCAACAGCTACACTATCATGATCTAACTGCAATACATCTGCACATAAATCTCCTTTATGTAATTTGACAACCATATAACAAAATAATGAACTGATGAGTTTATACTGTATAAATTCATATATCTAGTGCTTTAATTGAATATTGCAATAATTCACATATCATCGCAGCTTTATCATAAATTTCTTGTAACTCAATCTCTGAATTTGAATCAGAAGTAATTGCTCCACCAACCTGAAATTCAAACCTATTTCCGTGTATTATAATATTGCGAATTCCTACTGATAAATCACAGGATTTGTTTCCATTGATCCACCCCATTGCTCCACAATAAGCACCTCGCGCAATCCCTTCAATCTCCTTACAAATCTCAATCGCTCTAATTTTTGGTGCACCAGTAACAGATCCTGGAGGAAAGCAATTCTTGATAAAATCAATGATCGATATATTGCGATGAGATCGTATTGTTGAATGAAGATGATGAATGGATGCAAAAGTCCTTATTTTAAATAATTCTGATACCATAACAGAACCCGCAGCACTCCCGCGAGCCATGTCATTTCGCATTAGATCTACAATCATCAAATTCTCTGCCCTGTCTTTCTTGCTCAATACAAGCTGCTTAGAATCATATTTTGTAGATAAAGTACCCTTAATTGGCTGAGTATTTGCTCTACCAGATTCATCAATTTTTAAGAATCTTTCTGGGCTGGAAGAAACAATGCATCTATTTCCATATTTTAAAAAACATGAATACCTGGATGGACTTAAACTACAAAGATGAAAAAACATATCCAAATATGTACACTTATAATCAATCTTCCCGAAGAATTTTCTAGTGAGATTTGCTTGGAATATATCTCCATTTCTGATGTATTGTTTTATAGTGTCAACATTATTTAAATATTCATTTCTTGTCATATTAGATCTTACATCATAGGCTCTCACATCACATTTTTTCTCTTGATGAAATATCAAATCTTTAATGTGTGAATGCCGTACTATATCTCTGTATTCTGACATCATCATCTTTGGCATATTGATGTAACAATCTCCGTTTGGAATCTCACATAAAGCCTCATATCCTATGTATCCAATGCTCAATTCATTGGATAGTGATGCAAAATCACGAGATATCGCAATTGGATTATACGCAAACACAGATTCATCGCCTTTCTTAGCATCAGATGAAAACAACAAAGCATAATGATCATGATTTGAATCTATCTCATATGCTAATTGAATGAATTCCTGCAAATTCATTCAATCATACCATCAGTTGGAGAAGATGGATCTGCGGTGCGCTCTGTTTTCATAAATCCAGCCAAGTATCCCACTCTACCTGAAATAATTGCAAGTTTCATTGCTTCAGCCATTTTTATAGGATTACTTGAATACGCGATTGCAGTGTTCATTAATACTCCATCACATCCCATTTCCATCACTTGTGACGCATGTGATGGTTTACCGATGCCAGCATCCACAATAATAGGAGTATTATATTCTCTCGCCATACGAATCAAAATACTGATATTATAAGGATTCTGCATACCCAAACCAGAACCAATCGGAGCAGCAAGTGGCATAATGGCTGCAACACCCAATTCTAATGCTTTATGAACCATAATGGGATCATCATTGCAATATACCCAGATCTTTGTAATGCCATTTTTCTTTAATTCTTTAATCGCGCACAATGTCTCGGGCATGTTGGGATATAGTGTTTTTTTATCTCCAAGGACCTCTAATTTGACATGAATATCATCTTGATTTAAGCATTCTCGAGCTAATAACAAAGTTCGCACTGCTTCATTTTGAGTGAAACATCCAGCAGTGTTGGGTAAGTACATAATTTCTTTGGGATTTATATAACTCTGCAATCTCTCCTTAGAGCGATCTTCTATGTTCACTCTTCTCACCGCAACAGTTACAATCTCAGCACCAGAGGCATGCACAGCATTTGCGGTGATTTGCATATTTGGATATTTCCCAGTACCCACAATCAATCGCGATTTTAACCGCAGATCACCAATGATCAAATCATCATTCATTACTTATTGTCACATTATCAAGCTCTACCTATCTCATGCGATAAAGCGTATGTCAATGCATTTTAATCAATCATTATGTTTTTAATTATAGAATCTATCCCATACTATCGGTAATAATATTATGTCTACTCTTGGATACTGGAAAAATGAATTTGTGCAGTATGTGAGATCTCTATCACAAAAATTGGATGTATTCTTAAGTGTTGACAAATCGAATACACTCTCGAATGATAGCCAATCAAAAACAAGTGAAGAAAGGTTTTCTACACCCAAACTTTCAGGAGAAATAGATGTGATATATGAATTGGTACCAGATGCACCAACAGAATCAAAAGCACCAAAACCACAAATCGTCACTACAGGAGCAAAATGTGATCCAAGATCACAATCCGCTTATGGTGTTGTTGCTTATGAGCCACAAAATCATGTGGATATCGAGTCTATGCATGCTGATATGAAAGAGCGTAGCAATGAAATGCAAGAACAAGAAGATCCTGAGATCAAGGGAGAGAGCGCAGTAGACTCATCACCAGAAGAGGTTATGAGCTTCAATGAATTAGAACGACTTCCAAATTTCGACATTACATCTTTACCTGATGCTATCACTCCAGCTTCATTGGATCTCACACCTATGCCGGAGCAATTAGAAATAAAAACTCAAGATGGATCAGATAAGTCTTTAACAGATGTAAATCTGACGGCAGCTCATGAAATACTTAAAGATGTAGGAATTGATTTAGATAGCATTGCATCAGAATCAACAGAATCGAGTTCAGTTGAAGTGACACAAAACACATACAAAAATGGTCTCAAGATTACCACTATAGATATAAATCTATAGATATGGGTTTTTAATAGATTTAAGATAAAATTGTGAGATAATATAGAAATAATTCGGTAAAATCATGCCTCAGAGAAATAGAACAAGCAATCTATTAGTAAGCGCAGCAAAAGGGATAGCGAATGCGCTTGGACTAAGAGCACCAAATAATGCAAATGGACTTCCATTCAGAAACGGTGCAGATGGGAATGCTGCTGCATCTAGCGAACAACAAAATATACACGCATCATCAAAGTTAAAGCGCGAACCCACTAGGAGAGGTCGCGATGAGCGTACAAAATATTCAGCATTAGATGAATCAACACAAGATTCATCATTAGTTCCTGAGACATCACAATCAAAACCATGTGTGAATATAAAGCAAGAGCAGTTGAGTGCAGCACAAGATGAGCTCAAGTCGTCTAATGCAATATCCAGCGCAAGCAGCACTGCTCATTCAGATCACAAATCAGCTCCAAGCCTTGGTGGACAATCTCCCACTCCAACAGTAACAAGATAACTGAGATCATCTTGCAAGACGCAACAATATGATTTAAAATCTTTTCCTTGCGCCCTTAGCTCAGCTGGATAGAGCGACAGCCTTCTAAGCTGTGGGTCGGAGGTTCAAATCCTCCAGGGCGCATTGATGATGCTTTCATATTGTTATATCATTTCGTTGTTACACGGATACCTGATGCATACTGTTAGAGGTATATCTACAAAATTGCTTGATTTTTGGTCAGATTGTGGATGCACGATACTTAGTCCTTGCACACTTGAAATTCCAGCTGGAACTTTACATCCTGCAACATTTTTCGGAGTACTCTCTCTCAACGATACAAAGATAGCCTACATTCAACCTTCCATACGACCACATGATTCTAGATTAAAAGAGAACCCAAATCGCTTATATCAACATCATCAACTTCAGGTTATTATTCAACCGTCACCTGATTCCATTGAGGAATTATATCTCAAATCTCTCATTGCAATAGGAATTGATACCACGAAAAATGATGTGCAATTTGTACCAGATAACTGGAAGAATGATAGTATAGGCGCTTATGGAAAGGGATGGGAAATCTGGCATAATGGTTTAGAAATATCACAAATCACTTATATGTATCAAATGGGAGGGCAAGAGTTGCAGAATATAGCTCTCGAGATCACATATGGCATTGAACGCATAGCTATCACATTACAACAATGTGATAGCGTATATGAATTGAATTGGGATAATAGCTGCAACAACTATCGCAATATATTTGCTGATTCTGAATATCATATGGCGCATTTTGCAAGAAATCATGCAAATATAGAGATACTCAATAACATTGTGAGTAAATTAATATCTTTCATTAATGATTTGTTAGAGCAGAATTGTCATATAGCAGCGTACAATGAAATGCTAAAGTTGGAATATTATATTAATATCTTGGAAGCGCGTGGAGCTCTGAGTGTTATTGAAAGACAGAATTATATTCGCATGATTAAAAATATGTCACAACAATGTGCAATAAAATTTATGGCACTACATGAATGATGTTTTAAAATTTGAAATAGTAGCAGAACCAATGCCATCTCGTGCGCATATTGCCGCTGCAGATATTTTACATACGACATTTAATAAGTTTTTGAAAAAAAAGAAAATTTCATTCTCTGAAATTACAGTATTTTCTAATTTTCGCAGGATAATCGCAGAAATCCACAACATTCAATTTAACGAATACTTGCAAGATTTCATATCCGATACATTAAATAGCATAAAATGGCCCGATGAAATGAGATGGGGTGCACATAAAATGAGATTTATAAGACCAATATTGAGTTTTTCTTGCAATATTGGCAACAAAGAGTTAAATGTTGGATTTGGATATTTAATATCACATGGCATAGTGAGTACACGTATATTATCTCAAGAACAAAAAATTATACACATACAATCTGAACTCAATATTTATTCAATTCGAAATTCAACATATATCATAAATCTCACATTATTAAGCGATCTTGTTGCTTCAACAGAAGAACCAAGAGTAATATTTGAAAAATTGAAAACCCCCAATCTACCAAAAATCATTGTATCTGAGATCTTTAATCAACAGAATCTAATATTGTTGTTTGAAAATAATGATAATGATGAATATATACATTATGCGTGCATCATAGAATATCATAAGGGAAAAGATCAGATTATTTCTGGAATCAACTCCGCATTAAAGTATAAATTGCATGACGCATTGGAATTCATAAATCTTGATCTTAATTCATCACTTCACGCAAAGTCTGAACAACTCAAGACAATCTCTTTTCACAAGGAATTGGGAAATATGTACAGCAAAATCCAACGCATGAAAGATATAGCTAGATATCTCATCACATGGATCAGTCACACAAATATCCAAGATGTAATGATTGCAATTGATTTGTCAAAAATTGATCTTACAACTTATATAGTAAAAGAATTTCCTAAATTACAAGGCAAGATTGGGGCAATTTATGCTGCAGAAGAAGGATATAATAACGATATAATCGACGCACTTAACACGCAATACGCCCACCAGAATCTAGATCAATTACAATCCCCTGTAGCAACGACATTAATTTTTGTTGATAGATTTGATTCATTAATAGGTTTGTTCTGTTCTGGAACAATACCTACTGCATCTAAAGATCCATATGGAATGCGTAGGATGGCGAACGTTATAATCAATCTCATAGTGTTGCATACAATATACATACCGGTGAGATTATTAATTCAACGCTCTATTGTTTCATATACTCACATAATGCACGAATGTTCTAAAGATATAGAAGATCAAATATTCAAATTCCTACAATCAAGATTAATATTTAGACTCACCAAAGTTGATAACATTTCACACAATATCACCTCTGCTGTCCTGATCTCTCATCAAATTGATAATCTATATCTTATACATAAGATGTGTATCTATGTACATAATATATCCAACTCTCAAAAATATATCGACATGATTTCTACATTTAAAAGAGCGTATAATTTATTATCGAAATCTTCAGAATCCAATGCAACAGAATATAAAATTGAATTATTTGAACATAGCTCAGAAACATCTTTACATAAAAAATTAATTTATTCAATCACAATCTTAAAAAGATTAAAGAAAGAAAATAAATTTGATCTCATGATCCAAGAATTATACGATCTTGTGCCTCATCTATCTTGCGCTCTTGATTCAATTATGATTAAGAGCGACAATGCTCAGCTCACGCACAATCGTCAATCTTTACTCACAGCATGCTGTAATGCTTTTAATATAGTAGTGGATCTACAAGAGCTTTTGCAATAAGATCAAATCTACTCGCATTTTTTTGTATTCATACTAGCAATTAAATCATCTTCATCTATCATTTGATAATACATTTGCTCTTGTGCACCTGCAGATGCCATGTGGCATTCATTTTCAATGCATATTTGCGCTATACGTACCACGATATCATTGCGTATTTCATAAAATTTTTTAAATCCCGTCTCTCTAAAAAGACAGTATATTTTATATGTCGCTATACCCTTGCCTATGTCCATTAGCATCACCACGAGCAATTTTGTATGATCAATATTATTATCAATTTCCAACATATTCTTTATAGAATTAATCACTGTTGGTATCTTTGATACATCAGGATATTCAAATTTAAATTCATCAAACATACGCCTATTGCTCATTGCGCTAACATTTTGTACTGGCATGGACGCAAGATGCGAGTTAGGAACAGATAACAATGTGGTATCAAATTTTCGGATATGAATTCTCTGCCACCCAATATGCTCAATAATGCCCTCAATTTTACCATCATGAGCGCAAATCCAATCACCCACATTGAATGATTTATCCAAAACTATAAATACTCCACTCAAATAACTACCAGCAATATCTTTAGCTCCAAGAGCCAATATTGCTCCACCAACACCACTCAATGCAAGAAGACCTCTGAGATCTATACCTAGCTTCCCAGCAAGTGGTACTGCCATTGTAATTATCACAATAATGCGTGAAAATTTAGTAACAAGTACTATTACTATTTTGTTCGCTGCGACCCTACCAGCCCTTACTTCTGCGAGATAAAACTCACCAATACAACCAACAATGGCAATCATTGCCCATGCCATAACAGCAGTAATTAGAATTGGAAATATCTCATTTGGATTAATGAATCCATCCATATTCATATCATGCGCAATACCCTTAGCAGCATGAATAATTGGAATCAATGCAAATACAACAGAGATCTGCAATGATACTGATTGTAAAAAAGATGCAATAACTTCTTTTCGATACGATTTAAGTCTATGTACAAAAAACGCTATCAAGTATCTTGACGCAAAAAATAAACAAATCCCTGCAAGAATAAGACACAGATTCCATACAGTCGTATCAAAACCAGTAAGTCGCAAATTTGCAATAAATACCTTCAAATTATTTATCCAATTTATCATCTTAACACACCGCATAGTTTTTGATACACAACATCTTCTATCGAAGATTCAATAGATCTAATTTCATTATTAGTAACATTCTTGTCTTTGGGTTGAATTATTACATTCACAGCAATGGATTTTTTACCATGTGGAATTTTATCGCCCTCATATATATCAAAAATCTTTACATCCGATACTAACGCAAGATTGCAACTTTGAATCGCTTTTATAATATCGAAAGCCGTTACGGATCGATCCACAAGAAATGCAAAATCTCGCTCCGATTTCTGATATTTCATAATTGAGCGCTTTTTAATCTTTCTGATTGATAATCTATTCAAATATAGCTCAAAGCAAAATATACCACTCTTAATTTTGCTATAAAGGTTCTTCTTTAATTCACCACAGTATCCAATGATCTTCCCATTCAATTCTACAGTTGCAGAACGTCCATTCATGTATCTATCTGGAACATCAAGTTGAAAATCCAAAGCACTATCTCCAATGTTAAATATTGACATTGCATTGATAAAATCTCCTTTAATATCGAAGAAATCGAATTTCCTGCGCATCTTATGTACATCTCGTGGACACGTGTAACCATATCTCATTCCAGATGCCATCAACTCTTCTGTATCTTGATGATAAATCATACCAATTTCAAACAATGAAACATCATGTATACCGCGAGCTGAATTATCTTGTGCAATTTCCACGAAATTAGGCAACATGGAATATATTAAAGTATCTCGTTCTTCGTGTATTGGATTTTGAATAATAACGGGATTCATACATCCAAATTTGGATGCGATTTTGCTATCTCCAAATGCTAGAGAAACGTTTTCATGCATGCCACGTTTGCGCAATATCTGTGAGATTTTTGATTGAATATCATCATTCTGCAATACCACACTATTCATCATCATTGGCTGTGCATTTATATTGTCAATTCCATATACGCGTATAATCTCTTCTACAATATTGATTTCATCAGTAATATCATTCCTCCATGCAGGAATGATAACATTAATTATATCATGATCTTCATTCATTAGTATGAAACCAGATCTCGACAGAATCTCATGTATTTTCTCTTTTGCAAGAATAAATCCAGCAATCCTGGAAAATAATGACATACGAAACTTGATTTCTCGCTCTTGATATTGTTTACCTATATTTAGAGTGTGAGATATCTCAATCGATTGACATACATCTTGCAACATATCAATAGCAATACACAATGCTTTAGCCTGGAAATCTTGATTGATCCCATGCACAAATCTATGACTAGACTCTGTTGATATATTATTCTTGCGGCTTGCAAGAAATACAGAAGTAGGACAAAAAACTGCAGCTTCAATTAAGATATTCGTTGTATCCTTAGTACAAGCGCTATCAATTCCACCCAAGATACCCGCAATTCCCAGTATATTTGCATCATCCGTAACAACCAATTCATTGTTTTTGAGGCAATATTCTTTTCCATCGAGACCGTGAAATTTTTCATCGTGAGTTGCAGATCGAATAACAATGTCACCAACAATCTTATCCAAATCATATACATGCATTGGTTGTCCATACATCATCATGATATAATTAGCGATATCCACAACCACAGATATCGATTTACAGCCAAATTTCTGCACTTCATCTTGTAACCATTGGGGGCTATTGTCATTTTTGATATTCTTTATACAACACCAAGAATACGATGTGCATCTCTCATCACGAATAGACACTTGAACGTTATTGGACTGTGCACTATCTCTATTTTTATTGATATCAATTCTTTCTTGCAATAACCGACCAATACCAACAGAATATAAATTGCGAGCAATGCCTAAAACACTTAACGCATCTCCACGATTTGGAGTGATAGAAATCTTGAAGAATCGATCACATTTAAAAAAACAATCACCAATTTTATATCCATCATTCAATTCAAGTATGCCATCTGAGTCTTCAGAAATATCCAATTCATTGCCAGAACATAACATTCCGTGACTCACTTCTCCACGAATTTTAGATTTCTTGATCTGATGATCACCATTGGGTATCACAGCACCAATTTGTGCCAAGACTATCTTAATTCCAGAACGAACATTAGTTGCACCACAGACAATTTGCAATTCTTGATATCCATCATAAACATTGCACAATTTTAAATTATCAGCTCCAGGATGAGAGTGAACAGATATAACCTCTGCAACAACAAACTTACCTAATTTTGTTCTGTTGTCTTGATATTCATCAACTTCAAGCCCTGATGCATCCAAAGCATCAATCAAAGCACTATCCTCAATATTATGTTCTAAGAAATACTTTAGATGAGATTCCGCAAATCTCATCTATGAACCTTATTCAATTCTAATTGCGCATGCTTCTCCAGCGCAGATTCTCCACGTTCAATGCTTTTCTTGATTACTTGCTTTAACATCTCAGATCCAGATTTCTTGTGTCCACGCTTAATCTTGAGCTTTGCAATATTAAACAATACATGAGGGTTTTCATGACTAAGAGTCTTTGCAAATCGATAAAATTCTTCTGCTTTGGTCATATTTCCAGCTTCAGCATGCGCCACTCCCACCATATTATACACCTCCCAATCAAATTTTTCTGTTGGGAATGCATCCACAGTTGTGTGCAACACTTCTGCAGCTGCACGAGGATGCATGCGAGTAAGATCGATCTTGGCAATCTTTTTTAGAAGATCTACTAGTGATTCTATTTCACTAGAACATTTGTCAGATGCATGAGATATGATATTATGTTTTGCAATAGAATCCTTACAATCAACCAAAATTAATTTGACTTCTTTGAATGCTTCAGATATTTTTCCTATTCGAATCAAAAAATTTACTAAAGAAATAACATTATGAACATGTTGTTTCGTTCCATGATATTTGATATTATCACGCAGCATCCCTTCGGCTGCTACATAGTCACCATGCTTTTCCGCTTCTTGCGCTTTCTGATAATAATCACTTCGCACAATACTAAAACTTGAACCACCACAAGATGATATCGCGATACTAACTACCGCAACAATAAAGATATTCCTAATTTTCAAGTATTTCATTCAACTTACCCGCATTAATAAATTCCTCAAGATCGTCACATCCACCTATATGCTGATCATCAAAAAAGATCTGAGGAACCGTTTTCATACCATTTGCTTTCTCTACGAGAGAATTTCTATCATTGGGATCTGACACATCAATCTCTTCAAAATCAACGCTATGAGATTTCAACAATTGCTTCGCGCGAACACAATAAGGACATACATTCGCGGTGTATAAGGTACATTTACTCACTATATGAACTTAATAATTCTCAGATCGAATGGTATACTATCGCTATGTTTAGGTAAACACCAAATGCGCGACATATTGAATATATGGCTCAAACGCCTGCAATTTGAAGCACAATACAGCATTAATACGATCTTGAGCTACAGGACAGATCTGGAATCATTTTTTGAATTTATGAAAAAGCATCATGAAGAAGAATTAAGCAGAGAAAAATTCAGAACTCTCACTTCCAGAGATGTAAAATCATGGCTCGCAAGAAGGCGCATGAGTGGAATCTCAGTGAGATCAAATGCCAGAGCCCTTTCATCATTGAGAATGTTTTGCAAATTCGCACAACAACAACATAAAATCTCTACAGATGCAGTGTTTGAAATTAGATTTCCACGAAAACGACATACATTACCAAGGCCAATTCAGTACGAAGATATAATTTCTATGATAAAAGCGGTTGACAGCAAACCAGATTGGGCTCTTAAAAGGGATCAAGCATTGATAATTCTAATATATTCAGCGGGATTGCGAATCAGCGAAGCGCTCAATATTAAACAATCAAATATTGTAGAAATGAAAATCAGAGTAATAGGTAAAGGGAAAAAAGAGCGCATTGTGCCTTTATTGGATATAGCACAAGATGCAATTGACAAATATATGCAAGCATGTCCTTTTGAAGTTAAGGATTTCATCTTTCTTGGAAAACGCGGAGGTCAGCTTTCTAGAACCTTATTTGCAAGAACTATACGCAATTTGCGCATCAAAATTGGATTACAAGATACAGCTACAACGCACGCATTACGACATAGCTGCGCTACTCATTTATTGCAGAATGGAGTTGGAATTCGCAGCGTACAAGAATTACTGGGGCACGCATCATTGTCGTCTACTGCAATATATACAAAGGTTGACGCTAATTTCTTATTAGAGCAGTATGATAAGTTCGGACCTAAGGTATATGATAATCTCGACACTAAAGAAGAAACTTGAACAAGCTCTACAGCCTCAAGAATTAGAAATTGATGTATCATCTGCGCATCCCAATGAAATGGATTCTGAATTGCGTGTTACGATACACGCAATATCAGAACAATTTAATAACATTACACCTGTGCAAAGACAGAGATTAGTGCATGAGATATTAAAAGACGAAGTATCACAAATTCATGCGTGGTCCTGCACATTGTTACCAGTAAGTACTGAATCCCTACTGAGAAAAAAAATACAATTGGAATTACAACCTCAAGAATTGAACATCATCAATAATTCACCTGCACATGCAGATCACTATCTAGATGGACAACAAACTGAGTCACATTTTACTGTTCTCATTAGAGCTAAAAAATTTAATGATATGAAACATATAGCGCGACATAGATTGGTGCATGATATACTTAAAGATGAAATTCCGAAAATCCATGCTTTATCGTTAAAATTATTACCTATAGAAATAAAAGATTAATATCTTTATATTATAGTACATATTAGATTATGAAGTAATACATCATGGATACACCGAAATTTGTTTTTGATAAAAATCAAAAATTAACAGCAATTCGCACTGAAGATCAAAAAGAAATTACAGTTGAGACGGTGGATAGTTATGTCCCAATTGTTGAAGTGTGGATCCCAAAGTGGGATGTTAAAAATCCAAGCAGAAAAAATCAATTCCCAGATGATCACATTCCAATTCCTAAGGATTTTATAGAAATGCTTGTTGTCACAGCTCATACTCTCAGAAATGCAGATCCAAGAGTGCCACATCATATTCTTACAGACAGCGAGCGTTACACTGAGCAACAGTGGAAATTAATGAAAGAATTCTGTGCAACACTGGAGATTGATATCATTGATATCAGAAATGAGAAATTCAAAGCAAAATTTGATGAACTCGAATCTGATTCTTTTGATGACATCAAACGTACAAAGTCATCTGAGGAACCACCACAAAGAGTGATTGATGAAATGCGCAGCACTACAAAGCAATACATCGAACGAGGATATGGGTTGAGAGATAGATTTGGCTATGAAATTGATTATATCAAGATGCTTGCAATGCTTGCTGGACCTCAATTGCTTGTTGGACAAGACACAATGACGATCAAAGATGTTGACTATGTATTCTATCAACCCCCCATAAAATCTGGGTACATTGCACATTGCGGAGTCTCAAACGGACCTAATATGCTTCAAGATTACCAAGAATCATTCACTACAGTGACACAAGAACAAACATTATGGAATGCACACATGTTGAACCGTACATACAGCGCCGGGCGCTACGAAGTAGCAAACCCCATACGTCATGTACCAATGAATGTGGCACGAAAGGACACGTCTATAATGATTGATGAAATCACTAATGCAATTAAGACAATAAGAGCTATACAAGAAGAAAAGCCAAGGTATTGCAGCCTTAATTCCGAATTATATGCATTTGATGAGTGCGTTGTACCAAATTCTTCATCAAGATCTTGGAGCGAGGATAAAACAATTAACACATTTTCATCTGTCCAAGGTGCAATTGATAGATTGGACAGTGATTCAGACGAATGTCGAAAACCAATACCAGCAACTGAAGTATGCAGATACTTAAAGCAAAATGAGATGTATGATGATTATCTATACGGAGCGATATCAGAACTCAACATCATGGGATGCACGAATGATGACGTGAAGTTGGTACGAGCTCATATGAATGACGACATCCATTATTGCTGGTATAATAAACCATGCGATCCACATCAAAAGGGATTAATAAAACCATCCAATGTTTCGTGTAAAGCGCAAAAAGACATTAAACACACATTGCAACAAGAGAAAGACAGAGTATTGACAACAACAAGTGCTAGCAGACTTTCAATGTGTCAAGCAGAGATTGAAAAACCATTGCAAGAGACTTCACAGTCTGCTAATCTAAAGTGATTAGATAAATAGAGCTAAATATATTTTATTTAGTATCAATACATATGTCCATCACTGATAAACTGGATAAAATTCAAGATCGATATAATGAACTAGGCTCTAAGATTGAAGATCCATCCTCGATGGATCATAGAGAATATGCCAAACTTTCAAAAGAGCATTCAGATCTAGGAAAATTGATCCCATTAATTGAAAGATACAATAAGATATTGTCCAATTTGCGAGATGTAGAAGCTCTTCTAGTCGAGGAAAATGATGATGAAATGCAATCTCTAGCAAAAGAAGAGACTTCAATTCTCAAGCAAGATAAATTACTCGTTGAACAAGAGTTACAAATCGCGCTCATTCCACAGAACCCGGATGATGAAAAAAATGTAATTCTAGAAATTCGGGCAGGAACTGGTGGCGAAGAAGCCTCTCTCTTTGCATCAGATCTATTAACGATGTATGCAAAATATTCAGAACAAAACAAATGGAAATTGGAAATTCTCAGTTCTTCTCATTCAGACAATGGAGGGTATAAAGATGTGTCTGCATCTATTGCAGGAAAACATGTATTTTCAAGATTAAAATTTGAATCTGGAACACATAGAGTGCAAAGAGTCCCAGAAACTGAATCTTCAGGTAGGATTCATACCTCAGCAGTAACTGTCGCAATTCTCCCAGAAGCTGAAGAAGTTGACATTAATATTCAAGATAAAGACATTAGAGTAGACGTGTATCGCTCAAGTGGCCCAGGTGGGCAGTCCGTCAATACCACAGATAGCGCTGTCAGAATTACACATATTCCTACTGGAATTGTGGTAATACAACAAGATGAGAAATCTCAGTTGAAAAATCGCGCCAAAGCAATGAAAGTTCTGAGAGCGAGATTATATGATAAAGAACAACGTGAGATCGAAGCTCAAAGATCTAGCATGAGGAAAGATCAGATTGGCAGTGGCGATAGATCAGAAAAGATTAGAACATATAACTTTCATCAAGGTAGAGTAACAGATCATAGGATCGGTCTGACGTTATACAAAATCAATGCAATACTCCGTGAGGGGAAATTAGATGAATTGATCAACGCTATCACTGCTGAAGATCAAGCGCGCAAAATCGCAAGCAGTGACGATAATTGACCACTGCATGAAATAAACGCAAAATACTTTTTTATTGTATATCTATATGTTTGAAGTGTTCGCTGCGGAATCAGCTAGTAAAGTTGGTGGTATAATGTCCAGTGCATCAGGATTTGTGCCAATAATATTTGCTGGAGTTGTATTTTATTTTCTCTTGTGGAGACCAGAGCAGAAAAAGGCAAAATTGAAGCGCGAGATGCTATCAAATCTAGACATCGGAGATGAAGTTATTATGCAATGTGGAATACATGGTTCCATACATTCAGCAAAAAAAGACTCAGATACTGTGGAGTTAAAGATTGCACACAATACAACGATTCAAATCAATAAATCCTCTATAGAAAAGAAGGTGCAGCACGAGAATCAGAACTGATGACGATATGACAATCCAAGCATCTCTCTGATATACTTCAGTATACCAGGACTAAACACAGATAAAACATTTATCTGTGTGGTTTTATTTCCGTGTGTCTTACCTGAGATCTTATACTCAACTTCCACTAGCGGACTTCTCTTGTCTACAAGTAATGAGTTGACTATTGGTATAGACCATAAGATTTTATTTATCCAATAGAATGGCATCACACCACCAGTGATGCTCATTTTTTGAGAATCATTATTGATAACACCAGCAAATGATATACCAAGAGAATAATTCTCCATTATAGAGCGCTGCAAAATAATCTTATTGTTCTTGTATCTAAATCTCGAATCCAGATGATCAAATTTCACTCCTTTTTCGCTTCCGTTTTTTCCGATATCAATATTCTCAAGAGAAGCCATTGAGAGTATCTGCATCAAGAGGGACAAATTTTTTACAGAAAAATTTCGCATCCTAATGCTCCCCAAGCTGCTCTTCGTATCAAGGCTCAAGAACATATCACCTTTGTTAATCAAATCAGATATTCCAAGACCAGAAATCATCATACCTGCATTGTTCGTACTAATATCAAGACTCTTGCCATAACCACCCACTACCCTTCCTTTACTATTATCAAATGCACCATAAACATCACCCCAGCATTTCTTACTTTCACAATTGAAATTCACTTCAGAATCTCTTAGCTTAACTTTATTGTGCATTGCAATGATTTTACTTGTCACTCTAATGCGAGAATCATGCTGATCACTCATTTTGTTCTTAAGCCATGATGAAAGGTCTCCAAGAGTAAGATATTGAGCATTGAGATTAAAATTAGTTGACTTGGAGGAGCGTTTATATTGCATAGAGAAATCATTCTTTCCCAAATGCGCTCTCTTTAAAATTGCACTATATTCTCCTCCTTGACGCTTGATTAATCCAATAACAGACATATTGCTAGCACTGATTGCGAATTGACTCTCCATGTACTGTTGATTTTTCTTAAATTCAGAATCAACTGACATTTTCATGTGATGATCCTTATCATTCCAACCCAACTCAGGAATGTGTACATCCATATTATCAAGATTTATATTGCTTTTGATTGAAAAATGATTTGCGAATTCTTTAATGCGCGAATATATATAAGCATTACCAGACAATTCAACAGCGTCCGTCATACCCGCTCTCATGATATCATCACTTGACAACATTCCATATACTTTGTATTTTCCAATTACGCCATGCGCATAATGATCTCTATGACCCATCAGAGAAAATTCTTGATTATTGGCACTACCACGCAAACCAACATCTAAAATTGCATCATTCATTTTAATATTTCCATCAATATTAGATATTCTGATTATATCATTCATAAAATATCCCTCTCGAATATTAAGAGATATTCCGTATTTCTCTACAATACCATCTAATACATCGAATCTTACATCTCCATGCATTCTTCCATCTGCATTTTCTAGATGTTTACTCACATTTCCTGGAATGTATTTGATAAAATCGTGAAAAAATCCATCAACATGACCCTGTAATTTTAATTTAAATCTACGTCTCTTATCATTGTTTATATTTAGATCAAGATTCTTAACTTTGGATCTTTTAAATTTCCCATTAACAACATGACATGTGAGATACTTAGTATCAGTAATACAATCACCGGACACATTGGTGCCTCCTGGATAATTCTCATTATCAGCAATCATAAGATCTGACACAGAGAATTTTACATTTGCAATATCTAATTTACTGAGACTTTTATCAGACAGCATTATTTCAGCTTCACGCACAATACCTGATTGAATATTGTGATGAAACCATGATCTAGCATCTGCATGAAAAGATCCCTTCCAAAACCCCAAAACCTCATTTCTATGTATGTTAAACGCCTTGAGAAACAATACATTGCTCTGATGCGACGCATCTTCTTCAGGAATCGATCTTAGAACAGTATTTCCAGATTTAACATATATATCATGCAAAGATACATTCAAATCATTAATCAAGAATCCTATACTGCCATCATCAATCTTAAATTCATGCTGTTTAAAAATATTCATCGTACCAATGGCATTGATAATCCTCACTTGACCATATATATTGGGCTTGCTGGTAGATCTGTATAAATGCATATCCAATGATAGATCTGCATTTATATTACTCCTGTGCTCACTAATGAAGCGATCAAGACGATCAAGAAATAAAGAATTAACATCCTTAATGCGTCCTATGATATGAAATGCTTTAAGTGATTTGTGTTTAATGAAAATTCTCGATGTATGACCATCATGAAGCATGATTTCACAACCATCCAGATTATTCGATACAGTCGCATCAGGAATGCGAATTTTTGTTCTTTCAAATCTCAACAATACATTCTTGGTCTCTATCGTAGATTGTAAGTGATCTATCATTGATATTGCACGATATAAAAACATTGATTTATCGTGCGATAAATGTCCTTTATGATGATGAATAGATATACTTACGCCTTGCAATTCAATGCGATTGATCTTTTTAAATAAGAAATATGTGATTGGTATATGCAATCTCATATTATCTATTTCCATATGCATAGACGGTGATTGTGTATCAATTCTCTTAATATTCACATCTATATAATACGACCCTCTTCTCCATGAAATGGTGCTATTATTCGCAATACTAGCGCGCACATCTGGTATCTGTCTTTCGATTTCATGAGAGATATATTTATACAAGTATTTAAGCGATCGATCACTACCATACAACCAGAAAAACATTGTACTGAAAAATATACATATAGCTAAAAAAGAAAATAGGAGTAAATCTCCCATAACTCCAATAACATAACGAAACATATTCTCTTCAAAAGACACCGAATTAAAACCGGCACAACATAATAGTTTTAACCTTCATGCTACCATTGATTGGTATCATGGTATAGGTATAAAATAACAACAGGATACTATGAAAATAGCAACAATGATAATTGCAGTTCTTGTGTTTGCGATTGTCGCAGGAACTGACAGTTTTATGTATAATAAAGTTAAAACTTCTATTTTACAGCATACAGAAAGAGACATAGAAGAAATGGGATCATTATTAGAGTCACACATTTCTGAGCAAAAAGATCAAAACGCTTTATCGAAATTCTTTGATGATGATCGCAGTACGTACCTATTTTCCATGGATGGAAAATTGTTATTTTCATCAGATCATAAACAGAGGGTCTTGTCAGCATCTGAAATTAATGAAGTACTCAACGATGGATCGATTTCTCAGAATGTAGATGGGAGTATTGTATCTGCCACTACAGTTAGGTTGGATAAATATAATCGCGGAATTTTAGTAAAAACATACGAAGATACACATTTAGATTATGTATTCTACAATTATATTGTGTCCATAGTAATAACCCTTGTGATTGTAACCATGGGAGCAGTAGTATTTATACTCACCAATCGTAGCTACAATAAAGATTTGGCACAGCAAGATATAATACATTCTGAACTTAAGAAGGCACGAGACAAAGCAGAAGAAGAAAGCCAACAGAAACTAAGATTTTTAGCAAATGTTAGTCATGAATTACGTACTCCACTCAATGCGATTATTGGTTTTTCTGATATAATGATCAAAGAAACGCATGGTACAATTGAAAATGAAAAATATCAAGAACATCTCAAAGATATAAATGACGCAGGACAGCATTTATTAGGATTAATAGGGGATTTATTGGATTTATCTAAAGCAACAGAAGATAAACTGACTGTAGACAGTAAGCCTCTTGATTTGAACAAGATCGCACAAGTCTCTGTGCGAATGATGTCAAACAGAGCAGAAGAATCTGGATTAGAAATAATCAAAGATCTACCAAAAAAACACTGCACAATTCTTGGAGATCATAAACGCATGCAACAAGTAATGCTCAATCTTCTGTCAAATGCAGTGAAATTCACAAACACCGGAGGAAAAGTTACAATCAAAGCATATAATGAGGATAGTACTATTAATTTAATAGTGATGGATACGGGCGCAGGAATCAAACAAGAGCAAATCGCCAGAGTATTGGCACCATTTGGACAAGCAGATAACGACAAGGATCGCAAGCATCAAGGGACTGGGTTGGGATTACCATTGACGAAAAAACTCGTAGAGCTTATGGGTGGAAAATTCAATATCGAAAGCGAAGAGGGTTTGGGAACAAGCATTATGATGCAATTCCAGCATCATGATCTCACTCAACAATCTAGTTCTAATATCTTCTGAGTACCAATCCTGGATCAATTCTAGCAATGTGCTTGGACGCTAATGCAGACATCACAATGCAAATTATCAAAGATGTAACCACAATTTCTAATACTGTACAATAATCCAATGTAACTGGTATTTTGCTTAAAAAATATATCGCTCTGTCAAAGATTCTTATATGAAACACCCCTTCAATAAATGAACGAATATTTTCAATATATTGCAAAAATAATATCCCCAAGATTGCCCCCAAAGATGTACCTAAAAATCCTATAAAACATCCAATATATACAAAAATTCGTATGATTGCACCGTCAGAGACTCCCATTGCGCGCAATATAGCAATTGTTGATTCTTTGTTATGAACCAATATGAGCAACAAAGACACAATGTTAAATGCTGCAACTAACACCATGAGTGATATTGCTAACATCATTGCGTATTTTTCAATATTAATCGCTTCGAACAGTGATTTATTAACTTCTCTCCATGATCTAATGTGAAAAAAACCATTAAGTGCGCGTATCTTGCGTGATACATCATCAATGTGCATTTGATCATCTAATCGAATTTCAATTTCGTTGACTTTATGTTTAATATTAAACAGTCTCTGCGCTCCCTTTAATGGCATATATATCACACCATTGTCATATTCATACGAATCCGCAGTAAATACTGAACCAATTTTATAAGTCTTCATTTGAGGAATCGAACCAAAAAATGTATGCGTAAAGCTTGGTATAATCAATTTTATCTCATCATCAACAGATACACCAAGATGCTCTGCAAGGCGCACTCCGACCGAAATCCGATTGTTCTTGAGAGCAATTGTAACGCGCCTTGGTAATAACGCATCTACAGAAACACCCTTCACTAACACACCCTTCATTTCCTCGCCGCTCATAGCTAATGCTTGATGTAGGATCATTGGTGTTGCAGATGTTACATTGTGAATCTTACCGATTCTTTTTGAAAGAGACATGTACTGACTTATTTTGTTACCATAATTATATACAGTTATATCACCATTCATTGCCACTATATTTGACATCACTCGATCATGAAACCCGGTCATAATAGATGATACAATGATCAACGTAGCATTTCCCAATATCATACCAACAATAGCGAATACAAGTATTGCTCTCGTGGCACCACGCAAATTGCCAGAGCCCAAGAATTTGCGCGCAAGAAAAAATTCGAAGCTAAGCGACATATTAAGCTTTCAACATCTCAGATAAGATTTCATTTACAATTTTTGGATTTGCACTGCCTTTTGTACGTTGCATCATTTGCCCTACAAAAAATCCAAATAATCTATCTTTACCAGATTGAAATAATGCCACTTGCTGTGGATTATCATTTATTATTTCACACGCTATTTTTCTGAGTTCAGATTCATCGCTAATTTGTTGCAATCCAAGATCTTGAATCACTTCATTTGCAGATTTATGAGATTTTAACATCTCATCTAGCACTTGCTTTGCAAGCTTCCCGGAAATCGATCTATCTTCAATTTTTGCAATTAATTCACTCAATTGCTTCGCTTGCACAATTGAATCTCTCAGCGCAAGATCCAATTTATTTAATCTACCTATCAATTCCACTGTCAACCAAGTCGCAGATAATTTAGGATTGCATTTTTGTGTAAGAACTTCAAAGAATTTCATCAAATCAAAATCTGATACAATAACATCAGCATCATATGCACTAATATCAAAATCACGCATATATCTTGTTTTTTTCATTACCGGCAGTTCTGGCATATTACTCTTGACTCTCTGCATCACATCTACAGGAGTGACAATAGGAGGCAAATCAGGGTCTGCAAAATACCTATAATCTGCTTCTGTCTCTTTATCTCGCATAGGCTTTGTAGTCTTGGCCTGAGAGTCAAATGAGAGTGTTTGCTGCTTAATTTCACCACTATTTTCGAGAATCTTGATTTGACGCAATGCTTCACATTCAATTGCTTGTTCTATAAATCTTATTGAATTAAGATTTTTGATCTCACATCTATTGCCCAGTCTATCAGAGCCTTTTGGCTTAACGGATACATTTGCGTCACATCTAAGGGATCCTTCGTCCATATTTCCATCACATGTCTCAATATAACGCAACAACAATCGCAAAGCCCTGAGATATTCAGCAGCTTCAGCACCTGAGGTTATGTCCGGATGAGTAACAATCTCCATAAGGGCAACACCTGCTCTATTCAAATTTATATAACTCTCAGTAGGTGAAATATCATGCATACTTTTTCCAGCATCTTGTTCTAAATGCAATTGTTTAATTCTAATTTTTTTACCATTAATTTCCAAAAATCCATTCTGCATAATTGGATGATAGAATTGTGTAATTTGATATCCAGCAGGCAAATCAGGATAAAAGTAATGTTTCCTATCGAAGATAATTTTTTCACTAATCTCACCATTCAAAGCTAAGCCCGTCTTAATTCCCTGTTCAATACAAAATTCATTCAATACCGGTAATGTCCCTGGAAAACCAGCATCAAAAAACGTTACGTTCGTATTGGGTTCAGCGTTGGAGTGTACTGGCGCAGATGAAAATAATTTCGATTTCGAAATCACTTGAGCATGCACTTCCAATCCAACTACGAGATCCCAATTCTGCATACAATTCACCCAAAATTAGATGATATATCAAAATACAACACTGAGGAAGATTCGATGCAAAATATCACTTGACAATATAATAATTATTGATATTCTTTAATCAAATCTAAATAAGTAGCAAAATGCAGTATCAACATACTCTCAATCCAAATCATCAATGCAAACTTGTAAAAGTAAAAAATGTTACAACATCCCAAAAACAAGGCCTCTATTGCCAGTATATAATTGCATCGGGGTCTTGATAAAAATGAATACATGAAGGAATTTTTAGTGGAATTACGACATTTAGAGAAACTAACTCCTGAGAAATATGCGCTTCAATTAGCTAAGTTGTTGTATATCCAAAAGATGCAACCAGGAGAGAATGTATCATGTGAAGAAATAACAACGATTGTGGAGAATGAGGCATATCATAGTACGATTTTAAAGCACCCACATTTGAATCTTAAATCTCCCAAGACAATACTAGAAGAATTACAAGAGGAGTTAGTAGATCGCACGCTCAAAGATGCGCTTTGTAAAATCAGCATTGCACCAATTAGTGATTCTTTACCATCGGGATCAATCACAACACAGCTACAGGGAGCATCTTCAAGCAATCCTACAATACAACAACAGCCCACAACAATATATTCTGTACCCACTGCTATAAATATACCAGGTGCAAGCAATCCTCTAGTATTAGAATCTTTGTTACTGCAATTATGGACACAACCACAATAATCATCTAATCTCAAGGACTAATTTTGGGTCTGATAATGAGTTCTGAACATGAAGTTGATAACTGCTCTATAAATTCTTCTCTGAAATATCATCAAGATCCATGTCCTGGAAAATTCAAAACCGTTCCAACAAAACCACTCATTACACAACGACATTTATCATTGGCATATTCTCCATATGTTGCTCATGTGAGTGAAAGCATTCATAAACATCCTGATAAGGTGTACGAATACACCAATAAAGGAAACATGGTCGCAGTGATATCCAATGGCACCGCTGTTCTTGGACTCGGTAACATCGGAGTAAATGCTGCAATGCCAGTAATGGAAGGAAAAGCTGTTTTATTTTCAGCATTTGCTAGTATAAATGCTGTTAATATTCAGATTGATACAAAAGATCCAAAAGAATTCATTCGCACTGTTGAGCTCATTTCAAGTAGTTACGGCGGAATAAACCTTGAAGACATTAAATCTCCCGAGTGCTTTGATATTGAAAATGAATTAATTGATCGCTTAGATATTCCTATTTTTCATGACGATCAACATGGTACCGCAATTACTGTGCTGTCTGGATTAATTAATGCGTGCGATGTTACAAATCGAGATCTTAAAAAATCACGTATAGTTCTCAATGGACCAGGAGCAGCCGGACTTGCATGCGTGCGATTATTGACAACCTATGGAATCCCGAAGGAAAATATCACAATGTGTGATGAGCATGGCGTAGTATATAAAACGCGCAAAATTGGCATGAATGAATGGAAGCTTGAATTTGCATCAGAGTACTGTGAGCCAAGAGCGCTTAAGGATGCAATAAAAGATGCAGATATTTTTCTAGGGGTTTCTAAAGGTAATCTTTTATCTACTCAAATGCTAAAAAGCATGGCTCCAGATCCAATTGTGTTTGCAATGGCAAATCCAACTCCAGAAATAGATCCTGCAATTGCCAAGAAAGCGCGACCTGATGCAATCATTGCAACAGGAAGATCTGATCATCCGAATCAGATCAATAATGTACTATGTTTTCCATATCTCATGAGAGGTGCTCTTGATGTTAGAGCAGAATGCATTAATGATGCAATGAAAATTGCTGCAGCAAAAGCAATTGCATCCGTAGCACAAGAACCAATACACGATGACGTAAGAAACGCATACGATCAGTACCCTATGCGATATGGGCGCAATTATATAATTCCTACGCCTTTTGACCCAAATCTGATTCATATAGTGTCTCTTGCTGTTGCACAAGCTGCAGTAGACTCGGGTGTTGCGCGCTTACCCTTCGATCCTGAGAAATATTCCAATAAATTAATGTCATACAGAAATCCAATACGCGGAGCAGTAAATTCTATCTATAGCTCTTTACAATCCGTCGCTAATGGTGCAAATGAGAATCAAGAGAAGATCCGCATCATATTTGCTGAAGGAGAAGATGAAAGAGCTATAAAAGCCGCAAGGGAATTAAATAGATATCACAACGTCACAACAACTTTGATTGGAAAAAGAGATGTGATTCGAGAAAACATGAATGCCTTACGCATAGATCCCGATAGTATTAAAATCTCAAACGCTGCACTTCGTGCAGATAATTATGATTATGTAGATCTAGTATATAATGCTCTGCATAGAAAAGGATATCTAATAAGAGATTGCAAAAAAATGGTTAATCATGATCGTAACATATTCGGTACTTGCATGTTATTATCAGATGAACAAGATGTACTCATCACCGGATTGACGCGCAATACACACAAAGTCTTACAGGGAGTACGCAGAATCATACGAAGCCATGATGTTGTATATGGAATGAATATTTCCGTTATAAACAACAAAACAGTATTCATCATGGATACCATAGTGCATAAATCTCCATCAGCGAAGGAACTTGCAAAAATCGCCATCAGTGCAGCGAAGCGTGTTATGAATCTTGGATATGTTCCACGAGTGGCGTTCACAAATGGATCTAATTTTGGCAGCGTAGAATGCGATACAACAAACAAGATTGCAGAAACGATCTCAATCTTGGATCATATGAATGTGAATTTTGAGTATGATGGAGAAATGTCTCTTGATCTAGCTTTGAATAGGGATATATTAAATAACTATCCAATCATGCGCTTGTCTGATTCTGCTAACATTCTCATTATGCCAGATCTTCATAGCGCAAGCATGGTATGTGAAGCATTATGCATTGGCAGTCAAAGCATCAATATAGGTCCCATAATATGTGGACTAAATCGACACGTTCAAATAGCTAGCATGAATTCTACCACTGATGATCTAATAGCTCTCGCTGCAATACCTGTGCATGAGATCACGATGCAAAATAAACACAAATACTAAAATATACTCATTGATTATTTCTTTTGAAAATAATTTTGTATGATTTCATGTTCATCATTGTTTATGATGGAGTTCGCTGTATCGCACTTTACAATCATTCCTTTGTCCATAAATGTAATATAATTCGCTAATTTGCGTGATTGTTCTGGATAATGCGTGACAAATACTATTGTCATTTTATTTTTGAGAGTTAGTATTAATTCTTCTATATAGTCTCGTGAAAATGGATCCAGTGCAGAAGTTGGTTCATCTAACAACAACATTGTAGGCTTGACAGAAATCGCACGTGCAATGCATAGTTTTTGCTGTTGCCCACCCGACAATCCGAGTGCAGATTCATTTAATTTATCACATACTTCATTCCATAATCCCACTTTGCGCAAACTACTTTCCACAATCGAATCTAGCTTTCCTTTACGATTATGAATACCATGTATTCTAGGGCCATACGAAATATTATCGTATATAGATTTTGGAAAAGGATTGGGGCGCTGAAACACCATACCAACTTTAGCACGCAATAATTCAGGCTTTACATCGCAAATATCACATCCATGCACTTCTATCAATCCGCTATAATGAAAATCACCATTAAATTCATTCATTCTATTAAAACATCTCAATAAAGTGGATTTCCCACATCCAGAAGATCCTATTATTGCATTTATAGAACGTCGATGTATATCGATATTTATGTCAAATAGCATTTGTGCATTATTGTAAAATGCATTTAGATTGCGCACTCTTGTATGAATATGATCATCCATGCAAACCCAAAACATCAAACATATTATACAATCCATTGGATTTTTGTCCAACAAGCCACTTTGCTGCTTGTATTGCTCCTCTTGCAAATACCGCCCTATTGATAGCGCGATGATTAATTTCTATTAATTCTTCTTCGCTTGCAAATTTGACACTATGATCTCCAAATATTCCTCCCATGCCAGGAGATCCCATAATACGATCTGAATTCATATTCAAATATGATGCGAGACTTTTTGCAGTGCCAGATGGACTATCTTTCTTCTTATTGTGATGCAAATCTTCAATACAAACATCAAAACCGTCAAGTTTTTCTTTAATTTTTTTACTGAAGAATTTTATGAGATTGATACCTAGGCTCATGTTTGCATCCCATAATACTGGAATCTTAAGTGCATTTTCTTCGGTCCAATTTTTATTAAGATATTGATCTGGACTTGCAAATGGAATACCACTAGGACCACAAACTTCACCAGTAATTCCACTCACAAGTGGTATTCTTCTTTCATTCGCATAATATACAACATCTCCAAACATACGACCTATGGAGAAATCGATCATAATATCCATTTCTTCTATCTTGCTCTTCAATTTATGTATCTGTCCTTCAATTTCAGGATTAATCCCTTGGTATTCTAAATTTTTGATATATTGCATCCTATCATGTGTATTCGTATCACCAATTACAGCACAAACAAGTTCACATTCCGGATCCTGAAGTATTAACTTTGTAATCTCGCGCCCCATCTTACCACAAGCACCAACTAAACATATCTTCATAGAAGAGAAAAATGGTATTATGTATTTTACGCGCTGGTTATACAAGCTTTTAAGCGATGGCAGATTGTAATGAAAGAAGATATTTCTTCACATTGAATGAAATATCTTGTGTATCTGATGCAGAGATTTTTCGTACCAATTCTGATCCAACAACAACTGCATTAATATCCAATTGCATGAGATTTTTAACATCATCTGGAGTTCTGATTCCAAATCCTACAGCCAATGGCATATCAGTATATTGTCTCATTCTTGAAATCATTGGTTTCACCGTTTCTATCTGTATATCCTTTGATCCAGTCGCACCAAACATCGAAACACAATAAATAAAACCAGAAGATTGGGCAACAATTTTCCTAATTCTTGATTCTTCAGAGTTCAACCCCACAAGCCGTATTAAGTGAATATTATGCTCATTACATTGATAAAAAAATCTACCACTCGCCTCTAAACTAAGATCTACAATGATCAATCCATTGATTCCACAATCCTGTGCATCTCGTAGGAAATTATCATAACCATAAGCAATAATCGGATTCAAATATCCCATCAATACTATCTTTATCTTGTTGTCTTTTTCGCGCCGGAATCTACGAATCATTTTCAATGTACTTGACATGCTGCCACCTTGCTTGAGCGCCTCAAGTCCAGCTATTTGTATTGTCTCTCCATCTGCTACAGGATCTGAAAACGGCACTCCAATCTCTAAAACTCGAATGCCGGCATCAGATACCGCACATAATATATCAAAAAACGCTGACTCATTCGGATAATAACTCATCACAAACGGTATCAGCGTCTTGTTTTTAGACTCAATCAAGCCCTCCAACTCACTAGTATCACTAGTCTCCATAAGAAGCAACTAGTTTACGAAAATGACATTGTGCGAGACGCAATGTCTCCTGTAAATGTCTTCTGAGACTTCACTTCAGACATCTCTCCAGGAGAATTTTGTTTGTCTACGGATCTAGCTACGACAACAGCTGCAGTCATTCCTGTATAAAGTCCAACAATAGCTACACCAACTGCTGCGTCAGAATTCATTGCTACTCTTGCCATTTTAGTAGCCTTATTAAATGCATTAAACATAACATTACCATGTTAAAAAAAGTTAATGGAATTATTAAATTATTAATATAATATTAACAACTCCGCTAACATCATAGCGCATCTAATAAAGCATTGCAATGCCTTATAAATAAACTTCTCTAATTTTATTAATTATATACAGATACTATTCCCAATACCCATCTCGATACGTGTAATAACTCAAACCAACAGCAGTGCAGACACCCCCTATCACTACAGTACATAATGCTAATGGATCGTCATAATCATCAATCGTAGTACGCTCATGCTTTCTATTGCGTTGTTTAGCTTTTTCATCAATGCTACAGCCCCTAACATTTGTAAAGCGCGCAGATCTACTCAATCCATTTCGTGTTGCATTGGCAAAACTACGTGAAATAAAATGTCCTAACATATAGCACTATAGACGGCGATTTTAGGAAATGATATCACACTTCAGATATTGAATCAATATAAAAGCATGCATTATACCTCATGAATTCATATATCTCAGCGCTTCACTTGGAACTTTAAAACCTTGACCCAATACACTCGTTTCTTCGATTTTATTAGGAGGAGGTGTGGGACTTGGATTATCAGCAAATACATCCTCAATCACAAAACTACCAAACATATCAGAAGACTCGAATAATTCTTCAACATCTGCATCATTTTGTAACAATATATACTGCGTACCAGGTGTGATAACTTTTAGAGCGTAATTTGACAATTCTTTATCTGTTGGTGATGCATGATGATCTCTATTAAGTCCGTGAGGAGACATTGAATGCATCAGATCTTTATTGTACACAACACTACTAGTTAATCGTGCACGTATTGCATTGGCATTTCCTGCTCCTGGAGCTATGTGTATATTGCCAATTTTCTCACTTAACATAGCTGATGTTAAAACTCGACTCGGAACTTGCGCTGCATTACATCTCAATGCACTCGCCGCAGCGCGCCCCATACTTGTTGAGATATGATTCATCATAATAAATATCAATAAAATATCCCTCCTATTATTGCACGCTGATATAAGCTGTACCTACAGTGTTTTGTGTATATTTATCACAAGTGTGTCATACAAAAGATGATGCATTGCAACAATAATGTTGCATAAGCGCAACATTCTTGCTATTGATACATCAGCGATTCTGTGAAGATTCTTGAGAGCTCACATCAGAACTGATAATTGCGGTGCTTGGTTTCACAAACGCATTTAATATTGGATTTGCATCATCTGCTCAGAATACTGTTGTCATTGAGTAATCATCAGACCCATAATCCTTAATCTATGGACCGCACATGTCACTAAATACGATATACTTTGTCATCACTCCAATACGAGATTTATTTAAAGCTTACACAACATCTCAGAGACAGTGCATTGGTTATCTAATAAATCAGAATATTAAGCAACTATCTCATCCAATACATAACGCAAAATTCCACCAGATTTAAGATATCTAACTTCATCTTCCGTATCTAAGCGCACAATGCACTTAAACACATGTACATCGTTGTTCTGATATTTGACTGCAATACTCACACTCTCACCAACATTTAATTGAGATACATCATTCAATGAAATCTCTTCCTGACCAGTTAGATTCCATGTTTTGCGATTTTCTCCATCAATAAATTGTAATGGTATTATGCCCATTCCCACAAGATTTGAACGATGTATGCGTTCAAAACTCTCCGCAAGTACAATTTTCACACCCAATAATCGAGTACCCTTAGCAGCCCAATCACGACTTGATCCGGTTCCATATTCTTTACCAGCAACAACAATCAAATTTGTATTTGATTTCTTATATTGCATTGCAGCATCATAAATGCTCATCTGTTGATTATTAAATACAGTATAACCACCCTCAACTCCTGAGACCATTTCATTTCGAATTCTAATATTTGCAAATGTGCCACGCATCATTACCTCATGATTACCTCTACGCGAACCATAAGAATTGAAATCCTCAGACGCAACTCCATTGTCTCTGAGATATTGTGCAGCAGGACTGGATTTTGCAATCGCACCCGCAGGAGAGATATGATCCGTGGTGATGGAATCACCTAGTAATGCCAAGATCTTTGCATTCTTGATCGGATTTGCATCAAATGCAAATTCTTGATGAAAGAATGGTGGATGTTTTATATATGTATCATCATTACTCCAATCATATATTGAATCGCGCACCAATGGCAATTTTTGCCAATTCTCATCACCAGAAAATACATCTGAGTATTTTGTACTGAACATATCTTTATTCACGTATTCATGTACAAATTTCTTAATCTCTTCATCGCTGGGCCATATATCCTTCAAGAACACTTCATTCCCATCTCGATCATTACCCAATGCATCAGATTTAAGATTTATTTTCACAGAACCAGTAAGAGCATATGCTACCACTAACGGTGGTGATGCAAGATAATTCGCTTTAGTCAATGGATGCACTCTTCCTTCAAAATTGCGATTACCAGACAATACAGACACACAATCCAAGTCTTTCTCAATGATTTCTTTCTCAATCTCGGGAATTAATGGACCCGAATTACCTATACAAGTTGTACACCCATAACCAACAGTATCAAAGTTTAAATAATTTAAATACTCTTGCAATCCAGATGCTTCAAGATATTCTGTCACTACTTTAGATCCTGGTGCTAAAGAAGTCTTAACCCATGATTTTACCCGCAATCCTCGTTTATATGCATTGCGCGCCAACAGACCAGCGGCGATCATTACATCGGGATTTGACGTGTTAGTGCAACTGGTGATTGCAGCAACAACAACTGATCCATTGCTTAATTCATTAATATCGCCTCTTGCATTAAACTGCAAAGAAAAATTCTCATGTACGTTTGATAAAATTACTCGATCTTGTGGACGCTTAGGTCCAGCAACGCTTGCTTCGATGTTTGCAAGATCAATACATAGCGTATCGTCAAATTGCATCTCGCTATCATCATTCCATAACCCTTGTGCTTTCGCATATGCTTCTACTAATGAAATTCTCTCTCCTCTATTTGTCAACTCAAGATACTCTAATGTTTTTTCATCAATTGGAAAAAACCCGCAAGTTGCACCATATTCAGGAGCCATATTTGCAATCGTTGCTCTATCAGCAAGAGATAAACAATTCAATCCAGGCCCATAAAACTCTACAAATTTCCCAACAACACCTTTTGCGCGAAGCATTTGCGTAATAGTCAAAACCACATCCGTTGCAGTAATACCTTCTCGGGTTTCATTCAATAGCTTTACTCCTACAACATCAGGAATCTGCATAGAAATTGGCCGACCAAGCATTGCCGATTCTGCCTCGATGCCACCAACACCCCAGCCAAGCACAGAAAGTCCATTAATCATCGTGGTATGACTATCTAGCCCTACAAGAGTATCTGGATACGCAGTCCCATCATCAGAAATACGAACAATTTGAGCAAGATATTCAAGATTCACTTGATGACAAATTCCAGTTCCAGGCGGCACGATTCTAAAATTCTTGAGAACTTCCTGCCCCCAACGCAAAAATCCATAACGCTCAGTATTTTGTTGAATTTCGATCTCTGTATTATTTAATAAAGCATTCTTGTTACCAAATTCATGCACTTGCACTGAATGATCAATTACAAGATCAACTGGAATTTTTGGATTAATTTCTTCAGGATCTATTCCAAGATCTGCAGCAGCATTTCTCATTGCGGCTAAATCCGCCACAGCTGGTACTCCAGTAAAATCCTGCACTAATACCCTTGCTGGGTAGAAGCCTATATCCACTTTTTTGCGATTAAAAAAACACTTTGTCAATTCTGCATTTGCACCATTGCGCAGCGAATTTTCAACTAATATCTTGAGAGAGCGTGGAAGATAGTCATGATTGTAATCAATACTCTCTGCAAAATTTGCAACAGAAAAAAATTTTAATTTATCTCCATCAACATCAAATACACTCACCACCACAACATTATTCCATCAAAGAGTTATGTATAGCATAGATAATATCTATTTGCAAATTCAGTAGTAAAACTACAATAATGTCAAGAATTATACAATCAGAAATGCCGACTGTAGGAATTGAACCCACAACCTACTGATTACAAATCAGTTGCTCTACCAATTGAGCTAAGTCGGCATGGAGGAATAATATAATCTCATATTGAATATTGCAATCTATTTTCTGTAAAATTTCTTATCTCGTAATTGCTTGTATATCTCTTTTGGCATATATACTTCATCATGCTTTGCAAGAACGCGCGTTGCTAAAAATATATCATTGTGTAAATGCCCATATGCTACAACCCCAGAACCTTCTTTAAATAAGGGAGGTACAATACCATGAAATATAATTCTTGTAGATGATTGATCGTCAATGATAGAAAATTCTACATTAGTATCAGTAGCTCTATAGCTACCCACTTTTACTAATCCACCAAGATAAAAATCTTTACTATTCTTAACAATATTTTTTGGAGTGACAAACAACTCCATATTATTGTTCAAATTCAGCATTATAATAAATAGCAATGATGCAAAAGCTAACATTGCAATCATCAAACTAATAAATCTACGTAATTTCGCGCCTCTTAACATCCAAATCATTCATTACCGAAACGTATTTATGAAACTGAGATGATAGATAATATAATATCATCACCAATACACAGGAATATACCACACCAACAATCATGAAACATCACCATATGAAATAATTTTTTGAATATCTCCTTGTTGCAATATCATATTGCCGTACATATCAATTCCCTTGAATATCCCCTTTTGGGAATCCACGATAATATCGCTATCTAATTTGTACGCTTTCATGAGCCACATATTGCGTATCAGATCAAATCCTCTGTCTTTCATGATCGATAACATCCTATTTAATTCCCGCAAAATTCCCTCCAATAAATCTAGCGCTGTGATTTTCATATATTTAGACAAATACCCAACTCGCATGTTATCTATCAAGTCTATATTGACGCCAAAACCAACAATCATTTTATTCTCATGAGAATATTCCGATAAGATTCCACATACCTTGCCTTCTGGTAATAATATATCATTTGGCCACTTATACTTCAATTCAATATCACTGCGCGCTTTCTCATAAATAACATTACCTATCACCACTGCTATTAGTATCGCAACTCTTGGATCAAATCCATCATTCGATAACAAAACCGAAGCATACAATCCATCATTGGAAGATATCCAGGTTCTATCTTTTCGCCCTCGACCATTACTTTGAGACTTAGCGCATATCACGATGTTTGACATTCCAAGATGCAAAAACTCTCTTTTCATGACCTCAGAGGTGCTGTCTACTTGATTAAAATCATATACTACATACCCAGATGGCAATATCATATCAATATAGATAAAATATCCGGATCAAGGCAGAATACCAATGTCATTATTGCGCATATTATTGGCACAATATCCCGATATGACACAGAAAATTGCGTTTCCTTATTTTGTATCAACTGAATAATCACCTTCAAGTAATAATAAATTGAAATAGCACTGGCAAGAATCATTGGTAATAATGCATATACATATCTAGATTTAACTATTGCAATGAATATCTGCAATTTCGCAAAAAATCCTGCCAAAGGGGGTAATCCTGACAAGGATAGCAATAATATCACACCAGAGAATTTACTGCATAATGACTTTATATTGACAACGTCAACGATATTCGCATCCTCTGCATTAACATCATTGTAATTTAAAATAAATGACATACCTGTCATTGCAGTAATATATATCACCAAATACATTAACACATATTCAATACTGATTCCTGCAACTATGGCAACAAATATATATCCCACATGAGCAATACCACCATAAGTAAACATTCGCTTGAGTTTATTTTGCGTACATGCTGCAATAGAACCAAACAGCACAGATACGATGCCACATGCTACAATAATAGATTCCACAATATGTGGCATCGATTTTGTATTGCCCATAATGGATAAAAATACCATTATGGGAGGAATCTTGGCAGATGTCATAAGAGATAGAGTCACTGGAAAAGGAGCTCCTTGATATGTATCCGGAGCCCATATATGCAAGGGCGCCACCGCACTCTTTGCTAACAAACACATAATAAACATTACTAATCCAATTACAAGAATTGGATTTGCCATGTCTCCATTAACGATGTCTACTATCCTCATAGAATGCGTAGCATCAAACATTAATGCAATCCCATACAATAATATTGCAGATATGAAAGAGCTTATAATGAAATATTTCACTCCGGCTTCAGATGCAAATTTGTTTTGCTTATGCCCTATCGCCACTAAAACACAATACGACAACCCATACACTTCCATGCACAAATATAACGATATCATATTGCATGACGCAATCGTCAAAATTGCACCAAGAGATGCAAAATTCAATAATAAAGGCATCTCATAAATATTTCCGAGATACTTCATATCTCTGCATAAGATTATCGCACAGAAATTAGATACCAAAATCATATCCCTTGCAAAAGAAAAACCAACAATTTCATGAAAATAGCGAGATACATCATATTCTATGTACACGCCGCTTGTATGACTTAATACCAAAGCACCCAAAGATGGCAAACAAGACAATATAATTGAATATTTAGATTTATCATCACGCAAGATGAATATCAGCATCGACAATAAATTCATTAGAGTGAAGAACGCTATCGGCAATATATTCATTTCATTACCTTAGCACTGGAGATGAGAATGCTATAGATTCCGTTACAGACTTAAATGACAATTTCATAATTAAATTCGGCATAACACCAATCAGTAACATTGCAAATATAATCACTATAAACAACCCTCGTTCTCGCACCGATGCATCTTGAATAGTTAATTTTGCACTACCTCCAAAGCATATATGACGATACATATTCATCATATATAATGCACCAAATATTACACCCGTCACCGCCACAAAAGCAAAACCTTTACTCACAAACATTACACTAGATAAAGAGAAAAATTCCCCAATAAATCCAGAAGTTCCTGGCAAGCCTATTGAACCCAATGTAAGCGCCATCAATATAAATGCATACCAAGGTGCATAGCTTGCCATGTCACCATACTTATACATATCTCTAGTCTTGGATTTGCTATACACAATACCAATCCACAAAAATAATCCTGCAGAGATTATACCATGACTCATCATTTGAAAAATTGCTGATTGCACCCCAATTACTGTCTGAGAAAAAATCCCTAATGTTACATATCCCATGTGTGCAATAGATGAATATGCCACCAATTTCTTGATATCTTTTTGAGCGAATGCAACCAATGATACTATAACAATGGCCGCAACACTCAAACTTAACATCAACGTCATCATGTATGTATTAACATCATGAAAACCTGGAATGATGAATCTTAGCATTCCATATGGACCCATTTTTAGCAAAATTCCTGCCAAAATCATAGACCCTGCTGTTGGTGCTTCTACGTGCGCATTTGGCAACCAACTATGAAACAACCACATAGGTGTTTTGACCGCAAAAGCAACCATAATTAAACACCACAATAATGTTTTCATCGAATACGATAAATCCTTACAATGGACCATCATATCATGGATATTGGAAGTGCCGGCATACCATACAAGAAATAACAATGCCGAAAGAAAGAATACCGATCCGACAATGGTATAGATTAAGAATTTTACCATAGAATATGTTTTGTTGACTCCGCCCCACATCTGCATGATCACCATCATTGGAATTAATGCAGCTTCGAAGAATATATAAAATAGAAATGCATCCGTAGAACAGAAAAAACCATTCATGACACTTTGTATCATTAAGATCATCGCACAAAACAATTCGACATTTTCTATCTCAATTATATATGCAAAACACAAACACACTGGAATAAGAGCATTTGATAATATAAGCATTGGTAGAGATATCCCATCTATACCAAGAGAATATCGCATCACACCAAACCAGCGATATGATTCTGAAAATTGCATATCTGAGATATACGAATCAAAATTCATACAGATCCACATTACAATCGCACATGGTATCAATGCTCCAAAAATCGATACCCCTTTGATCGCGTTACCATTCAAGCACCCACATAGTAACGCAAAAAACAACGGAATAAGAATCAACAAAGATAGAATCATAAGATCATATTTTATATACAAAAACCAATCATACACTGCACATCACAAGTGATATCACCAATAAAATCATTGCAATGATTGAGATTAACACGAATGCATAACTAGAGATACATCCATCCTGCAATAATAAGAATTTATTGGATGTATATCTTACGAAACGCGATGGCGCTATTGAAATTATTTGATCTATAACCCTTGTATCCAATCCATTCAACACATCAGCAAACCAACATATCGGTCTCTGCACCATTATAGAATAGAAACAATCAAAAAAGAATGCGTTTTTAAGGATTGTAATAATCTTTATATTACGATGCGACTCTAAATACATCACATAAGCACACGGAATTGCAAATATACTGAACATCAAAGGAGCATATCGCAATATAAATGCCATATGATGTTCATGAAATGTTTGCACAATAGAGCCATGCCAAAACTCAATATCCAACATTTTTAATTTTGATACAGAGAAATATCCTGCACACGCTGCAGGAATAGACAGAAATGCAATCACATATCTCATAACACTGGCATATTTGTGTTTTTCGTGCGCATCATCACCAAGGAATACATGAAAATACAATCTGAATGAATACAATGCAGTACAAAATGCAGCAATCGTAGCAATCCAAAAATATCCACCACTCGCTGCTTCAATGATGGGTTCTTTAGAGAAATATCCGGAGAACGGAGGAAATCCACAGATAGATATGCTACCGATCAACATTGCAATATGTGTAATCTTAAGTTTTCTCATACCAGACATCTTGGTAATATCTTGCTCATGATGCGCGGCAGTAATTATATTCCCAGCACTCAAAAATAACAAAGCTTTGAAAAAAGCATGAGTAAATAAATGTACCATGGCAGCAGTATAAAATGAACTACCACACGCCATCATCATATACCCTAATTGACTGCAAGTGGAATATGCTATTATCTTTTTAATATCATTTTGCCCAAGCGCAGATAAAGCCGCCATTATGCATGTTATCGCACCAATTAGCATAATAAAACTCCTGCACAATGGCGATAATTCAAATATCGGAGAACACCGAACCACAAGAAAGACACCAGCAGTCACCATCGTTGCAGCATGTATAAGAGCAGACACTGGAGTTGGCCCTTCCATCGCATCAGGAAGCCAGGTATGAAAACCTATCTGTGCAGATTTCCCCATGCAACCCAAGAACAATAAAATTGTAACTAAATCAATCAATTTTACCGAATAACCAAATACCGACACAACACCGATACTTGAAACATTCAACGCGCTAAAAACTTCAGAAAAATTTAAAGTATTAAATACATAATATATCAATGCTATTGCCAATACAAATGCACTATCAGCAACCCTGTTAATAATGAACGCTTTCAATGAAGCCATATTTGCGCTGCGCTTCTTAAACCAGAAACCAATCAATAAGTAAGAAAACAAACCCACCATTTCCCATCCACAAAACAACTGCAAGAAATTATCACTTACTACTAACAATAACATCGCGAATGTAAAACCACCGAGATATGAGAAAAATCTATGATAATGAGGATCATCTTTCATGTATCCTATTGAATAGATATGCACCAAAGCTGATATGCTCGTCACTACTATCAACATTACAGATGTCAAGCTATCAATATATATAGACCAATTTACATTAAAAGTCCCAATTTCAATCCATTGAGCCAAGTGTTGAATTATCGCAACATGCTTCTGAATACATATAACATAAAAGAAGAACCAAGAAATACCGCAAGTAAGAGTTATAATGCATGATGACACTCCACCCACAACACCAATCGATGCTTTGCGCGGAAGTATGAATATTGGAGAGATGCAACATAAAAACGGAAATACTAGAATTGCAATCAACAAGAACCAATGCATCATAACCTCATTGTTTTCATATCTTTTATGAAAATTGAATCATTTTGTTTATGGAATTTAGATAAAATTGATAAACCAGTGGCCATTTCTGCAGCGCCCACTATTAATATAATAAATATTAATATAATACCATCTTGATAACCAGAATAATAAGACGAAATTGAGATAAACAAAATAGAAGCTAATTTCATGACTTCCAACGCAACCATACTACATATGATCTCCTTAGAAGATATCATCATTGACACTCCGATGCTAAAGATACAAGAGATTAAAAACGATAGAATTCCAATATAAATCATATTCTTGTACCAGAATTAGGTGCTATATCGAGCAACTCTACAGCGTCTCTAGATCCAGTTGCAATCTGTTTTGCTGTATTTTGTTGCTTGATCTTAGAGTCTCCTTCTTTAGTGGTTAAGCAGGCAGATGCAAACATTGGAATCATTAGCACGATTGAAGAAATAATAATGAGCTCTTTGTGTTCTGAATACATTTGCACAAGAGATATACGATCAAGGTTTCGCACTACATTGGCGCGCGCAATACTTATATCACCAAGGAATAATGCATAAAAACCACACATCATCATACAACACGGGATCGCCACAATAATCCATGACAGCACAGAGCGATGATGAGATTTATACTCTAATCCCAGCATCATCACCACAAATAAAAACAATACAACAACTGCACCAACATATAACAATAGCACAACACTTGCTACCAGATCCATGCTCATTGCAAACATCATAATTGCACACGCAGAGAACAATACCACAACATAAAACACTTTGTGCACAGGATTTGCATTAAACAATGACAAAAACGACACCCCAAAGATAAATGCAAGAATAGAGAATATTATATAATAAGTGTACATAATTAACACCAACAGTACGAATGCTACATAGCATTTTACGCCTGTCAATCAAGAATACATTTGATGACTTGCGCCATAATTAAGGATCATGATATCATTCGAAAGAATGTATAAATATTAGAAACTCAATGTCAAAAATTACAATAAATACTCCGATTGTTGATATAGATGGAGATGAAATGACTAGAATCATTTGGTCATTGATTAAAAATGAACTTATTCTTCCTTATTTTGATATTAAACTGGAAACGTATGATCTTGGAATTCAAAAAAGAGATGAAACTGACGATCAGATCACCGTAGATGCTGCAAGAGCTATACAGAAATATGGTGTAGGCATTAAATGCGCAACAATTACACCAGATGAGGCGCGCGTTGAAGAATTTGGACTCAAGAGAATGTACAGATCACCAAACGGAACCATTCGCAATATACTTGGTGGTACTGTATTTCGTGAACCAATAGTATGTAATGACATTCCAAAATATGTTCCAGGATGGGACAAACCAATTATTATTGGACGACATGCATTTGGCGATCAATACAAAGCAACTGAAATTCGAGTGCGTAAACCAGGTAAATTGAAGCTTGTTTTTGAAGGAGAAGATCACAGCACACAAGAATTGGAAGTATTTGAATTCAAAGGAGATGGCATAGGAATGGCAATGTATAATTCTTCAGATTCTATAGCAGATTTCGCTCGCTCATGCTTTAAATATGGACTTGAAAAGCAATATCCAGTCTACATGTCAACTAAAAATACAATCTTGAAAACATATGATGGAGAGTTCAAAGATATCTTCCAACGTATTTTTGATAATGAATTTGCATATGATTTCAATAAACATAAGTTGACATATGAACATAGATTAATCGATGACATGGTTGCATTTGCAACAAAATCCTCCGGAGGATTTATATGGGCATGTAAAAATTATGATGGAGATGTGCAATCTGATGTGATAGCGCAAGGATTTGGTTCATTAGGAATGATGACTTCAGTCTTGATGACTTCAGATGGCAAAACAATCGAGACTGAAGCCGCACATGGCACCGTGACTCGACATTACAGAAAGCACCAACAAGGAGATTCTACATCTACAAATCCAGTTGCATCAATCTTTGCCTGGACACGTGGATTACAATTCAGGGGTAAATTAGATCAAGCAGACGAAGTAATCAAAATGGCACAAATCATCGAGAATGCAGTGATGAAATCTATTCAAGATCAGCATGTAACAAAAGATTTAGCAATACTGTTGCAATCATCTGATAAATTCCTAACAACAGATCAGTTTATACAGTCTGTCAAGCATAATATTAATAATTGAACTATGCGTACATCGTATCAAATCAATATCTGCTTGGCGCTACTTATTGCATCCCTTATATTGTGGAATTGTTGCTTTATTCACAAACATCACACTCTTAAATGCAATAATATCTCTGTTAACATGCATGAAAAATTCACATCTCCGGAATATTGCTTTAATGACAAATCTTCTGCGCAAGCATCACAAAGCGATACATGAAAATTAGAATTCTTGGATGTGGTGGATCACTTGGAGTTCCACAACTTAATTGCTCATGCAATGTATGCAGATCTATATTAGATAGATACTCTGTAGCACATTCAACAACAAGCACAGCGCAAGATAAAAACATCAGAACGAGATCGTCCATTATGGTTTCAACAAATACAAGCACAATACTTGTAGATTTTGGTCCAGATATCAAACAACAACTCATGTGCCTTGATGTAAAGCATCTGAATGCAATTCTCTGTACTCATGCACACGCTGATCACATCTACGGAATTGACGATCTCAAGACATTCCAGACACCACAAAATCCCTTCTTGAATGTACATCTAAGTACTGATACATATACAACAATGCACAAGATTATGCGACGCATATTTATTGATCATGAAGAAGCATCTGCGTTGATACACAACAATGTACATCCCAATAGAATCAATGTGTTGCCGCATATTTTCTCTTACGCAGAAAGATTATCAATTGAAGATATAGAAATTAGTCCAATTGAATTGCAACATGGAAAAATCACATCCTCTGGTTTTATATTCAATAATTCTGTTGCATATTGCACAGATGTCAATTCGATATCAGATAGTTCTATGAAAAAATTACAATCTGCAAAACTAGATTTACTGATTGTGCAATGCCTACAATACCAATCTAGTATTGCGCATGCACATTTACAAAAGACATTATCGTGGATCGATATCATCAAGCCACGTAAAACAATATTGACACATATGAATCATCATATTGACTATTGCACTCTTTCTAGAGAATTATCAAATCATGAGCATGATGTGGAACCAGGATACGATGGATTGGAAATCACAATGTGACATCTACTTGAGCTATTTCTGTAGCAAATTCCATTATTTTGATGGATGAATCCACCTCCAGACTTGCGCCACCTATTAATAAGCCGTCCATACCAATTTTCAGAATACTACGAGCATTCTCCTCATTCACTGACCCCCCATACATAACAGGAACTCCAAAATTCTCCCTAATTAATTGCCCAACATCTTGAATTTCTAATAGTGATGGCAGTATACCAGTGCCAATAGCGTATATCGGCTCATAAGCCGCAATGCATCTTGAATCATACAATAGAGATTTACATATATTGAGAATATCATCATGCGACTGGCACTGTTTATCCGATGGTATGCACACAATTGGAATCATCTCAGCACTCAATACTGCATCAATTTTCTTGACTGTACTATCCCGCACTTCTGAATAACGAGATACCACTTCAGCATGACCAAGTATCACATATTTACACCCAATATCTTTAAGCAAAGCCGCATTTATCCCACCTGTGCAAGCACCGGATGTTGTATAATGAGAATCCTGAGCTCCAACCTCCAAGCCATATTTTCTCACCTGATCAAGATGCGTATAAGGAGGGCATACAATGCAGTTCTCATATCTCATTTCATTTATAGACCTGCACCATTTCTCTACATCACAACATGGTAAATTCATTTTCCAATTGAATACTATCAAAGGTTGCATATAAACAGACAATAACACCATGCGATTATGTCATCTGAATATCAATAAGTCTATGAAAAATCTAATCTATCAATAATACATCGATTCAAGATGTCGCATTCAACATTACAGAGATCTCCGATATTTAAGCATCGGAAATTTGTCATAGAATACGTATGAGGTATCATATTGACATTAAAAGTATTATTTATAATAGAATTCACCGTTAATGACACACCATTGATTGCAATGGATCCTTTCTTGATGATATATTTCATAATATCCTGATTTGCAGAGAACACCCAAACATGTGAGTCTTTAATTTGTGTTATATTTTTCACTCTACATACACCATCAACATGACCCTGCACAATATGACCACTAATCCTTGCGTTATATTTAATACAACGCTCCAAATTCACAGTGCTAGATACTTTTAATTCTTGCATGTTCGTCACCGATAATGTTGCCTCAGATGCTTGAAATTTGAATATATTGTCTTTAATACTGGCAATAGTCACACATACACCAGAACATGATATTGAATCTCCAATTACAAGATCATCGATGATGAAATGCGCTCTCATAGAAAATTCCGTATCTCCATTGTGATTAATTTCCATCACTTCTCCTGTGCCTTCAACAATTCCTTCAAACATTTTTCAGATTTAAAAAAATATCATACAATTCTTCTGGCGCAATGTCTTCCGCTCTTCTATCGTCATGATAATCATTAATATTAAATGATATTTTCATGACATTTGAGAGTTTTTTTCTCTTGAATGCGAAAATCTTCTTCAAAAAATCTTTCAACTTATGTATATCACATTTGAAAGCATTGGGCACAGCTGTTATAACTGCGGATTCAATCTTCGGAATTGGCGAAAAATTATGCTTTGAAACAGCAAATTGATATTTCACATCATACAATAATGATGCTAATACTGAGATATAACCGTACGAGCGCGTTCCATGTTGTGCAGTTATGCGCTCAGCAACCTCCTTTTGGAACATCAATACCATGTGCTTGAATTTGTCTCTATGCTCCATCCAATTTATGAATAAACAAGTTCCGACTTGATATGGCAAATTTGCAATGATTTTTGCATTCTTGGATAAAAAATTATAATCATTGATTTTCGTTGCATCTTGATTAATCAATGTAATACTATTTGAAAATCTATCTCTCAAGATATCGCATAATGCACTATCAATCTCAATTGCAATCAATTCATTTGGGTTTCTCGTTAAGATCTCTTCAGTAAGAATTCCTTTCCCAGGACCAATTTCTACAATACAATCACCAGCAATAGGTTCAGCTATATTCACTATATCTTTCACGATTTCTTTATTAATCAAGAAATTTTGCCCTAATTTCGTCATAATTCCTTAATGATATCCCGAACATTATCATGACAACATTTAATCTCTGTACCTAATTTCAAGTCCTTGATAGTATATTCCTGTGAATTATGTTCGTCTGCCCCAATAACAATCCAATGTGTAACATTCATTCTCGATGCTCTATACATTTTTTTCTTAAGATTGCCAGTGTATATGACTTCAGATTTTATACCAATATCTCTAATCATTTCTGAAATTTGTAATGATCTCGCGACATAGTCTGATTGCATTGGAAGTATTGTGATATAAGTACTTATGTTTTTCTCTTGCAATGAAATCAAATTTGCAATTCTTTCAATGCCGGCGGCAAAACCCATCGCAGGTACATCTAATTTTCCATCCATCATTTTAAATAATGAATCATATCTACCACCAGCAAGAACTGCATTTTGTGAACCATCACTATTCATAACGAATTCAAATACGGTATGCGAATAATAATCCAATCCACGTACCAAATATGGATTGATTAAGTATTCCACGTTATACCTATCCAGTTCCGACAATACATTATCAAATCTGTTTCTTGCATCAGCACTATAATAATCATAAATTTTAGGAGCATTCATCAAAATCGCCCTATCACTCTCATCTTTAGAATCCAAAATCCTTAAAGGATTTTTGCTCAATCTCAATTTACTATCATCAGAAAGCAAAGAAATATGTCGAGATAAATAATCATGCAATTCTCTGGCATAGAGCGACATTATACTTGCATCTCCAAGAGAATTGATTTGTAGATTCACTTTCTGATCAATACCCAGGTCCCTTAGTAATCTCAATGCAAGAAGAATGATTTCAACGTCCATTTGATATCCAGATACACCAAACACTTCAAAATTTATTTGATGAAATTGCCTTCTACGCCCAGTCTGTGGTCTTTCGTATCTAAATACTGGACCACATGAAAACAATCTCAACGGAATGCTTTGTCTTAATTCAGAAGACGCTACTACACGCACATTTGGAGCCGTCAATTCAGGACGCAATGTGAGGCTTTTTCCTTTTTTATCTTCAAAAGAATACATTTCTTTACTAACTGCATCAGAATTTTCTCCTAAAGTTCTACTAAATATCTCAGTATATTCAAAAATTGGCGTTTCAATTTCTTGAAAGGCATATAAATTTGCTGCCGATCTCGCAACACTCAGCACTTGCTTGTGTCGCTGAAACTCCAATCCTATTAAATCATGCACTCCTCTGGGGGAATCCAAATTAGACATAGCATATAATTCATCATATCAAGATATGTTATCTAGGTATTGATAACATTGCAATTCAATTAAAATGACATGAATTGTCAATGAAATCTACTATAATATAGATTGACCCAGCTTTTTTGATTCATTAGACTTGCTGCAGTTGGGATGTAGCCAAGCGGTAAGGCAGCGGTTTTTGATATCGTCATGCGGAGGTTCGAATCCTTCCATCCCAGCCATTGATGTGTTTTGCGATTCTTGTAATCTTGTAGAATATACATCATTGCATTACAATCATCTTTTTGTACTCATGCAATATAGAACTCATCACTGCAATGAATTGTCGATCATATCTAGAGGAAATACAGCTACGCTCTCTGGTTGGGTACACGGAAAGAGAGATCATGGAGGGATAATATTTATCGATTTGAGAGATCATTATGGCATTACTCAATTAGTGTTTAATGTTAATACACCGCAATATCAAAAAATTGAGACTCTCAAATTAGAGAGCGTTATCACTACAATTGGAATTGTTAGGAGTAGATCTCAAGAGACAATAAATCATGATATCACAACCGGAGAGATAGAGTTGGAGGTTCAAGAATGGAGTGTTGTTTCAGAATCCAAAATGTTACCATTCCAAATTTCTGTTGATGATAAAGCACCAGAAGAATTGAGATTGAAATATAGATTCTTAGATCTGCGACGAAAGAAAATGCAAGAAATGCTCAAAATGCGATCCGATATGATATTTGAAATCCGGAAAATCATGCATGAAATGGATTTTTTAGAGGTGCAGACTCCCATAATGACATCATCTTCACCAGAGGGCGCAAGAGATTTTCTGATACCAAGTAGATTGAATCCCGGGGAATTTTACGCATTACCTCAAGCACCACAACAATTCAAACAAATCCTAATGGCATCTTGTGTGGACAAATATTTTCAAATTGCACCTTGTTTTCGCGATGAAGATCCGCGCGCAGACAGATCACCTGGAGAATTTTATCAACTCGATATTGAAATGTCATTTGCAACTCAAGAAGAGATTTTTGCGCTTTCTGAGAAGGTTTTGAGTCATATCTTTAAAAAATTCTCCACTAAAGACATTACAAACACTCCATTTCCAAGAATCACATATCATGATGCAATATTGAAGTACGGTACAGATAAACCAGATTTGCGAAATCCAATCCAATTGTGCGATGTTACGGATATCTTTGATGGATCAGATTTTAAACTATTCTCCAATGCAAAAAAAAAGAAACAAACCATTAGAGCGGTTCCGGCACCCGGAACCGGAGGGAATTCGAGATCATTTTTCGATAAGAAAATCTCATATGCACAGGAGAATTTAAATGCAAGAGGCTTGGGATATATAGAATTCGACAATGAAGCTAAAGGACCTATAGCAAAATTCCTTGATGAAGATCGGATACAGAAGATTATGGAGATATGTAATCTCAAAGATGGAGATTCGGTGTTTTTTTCATGCGATACACATCATAATTCTGCGAAAATAGCATCAGGAATGAGAGATTTAATTGGAAATGAACTCAATCTCATAAAAGATGAATTCAAGTTTTGTTGGATCATCGATTTCCCAATGTATGAAATGAACGAAGACACAAGAAAAATCGATTTTTCTCATAATCCATTCTCAATGCCACAAGGCGGTTTAAATGCACTCACAACACAAGATCCACTCAGTATTTTAGCTTATCAATATGACATTGTGTGCAATGGAATAGAGTTGTCTAGTGGAGCAATTAGAAATCATGATTTAGAAACGATGTATGTTGCATTTGCGATATCTGGATACTCGAAAGAAGAGGTTGATGCAAAATTCGGACCATTGTCTTCTGCGTTTCAATATGGAATTCCACCGCATGGGGGTATCGCACCAGGAATAGATAGAATCCTCATGATATTACAAAATGCACCCAATTTGAGAGATATAATAGCATTTCCAATGAATCAAAGAGGTAGAGATCTTTTAATGAATGCACCTTCGCAAATTAAATTACAATCACTCAAGGAGCTCAATATATTATGCCAAGCAGCATAGGAAGTTTTTTTAAAGCATTAGAATAATGATCGCACTATATTCACAATCTTGTACAGAAGATCTACTAAGCGAACGCAGCGACTCTTGGTAATTTGAGTGCTTGGTGCTGTGTCGTGCCGAGATCGATCTGCTACAATCTCATCCCGCGATATACAAGCAACCTTGCCCATCTCATTGTTAAGTTGCTCAACAGTGAGATCATATGAGTACTTTTCAAAGAGATCTACACATGCAATAAAATCCTTCACATCGTTTCTGTTTAGATTCAGATTTGAGCATACGGCACCTTTTAAGGTAGCAACATTTTTGTGCACCATATTGAGATATCTCACTCTTGCATCTCGATCACGAAACATCTCTTGTTGCCAAAAAAACTTAGATTGATCTGGATTATGCAAACCTTCATCTATCATTTTTTTCTCGAATTCTGCTCGACCTGCATATGTTGCAAGATCCATAAATGAAGAGGCAAGTTCTTTATAATTACATGCTATATAATCACGCCTCTGATCTACTGTCATCAATCTTCCTTTTAATTTACCAATGCATTTTACTGCTTCTCGCATGCATTCTTGCGCTATGCTATGAAATTTTTGGAAATCAATATCCTTATGTTTAACCTGGTTCTCATATTCTATGAACTCCGACTCCGTTAGCTGAGATACAGATATATAAGGTAAAATGTGATGTGTTTCTTCGTATTGATCGCACCATTTATGGTATGCACGATCACTCTCTCTTGCACTTGACGTTGTATGATCATCTCTCTTGCGTTGTATTCTGTGCACATCATTACTTACACGATATTTATTATCTTGACCATGATTCAACACAAACAAAGCAATATCCCTTACTCTAAGTTCAGCATGAGTTTCAACGGCAAAATAACTGCGATTATTGTAATAATATGCCCCCATATAGCCAAAATTCTGCCCATGTTCCCTATAGTGCTGGGAATCCCAATCAGACCAACCAGTGATCAAGCATTTCAAATTATGTGATTGATAACCAAAATCACCGCGCCTTTCACATTTGGGCTGTTGTAATTGCATTGCTCTCGGATCCATGAATAATTTCATACAAGATTCCTAATGATATCACAATGGAATAATATAATCAATATTTAATCAATAATCTTCTCTCGTGCTTTGCGTATAATTTCTTCTGGCACACCTGCCAATTCAGCCATCTCAATCCCATATGACTCCAGTGATGCACCTGGAATCACTTTGTGTAGAAACACGATTTTGTCATGCAATTTTTTTATTAGGATTTTTAATAACTGAATGCGCGCCATATGACCTATCATTGGAATGATTTCATGATAATGCGTCGCAAACATTGCTCTACAGGATTTAATATCATGAATATATTCAACAATCGCAGATGCAAGCGCAACACCATCGCGAGATGAGGTTCCTCTTCCAATTTCATCAAGAATCACTAAAGATTTCTCTGTTGCATTTCTAAGAATATTATTAGTCTCTATCATTTCTACCATAAATGTAGATTGTCCATCTGCAAGTTTATCATGCGATGTAATTCTGCAAAATAATTTGTCAATTAATCCTATTTTTGCATATTTTGCAGGTACAAAAGATCCAACTTGAGCCATAATTGCAATCAAAGCATTTTGTCTCAAAAACGTACTCTTACCAGACATATTAGGTCCAGTTAATAGAACGACGTTCTTTTCTGAAATCTCTACATCATTCTCAATAAAATCTCCATTAAGCTCCAACACTGGGTGACGACCACCTATTATATGAAACTCCTGTGCATTGGTAAGTTGTGGTCTGATATAATTCCTTTCTTTAGCAATTCTCGCAAAACAATGCACAGCATCTAAATATGCAATTGAATCAAATATTATTCTCAACTTATCTTCTTCAAGAAGTATCCTCCGACATATCTCATTTAAAATATCACGCTCAATATTTTTGCGTTCGTCAAAGATGATGATTAATTCATGTTCAATATGAGTTAATTCTTGAGTTTTATATCTTACTGAACTCGCAAGATCTTGAATTCGCATAAAATCACATTGTTGTGTTTTAAGATCCTTTTTGGGAATGTCAATGCAATATCCCAAAGTATTATGCTTGACAATCGTCAATTTTTGAGAACACATCTGACACTTATATTGTTTCTCAAGCTCTTGTAATTTTGTGTTTAATACTTTTGATTTCTCATCCAATTGAAAAATCTTTATATTAAAATCTACACTTATATTCCATTCTGATTCTTTGTCTATAGCTTCTCGCAAAAGATCAAAAATCCCATTATTTAACCATAAATTTTGAAAGATATGCAATAATGGAGAGTTGCGTGCATTTAGCATTTCACTTAACAGTAATGCAATTTCGAGAGCAAGTTGAATCTTCAATACATCTTTATAAGAATTATTTCGAGATTTAATTCTGGATAATGCGCATTCACAATCTGGAATCTGAGACAATAAATTACTCAATCTGAGATTGTGATAATTTATCATATAATCAATACAATTGTATCGTACATTCAATTCTTCTATATTGATGCTTGGTTCTTGAATCCAATTCCTAATTTTCCTTTTGCCAATGCAAGTACTTGCCTCACCAATGATTCCAACTAAACATTGATGCTTATTTCCAGAGTTTGAGTTTATTAATTCTAAGCAATTTCTAGTTGTATGATTCATCATCATATAATTCTCATGTGTATAACGCTTTGGAAATTTCAATCTCACTGTAGGATTGACATTTATAAAGTATTGAATTGCTACACCACATGCCACTATCTCAGTGTGAACATCGCTAATGCATTCAACATCAAAAATTCTATAAAAATCCCTAATAGTATTCACGCATGATTGAAGAGCAAATGTCGCACATGATCTCTTCGTAATGATTGCGTTATGTATATGATTCTTAAGGTTTTCTCCACTTTGATTATCATTTTCACAAATCAATACTTCAGACGGTGCAATGCGATACAGTTCATCTAATGCGTTGTTAGTATTCATGAATTTTACTTGACAATCTATTGCATCAATCCATGAAATCGCGATTTTATTGCGCATACTTGCAATTACCATGAGGCATCTCTTTCTATTGTCGTGCAGTGTAGTTCCTGGTGTAAAAATCTGAGTAATTCTTCTTGTGATTTCAGAAGTGATTTTATTGATGTCTTGTTCAATTATCGCAATTTTACTGCCAATATCTAATAATTTTTCAATATATATATCCACGCTATTGTGTGGTATGCCACACATTTTTACAATTTCACCTTTGTAGTGTCCTTTTTTTGAAACCACAAGAAATAATCTCTTGGATATAAATTCCGCATCTTCCATAAAAAATTCATAAAAATCTCCCACTCTTATGAACAACACATAATCATGATACTCTCCAGATTTAAATTCTAAATATTGTTCAACAATGGATTTGCGCATTAATCTATATTAGCTTTTATAGCAAATTCAATCTTTGGATTTCTACTAGCAGATAATGAGACACCAAATTGAGAACCATTGTTATCAAAATCATGGATATACGTCATAGAAATTTCAGAATCAGCACTCTTCCAATTGCTGGTATTTTCAAGATACATCGAAGCACCTTGAGTGCCAAATATTGGCGTATTAATATCTACAGAACCAGACGACACACTCAAAGGTGAGGAAAATCTGATAGAGATGTCATCTTTAGGTGTAATTTTCTTATTCAGCGCAACAGAATATGAACTAACTTGAATATCATGAAATGATCGAAAAATTGAATTTGATGCTGTTGAAACGTTAACATATCCGAAATCCGCATTAGTTTTTAACATAAAATTAGAACCTAATTTATAATTAATTCCAATTCCATATATATGATATTCAGTAGATCTCACATTAAATGATCCAGAAGTAGGAGTGAACATAAATCCATTATTCTCTCTTTCATACGCGGAACCGACAATGAGATCAATCTTATTAGATATATTGTACCTAGAAGCAAGATATATACCATGTACAGAATGTTGATTATTCTTAAATTTAAATGAATTAATAAAAGAATTGCCAGAAATATACTTAGGTGTATTAAGATTTGCAACATTAAAGAAAATATCATCTTTTTTTAAAGAGATGATATTTTGGTGTTGCATCAATTGATTTGTAATTTGAATTGGAGAAGAATGCATATATTTATTCACATTCAATGATTTAATACGACCAAATTTATCAGACACAACTGCATTGCTAAATTTAGATTCTACAATTGCAGACAGTGGACTATCAGTATCAACATCACCAGATAATTTGTGCAAATGCGCACCGTACACATAATCATCATCATTTTTAGATATGATGCGCTTCAGGATTTCACGCATATATGTACTAACATTACCAAGACCATTGTCTCGCGAAGCTACGTAATGACCAGACATATCAATCTCGGTCTGATTTAAATCAGCTACTATATTTTCCAAAATATGCACAGATGCAATTGCACCTTGTTGTTTGATTTGCGCTTTATCCATTGAGCTTATAATGAGCGATATCAATCCAGTAACAGTTGGTGTAGAAAACGATGTACCACTCATATTTCCAATATAACTATGATGATTTTTCATGACAAAAACAGGGACATTCTTTCCATCTGCAGACATACAATGTTCAGCAGTGTCACCGCAATGATTACTAAAATTGTCCAATCGCCCAGTATTTGCTTGCTCAGATGCTACAGCGATGATATAAGGATTGTCTATAGCATATCTCGCAGGATATTTAGGTTGCAACCCACTGGAATTACCAGTAGCTATAATAACTGGTTTTTTATATGTATGAGTTGCCAAAAAAATACTATTTTGTTGCTCTATACTATTGCTATCACCACCAAGACTAAGATTAATAATTTGTACATTTGGATTTTGTGCAGCAATTCGAATAGCTGCATTAACATCTGTATCATGACCAGATCCCTTGAAATCTAATGCTACATAAGGAATTACTTTAGAGTGATGATTAGCTACAATTACACCCGATACAGCGGTACCATGACCAAACCCATCTATAGAGTTCCTACTTTCAATTATCGAATTCCTTCTTATGTTAAATCCATCAAGTACCTTTTCATTCAAAAAAATGTGCTGAGAGTTGATTCCACTATCAATTACAGCCACCCCAACATCGTGAAACGATGAAACATTACTGTTGTATTTGTTTTCAAGATAACTTAATCCAGGATATATCATATCACGATAATCAGATAAATTATCTGGTACATCTGTACTATCGTAAGCAAAAGAAGCAGCACTATAAAGCAAGAGCAATAGCAAGGATTTCATAGATCGTCAGCAAAATACCACCTTGAGATTAACACATCATAGAGTAAATGACAATTCGATAATATTTTACTAATGTTTTATGTATGCAGAACAGAAAATGCATAAAGAAAATTACACTACACATAGATCCAAAAAATATACAGAGCAGAGAATACATAAAGAAAATTACACTACACATAGATCCAAAAAATGGATTTCAAACACAAAAAATTAATCGGGCTATTAGTACCGGTCAGCTAAACACATTGCTGTGCTTACACATCCGGCCTATCAACGTGGTGGTCTTCCACGGCCCTCAAACGAAGACTTATCTTAAGGGAGGCTTCCCGCTTATATGCTTTCAGCGGTTATCCCGTCCGTACTTAGCTACCCAGCGATGCTCTTGGCAGAACAACTGGTACACCAGCGATACGTCCAACCCGGTCCTCTCGTACTAGGGTCAGCTCCTTTCAGTCTTCTAACGTCCACGGTAGATAGAATCCAAACTGTCTCACGACGTTCTAAACCCAACTCACGTACCACTTTAATCGGCGAACAGCCGAACCCTTGGGACCTGCTTCAGCCCCAGGATGTGATGAGTCGACATCGAGGTGCCAAACAGCGCCGTCGATATGAGCTCTCGGGCGCTATCAGCCTGTTATCCCCGGCGTACCTTTTATCCGTTGAGCGATGGCCCTTCCACACAGAACCACCGGATCACTATGACCGACTTTCGTCCCTGCTCGGTCCGTCAACCTCGCAGTCAAGCAGGCTTATGCCATTACACTCTACAGCTGATTTCCAACCAGCTTGAGCCTACCTTTGTGCGCCTCCGTTACTCTTTAGGAGGCGACCGCCCCAGTCAAACTACCCACCATGCAATGTCCCAAGCCCCGGTTCAGGGGCTCTGGTTAGACACTAAATATAGGAAGAGTGGTATCTCAAGGATGGCTCCACTAAATCTAGCGATCCAGCTTCAAAGCCTCCCACCTATCCTGCACAACCTATGTCTAATGTCAATACAAAGCTGTAGTAAAGGTGCACGGGGTCTATTCGTCTAGCCGCGGATACTCCGCATCTTCACGGAGAATTCAATTTCGCTGAGCCAACCTCGGAGACAGTGGAGAGATCGTTACGCCATTCGTGCAGGTCGGAACTTACCCGACAAGGAATTTCGCTACCTTAGGACCGTCAGTGTTACGGCCGCCGTTTACTGGGGCTTCGATTCGGAGCATTACTACCCTTCCTGTTAACCTTCCAGCACCGGGCAGGCGTCAGGCCATATACATCCTCTTACGAGTTAGCATAGCCCTGTGTTTTTAGTAAACAGTCGCCACTCCCATTTCTGTGCCACCTCCGTATGGTTACCCATACGGAGGTCATCCTTATACCGAAGATACGGATGTAATTTGCCGAGTTCCTTCGAGGTTGTTATCTCAAACGCCTTGGTATACTCTACCAACCCACCTGTGTCGGTTTGCGGTACGGTCGCATTAATCTGCATCAAAATTCAGAACATCAAGCCCTGATCATTAATGCAGATGAAGCAGCTATTTCTTGTAACACCACAGCAGCTAGATCAATCCAATCAGATCTAACACACCTATGTGTTCGTCACTACTTCACGGTACAGGAATATTAACCTGCTTCCCATTGACTACGCTTTTCAGCCTCACCTTAGGGGCCGACTAACCCTACGTCGAACGACGTTGCGTAGGAAACCTTGGGTTTACGGCGGGAGTGGTTTTCACACTCCTTGACGCTACTCATGTCAGCATTATCACTTCCGATACCTCCAATAGATCTTGCCGATCTATCTTCACAGGCTTACGGAACGCTCCGCTACCGTCTTCTAATAAAAATTAGAAGACTCGCGTCTTCGGTGCATAGCTTAAGCCCCGTTACATCTTCGGCGCAAAAAAACTTATATAGACCAGTAAGCTGTTACGCTTTTTTTAAAGGATGGCTGCTTCTAAGCCCACCTCCTGGCTGTCTTGGTTTTTTCACTTCCTTTCCCACTTAGCTATGACTTCGGGACCTTAGACGGCGATCTGGACTCTTTTCCTCTCGACCATGGACCTTAGCACCCACAGTCTGTCTGCCAGGAAACTGAATATCAGTATTCGGAGTTTGACAAGGTTTGGTAAGACATTGTGCCCCCCTAGCCTAACCAGTGCTCTACCCCTGATACCATATAACCTGACGCACTACCTAAATAGTTTTCGCGGAGAACCAGCTATATCCAAGTTTGATTAGCCTTTCACTCCTAACCACAAGTCATCCAAAACTATTGCTACAGTTACTGGTTCGGTCCTCCAATGCATCTTACTGCATCTTCAACCTGCTCATGGTTAGATCACTTGGTTTCGGGTCTAATGCACTGGACTAAACGCTCTGTTAAAACTCGCTTTCGCTACGCCTACGTCTTCTCGACTTAAGCTCGCCTAGTACACTAACTCGCTGACCCATTATACAAAAGGTACGTGGTCACTAAGATAGACGACAAGTCGCCTATAAAGCTCCCACTGATTGTAAGCATCTGATTTCAGGTTCTATTTCACTCCCCTCCCGGGGTTCTTTTCACCTTTCCCTCACGGTACTTGTTCACTATCGGTCATTAAGTAGTACTTAGCCTTGGAGGGTGGTCCCCCCATATTCAAACAGGATTTCTCGTGTCCCGCTCTACTCAAGAGATTGAAGCTTTCTTACCTATACGGGGCTATCACCTACTATGGCCACCCTTTCCAGAGTGTTCTAGTTTCTTACTTCAAAATACTGGGCTGGTCCGCGTTCGCTCGTCACTACTAACGGAGTCTCGGTTGATTTCCTTTCCTCCGGTTACTAAGATATTTCAGTTCTCCGGGTTCGCCTCATATACTTATGTATTCAGTGTATGATAATCACATAAAGTGATTGAGTTTCCTCATTCGGGAATCTTGGGATTAGCGCCTGTTGACGGCTACCCCAAGCTTATCGCAGTCTGCCACGCCCTTCATCGCCTCTTAATGCCAAGGCATCCATCAAATGCTCTTACGTCATTTTTTGTGTTTGAGATTTCTATGTGCAGAATGATTGTCTTCTGCATACGAAAAAATTCGCTAGAAAAAATAAACTTTATTATTAAATTATAAATTGATTATAATTATAAATTGATTATAAATAATCTACTCTGTACAATTTGAAACAGCAACGCCCAATGCTATTATTATTGATGATGCGTGTCAACGATGCTTTAAGGCATTATTAAGCAGTGCATACAAATACAATTCGACATACAATCAATTTGACAAATCTTTTGCGTTATGAATAACACAATTCTTATTACACGACCACAAATACAAGCAGAAATATTGGCGCATAAACTATCCAAGCATGGGATAAAATCCATCATATCATCAGTTATTCAGATCAAACTTTGTACAGAAATGTTGGAGCAATATGACTATACTGATGTATGTTGCATTATTGCAACAAGTCAATATAGTATATACGCGATATCGCAATATGATACATTAAAAAATAAACAACTAATTGTTGTTGGAAGCGCTAGCATGAAATATGCTCTCGATCTAGGATTTAAGAACGTGATTTCGTATGGATTTGGCTCTAAGAGCTTGAAAGATTTATCCAAAAAATACGATCTAAATTGTAAATTCTTGTATGTTAGAGGAAATATTGTGAAATGTGACATGCAACAACTAACGAAATGCCGAAACTATACCGAATGCATAGTGTATACATCTAAATATGCAATATCTCTCACGTATGAAGCATTAAATGCAATACAACGGGGAAAAATTGGTAAGATCTTAATCTATTCTTTCCAATCATATTGCGCATTTATGTCAATAGCATCAAATAATCTACTTATTCCATATCTTAAAAAAATTATTTTATATACCAATAGTGAAAACGTATTACACGCATCCGCTCAGAATGATATTTGGAAGAATACAATCATCTATGATGATATACTATCTGCTCTGATTAATGAATAATTGAACAATGATATAAAGTGCACATCATACATATATGAATCAAGAAGTGATACACAAAGATTTGCATGAGCAAGAGAAATTGTTTAGCTCTACGCGTGAAGATTTATTGAGATATTTGTCTTATATTGTTCCAGTTACTAAAAATACTGGACCTGGTGGAATCGAATATATAAAAATCCAATGTAATGATATCGTAATACTTACTGCCACAGATCTGAGATTAACAATATCAGTTGTTTCCAATATTCGATGTCATCGATCAATAGAATTTGCAATATCCGCAAATGTGATATCTGATGTCATAAAAAAATTATCTAATAATGCAGATATCCATGTATATTTGTATGAAAACAATTTAATTATTGTATCACAGGATACAAAATTTGTGATACTAATATTGCCAGTAAATAATTTTCCTGTTTTATCAAAAATCTCCTCAGATAATGTATCTATATCGATCAATCGGTTACATTTAATTCAATTAATTTCCAATACAATGTTCTCAGCTGCACAAGATGCTTTTCGTGAGTATTTAAATACTTTACATCTAATAATTAAAAATGATATCATCAGATCCGTGTCTACGGATGGACATCGTCTCGCAACAAAGAATACGCTGTGTAAATCTCATAATGAGGATGATATTGCAATTCTACTTTCTAGAAAATCCGCAAACGAAATACATCGATTAGCATCATCTATCAACACAGAAACAATCAATTGTTATATTGATAGATATATGATGTACATCAAGCTTGATCAACTAGAAATTACATCTAGATTAATAAATGGTAGATTTCCGGATTATAACTCTGTAATACCACAGGATCGTCAATGTATATTTTCAACTCGAGCAAAAACATTGAATATCATCATTGATAGAATTGCTTTGATTTCACAAGACAATTTGCGCTTAATACGCATTTCAACTACAAAACAAAAAATCACATTTACATCATTGGATTCCGAATCGGGATCAGCTATAGAAACACTGCAGGTCGATTGCGCATCAGATGAAATGAATATGGTGTTCAATGCGAAATATCTCACAGATGCATTAAACAAAATCAATGGAGAAGCAAGATTCGAGTTCTCAGGAAATCAATCACCGCTCGTCATTTCAGATGCAAGCGATGAATCCGTACTGTTTTTAATTATGCCAATGAAGCTTTAATTGCAATCTTAAGAATTATACTTTATAGCGCAATTACTTGTTTCATTCTTTCGAATTTCATATGTTCTGGATCTTTCTCTAACAATTCTTTACATTGTGCGCATCTTACAACAAGAGTAGGTATGAAATCAGACTCACTATTATATAAATGTAAATAATTATTTTAAATCCAAATCATAAATTGACATTATACTCACACTGCAGCACACTTCAGTAATGGGAGTTATTTGATGATTATAGAACCAAAATTTATTCGTAATTTTGCAATCATTGCACACATAGATCATGGTAAATCTACTCTAGCTGATAGGCTGATTGAATTCTGTGGAGGAATTGAAGAGCGCAAAATGAAAGCTCAGATCTTGGATTCTCTCGAGATTGAAAGACAAAGAGGTATTACAATTAAGTCTCAAACGGTGCGATTGAGATACAATGCAGATGATGGGAATGAGTATGTTCTCAATCTCATGGATACACCTGGGCATGTTGATTTCTCATATGAGGTGAGCAGGAGCTTGGCAGGATGCGAAGGATCCATTTTGGTTGTAGATGCCGCTCAAGGCGTGGAAGCACAAACCATCGCAAATGTATATAAGGCAATTGATAATGATCATATGGTCATACCAGTGCTCAATAAGGTTGATCTTCAGGCAGCGGATATAGATCGAGTCAAACAGGAAATTGAAGATATCATAGGACTTGAAACAGATAATGCAGTATCGGTATCAGCAAAAACGGGCATCGGAATTAAGGATTTATTGGAAGCAATTGTAAAGCATATATCAGCCCCACCTAAATCGCTTGAAAAAGTATTCAAGGCATTATTGATTGATAGCTGGTATGATGCTTATCTAGGTGTGATCGTGTTATTTCGCGTTTCTAGTGGTACCGTTAAAAAAGGAGACCAAATCCTCTTAATGTCTACTGGCACAACTTATGGTGTACTCAATGTTGGAATTTTCACACCAGAAAAAACCATAGTAGATCAGCTTTCTGAAGGTGAAATTGGATTTATTGTCTCTTCAATCAAAAAAACTGGAGATTGTAAAATCGGAGATACCATTACAAGCTCCAAGAATCCATGTGCACATGCATTCGAAGGATTTAAACCTTCGCAGCAAGTTGTGTTCTCTGGATTATTCCCTGTAGATTCAAATGACTTTCCTTTGTTACGAGAAAGCATTGAAAAATTACACCTCAATGACTCTAGTTTTTCATATGAATCTGAAAGCTCAAATGCATTAGGATTTGGATTTAGATGTGGTTTTCTTGGAATGTTACATTTAGAAGTAATACAAGAGCGCCTCAGTGAAGAATTTAATATAGATATCATCATGACCGCACCAAGCGTGGTATATAAGATTCATACAACAAAAGATGAGATTTTTGATGTCTACAATCCAGCTGATATGCCAGATATTGCGAAGATAAGACATGTTGAAGAACCATGGATCAAGGCAACTATCATGCTGCCAACTGAATATATTGGAGACGTAATGCAATTATGTCATGATAGACGAGGAGAAGAATTAAATTCGAACTACTCTGATGCGAATACTGGAGTAAGTAGAGCAGTACTAGAGTATTCTCTTCCGTTATCTGAAGTTGTATTTGATTTCTATGATAAATTAAAGTCAATTTCACGAGGATACGCGAGCTTAGATTGGGAAATGGATGATTATCGCGAGTCTCAAGTAGTAAGAATGCAAATATTGATCAATGGAGACCAAGTGGATGCTCTATCGTTTTTAGCGCATAAAACTTCTTCAGAAAAGCGCGGACGTGATATTTGTAAAAAATTAAAGGAATTAATACCACGACAACAATTTAAAATTGCATTACAAGCTACAATTGGCGCAAAAATTATTGCAAGAGAGACAATTCAAGCATATCGCAAAGATGTAACGGCGAAATTATACGGTGGAGATGTAACGCGCAAAATGAAGTTACTAGAAAAGCAAAAAGCTGGAAAAAAACGCATGCATCAGATGGGAAATGTTTCAATTCCACAAGATGTGTATATAAAAGCATTGAAAATCGACTAAATTGAGACAGATTTAAAATTGAATTTCTATTTTCAATTGACTTACATACATCACAAATTTACAATGAAAGCATATTTATAATAAGGTGGCGTATTATGGCTGGAAACAAAAAAGCAAGAACGTTTCGTGAGAAAGAATGGAAAACATTACTTACAGCTGCAGGAAGCGCGTTAAAAGCCAGAGATGCACAGCGTGGACTTAGTGCCCATGCTGATAAAACTACCACATATATAGATATGGATGTATTAAAGCGCGTACATTCACAGATTCAAGCAGGACAATTGTCATCCACGAAATTTCAACGTTACCTCAATGATGCAGCAAAACAAGATGAATTTTATGCATTAGTCGTTAGAGAGAGATTTTCTCAAGAACAATGGGCAGCATTATTGCAAGATGCAAAGAGTACTTTACAGCATGGAGATGCAATAGTTACTAAACAACGCAATATGTCGCTTGTCACAAAGATAGATATGCAAATATTGCAGCGCGCATATGAACAAACTAGACAAGTGGGTAGTCAATCCAAAAAAGAACATATGTCATACGAGCAGTTTTTATCTCGTGTCCAAGATACAACACAAGCAGATGTCATGAATGAATTCCGCGCATCTATTGCAATGGCGCAGTTTTCAAAAGAGGAATGGGCGTCTCTGTTGAAAACAGCGCAAGCAAAATTTTCGAATATCAATCTTGTTGAGTTACAAGCAGTACACAACCAATTACGACATAAAACTAAATCAAATATGGAGCAAGTGGGATGCACTATGTCGTACGATCAATTTGTCGATTACGTCAGGACAACCTTATCCCATGAAACAATTGCAGAAGCATTAAAAATTAATTCTCACCTCCTCAATTCATCCCCGAAAATATCAACAGCACCAGTAGGTGATGCACCAGATAATGCACCTACCACGCCAATAAGTCATACTCCACCAGTAGAACCATCACCAAACAATCCATTTGTGAAGCATGGAGTCGATCCATATATCTTAGAAAAAGAGCATAAGAAAAAACCAGCACTTCAAAAAGCGCGCGAATATATAACTGGAACTGGTCACAAGGGAGAACAAAGAAGAAAATTTCCTGGTCCAAATCTATTTGCAGCTTTGCAAGCAAAAAAAACATCATCATCTGAATCACTTCATGAAAGTTCAGGGGATAGTCCAAATGCTCCTGACAAGGGAAGTGCTATTGTGAATTATAGCACTATGACTACTGGTGAATATCTTAATCCCATAGGACATCATATATCACATACGAAAAATAAACACCATATTGCGCTTGCATATATAGCTTTCTCCACGATTGCACTCAACGGAATTGTATTTGAACTCATTCGCAATGCTGCAGATAAACATTCTACGTTTAAGCATGGGTTCATGACGAATAAATTTGCTACACCAGTAATGTTTGTTGCAGCAAGTCTTATGTTTGTTGCTATATTTATAGCAACAGTCTTACGCAACAAACATCAAGATTTGCAAGAAGGGTATGGACCATCCAAGAAAACACTCCGAGAAAAAATCGTAGTAGCATCTATATGTGCAGTTGCTGGCATTGGATTAGGTATTGCAATAGAAATCATTCGCATTGGAGCACAGCATTCTGATGCACACTCATTGTTGCTTAGTCAACATTTCTTACAAGATGGATTTAAATCAGCTCTCACGGTATTAGCGGGTCTTTTGATTGGCGGTCTTGCTGCAGCATTTGTATTAGCGCGCGCAGAAAAAGAAGTAACACAACACAAGCGCTGTGCAGCAACTGATGCCGCATTGTCAGCTGGATCGATAAGCGTTACCTCTCCAATCGCGATGTGCATCAATGTTATAAAAGAGAAATGCGCAGCTCACAGCGGGAATCCTACAACAAAAGTAACACACACAAATACAGGTAAACACCCTTCTTCTCCTTTGAATCCTTCTCAAAATAAAGCTCCCGCACAACAATGAGTGCACATATACAAAGCGCTCTGATGGAGATTGGTGCAATACAGCGCGGGCATTTTGTGTTGTCTTCTGGATTTCATAGTGATACTTACATTCAATGTGCACGCCTTAATGAGCACCCTACTTTAACAGGCGCTTTTTGCAAAGAGCTATCCAACATGATAACAAGACACTCAAAAATACATCCAGATATTGTTGTATCACCCGCAATGGGTGGTTTGTTTATTGGATATGAAATCGCAAAAGCTCTTGATTCTAGATTCATGTTTTGTGAAAGGGTAGACGGTAAGTTTATGTTACGCAGAGGCTTTAACATCAAGACAACGGATACGATTTTAATAGTCGAAGATGTAATCACTACAGGAAAATCCTCTCTCGAAGTAGCAAATCTGATCTCCCCAATGTGTCAGTCCATTACTGGAATAGCATCTATCATCAATAGAAAATGCCATAAATTATCTATACCTGTGATATCATTATTAGAAATTGACGCATATATATATCATGAAGATGAATTGCCAAAGAATTTACGCAATATACCTCCAGAAAAACCAGGAAGTCGCCATTTTTTGTCCGAAGGCATGTGATGATTTTTGTCATTGATCTTCTGCATTTCATTCTTCCTTAGCTCTGTATCTAGAGAATAATGCATTACCAAAACAGTACCAGATACTTTATCATACCAAGTCTGAGATTTATCACTCCAATTTGCACACATTAAACCAATCCCCAAAGGAAGAATTGAAATCGGAACCATAATCATACGTATAGCTGCTTGCTTGTACGTAATATTACTTAAATCATTCTCATTGAGCACAACAATACCCAACAATAAAGACACAGGAGACCCCTTAACTCGCACCCACATTATCATCACAATAACACATACCACAACAAGAAATACACTTTGTACAACAAGATTTGTCACAATACTCGCATGTATATAAGCTTTATCATTGGCACTCATTGCGAAATGCAATGCATATTTCTGAGCAATATCCGTAGGCATTACAGGGCTCATAAATCCAACTATTGGTTGACATATCAATTGAGATAAAAACATCACAACAACCCAATCGCAAAAAATAGAAATAGTGCGCATCATGTGACTCGGATACCTCACACCATCGTTACCAATTCTACTGCACGAAGATCGAAAATTGCGCTTTGCAAAAGGTGCAATTCGATTAAAAATGGCATTTATAAAATCATACACACCCGATACACATCTCATCAATGCATTCAACATTATCAATACAATTACTATGGAAAAAGATAAAATCATGCTACATAATCACGATTTCCATGTAAATCATCATATGCATATCAATATTGTAAAATTGAAAATCATTGCACATATAGGAGTCAATAATTGGGAAAAACTACATAATCGCGAGCTTTATATTGACTTAAATATATCTCTTGAAAAAATTCCGTTAAAATTAGAACAATCAGTAAATTATGATGAACTATCACGAACTATTATTCATAACGTTGCCTCAATAGAATTTGATCTCATTGAAGATTTGGCAGTGTACGTACATAAAACAATCATCGCTCTAAATAATGTATTGCATTGCATTGTAGTTGTTCATAAACCAAGAGCGATATGGGAATGCAGTAATATTAGTTGTCAATACGAAGGAATTTAATAATAAATCAGGGAGTTTGATTCTAAAATACAACTATAAATTGCATTTATAGTATGTACAATACAACCGTATAACTCCGTGATATGCTATCTACTGAAGGATTATATATATATATATCAATCAATATTCCAAATTCAATAGCATTCTGGCTGACAATCATTATCTGTACAGAACATTATACAAATCATACCGTAAATCACTTCTTGATGAAGGTTATACTCATACAGAAGGGATGGACAAAATAGAGAGTATTTATCATCATCGTATTTCAATTATTGCATTTTATCTCAATTTCATTGCATTGACCTTACAAATATGGATGATCATAGATGCGATAAGAGTCAAAATATATGGAGGGCATTTTGGCGTTGGTAGAGGATTTGCAATATCTTATGCATTATCATTACTTATGAGTACTATATTCACAATTATCACTGTTGGTCTTCTATATCTACTGCAACGATCTGGTGTGATATGCCAACACGATACTATGCGCAGCAATAAATCAGGACGATTTGATGATGATCATAATGATTGTGGACATGGAGAACCTATTAATGATAATTTATTAGACAAAAAAAGTGCTCGCAATTATGCATTTCACGCAGCACAAATCATCTTGAATATCCCTGGATCGTTAATTTCATATGCTGGTTCAAGATTATCAGATATTGCCAAATCTAAAATTAATCACTGCAAAGCACGATAAATATCTACTGTGAATAAATCTGCTTCCATGGTCTATTCATGATCAATAGTATGCTGCTCAGGTTGCCAATTATATCAGAGTATGAATTTCGCACTCTTCTCAGATCTATGCGATATCATCGTATTCAGTAATCAACGTATTTTATGTTCAAGCTTAACAAAATGTGGTATACATACACCATTCCCACATTGCGCATATTGCACATTTGCGCTTAATATTTTAATATCTTTTGATATCATATCGAATCCAATACTGGCTTTGTTTCTATAAACTAAATTACGCACAGATGTGCCATCTATATTGGATATTTTGCTTTCTGGAATAGGCCATTTTAAATGAGCATTAATATCCTTGTGATTGACTTGTAATTGTATCTTGGTATCAAATCCAAACAATCCAGCATCTTTATAATATGTAATATATCCTGATGGTAATGTAATTGATATTGCACCGTGAATTCTCTTTGAAGTTGCATTCACATTCATTTTTACAAGCGTATTACCTGATTCTTGAGTGACATCAGCAAATACAATTTGCGATATTATAAAAAGTAAAATATATAATATCTTATTCACAATATCTCCTAAATAAATCCATCTTATCTTTCGCGTCTCTGTGAGATTCCTCTTCTGAATGCTTGTCTTTAATTTGCGTTATCATTTTGTCTTGTTCTTTTAATATCTCTGATAACATCCTGTTCAAATTCACAAATTCAGAGACAGATGCATTATATGAACTATCATCATCTGCATCAGATTTTATAGCATCAATTGGGCATTCAGGTTCACACAATCCACAATCTATGCACTCATCTGGATGTATTACCAGCATATGCTCATGCTCATAAAAACAATCTACAGGACATACTTCAACGCAGTCCGTATATTTACACTTTATGCATTTATCATTTACAAAATACGTCATCTTGATCTTCGTTTTTTTTATTGATGCGCTTCATTGTATAAATATAATGCAATATATACAATATCCGTTGGGTATTGATTGCAAAATATTGTGTGATAGACTCCGCGTGAACGTTATACTTATAAATGTCTAAGGTTATCATTGCTGATTCCGATCCTAATGAATATATTCAAAACGCTGACATGGTACTGATGGTTTTTAGTGCACAATGGTGCGGTCCGTGCAAAACCATGGAAAAACCGTTGAGTGAATTATCTTTGAAGATTGATGGAATGGGAGTACAAATAGTCAAAGTTGATGTTGATCGGTGGATTGATTTTGCTAGTCAATATTCTATCATGTCCATCCCTTCAATAAGATTATTCAAGGGAGCAAGTGTAATAGAGCAGTCTTCTGGTATTACTAACAATACCACCATGATGGAATGGATTAATAAGCATAGAGATTGAGGTAATTGTGAAAAAAGATATCCATCCAAAACAAGGTTATTTGGTTTCCACGGTGCCAGATCCTTTGGATTCCAGCAAAAAGATAGTCGTCAAAATTTTAACGACTTCAGTAGAGGTAGGAAAAGAGCGAGAGTATGAATTTGTTAAAGGATTTTGGAACGATCCTCATTGGGATAAGGATAAGGACAAGAAAGCTGCAATTTTATCCGCCAAAGGAAGTCCAGCAGCAAAATTCAAGAAGAGATTCGGTTCTTCTTGGGATGGAATGTTTGGTGGAAGCGTTATACAAGATGTTGGCTCTCATGATGACAAATCGAATGATGCGTAAATATTGCTTTCTGTGTGCATAGGTATTTTTGACTCTTGCATGTGCGTGGTGGGGTATGAATCATTTGCAATTTGATTCTGTTCTTTCTTATGCTGTACGCATTGATACAGCGCGGCAATTGCAATAATCAACATAACAATCGCGATAGTCACAGCAACTTTTATGTACCAATGATCAGCATGAACCGATATCATCTTCGATGTGATACAGTTATTCACCAATGTTGATATACACACTGCACCACATATCAATAATAGAACTTTAAAACCAAAATCTATTCCGCAGTAGAGTGCTTCTTTATGCTTTTTATTGTTTGCTCTAAATCTATTCCAACAATACCCAGCAATACATGCCACTACAAACACTCCAAAGAGAGTTGCAAGCGCCACTAAGCAACTATATTTCTTATTGAATCCAATAATCTCAAATCCATCTGATAATGCTTCAATATCAAAACTCTCCATGACAATTACAACGATAGTAGTCATTCCATTACGCACTTTATCGTATCTATTGGATTTTTCTTGAGAGTTTTGCTTTGGCATAATATATCACAACTTTAATATATAGATATATCCAGTATAAATTGGATATATCTTAAATACACTAATATATAGATACACATACAATTATATAATCAATTTCAAGTTGCACAGTTCAAGATACTGAGCACAAATCACTCTATGCAGTATTGATCTTAAAATATATACAAAAATATTCTTACAAACATTATTTTTATAAGGCAATATCATGAATCATTATACATCTGATCACAATGCACATAATATTCCATCATATCGAGCATTATGGAGAGCCGTGTTGTTACAATCTTTTACTGATATAATCTGTAATTATTCAAGAACCGAAGACAAACTTGCGCACGAATATGCAAAAAATTTTCTTACTAAGCCATCTCCATCTCTTAAGAAAATTTGCTCATATGCAGAATTCTCTATGGATTTTGTGATAAATAAAGCTCAGTACATATTGGAAAATCGTGATCATTATAACACCAATATGCTACGAAAATTGAGATTGGAGTTAATCTCACAAGAAAAACAGAGGTCAAATTATGAACAAAAACAATTTAACAAAGATCAATGCACTAGTATCACAACTCATTACTCAAATCAAACAAGAGCACGAAGCCCCAGATACAAACCTCATCAATGCATTGGGAAAATTACTGGATATACAAACAAAACTTATGAATCTCGAAGAAAAATACCAAGAGCATAATTTATCACATGATCAAATCTCAACAGAAGATGAAAGGATCATTCAAAGATATATTGATATATTGCAGAATAATAAATGCAAAAAATAATATTCAATCTTAATGACAAAATGATAAATATCATGATGATATTTATCATTTCATTTATCATATAAATGCCATATCACAAAGCTTCAAATAGATAGCGTTTATATTTAATCAAAACTTAATTAATACTATATCATTGATTGCAAAATGCATCAGCTTCTCAAATATTAAATCATTTATTCTATAAGCTCTTCTTGAAAGATACATAATGCGTGATACAATCCATGCATGAGTGCTACTGTATACGTGAAACCGCTACATGGAAATATCAATATACCAGGAGATAAATCGATCTCACATAGAGCTCTGATTCTCGCTTCTCAAGTAATTGGCACAATTGAAATTGATGGAATTTTGGAAAGTGAAGACGTGTTCAGTACAGCAAACGCATTACAATGCTTAGGAATTAGATTTCAATTTTCACATGATACTTGTATTGTATTTGGCAATGGTATAGGAGGATTGCGGAAATCACTCAATATATTAGATGTAGGCAATTCAGGCACGAGTGCTAGATTGCTATCTGGTTTAGTTGCACCATATAATTTTGATACTATGATTACTGGTGATGATTCTTTAAGAAATAGACCAATGCATCGCATCACAGATCCTTTGATGCGCATGGGAATATCTTGTGATACACGTGATGGAAAATTGCCAATAATAATTCATGGATCTGATTTTGCAATACCAATTCAATATGAGATGCCAGTTGCTTCTGCACAGGTAAAATCTGCGATCCTACTTGCTGGATTAAATATACAAGGATGCACATCTGTGATTGAAATGAGTAATACTCGCAATCACACTGAGCTCATGCTGGAGTATCTTGGAGCAGAGATCAATGTATCTGGAAATCAGATCGCGATCACAGGACAATCGGAGTTGGAATCCAAGAGAATATCTGTGCCATCCGATCCATCTTCAGCAGCATTTTTTGTTGCTGCTGCACTTCTTGTGCCTCATTCTCGAATAGAAATTAAAAATATGCTCTGCAATCACACAAGAATTGGATTCTATGAAATTTTGCAGAAAATGGGAGCAAAAATAGAATTTTGCAATAAACGCATCGTATGTAAGGAAGAGATTTCTGACATTATCGTAGAATACACTAAATTACACGGAGTAGATGTACCATCGGAAATTGCACCCAGAATGATTGATGAATACCCAATATTAGCGATATTAGCATCTTGCGCTCAAGGAACAACTGTGATGCATGGATTAAAAGAATTGACAGTGAAAGAGAGTAATAGATTAGAATTAATGAATTCTTCATTGCAGAAATGCGGAATAGATTCTAAGACAGAAGGATTTGATTTGATCATACAGGGACAAAATACGATTACCGGCGGATGTGAAATTAATACAAAATGCGATCATAGGATCGCAATGTCATTCTCGATACTTAATCTGGTATCACAATATCCCATTACTTTAGACAGTAGTGATTCTATTAATACAAGCTTTCCTGAATTCTTGCAACTTTTAAAACAACAATGTTACTCAAGTCAATAGATGAATTCTTAAATATCATTCCCAATATTGGCACAATACTTTCAATTGACATGGGAACACATAACATTGGAATTGCACGTAGTGATCGTAATCAAGAAATTGCAGATCCATGCATTACGCACAGAAGAATTAGTAAGAAGCATGATATTATATTTTTCCAAAATCTAATAGAAACATACTCTGCAATTGGCATTATAATGGGATGGCCAATACAAGGAACACACTTTTGTAAATTTACTGAAAATACTGCAAAAAAACTCTCCAATCTACTTCCAGTGTTGTTATATGATGAGCAATTTACCACTAAACAAGCGGAATATGCATTAGCATTGACATTCAAAACTGGCACCAAAATACAAAAAAGAGATGATCGAGTAGCTGCAACAATATTGTTACAAGAGGTACTAGATTACAAATCGCTACACAATGTCGTGAATATTGTATAATACCTTATTCATTTCTCATTACATTGACATCAGAATGCCGCATGTTGCATTCGAGTTCTGATATACAATATCTCAAATCACTCTCAAGCTCATATGATGAACAACCAAGTATCTTTTTACGAGCAATCACTACATAATGCGCATTCAATACAAACTCACTTACACATAAACTAATAACATATCTTAATCTACGCTTTATTCTATTTCGTACAACAGCACCACCAATTTTCTTCGTAACAGTTAGCCCGAATAAAGTACAATCAGAACTCATATATTGCATCAGAATATATCGCCCTATAACATTGCAACCAACTGCAGATATTAATTTAAACTGACGTCTATGCTTCAATGTTCGAATCATTTAATTAAGAGGACAACTTTACTCTTCCTCTTCCTCTTCTGCGTGCCAAAACCTTACGACCACCAAGAGTGCTAGATCTAGCTCTAAATCCACACTGACGCCTTTTTTTAATAACACTTAAATTTCTATTTCTCATGATCCCTCATATCGATATCGATCGTACGCGAGTATTATAATACACAATCAATACGATGTCCATCTTACTGTCATGAAAGCTGGACTTATACAATTATCTAATATACAATAAATTATATATTGAGTAATGAATTAAACAAATGGAAACAGGAGTTTTGACAAAGAACGATTCTCTTAAACAAGATATAGCAAAACATTATCGCAACTCTACCACTGCTATATACCTTGTGAAGATCATAATTGCTTTAATAAGCGCTACTTTCTCAGCTGTTCAAATAGGTATCGATCATCGCAAAGCAACATTAAATGATTACATTGGTTTGATTGTTAGTGCAATTACATTATTAGTAATGTTGTGCTTTGCAATACATCATTATCGCAAACATAAATCCGTGAGAAATCTTGGCGATGATCAGTTAGATGATATTGTGAGCGCACTTCGTAGCTCATCTACTTCAACGGATGAAACTGATGGACCATCAACTTCTACATCACAGCAAAATGTTGAAGTGCAATATGACTATATTGCATTCAAGAAGCGCTTGAATCAACATACCGGTCTAAACGGATGGATAATAAAATCTGCTGCAAAGCGCGCCTTAAAGCAGAATGGACATAACATCGATAATGTACCGAATTGATGGTGCGATATGAATTATTGAATGCAGACAATCTTTACATGTCATAAATAATTTTGCACCATGATATTGTTGGATGTTCAAGTCAATCGCTCCTGACGGAGAGGAAAGTCCGGGCTTCACAAAACAATGGTGGTGGATAATTTCCACCGGAGGAAACTCTAGGGTAGGACAACAGAAAATATACCGCCTACTGTAGTAGGTAAGGTTGAAATGGTGAGGTAAGAGCTCACCGCGTTTGTGGCAACATGAATGGCATGGTAACCCCCACCAGAAGCAAGACCAAAAAGATGTAAGTGTTTTGCATATACATCAGGTGGGTCGCATAAAGCATGCAGCAATGCATGTTTTAGATGAATGATTGACGCAACAGAACCCGGCTTACCGAGCGTCCAACATTTTTAATTTGGTATCAAAATGGAAGCTTCGCAAATCCAATTTACAAAATTCAAAGAATGGCTAGATGAGATTGCAACAATCGATTCTGATTCAAACATCACTGATGCTCAATATAATGAATTATTGAAAGATCTGGGAATTACACATACCGATCTCGAGAGATTAGAAAAACTGAGTGCGCAAGAACAAAAAGAGACAATAGAATCCTACTTGCAACACTTTTCTAGTAAATCAGGAACACAAAAATGGGAAACTGAGATGCAACAGCTCTTGCGGGATAATCAGCAACAATATACAGAATGGCTCAAGCATGATTCAAAATTCATGAATCAAATAATGAAAAAACTAGGACTTGATCCTTCTGAAGGCATTGGAGTAGCTGCAATGAAGAAGATGGCTACAAATGTGATGAGTATGCTAGGTATGGGGGGTGGACCGTTTGAGAATCAAGAAGATAAAGAGCGCAGCACAGCAATACATAAAGGTGGAAATGAATCATTAGCCAAGTCTCTTAATCCAGATCTAGTCAATTTTAAATCATGGATCATATCTAAATTAATAGGAGGAGTGATGGAATTATTTCACATTGGATCAGGAAATACCGCAGGATCTCTAATGGTGGTGATGTATCAAATGAAACCCGTAATAACAGCATTTAAGCTAATAAAAGGTCAATTTGCAACTGACGATGCTGCGGGGATGATGAAAAACTTTAATGATGATCTTCAGTTGAATTCAGAGAATGCTGGAATATTACTTAAAGCATTCTCTGCATTAAAAGGCAAAATGAAAGATACAGTAGAAAACATGCTATATAAATCCAAAGATTTCAAAACCTTGATGTCTAAACTTGATCAAGCGATGTCTTCAAGCAAATTTAATCACAATGAGAAGGAGTTACTCTGCACTTTTCGAGGAGATATTCAACGCGTTAGTGATGGCATTACACTCACTGCAGCAATACATCAAGCCACATCTAATATGATGTCATGTGATACTGGTAAATCATTGAGTTGTAGCACTCAATCAGCTAAATCCACTCCCAAAACAAACACTCCTGGGGATATAGCAGTATATTAAGAAGTCATATACTGCATAAAGCTATAAATAGAAATCTATTATCATCAAGAGAAACAAAAAGAATGCATATGCAATAGAAAATAGAAACACAGATATGTCTCTGACAATGCATTTATTCATTAATGCACTCATATACACAAATATGATCCCTAATATTAATGACGCAATTCCATATACAATACTCAATCCCAATACATATGGAATTAATGAAGATATCGCGGTCAGGATCGAATAAATCAATGTCTTCTTTCTCGTGGTATCGATTCCACATATCACTGGCAACATTGGTACTCTAGCATGCTCATATTCTTCTTTTAAGACAATACTAAGAGGCCAAAAATGCGCAGGTGTCCATAGAAATATAATAATACTCATTGAAATGCACATATATGATAACTCACCAGAAGTAGCTGCCCAACCAATCATGGGTGACATTGCACCAGAAGCACCTCCAATCACGATATTATGAACACTGCGGCGCTTCAGCCATATCGTATAAATCACCACATATATAAAGATAGAAACAGTTAGCAACACAGCTGCTAATATATTGGTATAATAATATATTATACCAATTGACGATACCATCAAAACGCATGAAAATATCAGCGCATTGCGTGCACCTACTTTACCAGAAGGTACAACTCTGTTTGTGGTGCGCTCCATTACTGCATCAATATCTCTATCGTACCACATATTAAAACATCCAGCACCACCAGCACCCATGCATATACACATAACAATCATCAGATCTAGGCACCAGGATAACCCAGAATTTGACAACACAACACCAGCGTATCCTGTAAATGCAACAAGAGATACAACTCTGGGCTTTGTGAGAGAGAAATAATATTTTAGCAAAATAGTCTACTCTTTAAACTCAAGATTTCTAATATCACCATCATAACAACCCCAATGATCTCGATTTACCGCTTTGTAAGAGAATGTCATATCATATATAATATATAAGAACCATAATAAAGATCCCGCACTTATAAATGCACCCACAGAAGACATGACATTCAAGCCGTGAAATCCATGTGGATAATCCGGCACTCTTCTTGGCATTCCAGCTATACCAAGAAGATGCTGAGGAAGAAATGTTATGTTAATTCCGATAAACATCCACCAAAAATGAATCTTCCCAAGCATTTCATTGTATACAATGCCCAATAAAGGCGCCCAATAGTAAAACCCAGCGATCAATGCAAATACAGCAGCAATCGCCATCACATAATGAAAATGCGCAACCACGTAATAAGTATCATGAAACGCCACATCAATGCCACCATTTGCAAGAATAATTCCAGTTATTCCACCAAATGTGAATAAAAATAGAAATCCTATAGCAAACAACATCGGAGTAGTAAATCTAATTACACCACCCCACATAGTAAAAATCCAACTGAATATCTTCATGCCAGTTGGTACACCTATGGCCATAGAAGCAATTGCAAAATAATACGCTGCACTGATAGACATTCCGGTAGTAAACATATGATGAGCCCATACAACACAACCCAAAATTGAAATAGCGCATAATGACATCACCATGATGCTATATCCCACAACTCTTCTTTGAGAGAATGTCGAAATCACATGACTAATGATTCCAAATCCAGGCAATATGACAATATAAACCTCAGGATGGCCAAAAAACCAAAAAATATGCTGAAATAAAACAGGATCTCCACCACCAGATGCAGAGAAAAAACTAGTGCCAAAATGCCTATCAAAAATAAGCATTACAATTCCAGTTGCTAATACTGGCATTGCAATCAATATCATGAATGAAGTACATAACATAGACCAAGGAAACAGCGGCAAATTTTTCCATCCCATTCCGTCAATGCGCATCGTACAGACAGTCACAACAAAATTGATCGCTCCGAGAATCGATGACATACCAGTGAACGCAAGTCCCATTAGCAACAAATCCACTGAAATACTAGAATGAGAGATGATGTTTGATAAGGGTGGATACAAAGTCCATCCAGTACCAGGACCCTCACCAATAAATGGAGATGCGCAGATTAATCCAAATCCTGATAATAATAACCAAAAACTCACATTATTCAGGCGTGGGAATGCCATATCAGGAGCCCCAATCATAAGTGGTATAAGATAATTTGCAAATCCCACTGCAGCTGGCATCACAAAACCAAACACCATAAACACACCATGCAATGTCATCACAACGTTGTATAATTGATAATGCCCTTTCAATAAATCCGTATGAGCCAATTGCAAACGAATCACATCTGACAAGCCAGTTCCACATATCACAAATAAAATAGAGACAATGATATACATAATCCCAATCTTCTTGTGATCAGTGGTTAATAACCAAGATTTTAAAGACATATCACCCTCATGTAGCAAATTTTACCTTGGCATTCTTGAGCCATTTCTTAAAATCAGAATCCTTCATAACATCCACACATATTGGCATAAATCCATGACCTACTCCACATAATTCTGAACATTGACCATAATAGCGACCTGGTTTCTCTACTTTCAATGGAATTTGATTAAGGCGACCGGGCACAGCATCAATCTTTACACCAAATTGCGGCACAGCCCAACTATGTAATACATCAGTAGATGTAACCTGCACCGTAATATCCTTATTCACTGGCACAGCCATGCAGTTATCCACAGAAAACAACCTATGCATTCCTTCTTTTAAATTTTTATCTGCAATAATTCTAGAATCAAATGCAATTTTTTGATCACCATACTCATATGACCAATACCACTGATGACCAACAACTTTGAGTGTCATATCAGATTTTGGGATAATTTTTTGCTCCCGTATCAATGGCAGCGCACACCACAAAAACAAACAAAAAGACAGCGCGAAAAAAGCACCAGCAAGACTTGCTTCAATGGACCAATGAGGATGAAAATCAGTTGGATTCGGATGCATTGAGCTTCGGAATCTAAACATCACATATATTAACATACATATCACTGGAATAGCAACAAAGATAGTTAATATTACCATTGTCACATTATGCATATGAATCAAATGCCTTGCTGTAGCAGTAACTGGCTCTTGAAATCCCATCTGCCAGTCATGCGGAACAGCAAGCGCATTAAAAGATATACATAAAAGCAAAAACAGTAAAAAACGCCTCATCATATTGATAAACTACTAACTATCTTCTTCAAACCCATAGAATACGAGCCTTTGATCATGATCGTATCACCTACTTTCATATAGGACAATAATCTTGTTTCTAAATCTTTTAGAGAATAAAAGTGAAATTTTTCATCAATATCTAATATGTTGTATAAATACAACATATTATCACCAATCAAAAATACCGTATCTGCATTCACATCCGGCAGTAATTCTTCATGCAACATCTTGGATTTTGATCCTAGCTCCAACATATCACCCAAAACTAATATCCTTCTGCCATCAATATCATACATATATCTCAATGCAGATTTCATAGAAAGTGGATTCGCATTGTAAGATTCATCAATAATTCTCAATCCATTGATATCAATGACATTCCCACGACCAGATACTGGTGATAGTAATTGCAGTGAATGCATTGCAATTGTTACATCCAAATTTAAGAAATGCACAACAGCCAGAGCTAACAAACTATCTTCAATGAAATCAACATTTCTGGAATTAATACAATAAGATAATGCTCTACCAAAAATCTCCGATTGCACTTGTATAGCGTCGCCCTTGTTTTCATAGCTAAGGCATCTTACATCATCTCCCACAACAATTCTTTGCAAATGCTGAGATTCCTCAAGCATAGTATCAAAACATTGAGAATTTGAATTCAAAACTGCACACTCATTTGTATATTTAAACACTTCAGATTTTGCATATGCTATATCATTCACTGAATCAAAATTCTCTATATGCACAGGACCAACATTAGTAATTATTGAAATATCTGGACATAAAATCTCAGATAAGAAATCTATCTCGCCAGCATGATTCATACCCATTTCTAAAATCGCGAACTCCGTATCTTCTGGCATATTTGCAATACTAAACGGCATACCAATGTGATTATTATAATTCCCGGGATTGCAATACACTTTTCCGAATTTACTCAACATGATCTTCAGCATTTCTTTAACTGTAGTTTTTCCTGCACTACCCGTTACTCCAATGAGCTTCACCCTGGAATTCTTCCTAGTTCTTCTAGCGATATTCTGCAACTCAATCAATGTATCAGGAACAATGTTTAATGGGATTTCAATTTCCTCGATATCTCTAGAAACAATTGCTTTGATTGCTCCTTTTGCTTCAGCAAGCTTAACAAAATCATGCCCATCAAAATTTGGACCCTTTAACGCAACAAACGTATCACCTTTTTTTAGCGTTCTGGTATCAATTGAAAATGACATACTATTATCCTTTACAACATTTCTCTATAATATCGTACCATGAATTCTCTTGAACTTTGCCATATCCACACATATACAATTCATTGCTAGCGCGTGTAATTGCAACATACAGTAATCGCATATACTCCTCATATTCACAATCTTTGTTATATTGCATAATTTTTTCAAGTTTCGCATGAAAAAACCTCTTCTGATCGTAGAATATGTGTTTACCATTCTTGCTCTTAATCACATTGCTACGATGCAAAGGAATAGAAGTCATATCTGGCATGATCACTATCGGAGATTCAAGTCCTTTTGCAGCATGGATCGTCATAATACGCACAGATTGATTATCATCTCTTGATTTTGCTTGAAATCTCATATCTCTAAAGTGTTGCAGGAAATTTTTCAATGAAGCGTCAGTCTCAAATTCGAATCGCATTGCAATCCCAAGGAAATCATTCAAATAATACTTATCATTATTATTGCATCTACTCATTATAATTTTACCAAAATAAGAATGCTCCAAGATGTATATAAATAATCCAAATGGAGAGAGATATTGTGATGATTCTATACAATTCTTCAAATTCGATACAAGATCTTTGTATCTCTCATGCTGAGTAATATTATTCCATAATGAAGATGCAGAATTCCTAATCTCAGCAATCTCATTAATATCGTACCCGGAAATCATCAAGATTCTCAGCAATGCAGCATCATCATAATATACAACAAACTTTCCAAACATCAATAAATCTATCACTGTATCATTCTGACTGAGAGATGCTTTATTATCGTACATGCATCTAATTCCTTGCGCATTCAGAACTTGTGCTAATGTATGGGAAAATTCATTCCTGTGTCGCACCAATATCATAATATCATTTAATTGCACTAGCCTATCCAATCCTATAATCTTACGCTTATTGCGCATCCAATCATTAATGGTGTTTGCTATTTTATCAGATAGAACAGATCGCGCATTGATCTCATGCTGTTTACAACCAAATAATAATTCTGATGTTACTGTCTCAACGTTCTCAATGGGCCAAATTTCTACATGATCATTCTTATTTAATACTTCATGATTTGTATATTGAGACCCAAGCACAATCGCATCTCTCAATTTTGGAATTTCAAGTAACTTATTGATTAAATTACAGATATTCTTTCCAAATCTGAATGAGCATTTTAATTCTTTCAATTCAACATGATGATGTATATCATCACATTTCTTCGGTAATACATCATATATCTTGATAAAAGATCTTGGATTTGCATCCTGAAAGCTATATATGGATTGCTTAACATCACCAACGAAAAAGAAAGTTTTGTGATCAGATTGAATGATATTCATACATATCTTCTGTAATATCTTCCATTGATGTTTACTATTATCCTGCGCTTCATCTACTAAAATATGATCAATCCTGGAATCCAAAACACATTGTATCCATTGTTTTTTGAGGATCTTTATAGTGCGAATTATGATTTCATCATAATCCACAAGCAAATGCTTTTCTTTAAATCTCTGATAAATTAACTCAGTAGATTCATGCGCCAATCTCAATTTTGTATTGATCTCAGATATATGAAACTGCATATATTTCCTCCTGTAGTCAGATAAAATCTTCTGAATTTTGTAAATCTCACACAAAGCGTCATCTGAAGAAATTTTCTTCGTTACAATTGATTCTTTAAAAGAATTATCATGATTGAGAAATACTTTCATAATTTCACTTAGATCTCCATTCAGAAGTATCTCTTGTCTCTTAATATCTCTGGCGCTGCCATTTGACATCATGTCGATCAAAATATTCAGATTTACATCGGGATATTTTGGCGCATTATAGATATTAAAATGCGCAAATTCTTTACTTTTACATCTCAGCAATATTTCCATAATATCATATCTCAAATTGTGATAACTTAATTCTTGAAGTGCTTTCTCAATTGCAATTTTATATATTTTTTCTGATTCATGTTCATTTAGAATCCTACTATTCGCACTAATTCCTGCTTCATGAGGAAATTCCTGCATGATGGACCAACATAAAGAATGTATGGTACTAATATGCACATGAGTTTTGATAAGATTTTTCAAATCTCGCGCGTTACTCATGATTTCATCACTACAACAACCACATATATCAATAATACTTTCCCGAGTAAGACAGAAAGAGTAATTCTCTATACGCTCTTGGATTTCATTTGTTGCTAGATTTGTAAAAGTGATGCAATAAATTTTTTTTGCACCCAATAACAACATTTTCAAGATCATGCGCACCATTGTGTATGTTTTGCCTGATCCAGCGGACGAAAGCACGATAGATGAATTAATTTGTAGTTGCATACGAAGATGAATATTAAATCTGGATGAATATATCAACCAATCACTTAATCATGTGATAACATTATTGCATAATAAACATTTTTGCACTAGAATATGGAATTAATTCAGAGAATCAAAAAAATTGCTGTGTTTTGGTATTATAATTCAGAGAAACTAATAAAAGCCTCTGTAATATTACTAATATTCTCACTGTTCTCTTCCGTATTATCGTATGTTTTTATCGATAAAAGTCTTGCAATGATGATTCATAATACGGAGCTATTTCATGCGCTACATCCTATAATGCAAATCATTTCATCTGCTGGAACGTATTATATTGTAGGTATAAATGTTATTCCAGCATTCCTGATTTTTTCATTCTCAATATTACTACATAAAGAGAACAATAAATTGACGCAATTATTTGCTTTTGCATCTTGCGTATTATCAATTGAATCTACGATGCTAAGTGCATTAAAATTTGTTCTTGGTAGATATCGCCCTATGATGCTAATAGATCACAATCAATATGGATTTGCATTATGTCAGCTCAACGATCTAATGCATTCAATGCCATCTGGACATACAGCAATATCTTGCACCATTGCAGTCTCAATATTAATCTTTTATCCAAGATCTAAAGTGTTTGTGATTACTTATGCTATCTTGATAGCAACATCTCGTGTATTACTACTCAAGCACTTTCCAAGTGATGTCATTATGGGCGCATCAATTGGCATCTTGTTCCCATATTGGTCAATGCATTGTGTGCATAGAATTCGCATCAATAAACATTGAATACATGTATTTGTGAGATGCCGCGCGATTAATCAAAATTTCATCTTGTACATTATTGTGTGCAACATTGATGTCCATCATATTGCATTACTCTATAGATAAAACGATCTCGATATATATCTATGAATCCAAGATACCTGATGTCATATATTCAATGGCAAAAGTTGTATCGTATATGAGTAGCGGTAGAATAATATTTAAGGAATTTACTATAATATCTCTTATTTTTGGGATACCAGTATTATTGTATGATACAAATCATAAATTGGCACAGATGTGTGTGTTCATATCATGCGCATTATTCATCAAAGCATCTATTGCTATGTACATCAAATCTGGCATTGGAAGATTTCGTCCAATAATGCTAATGTATTATAATCAATACGGATTTGTATTAAATTGGAAAGGCTTTATACACTATCATTCCTCAGATTATATCATAATGCATTCCATGTCATCTGGTCATGCGGGAACTGCAGCAGTGATTCTTGTAGCAACATTAATATTCTATCCAAAGTGCAAGAATGTTGCATTCATATATACAATCTTTGTACTGATATCGCGCGTATTATTATTAAAGCATTTCGTAAGTGATATTTTGATAGGAGCAACAATCGATGGAGTGGTATCGTATTGGTGTGTATATTGTTTCAGGAACATGAAACAATATATATCCATTGTGGAAAGGTGTACTAAGAAAGGCATTTATGCTTAATATGAGGTATATCCATATATTTTATGCAGCACAATCTCAAACAACTGATTAAATTCTCCATCTGGACATTATCCTTATCTTTATTTGCATCTGTAATATTGTATTTCTTTATAGATCGAGATTTATCTCTATGGATATACAATTCAGGATTTTACAATAAAGCATATCCAATAGCAAAAATCATAACTTTTATGGGTAGTGGAAAATTATTATATAAAAAAATTATCGCACTGTCCGCAATATTTGCACTACCAATACTGTTGTATAATCCAAAGTGTAGATTTGCACAAATGTGCGTTTTCTTATCATGTGCGTTTCTTATAAAAGTATATTTCATTTGGATGCTTAAATTCACACTTGGTAGGTTTCGCCCAATAATGTTAATACGATATAACCAATATGATCTTGCATTTTTTCAATTAAAAAGTTTAATGCATTCCATGCCATCTGGTCATGCTGGCGCAGCATTTGCTGCAGCAGGATCAATATCAATTTTTTATCCACGCTTAAAAGTACTAGCATTTATCTGCGGAACACTAGTACTAATATCGAGAGTTTTATTGCTGAAGCATTTTGCAAGTGACATCATAATGGGAGCGGCGATAGGTGGGCTTTTGCCGTATTGGCTTATGCATGGCATCAACAAGATTCACAATCTGAAATTATCAAGATCTTTCAGATTATCTTGTAAAGCCCAGAAAAATCAAATACAACTCTGAAGAATTTGATCTACTTGCAACTGGCTTGAATCTCTTGCATACATCAAAATGTTTCTTAGCATCATTCACAAATGCATCTAAATCAGAACCAGCAAATGCTTTCATGATGATTGCACCTCCTTCAATCATGTGATTAAGACTGAATTCAATCACGGATTCACATATATCCATAATGCGATAATGATCCACATCTTTGTTGCCAATTGTATTTGGAGCGATATCAGAAAGAATTAAATGAAATCTCTTCTCTAATAATTGATCTGTAATGTCTAGAAAATCATTCTGAATAAATGTCACTCCAGGAAGGCTCTGCATTTCAAGCAAATCAATTGCAATAATATCAGAATTGCGAGACAATTGCGCAGATACCTGAGACCAACTCCCTGGCGCAGAACCAAGATCCAAAATTGATTGTCCGCTTTTAAACAGATCAAATCTCTCATGCGCTTCGATCAATTTGTATGCCGCGCGAGAGCGATATCCATCTTTCTTGGCTCTCGCAACAAACTCATCATTCAATTGCCGCTGCAACCACCGAGTTGATGAGAGCTTGCGGCCCTTGGCAGTTTTTATCGCTTTAGACATTTATCACATAAAGATTCGTAATCATACGATATATAATTGCTCTTAAGAGCGCCATAGATATGAAATTTTGGTGTGCACTTGACATCATACAAAGTTCCATGTGGACAATTCTCATGTATAATACTACAGGGAGAGCGCTCATCTATGTTTGCAAGAGCATACAAGAATTCAATGCAACACTTCGCTTTCGTGTGCATAACCAGCTCATCTTCATTAGATGCTATCATTTTAATAAGTGCAAGTTCAGCAGCATCATCCATGCTCTTATCTTGACTAATCAATTTGTAATGCAATGTGCATTCCTCGCATTTCAACGATTCTCTTAGTTTTGCGTCTTGATCTAACGCAATCTCGCAGAGCAATGTGAATCGATCATCAACATTGCACTCCACATCTAAACTTCTTGACTCGTCCTGGTTTTTTAATATATCACAAGAAGTCAAGCCATTCAATTCCAACTTCTCTGTGTCTTGGTAAAGCGACATGCATCGATCATCTGGAAAAAATCTTATCATATGCACCACTTGATTCATTACCTCAGGACAAGCCCTGTTATCAAAGTTCCACCTCTTTTCATCGTTTTTTCCTTTATTCAGTATTATATATCCTTGCAATTTTATATCATCAGCTTGTTGAGCCATATTATATACTTAAAATTTCATTTTAAGTATATAATCATTGATACAACCCGTCAATCACTTAAATGATTAAGAATACTGATAATTTCTCTCGTTATACCGCTGGGTTTTTTTTTCACTGTACCAATACGATGATGTGCTTTCCTGTAAATTGGAATTCGTTCTTTGAGCATGTCACACAATACAACATCAAAATTCTCCATTTGCAACAAAGGGCGCTTATTGGAAGAATTTGACAATCGCATGATAAGATCTGATATCGGCACATCCAACCAAAATACTCGCGATTTTGCAAGTAAACACTCCCTAGTATCTCTCTCCATGAATGCACCACCACCAGTAGATAATACTATATCCTGAGAGTATGACATAACATCGATTATCAATTCTCGCTCTATCTCACGAAAATACCCCTCACCATATTTTTCAAAAATTGATGCAATAGACATCTGATGAGATATCGTGATTTCACGATCTGAATCTATCTGACATATTCCCAATCTACGCGCAAGTCGCGCACCAATGCTAGATTTACCAGCACCCATCATTCCCACTAGGGATATCTTCATTTTAAAGACTTAAATTCCTTCTTCCAAACTCTCAATCTACGCATTAAATCATCATCATGAATTGCTAAGATCGAAGCAGAATATATTGCAGCATTAATTGATCCAGCTTTACCAATTGGCATTGTAGCTACAGCAGAACCACTTGGCATTTGCACCATCGATGCTAAACTATCAATTCCCATAATTGGCTCACGCGAAATAGGCACCCCGATTACAGGAATATCTGTATACGAAGATACCATACCTGGCAGATGAGCAGATCCGCCAGCACCAGCAATGATTATTTTATAATGATCATGAGCAATAATCGAGAAATCTCTCATCTTATCAGGAGCTCTATGTGCTGATATCACTTGCATATTATAGCTTATTTTCAATTGATCTAGAATGTCTGCCGAATACTGCATCGTATCACGATCAGATTCACTACCCATGATGATCGCTATTTTTGAGAGATTATTTACCATTAGAATCCAGTAAACCACTACGTAGTGTATCATGGATGCTTGCAATAGTCACCATCTTACCACTGAACATCGTATATCTCTTAGCGTTGTCATGTGAGATGAAAATCAGAGGTAATGCTATCGAGTTGCGTTTATTATGCATTGCGGATTGTTGCATTAAATGATGTTTCTGCATGATTGGAAAAAACTCTTGAATACGCTCAGGTGGCAATCTATATGAAACTACATTCAAATTTGGCATGTTATTAGCCAATTTCTCTGCGCTCTTCTTACTGGCATCAACGTAAATCGATAAAACATACAAATCCTTGACACGAGAATGATTAATAGTACGAAATACATCTGGCATAATCTTGCGACATCTAGGGCACCAAGAAGAATGCAATGCAACTGCAATAGATTTATGCTTACTTGCATCTTGCAATAATACATCTAACATTCGCGGAGTAAGATCTTGCATCAAAGAATGATCTTCATTGTGATTTGTAATAACTGCAGTATCTCCAAGAATACCAAATCTTACTATTTTAAATCCGAACCACGAAAACAATCCTATTCCAATGATCAATATCACAATCCAGAAATTCTCATCTATTTTTTTTATGACACGATCCCAAAATAACATTATACTTTCTTACGCTTCATCCAATAATACACAAATGCACTCATTGGTATAGATAAGAGATATAAATTAGAAATTAAATATATGATCATAAAAGGGCGCGCAATTGCAAATACAATCATCAAACCTATCGTGCAAAAGAATACAGGTAACCAATCTCTTCGGATAATCACATGTTTACATGATATAGTGGGTATTCTACTAGCTGCAAGAAATGCTACTACCACAACATAACATACCAGATATTCATTACTATGAGCTCCAAATCCGATCCAATGCATAAGATTAGATGATGAACCTTCATAAATCCGACTAATGCATGGATTGAGAATTAAGATTGCCGCCGCTGGAGATGGAACACCAAAGAAAAAATGCTTCTCCCAATACTCTCCTCCCTCGTCATTTAGATCAACATTGAATTTAGCCAATCTGCATGCAATTAGCACGGAATATATCATAGTAGCACTCCAGCCAAATGCTATAACATCTCTCAAACAACACACATATATAAGAATGCCAGGTGCTATTCCACAAGTTACTAAGTCTGCTAAACTGTCCAATTGAGCACCGAAATTCGTCTCAGCACTCAATTTTCGCGCAATCCTTCCATCGAGTCCATCCAGAAAAATTCCAATCAACACTAGAACAATTCCTGTTGAGATTCTACCATACATCGCGCATTTGATCGCTGTAATTCCCAAGGACAATCCAATAATCGTCACTACAGATGGCAACAAATTTCCCAATGCTAGATACGCATTCTTACGCGTCATAGCATTATATATTAATAAATTCCCGCATAGAGGTTCCATCAACATGAGCCAATACAGTCTCACCTCCTATCATGGTTTGACCCTCACATACAGATGGAAACATATCTCCAGGTAAATATACTTGAACTTTACTACCAAATTTAATGATACCAAATCTCTCTCCAGTACCTACTTTGTTACCTTCTCGCACTTCACACACGATTCTGCGCGCTATCAATCCAGCAATCTGTACTATATGAAACACTCTATCAATATTATTGATAGTAGATTTAATAGACACCTCTTGTCTTTCTGCTTCCATATAATCATCCAGATTACCTGCAGCATTAAGGAATTTACCAGGAAAATACTTAGAACTCATCACTTCACCAGAAATTGGTATCCTATTTACATGAACATTAAATACATTTAGGAAAATTGTGATACAGTATCTTTCTTCTTGTTCGGATTCTTCGAGATCAGAATCCAATTGCGGAATACATTTCTCAATTTTTGTTATAACACCATCAGCAGGACTTACAACTAAATTTTCACACACAGGCACTGATCGAACAGGATCACGGAAAAAATATAACACAAAAAGACTCGCTGGTATCGCAATTATACCAAAAAACTTACTCACCAGCATCAATAATACTAAAGCTCCGAAAGCAATCGCAATCGGGATTGCGCCGTGATGAGAAATTCTAATGTTTAACATAGAATCGAGTTAGATAACTGTGAGATTGTACTCTCAGCACGCTTCAAGTGCAATCTCAAGAAACTACAACACATTCATCAGTGGCCAATTTTTGATGATCTTGCACGAACTTCGAACATGTCGCATGCATCATGTGCATCACAGGCTTAAAGAGCTTATATCCATCGCATTCGTGATCATATGGTTCATCATCTTTCCAAATCTCATCAATCGGATGAAAATATTCCATGTGATCCTCCCATTGAGATGAAGTCTTTTTTTGATATATTTTTTTCTGTCCAAAATTAGCATCTTGTACTGTACGAATCTTATGAGTCTGTGTCTCGACTAAATGATTGCAATACTCACTCTCCTGTCTTGCATCTTTATCACTATCCTTTTTTGATGGATCTGTTGCATAACATACAAATCCAATCTGAGTAAGTACAGCATCACGACGCAATTCCTTCTTCAAATCTTTCGGCAAAGAATCTTTTAAAATAGATATTAAAGCATCAACTGACTCTTCAGTGCTGTATTGATCCGCGGAGTATTCCCACTCCATTGCTTTCACTTTCGTGTTTTCTATATAGTTGACAACTAATCGAAATGGGAATTCCAATGACATTGACTTCTTGCCATATAACAATTCCTCTTCTGAAATTGCACTTGCGCACGCTGCATCTTGTTGCTCTGATTTTCTTTTTGTTGCTTGCATGTTTGTTGCTTGCATGATTTAATACTAATATATCTTTCTATATTAATGAAATATTAAGCACAACGCAACTGCTATATGCACATCCTCGAGATTGAAATCTACTCCTGATGAGATATAGTAATATGAGGAAAGATGGCCGAGCGGTCGAAGGCGCATGCTTGGAGTGCATGTTTACGCGTGTTCCGTGTAACAAGGGTTCGAATCCCTTTCTTTCCGCCACAATTGCACATCATTTTATACATCAACACTTGTCATAGTCTTCGTTTTCTGATATAATACTAATGATTTTCATATTTTTATAACATGTCATTATCTCAATCAAAACAAATAGGAGTGATCATTGCAGTTGTTATGGTGTTATTGCTCATTATTGCATTGATGATAATCGCAGTACGACATCGTAGTCATCGTAGTGTATCACATCGTTCCAGTAGACCAGTGTCATGGCATGACACAACTGATAGCACAACAGCACCAACGCGCACAACTCAATCTTTGACTGAGCACAGCACTAAAACGCAGATGCCACAGCACTCCAATGCATGCGCGGCACTTATGAGCTTCATGGATGATACACAAGCAATGCTTTTCGATGTCGGTATAGACTTAAAAACACGAAGTGAATTAATTGCTCTATTTAGAAGTGAATTTTCTACATCTCCAGGCAATCCAAAAACTCCAAAAACTCAAAAGATGGAGCAATGTCACAATTATATACAACTTTTATTTCCAACTGTCACCAAATCCCAATATGCACACCAAGATTTGCATCTGTTGCCATCGGATGTGAAGTATATAGCTACGCCAGACAATAAGCACAAAATATTTGAGCATTTTAATGTGTTTTTACAATTCATGGGAGTAGAATTCACGAATAATGCATTCACTAAAGTAAATGCGATTCAGTGGAATCACTGCATGGACAATAACAATCACAATGCAAGTCGCATCTCAAGAATAATAGAATCATTAACCCTATTTGAACACCAAGATATTGCACAACGATTTACTACATTCTTGCAACAAGAATCAAATCGAACAACACAGGATCATGGATTTGCAGTCATGCATCCTGACATGAAGGCTTCATGCAATCAACACTGGTGTCAACAGATGCACAAAACCATACAAATGATGACACCAGAAGAAACCCCACTTCGTGATCATTCTGTTGATGAAATTGGTAGTGCTACAGCAAAAGAGCGAACACGGCAACCGTACGGCTCGAGCGCTGCAGGAACCGCAGGAGGGAGAAGAACTGCATTAGACCATTATGTTGAAATAAGTGATATTCCGACTTTACCTTCAGGAAATATGAGAGCTGTTGCTGTTGATGGTTCTGGAGTTGCATTTACTCCAGTATCACCAAAAACTGCATTTGATTATCATAAATAGTATTAGCAATTAAAACCTACATATACGAATCAAATGCCCTTTGATATTTATCTTAATATCAGGGAATTTTGTTGGTATCTTCGTGACATCATTCCATTCCTCAAGCATTTGTCGCGTTACAATTGGCGTCACTCCAGTTTTTATATGTCCAAATCTACCATGATTGTTTTTGATTTTATACGTATACGACAACAATGGCGCTCCTCCGTCACTACAAATCTCTATATTGCGTAATTTATCCTTTGGTGCATTTTCAGAATATGCATTAACAATGATAAAATCTCCATCCTGAAAATCTACATACTCTTCTTGCGTGATATCTTTGAATAATAGCGTTTCATTCGCACGTATATCATTGCAAAAGCCATCCTGCACATCCAATGCGAAATATTTGCGATCGCACATTAAATATTTTGATATGAACGGAACATATCTGATACTCTCATTGGAATAATATTCTATCTCTCCGCATTTCTCAGTTAATACAGAACCGATAACATTAATATAAGTGAAATCTCTCACAAATGCCATTAATGACATTGGATCACATTTGTATAAATCAGCAAATCTACATAATAATGATTCCGTCATCACAGCATCAAAAGTTTCCAATTTGGAAACGAATGATTTGCTAATACCAAGCTTTTGTGAAACATATTCTAATGTATATCCTCGAGCAATGCGGAATTCTCTTGATTTATGATATTTCCGAATCATACAAAAATCATGAATAATAATATCTCAAAACGATGTTGTGAACAGAAAATGACGTGAGACAATGAAGACTACTTTTCAAATATAGGATATGAAGTCTGGAATTACAGGAATTGAAATTAAATTAGCAATGATGAACAGATCCATCGGTGAATCTGTACAGCGTAAGCGTATCGAAAATGGTATGTCTCGCAGTAAGCTGGCGCAAACAATATGCGTCTCACATCAACAATTAGAGAAGTATGAGAAAGGCAAGAATCGTATCTCTGCTGGATTGATGTTTCTCATCGCAGAAAGACTCAATACACCATTGGAATATTTTTATAATTTCAACACACAAGATAATATGATGCTCAAGGATGATGAATCATATAGAATGAAGTTATCATTGTTTCGTTGGTTTTCAGAAATCCACAACATTCAACTCAAACGCCTCGTTCTGCAAGTTGCGAAGGTGCTTGCAGAAGAGGTGAAGGTGTAATGTTACATACTTTTTCTTTGCAATCAGATAGAGATTTCACATTTGGCTGCATTTGCTTTCCAACCTGAACAAGTTGCTTTCTCGCGTCAAACTTTTTATGAGACATCAATGCTCTATCGGACAGTGGAATTTGTGCAGGGTCAATTTTCTTCGGTATATTGCCTTCGGGGGCACGGTGCTCTTGACCCTGTTGAGATAATAGACCATTTAATCTCTGCCGTGCGCTATCATACTTGAATATATCAACACCATTAAATGGTTCTTTATTGGGATTTCTCAAAACACCAGCATGCCCTTGTTTTATTAAAGTACTTCGGTCTCTTGGTGTTCCTTTCAATTGCATGATATCATCTTGAGTATATACACGAGCTGGAATTGCACTTTTTATTCTATTATTATATACAGCGTACTCTCCAGGCTGTGTGTCACGCGATTGCTCTAGAATTGTAGGAAACAGACACTCATCAAGAGATGCTGGAACTCCATTAACGCTCGCTTTGATTTCAATATCTGAATTCTTGGATTGCAAATTTTGCAATTCTTGATTGAGATCGGAAAAACAATGTACATATTCTTGATTTAGAACAGCACCATTATATTCCATCTCAATTTTGTCAGCTTGATTCCGCGCCTCGATATCCGATCCACAATCAATCCCTATAATACACTTTCTACTCTTGTTAGGAGTTCTTGCATCTTCAATTGCTATATCATATCGAGCATCTGTAATCTCAAGGCTATCGTGACTGCTGAATCTAGACTCTTCTAATGCATCATTTCCCATATTCAATATTCATTAATAATCAAACAACAGTATATCTATTAATTTATTAAATTTGGTTAAAAATGAATCAATTCTGATATGTTGCGCTTGAAATATTGCTTGTGATATCGTACTATCACTTCATGCCTTTCTATTATTTCTATTGTCGTCAGGATGCGTTGGAATATCCCATTATCGTCAAAGATGGATTTTCATGGTGGGCGTTTCTTATGACTGTAATATGGCTTGCATACAAGCGTATGTGGTTTCTTGCATCCATAATACTGTGTACCAATGTTGCATTACATATTGCTATTAGCACACATTATACAATCTTCTTGGATATTTTCGTAATGATGGTACTCGGCGGAATAGGAAACAATTTATATATGATGAAATTGAGGCAGTATAATCATGCATTGATAGAAATTGTATATGCACGCAATGAAACAAAGGCTCACGTGAAATATCTCGAGGGGCAAGACATTAATGTACCTCTATACACCAATTTCACTACTCTTTGCGGTCAATTTGTCTGGAAAACTTAGTAGCGCTGTACAATTGGTACATATCCTCGGACGCTGATCTTGGCATTCAATACAATAGTCACTTGGATTTGCATTATAAAACGCGATACTAGGCTCCTCAATGCATCGTGTTAATTCGATTCTTAAATCCATCAAGTGCCTAACATATTTCGTCCCTCTCACAGTATTTATCGAAGATCTATTATGGCGCTCCATAAGTGGTGCGATGAGGGTTTCAAGAATTTCATAAGTCAAGATTTGATTCGGATTTTGGATCATATCAATACAATTCTGCGCATCTGAATCAAGTGCTGCACTAGTCTGAGATGTCTTAATGTCTATCTTTACATCATACTTCCGAACGTAAGTTCGATTGCCAAAATTCTTGCTTAGTGCTGCCTCACCTTCGCGGGAGATTGAGTGTTGCAGATTATCCCTGAATCTATCGCCAAACAATATCGTCTTAGGAAAGAAAGCATTTACTGCATCCATAATTCACCTACATATACGATATTGTATATCCAATATCGATATAATGTCAAGTCCTATTTTTTAAATATTCCAACACTGCATTCGCATGCCCAGTCACTTTCACCTTGCGCCATTCTTGTATAATCTCGCATTGATGCATCACAAATGTGGATCGCTCAATTCCCATATATTTCTTCCCAAACATGGATTTTTCCACCCAAACACCGAATTTATGAGATATTTCATGCTCTGAATCACTCAAAAGTGTTATACCAAATTTATATTTTGCTTTAAATTTTACATGTGAATCAATTGAATTTGTCGAAATTCCCAGGATTTTATATCCTAACGCGTCAAATTGATCCGACAAATCTGAGAAGTCTCGCGCCTCAGTCGTACAACTTGGAGTATCATCCTTGGGATAGAAGTACAACACTACATTAGTATATTGACTTAATTTTATTAATTCTCCGGAATCAGATTCTAATTCAAAATCTATGGACATAGGACATCAAATTTGTATTCTTCAACTATATTCCTTGATGCTCAAGCCCATGAATTCAAATATACGACACAATGTAGATATGTCAAAATTGACATGGTTTGGTGTTGGTGGACATGCAGATTTGTTATTCAAGCCTAACTCCACTGAAGAATTGTCGCAATTCCTAAAACAAAGCACTGACAATGTAACTGTTGTTGGAGCAGGATCAAATATCCTTATTCGCGATGGAGGCTTGCGCGGAGTGACTGTAAGATTGGGAAGAGGATTAAATCATTGCAAAGTAGAAGATGGAGTTTTGAAAGCGGGATGCGCAACTCTTGATTCATCTGTATCTAAAATTGCACTTGAAAACTCAATCTCTGGATATGAATTCTTTATCGGAGTGCCAGGCACTGTTGGTGGTGCCATTGAAATGAACGCAGGAGCATATGGAATGGAAACAAAGGATATGCTGATATCTGCAATTGCAGTGAGTTTCAATGGCGAAGTGCAAAAATTCACTAATGAAGAGCTCACATTCAAATATCGTGGTCATGATCTGGAGGGGGGTTGGATTTTCACAGAGGCAGAATTCAAGATTCAGAACGGAGATCAAAGCGAGATTGAGCAAAAAATGAAGGATATCCAAGCAAAACGCGAAGCAACGCAACCAATTCATGAAAAAACAGGAGGATCGATTTTTAAGAATCCTAATATTAGCGATGTCTCGAATGACTGTGCGATACAACCCGCTTGGAAGTTGATCCAGAGCGCCGGCTGTCGTGGTCTATCGATTGGTGATGCACAGATCTCCGAGAAGCACTGTAATTTTCTTGTAAATAATGGGTCCGCATCTGCATCTCAGGTGGAGCAGTTGTGTATCGAGGTACAGCAACGGGTCTTGAAGAAACATGGCATTCTCCTCGATTTCGAGATTCGTTTCTTGGGCGATTATCAGAATTGATCAGAATGAATAATATTCTTGGATTGCTCATCCATTTCGTATGTCTTGATCTTTTGAGAATTCATCGTACGGGAAGTCAAATGTGGCTCTGAATGTTTTATAATGTTTCGTCTATGCCATTCCTTGAGATCTCAATAAACTCAAATATTTCTTGATCTACTCTACTATTTAAGAGGTCGATTTGCACTTTTTCAGATCACTTAATATTTAGATGATTGCGTAAATCGTTGCTCTCATCATATACATTGCATATCATCAATTGGTATTGATAATGTTTCTCACAATTATCTCCATAATAATATAATGCATACTCATGATCTTTTCCCAATCATTGACCTTCAATGCCATCGAAAGCATCGTATATAACTCATTATATAAGTATATTATTAATAATATCATCTTATTTTGATATTATGTCAACTTGTGAAGCGTTTTATTTTTAATGGTATATTGTTCATTGGCTCTTTGCGCAAATGCATGATTGTGTGTCACTAAAAACAATGCAGATTCATTTTGCTGCACTAATTTCACAAATAGATCGAATATCAATCCTGCATTCTTATCATCTAAATTGCCCGTTGGTTCATCTGCGAAGATGAACCTCGGCTTATTCACCAAAGCCCTTGCAATTGCAACTCGTTGTTTTTCTCCACCTGATAAGGTATCTACGCTATATTTGCTTTTATCAAGCATACCTACATTTTCTAATATGGCGTCAGTATCAGATTGCGCTCTCGCATCACTCACTCCTATTGCTAGCCTTGAAATTTTAACATTCTCCATTACTGACAATTCTGGTATCAGATGAGGGTTCTGATATATGAATCCAAAATTCTCCAATCGTACTTTAGCACGAGCAGCATTACTGATGCGAGTTACATCCTTTCCCATCATAGTAATATTACCTTGTGCTTGTCTTTGTAGGAGACCAATAATATTTAACATAGTTGTTTTACCACAACCGGAATCACCAACAACAGAAATCAATTTCCCTAGCTCGAAATTAAAACTCTCAAAACTAAGTATGATGGAGTTTGATATACAGCACGCTATTTTTGAGCAAATCATCAAATCACCTTATTTTTCATCATCTTCATTTGCAGCAGCGTCATTCGCAGCAGCTGCATTGTCAATCGCATACGCAGCTAACTCTTCAAAACACATGTTGTTCTTAATTGAAAGTTGCTGAATTTGCTTGAGACTTTCGATAATATTTTGAGGTATAGTAATACCTCTTTGTGATGACATCCACGTTGATTGAAAGTATACGGGATGAAACTTCTCTGATGGATGACCTATATATAACTCAACTTGCTGAGATCCTTGCGCAGTCTGAGCATGAACTGTAAATTTCTTCATATTATTTCACGATACATTCGATATGGTACATCAAAGCGCATTAAAAGTCCCTTATCTTCCTACGCCTCTTTTTCTTCCTTGAGAATTCATTGCGCGATTCAACATCAATAAATTCTGAAAAAACCCACCTTCTGATTTCATTGCTTGCGCCCTCATAAGATACTTCACACCAGATTTTCTAATAAGCGCATCTGTCCACTTACCTATTGCTTCAACAACCCCCACAACTCTGAAGTGTTGTTGATACATATCATTTGACGGTTTTTTCTCAAATTCAATCTGCTTCTCAAGAAGTTGTTGTCTCCTCTTTTCGCGCTTCTCATCATGATACTCGTTATTAAAATTCTCATAAAGCACTTCTGTAATAATAATTTTGTGAGTTACATACAAATACCAATGCCGAATCAATCTCGCAACGCGATATATAACATATAAACCACATACTGCAATTGCAGATAAAATATATACACTATAGCGAGAATGCAGTAGATTTATTAATGCAGTTAATATCATGCTCAACTTACAGATCTTTCACGATCTCGAGTTATTCTATTTTTCATTTTAATTAAATTCTTAATGCGTCTTTTCTTATCTTTGTGATATTTCTGATTGAAAATCTCGTAAGGCTCTCCGTTCATTATATCCTCTTTAGAAATTCGAACAGCAAAATCTCTGATTCTATATAAAGTTTCTTTGCATATATATATGCATACAATTCCACACAACATCACGAATGCATATTGTGCTCTAATGACAAAACCAAGCAAATGTACAATCATACAAATACCCTAACAGATTATATACGCAAGTATATGCCAATTTATACTATATTTATATATATGAGTCAAGAATGTATAGTGGTTCAAATGCAGAGAAATCTAATGAAAGATTAGCAATGTATATAGCGCACATTCCCAAATCTAATGCATTGTTGGAACATGCATCTCGAGCTGAACTCTTAGAATATGTGATTTTTGAAATTGAGTGCAGATTCTCATTAATGATTTGTTTATATTCAAATCTACATATATTAATTCTCACTTCCTGAGTGCAACGCAATTGATCTTTATATCCAGCAATCTGCATCTCTGTCACAGGTAGTATTTTGATCTCAGATGCACATGCTATTCCAGATGCAACTGACATACCAATTCTAATACCAGTAAAACTACCAGGACCAACGCTCACTGCCAAGTGCGATATATCACAATAATTCATTTTAGATTCTTCAAATATCTCATCTAATAAATTAAATAAATCTCGAGAATGTTGATTCTTATCTGTACTGCATGCAAATCCTAATTTGTGTCCGTTGCGCAATAATGCAACTGAACATTTCTCAGATGTAGTGTGAATTGCCAACAATACCTTGATATCATCAGTCACAACTCTTACCAACGATGCCTCTATGCCCACACATAAATTCATTCACTGAAACTGGATTACGCCCAATTCTCTGTATCACCTTTGGCATGATAGCACCAGAACCACATGATATATGCATATTTTTATTCAATATTTTACCAGAAATCTCAGAAACTCCTTCATCAAGATTCACAGAGATAAGTTTGAGACTCATGCCATCAACACAAAAAAACACCCCAGGATCAGGAGATAGTGCTCGCACTTGATTCCAAATTGCTCTTGCATCATCACGCCAATTGATCCATGTTTTCTCGACTTTCTTTGCATACGTCATATCACCTTGCTGCTTCAATGGTACAATATTCTCTATATCATTCAAAACATTCAACAATAAATCCGCTCCCATTGTGGATAATGAATCATGCAAAGATTGATATGTGTCGTCATCTTGAATTTCAGTTTCAGTAGATAATATGATATTCCCTGTATCAAGTCCTGCATCCATTTGTATAATGCACACTCCTGTTTTCTTGTCATCATGCAAAATTGCACTCTGTATTGGGCTTGCGCCTCGCCACCTTGGCAAAAGAGATGGATGAATATTAAAGCATCCATATTTTGGTATATCGAGAATCTCTTGAGAGATTATACTACCGTATGCCACCACCACAATTGCATCCGGCTGCAATTCTCGTATCAGTTCCATATCAAGATTGACATATACATCTATTCCCAATCTCCGACACCCAAGATGCACTGCTGTTGGAGTGATGATTTTTTTGCGACCTATTGCGCTGGGGGGATTTGTAAAGCAACACAATACATCATGATGCAGAGCAACCGCATCTAAAGCTTTTACAGCAAAAACTGGCGACCCCATGAAAATAATTCTCATATACAAAAACCAGGAAACAATATTAGATAGTTGACAAATTCTCTTACTTTGTGTATTGTGCATTATATATGAGTAAATGTTAATTGTGCAAATGAGAATAGAGCCAGCACTTAAAGCTTTATTTGTGTCACTTTTTATTGGAGCGATGCTTGGGATGACAGCAGTTTTGCCTTCAAAAAACAGACATCTCAAGAATTATCAGAATTTATTCTATGCGGTATAATGACACATTGTGCACTTTATCATTGTATAGGCAAGAAGATGATAAAAGATCCTAGTACATCTGTGAATGCAACATCATTTGGTGATACAAAAGATGATATACTAGATCTTGACCTCACTAGCAGTGACACAGAATTACAAACAATCTTCTCAGATTGAGTATCCTATGACTAGAAAATCAATAGGAAAACTCATAGAAAGCACGATGACAGAAAAACATTTAGAAAAATTTAAACGTGAAAGAGCAGAGCTTCTTGGTAAGGGATAGATATCCAAATAAATAGAACTGGGGCTGGCAGGACTTGAACCTGCGACAACATCGTTATGAGCGATGTGTTCTAACCAACTGAACTACAGCCCCGTATCAGAATTATATACACTCAGAATAACATAGTCTAGCAATTCACAATTGACATTTATATATCAAAGGATACAATAATTGAGATCGATATATAGGGAATTAGATTATGGAAGATGCTAGTACGAACGCTCTGCAATCCACGCGACAAGTGTCACGCGCTAGATCTCTTTGGCCTAAAGCACCACCATTTAGGTCAGATGAGTTTTTTCGAAAAGGATCTTTATTTGAAGATGTATCTCAAGATCCATTTGGACGCATGCAATACTCGACTCTCAAAGATCAAAACATGAGAGTAACAGGAGAGCATCTTGAAAGCTTGCATCAAGCCTCGAAACAACTTGAGCTCACATTGGATGAAATTGCAAAAAAAGAAGATATCAAGAGTCCGTTTGTAGCAAAACTAAAACAACAGCTTGAATTGAGTAGTGCATTTGAGCAATCTCAATCCGAAGCTATAAATCCTAGTATTCACAGAGCAAACGCACAAAAAGATACACGAAATTCGGGAGAGAGATTGCATGATACATTAAGCTCCACAATACAAGAAACCCCGGAAGCTACAAACACATCTAATGCACAAATTAAAGAGCAATCAATAAGGCACAGTTCCGCACAACACATTCCTGAACAATCCTCGCAATCCAAATCTAGTAATGTCACAGCTATATCTCCAGATAACAGCGCAACACAAGAAAGACCTGCAGAATTGGATTTAGTAGGACATATCATGACACTGTTTAATTTTGCTACCTCACCAACACCATCTCCGGTATCGCTGGTTTCTCCATTGCAACAATATACTATCGATGCATTAAAAAGTCAGCTGCGTACTCTGTGTCAATTTGTATATAATCCTCAAAACAAAGATGCATGCAAAATTGCAGAAGAATTATCGCATACTCATGATATAATCATGTTTGAAAATTTAGCACAAAAATTCCCCGATGTTGCTAGATTGAGCGACGCAGATGCACAACAAGACATCATAGATAGTCTTATGCAAAGCCATAATGAAACAATACTAAGCGCTGCTGCTCTTGATGCAAACGAAACTACAATTGAAGCAATTAGAGCTAGTAACTTAATCAAGAGTATGGTGATAATAGAAAAACTAGGCAAAAGTCAATCCATATTTCATACATTGGATGCAATCCATCAAGTCGGATATCACGACATGATTAAAGATATCATAACACAACGTATGGAGAATAGACGTCATGAAATTAAAGCGCAAGAAGAATCCACATCTACACGCGATGCACTAGATCCATATGCAGAAACAATTGATGTTGAAGCACATGCTAGTGCATCTCATACCAGTTCAAATCAATCACACATTGACATGCATAGAACTCATGAGTTGGATCCCAAAGTCACAGCATCTGCGCCAAAGACAAAATCACCTGATATCGAGATAGTATTCGGCTCTACTCAAACACCTCAAAATCCTCCACACCCTCCATCTCAGGCATCAGCCCCAGAGAAAGATGTGAGCAAGGGAAAGGCTTGACATTATTTTGGGATATCAATAGTGAGTTTTATTAGATATTGAATATACTGATAAACATCACAGAACGACATTTTCATATAATGATAGAAATCATACATCTATCACATTGCAAATGAAGCCATAAAGTCTCATACATGAGATTAATCGAGATAATTCAATCTTCGTGCGAAACACAATACTCACTTCGTAAATTATAAACTGTGAATCACTTCACCAATAATACTTGCATTGTAACATCCTAACTCTTTTATAGCATCATCTACATAATCTGGAGCTATAATGAGCGTCATACCAATTCCACAATTAAACGTATGTAGCATCTCATTACGTTCAATATTTCCATATCGCATTATATAATCGAAAACCTCTGGAAATCCTCTATTATCTAATCGATATGTTACTCCTTGAGGTAAGATGCGATTAATATTAGTAATTCCACCACCCGTAATATGAGCTATGCCTTTGATATACTGCCTCAATGACAACACTTCATTATAAATAATAGTAGGTTTGAGTAATTCATCTGCCCAGGTTTTGCTGCAATCCCATGGCAACGCATCATTATATGAGATTTGTGATCTCTCCAACGCTGCACGCACTAAAGAATATCCATTGGAGTGCAATCCATTTGAGTGCAATCCTACTATAACATCTCCAATACATATATCAGATCTAGGTAAAATCTCACTCCTCTCTGCTATACCAACTGCAAATCCTGCAATATCATATTTTTCACCATCATACACTCCCGGCATCTCAGCAGTCTCTCCTCCTATCAATGCACATCCTGCAATCTTACATCCATCAACAATTCCTCGAATTATGTCACAACATAATTCTTCTCTTAATTTTCCAACAGCTATATAATCCAGGAAAAATGCTGGCTCTCCACCTTGTGCTATTACATCATTAACACACATTGCAACAAGGTCTATTCCAATCGAATCATGCTTATTGCACGCTTGCGCTATTAGTAACTTCGTTCCAACGCCATCTGTACTTGACACAATCACTGGATCATAATACTTTCTTCTATCCACACTGAATAAACTTGCAAATCCACCAATACCTGACACAACATTTCCACTTATCGTGTCTTGAGCCATGAGTTTTATAGATGAAGAAAAATTATCTCCTTTTCTGACATCTACTCCAGCTTTTGAATATGTTAGGGGTTGATCTTTTTTCATGCCAATAATACTATTACAATCTCTAGTAAACACATATGATGGATCTGAATGCGCTCGAGATCAAGGTCAGTGAAAAATCCGTTCCAATTCTTATTAGCGCTCTGATGGGTCGTATATTGCATGATATATCTTCACCCGTCACATCTACATCGCAAGCATTAGAATTGGTGCATGAAGGTATATGCTCACACGAAGAAACAGATGATATAGCATTTCAATCATCACGCGCAACAAATGCTATAGTAAGTTTTATGCAAAAAACATGTTCATTTTCGCGCAAAGGCATTGCGTCTGATACAGATCGGATTAAAAATATCATAGAGAATTATATCAATGCCAAGAGAATGAGATTGGATCTTAGCATTGAAGTATCACACAAAGAAATCGATGCGTGTTTATTGCAATCATTATTTGTCTCTGTAGCACTAATAATAAGCATGGTTGCACCATGTAAATCATTATCAGTCCAGATCAAAAATAATAAAGTTCATATATTTGGATTGTCAGAGCGGAAAATCAGTGATTCTTTCAAAAATCTTGATGTATCACAATTTGATTATAGTACTCCGATGCACGATATAATGATATGTATGTTATATTGCATATCAAAATCTGCGCATCTGGATGCATCTTATGAAATTGACAAGTATCAAGTATTGTTGGAAATTAAATAGGTGTTTCATATGATGAAAGGAAAGAAGATTCTGATATTTGGAATCGCAAATAAGAAATCGATCGCAACAGGAATAGCACAATGTTTATCCGATCATGGAGCTAACCTAGGATTATCATATCAAAGTGAAATCTTGAAATCGCGCATAGAGAAAGTGAATGAAGATATCAATTCAGATTTCATATTTCAATGCGATGTTTCTAGTGATGAAAGTATAGATGCAGCGTTTGTTCATGTAGAACAAAAATGGAATGGGGAATTGGATGGAATCGTGCATTCAGTGGCATTCTCAGACAAAGAAGAATTAACAGGTGGCTATATAGATACATCTCGTAAAAATTTCTCTAATAGCCTGGACATCTCATGTTACTCACTTGTCGCATGTGCTCAGCGTGCACAAAAATATATGAAAAATGGTGGTTCAATCATTGCAATGTCGTATTATGGTGCAGAGAAAGTTATACCACATTATAATGTAATGGGTGTAGCAAAAGCAGCGCTTGAAATGAGTGCAAAATGCCTCGCATACGATCTTGGTCCAAAAAATATACGCGTAAATATTATCTCAGCTGGACCAATGAAAACCTTAGCAGCATCCGGAATTGGCGGATTTCAATATATATTTAAATGGAATGAAGAAAATGCGCCATTGCGTAGGAACATTACACAAGAAGAACTCGGGCAAGCCGCATTGTACTTACTTAGTGACATGTCATCTGGAGTCACAGGCGAAGTCCATCACGTAGATGGAGGATATAACATTAACGGAATGAAAGCTCTCTCAGACGAGGAAAGAGACATGATTCTGGGCAAAAAAAGCATCTAGAATCATAGTTTTTCATGATTCTCCGACAGCAAGATCATGTTTGCTTTGTTGAGCTTTGGTTGGCACTTCTGGCTTTTCGCTGGATGCAGAATCTCGCGTGCCACTGAAAGCTGTTGCTCCATGAGAGCTCTTTTTCTCTGTGATAACTTGAATCTTGATGCCTTCACGCCAAAGGGTTTGCGCGCTACTACCCATGTGTATATTTCTACGTGACACCTCATCCCTAGTGTCTTTTAAGATATTTTTCATTGTTCTCACAGATGTGACACCATGCATTGCAATGCATCCTTGAGAAATCACATCACGATCTACGCATTCTCGCATCACAGCAGTTGCAATTCTCAATTTTGATCCAGGGCTCTTTCCCAACCATAACTTAGCATGACCATCATTATGATCAATTTCTATACCACTTGGATCATCTGCCGAAGGGATTTTATCGCATACTTTGATGGCATAATTCAATACCCTCAAAATCTCTTGATGACTTGCGATTAGAGGTTGTTTTGACATAATGACATCTCTCGTGAGTCATAACTCTATCATTAAGTTTCATGATCTGCAATCATGCTCATAAGTTTAGCATGTGCACATTTCTCGTGCTCTGTGATGTGTACGATCGCAATTTCTCTCTTCTGAATGGTATTTTCCATTGTATTAGCTTGCGCATGATCATCAAAATTTAACCTACCGTGTATCCCTCCCATGAGCTCTATGTATACACGCGCCAATAATTTAGCATCCAACAATGCTCCGTGCATTTCTCGCTCTGCAGTTGAAATATTAAACCTCTTGCACAAAGCATCGAGTGTTGCTGAAGCACCAGGAAATTGCTCTCTAGCAAGCATGAGAGTGTCCGTCACAACATTAGATCTCAATTCATTCTTATGACCAACAAGAGATAACTCATGATATAAAAATTTCATATCAAATTTAGCATTATGTATAACCAATTCATCATCTCTAACAAATTGCAAAAAATCATCTGCAATCTCAGCAAATTTCGGCTCTCGTGATACCCTATCGGTTGTGATACCATGCACTCGAACTGCAGATATCGGCACATCGCGCTCAGGATTGATGTATTGATGATAATGATTGTGCGTCACGATAGAATCTATAATCTCAACGCATCCGATCTCAATGATTTTGTCACCAGAATTTGGATTAAATCCAGTAGTCTCAGTATCAAGGACAATTTTTCTCTTTGTCATTACTGTACATCACCTTGAATCAAATTGGGAAAATCAGGCTCTTCATTGTGAGCTATAGTTCCAGACAATGCAATACCAGAAAAAGGTGTATTCACACGAGGCGAAGCAAATGAACTGCTTAATTCTTCATGTGAAGCACCAGAGCTTTGTTCTGAAGGATACGTTTGAGCGCTATACTCTTTAACAAGAGTTTCTCGAATCAAATTCAGAAACGCATCCTTAGTGTATCTATATTCAGAATTACAATCAATTTCAATGATTATACTTTCATTTGTACACATCACTTTCATCTCTTTATTTTTCAAGACAGATGTTATGTAATTAATTGCACTCTCTGAGATAGAAAATCGCACTGATATACCAGTAAATACGCGTGGACATACGTATATTGCATAACAACCGTATGTTAAATGTGTATTCAATAATTGTAAGAATTGTATTTTTTCAGCAGGAGATAATTGCATTACATGTTATATCGAGATCCATTTTCATTAAATGTTATACCCTCCTTGCATTTGCCCAGCAGCTGCATTACCCACCTCATGCCCTGGAAGATCTGGAATCGTATTGGGGTTATCGATCAGATACTGCAAAACATTCTTCGCTTCTTGCTCTGATTTCGCAACACAGCAGAATATGTTGCAAACATTCTCTATCTTACGCACAGAAACTGTTATACCGTTATGTCTCATATCATTAATTCTCATAAGATCTTCTGCCTGTACTTCGTGCACAACAAATGAGTATCCAAGACACTCACCATAACCATTGTGGATTTGTTTTATTCTCGATGCAAGCACGGCTCTAAGATGTGGTATAATCTCTTCTTCCATAAATTAAGACCTTATAAAATATTCGTTATGTTGGAATTATAACATATATAACAATATATGTCAAGAATGCGCACGTTCAATACCTCCTAACCTCAAATTCCCAAGCTCATATTCACCAAAGCCAACTCTAATAAGCTTACTTACTTTGAGTTGGAAATGCTCCATAATTCTACGAATTTCACGGTTCTTGCCCTCAGTCAGCATCATTCTGATCCAATGATTCATTTCTCCGGAGCTCTCAATTTCAGCATCAATAGGCTGATATCTCATACCGTCAATCACAACTCCACTTCTCAAGATCTGCAATATATTTTTTTTCATATAACCAAACACTCGCACTTTGTATACACGTGGGATTTTGTTTTGAGGTAGTTCCATTCTTCTTGCAAAATCACCATCATTGGTCAGCAATAATAGACCTTCACTATTGAAATCCAATCTACCAATCGCAATAAGATTTCTCAAATTATTTGGTAACAAATCAAATATCGTCCTACGTTCTTGCGGATCATATTTTGTTACAACATAACCGTATGGCTTATGGAATCTCCAAACACAAGTAGATGGTATTTCTAAAATTTTGCTTCCATATCTTATTATATCATGTTCCTGCACTTCATACGAAGATATATTAATAACATTGTTATTAACGGTAATGTATCCAGAGATAATCAATTTCAAAGTATTGCGACGAGATGCAATACCAGAATGAGCAACAAATTTTACCAGCTTCATGTCATATTACTAATGCAATCGTTCTTGTATATAAGCAGATTGCAATACTATAACTTACCACACATTCCAAGTGGCATGAATATTGCAAAAGCAGCACATCCTATAAAACAGCATGCAGCAACAATTTTTCCCACAATTTTTCCCGCAATTGATAGAGGCATTGGTCTTTGAATTCTAACAATCAATTCTCTTTGTTGCTGCGCATTTACATGTAGTGTCTGATCTATTGTTTCTACTCGATTATGGGGAGTAATATGAATTACTTGACCACCATTTAGACTAACTGTGTGCATAACATATCAGTTTATAATAATGTTTCCATTGTAAGCATCATCTCAGTACATGTCAATCTAATTCCATGATTGATAGAATGAATTCATTTGATATAATTTACAATTACATGGGATATCATGATATTATTATATATCGGTTATGTTGCAATTGTTGCGGCAATAATAGTTGTCTTGTTATTGCAAAATAGCGATGGCGGACTAGGAGAGCCTGGAGCTGGTGCCCCCAAAGGATTAAGATCAGTTGTTCGCGTGAAGAGTACCAATACTTTCATGGATATAATATCTGGTACATTAATAATTGGATTTATGTTGTATAGCATGTTCTTATACAATTATTTCAACAAGCAAGCAGATCTAAAGAATTCTCAAAAACACAATATGATCATTACAAAGAAATGAATTACGAGAAAATAGACTCAAAAAAAACAAACCCTCGTTTTATATTTATCACTGGTGGAGTTGCTTCGTCAATTGGAAAAGGCCTTACAACAGCGAGCATAGGAGCAATTCTACAATCTCGGGGATTCAAAATTAGACTCAAGAAACTCGATCCGTACCTCAATGTTGACCCAGGTACCATGAGTCCTATACAGCACGGGGAAGTATATATCACACCGGATGGAGTTGAAGTGGATTTGGATCTTGGGCATTATGAGCGATTCACTGGAATTGCAGCCAAAGCTTCGGATAATATCACAACTGGAAAAATATATTCTACAATACTCTCAAATGAGAGAGCTGGAAGATATCTCGGATCAACTGTTCAAGTAATTCCTCATGTTACAGATATTATCAAACAATTTGTTCTGCATGACTCCGAAGAAGTGGATTTCATGATCTGCGAAATCGGAGGTACAATCGGAGATATTGAACTACAACCGTTCTGTGAAGCCGTAAGGCACATGTATTACAAACTTAGTTCTCAAAGAGTAATGTTTGTTCACGTCACATTAGTACCACATATAGGTGCAGTGAATGAATTAAAAACAAAACCAACCCAACATTCCGTAAAAGAACTACGATCCGTGGGAATACAACCAGATATGATCTTATGTAGATCGGAAATAGATATTCCACAAACCAAATTAAAGAAGATCGCTAACTTCTGCAATGTACAAGAACAATGCGTGATTTCCATTCCTAATCTCGACTCAATATACGAAGCTCCAATTAAATATCATGAAGCTCTGGTAGATCAATGCATTTTGGAGCATTTCCAATTACAAAGTTGTCCACAAGCTAATTTAGAAAAATGGTATAATATCGCATCTGTGCTTAATTCTCTGACTCAGGAGATTGAAATTGGTATCGTTGGAAAATATGTAGAACTCACTGATGCATATAAATCCTTGATTGAAGCGCTGCATCACGGTGGCATGAGTAATAAAGTCAAAATCAAACTTAAATGGATTGATGCGCGTAGTGATATCTCTGAACAAGATCTCAAAGTCGATGGTCTAGTTATTCCTGGAGGATTCGGAAGTACTGGTGTGGATAGTAAGATAGCGGCGATAAGATTTGCACGAGAAAACAACATTCCAATACTGGGGATATGCATGGGTATGCAACTCATGGTTATTGAGTTTGCAAGAAATGCATGCGGAATGCATGATGCGCATTCAACGGAATTTAGCAACGAAACCAAGTACCCGATCGTTTCATTAGTAACAGAATGGAATAATTCAGACATTATGCATACCAGAAACGAAACCTCAGATTTAGGCGGTACAATGCGCCTGGGTGCATATACTTGCATCTTAGAAGATCACTCAAGAATTAAAGCAATATATAATTGCTCAACAATATCCGAGAGACATCGACATCGATACGAGGTCAATTCCTCCATGTTGTTCACATTGGAAAATCATGGTATGCGCTTCTCGGGTTTTTCCGAGGATGGACAATTACCAGAAATCCTAGAGATTACTGACCACCCATGGTGTTTTGGGGTGCAGTTCCACCCTGAGCTCCAGTCAAAGCCACTTGAGCCCCATCCTCTGTTTGTGTCATTTGTTGAGGCGGCGTTGGAGTAATCTCGAAATTCATAATAGCTTTTTCATATTTCTCTAGAATTGCAGCACGATTTCCAGGATTTTCCTTCAATTCACAATTACGCAATACAAATACACTTTCCAAATATAGCCCAATACCCTCACAATGTTCTTGTGCAGCTTGAATCGTATCCGTGAAAAACAAACGAGGATTCGCATCAGGTGCTGGAGTGAATTGCATAACTTGCTGCAATTTTTCTACTAACTCCAATAAAATCTCTGCTCTGCTCTGCTCTGTTTGAATGTTAATGTCACCACCAATTGTTACATCATGCTGCTTTAATTCATCTTCAATGACTGTTGCTTTTGTGCTCATCACAAATTCCGCATCAGATTTAATCTGATCTAATCTCACATGAGAATTCATGAAATAATTACGCATCAACTGCGCACATTCATTCTCCAATGCATCGAGATATTGAACAGTATTCATTACTGAACCAACGCCTATACGAGCCGCTGCAACTTGAGATGCGTCCCTATTTCATACCATATATCATGATTAGTGTACATGATTTTTATTAAAAAATCAATTAATTAACCATAACATGCAATGCCTGGTGTACGTGGAACATCCAATCGTGGTACAGAATCACTACATGGTCTAGCAACGCCTTGAGTGCGTGAGGTCACTTGTAATTCTTTAATTGCATTCTCAATTGCTTTCATCATCTCAGGAGAGACTGATGCATTTTCAGATTCTGCAATTGACTGCTCTGTAACCAACTGATGATTGTTTTGTTCATGTAACTCTATGCTTTCTTGCTGCTCCTCAATTACTCCAATGGGAATGCACATACTATTGTCACCTGTGATATCATCATGATGATCATAAACTATCTCACTCGTCGCTACATCCACTGGCATCAGATTGACAAGATTTGAATGTAAAAATTTATTCGCAGCAGCAGAATAATACTCATCCATCATTTGATGATCTACATAAGCCTTCATGCCATCATTATCAATTGCATCTAGAATTCTATCTTGCGCTGCCTCAAATGCAACAGAATGAAGCGAATCTTGATTTTTTTTGTGATAACATTGACTGTTGTTCTCTAACCAAGTCAAATCCACTTCTTGCATTGCATCTCCATAATCAACAAACACCTTATGATCTGAATCGTAATTATCTTCCAACCAATGCTTACACTCTAATAATTCATCTTCATTAAATATATCAATGCTATCGATTTCATGAACTGCGTGACTAGTACCTTGAATGTCATAATATGACATTGCAAAACGGAACACTTCTTCTTTTTTGTTTTTCACTACCAGACACACCATACGACATTAACTCACGATATATGAATCATGATATAATATAGTTATTTAATTTTTATTTCTATGCATCAGTGTATGCAACAATTCCTCTATCTCCAATGTTAATGTAGTATTATGATTTCGTATGGATGTATCTATCAGGATGCGCAGAAGGCGCATGAATCAATGTATCAGAGATATGTGCGCAGAGAGTGCGCTCTCAGTAAATAATTTAGTGCAGCCATATTTTATCGTAGGTGGTTGCAATAAAATAGAACCAATAGATAATTTTCCCAATGTATCAAGATACTCAATTGATCACATTAATGAGCAAATCCAAAAATCGCTTGAGATTGGAGTTAACAAATTTATTCTCTTTCCTGCTGTATCGCAAGATTGCAAGTCTCTATTTGCTGAAGAATCGTACAATCCTGAGAATCTCATATGCAAAGCGATTAGAGAGATAAAAACTGAATTCAAAGATGAGGTATGCGTCATTACGGATGTAGCATTGGATCCATATACAACGCATGGACATGATGGGATCATCAATGATTCAGGCGATGTAGAAAATGATAAAACAGTAGAAATATTGTGCAAACAAGCCATTGTACAAGCAGCTAGTGGATCGGATATTATAGCACCTTCAGACATGATGGATGGCAGAATAGGTGAGATAAGATCCTCACTTGATACTTTCAATATGCAAGACAAAATGATTCTCTCATATGCAGCAAAATATGCCTCAAATTTATACGGACCTTTTCGCAATGCAGTAGCATCAGCTCAAACATCAGACATTAATAAAAAAACATATCAGATGGATTATCGTAATTCAGATGAGGCATTACTGGAGGCGCAATTAGATATTGAAGAAGGTGCAGATATGATCATGGTGAAGCCCGCATCTTTGTATCTGGACATTATCCACAAAATGAAATGTAAATTCCCTGGTATCCCAATATGGGCATATCAAGTTAGTGGTGAGTATGCAATGATGCACAATGATCCACACCTTTTGTTGGAATCACTTATTTCGGCGCGACGCGCAGGAGCCACCAACATCATTTCATATGGAATTTCCATGATCACTGATTTATTGAGTTAATAAATAATTTGGCAGATCGGCATTCTTTCAGCAATGGCGCATCTCCATATTCGCACATCTGCTTCTTCCATGTCGTGAGATGGAGAGAAATCTAGATCATCTTCTTCCATATCGTCTACAGAATCTTCATTCATCTCAAAATCTAATTCATCATAGCATTCTATTTCACTGTTATCATCAATATCACTATCTAATGCATCATCATTCAATTCTGCTGCATAATCACTCTCATCATCTGCATCGATATCAAGCTGATCATCTTCTTCCACTTCACAAAATAATTCCTCATCTATCTCTTCTTCGCAATCTCCATCTAGAGAATCTAGGTGGTCATATTCTTCATCTTCTTCTAAAGATTCATCATAAATCTCTTCTTCATAATCATCTTTAATATCTAGATCGCCATATTCTTCATCTTCTTCATGCTCATCTTCTTCATGCTCATCTTCTTCATAATCATCTTCAACATCTATTTCTTCGCACTCTTCATGCCATATAACAATACAGAAATATAGAATACAAGCGAGTATTAATATATATAAAATTATACGCTCTGGATCATCCTCATCATCTACAAAAACCTGAAGAGGTATTTTGCGAGAAAACACACAAGTACCAGGACCCTCAATCAATGAAGGAGTTAGAATAGAAATAATATCTCCCAACGTCGCAACCCAAATTCAGAATATATAGTTCATAGAGTTGCGCTTATTCAAGCTAGCTCTCAGTGTTATCAATAGTGTCTATCGATCTCGTCTCTTTCTCGTCTCCACGCAAAGAACTGCGCAAAGCTTTGATACCAGAACCAAGATCTGACATAGCTTTTGGAATTCTCTTTGAATCCAAAAGTACTATGCATACAATTGCAGCAACTGCCATATGCATAAAACTCAGAGACACAGTGAAAACCAAATTACGTGAAACGATTATATTGATTTTATTTCTTAGTGCAATATAAAAAATACTATCTTTATACTCTCGTCGATAATGAATGCACCAGATTTGTACATTGCGCTTCCGTCAATATTTTATTCTTCAGAGCAACATTACACACAGCAGAAATTGCATTACGAGTATGAGATTCACAAACAACATGATCATCACACGCATAAGTTCTTTGCAACGACACAGATGCTTCACTTTCTGTTGCAGAATAACTAACACGCACATCTGCTTCAATGAATGGATTAGAACAATTTGCGCAGAATAATTCTATTTTATAACATCGAGTTGCTCTAATAATATGATTACTGATGCTATCATTTAGTGGATCAAAACCTTTCAAGTATTCTCGAGTAATCGATTCTACTGTTTGAATGATCTTGACATTAACCTCCTGCGCATTCATGCAATGATCTTGATTAGAATCATCTTTATGCAAAAAATCAACATCAGATACTGATTTCTCCGCTCTTGGTGTTATTTCTTCTTGTGCTGCACGCTGTTCAGCAACTCTTGCAGAAAATGCTTGTAAAAATTCTTGGTTTCGTGCTTCGTTCTCTTCAGACATTCTCTGTTTATATTCACACGCGCTACCAAATTCAGTGTGTTGTCGCACTAACTCATCATCACTTGCATGATGTTCACATGCTTCCAATGTTGAACTTGCTTCCATATCATTTACCTATTAAAAATTGTTTAAATATCAAGATCTTGATATAGTAATTTAAGCATATATGCTTCCATACGTCAAGTAATTATATACAACACAATTGATGTTATACATATCACCAAGTACAATGATACAAATACTGAAATATATGCAATTTGCAATTGGCTCAGATCATGCCGGTTTTAGTTTGAAATCTAAGATAATAGATGCATTTCCCAATTCTCTTGACGTAGGAACATGTTCTGAAAATGCGAGTGTAGATTATCCTGACTTCGCAGAAAGCGTGGTGCATAAAATTAAATCTAAGCAAGCAGAATTTGGAGTTCTGATATGCAAAACCGGAATCGGAATGAGCATCGCTGCAAACGTATTAGGTGTGAGATCTGCATTATGTGTAAATACCGCAACTGCAGAACTTGCGCGCAAACATAACGATGCTCGGATATTGTGCATTGGCGCTATGAATTGTGCTGCTCAAGAAGCAGTACGCATGGTACAAGCATTTATCGCAACAAAATTCGATAACGATAGACATATAAATCGTATAAATAAGATTAATAATTTTGGTATATAATATGATAAGAGATAATGCAGTGTTTGACTCAATAGAACAAGAATTCTCTAGGCAAAGTCTGCATATTGAATTGATAGCATCAGAGAATATAGTGAGCAGAGCTGTATTGGAGGCGCAGGGATCGATCCTCACGAATAAGTACGCAGAAGGATATCCTGGAGGTAGATATTATGCAGGATGCGAACATGTTGATGTAATCGAGAAATTAGCACAGGAGCGCGCATGTGAATTATTTGACTGCAAATTTGCAAACGTTCAACCACATTCTGGATCTCAGGCAAATCAAGCTGTATTGCTTGCCACTCTAGTACCTGGAGACACTATCTTGGGAATGGAACTCAATGCAGGTGGACATCTGACGCATGGTCATAGAGTCAGTGTCTCTGGAAAATGGTTTAATGCGATACATTATGATGTAAATTCAGAAACACATCTAATTGATATGCAGCAAGTTCGAGATCTTGCACGCAAGCATCACCCAAAGTTGATTATATGTGGAGCGTCTGCATACACTCAAGAGATAAATTTCCAAGAATTCAGAGCAATCGCAGATGAAGTGGGTGCAATATTACTTGCGGATATAGCGCATTATGCTGGCTTAATTGCAACACAAGAGTATCCAGGACCATTTCCGTATGCACATATTGCAACTTCTACCACACACAAAACCTTACGAGGACCGCGCGGAGGATTGATTCTCACAAATGAGGAAGCATTATACAAAAAAATCAACTCTGCAGTCTTCCCAGGATTGCAAGGAGGACCATTAATGCATGCAATTGCAGGTAAAGCAGTAGCATTCGGAGAAGCGTTACAGCCTGAATTTCATGAATATATCAAACAAGTGAAACAAAATATGGTAACAATGTCCAATATCCTCCAGAATCATGGCATAACGGTATTATCTGGTGGGACAAAATGTCATATGTTAATAATAGATCTAAGACATCAAAATGTTACTGGTAAATCCGTTGAAGAAAAATTGGAAGAAATTGGAATCATTTGTAACAAGAATTCCATTCCAAATGACACAACAAACCCATGTATCACTTCTGGCATTAGAATTGGCACTCCTGCAATTACATCCAGGGGCTTGAAAGAAGTAGAGTGCATGAAAATTGCAAATATGATAGCCGAGATAATCCAAGCGTTATCACATCAACAAAGTATCAACATCACGAAATACCAAGAAGCAGTCAAAGCGATATGCTTACAGCATCCAATATATCAAAATTGAGATGCATGTGCTCTCAAAACGCAAAACAGCTGACTAGTGTATCCCCATTCATTATCATACCATCCAACTACTCGCACGAAATTTCCATCTACAACCCTTGTCTCATTGAGATCTGCAATAGATGGTAAAGAATTGTGACAAAAATCAATCGATACCAATGGATCACGATTAATGCCAAGCACTTCCGGATTCTTGTTTGAAGACAATTGGAAAATAGAATTCACTTCATCAATGTTTGTAGTGCGCGATGATAAGAAAGTAAAATCTATCATCGATACATTGGGTGTTGGCACTCTTATAGCCGCACCATCAATCTTACCAGTAAGCTCCGGCAAAACTTTCGCAACTGCAGATGCAGCACCCGTCGAAGTCGGAATCATAGACATTGCACCAGCACGACCACGTCGCAAATCCTTATGTCTCTTATCAAGCAATACCTGATCATTCGTATAAGAATGAATTGTTGTCACAAAGCCTTTTGCAATTCCCAATTCATCATTCAAAGATTTTGCGATTGGAGCAAAGCAATTCGTAGTACAAGACGCGCATGAAATGACTTTATGAGATGCATTTAAGTCTTGATGATTTACTCCATATACAACTGTAATATCTGGATCTCTCGCTGGAGCAGAAATCAACACCCCCATTACTCCATCACAACAGTCAAAATCTGCATTTGTTTTGAATCTTCCACTACACTCAATAATGTAATCCACATTATAATTTTGCCAATCAACATCTTGCAAGCTCGCACAATTGCTAATTGAAATCAAATCATCATTCACACGCATATGAGTCTCTGAAAATCCAACATCATTTGAAAATCTCCCATGAACAGAGTCATATTTTAGAAGATGAGCATTTGTACTAGCATCAGCTGGCGTGTTAATCAGAACTATATCAATATCATCATGTCTCAATTCATATTTCATGCGCAAAAATGCTCTACCGATTCTTCCAAATCCATTAATGCCAACTCTCATCATACAAATGTTAAACAAATCTTATATCACAAATATGATACTCCATCCACATGTTTCAAGCCCAAAGAAAATTATATAGAATCAACATCATCAATCTTTCATCATGCAGAAGAAAAAAACATTATTATATGACACATTAAAAAAATGCAAATCGTCTCTCTGGATTATAGCGCTCTTTAGTTGGATGGTTAATCTTTTAGGGTTTGCTACTCCTCTTTATTCATCTAGTGTCTTTGATCGAGTATTGGGTGGCGGCAGCATATCAACACTTGTAATGTTATCGATTATCGTAATTCCTACAGTTGCAATTCTGCACTTCACTGAAACACTACGAAGTATAATAATGGCAAAAATTGGCGATTGGATTGAAGAACAACTAACATCTGATGTTATTACAAATGCAATCACTATGATGACATTAGGATTAAAAACTTCCTCTGGAATGGCTCTGCGCGACTTAGCCACTGTGAAACAATTTATGACAAGCCATGCTCTAGTGTCATGCTTCGATATACCGTTTGCACTCATGTACGTTGTATTCATGTGGTATGCAGATACAGCTGTTTTTATGGTATTCACATTGGGATTGGTATTAATATTCATTCTAGGATTCATTAATGAGCGCATTACAGTCAAATTGCTTCAGGAATCAAATGAACGATCAGTACATGATCTAAATGAGATTGAGCTTGCTTCAAGAAATACATCTGCATTGCGCGGAATGGGTATGACAAAAAATGTCCTATCAGGATGGCTTATCTCAAATAATCAAACCAGAGAAATGCAATACAAAGCTGCGTTTTGGTCATTTATAGTGCAAACATCTGTAAAAATGACTCGCACTATAACTCAGTTATCTGTGATAGGTATTCCGGCATATCAAATTGTTGCAGAACATAAGATCCTTCCTGGTGGGGTAATTTTTGCACTATCTATCATGTCAGCAAAAGCATCTGCTCCATTTGACACACTCATTCAATTCTGGAAACAATTTGTACATGCCAAAATCGCATATAATAGATTAAAATCACTTTCTGAGGCAGTGCCAGACACCACGACTGCAATATCTCTACCATCTCCTGAAGGAGCAATTGCATTTGAAAATGTCACCTTTGCATATCCAGGATCTCAGGTTCCTGTGGTGCGCAGCGCGACCTTTGCCGTCCCAGCAGGCAAAACAGTAGTGATTCTCGGAGCAAATGGATCCGGTAAAACCACATTGATTAAAGTGGCTGCAGGTGTATATAAGTCAAATAATGGCACAGCACGACTCGATGGAGCCGATACATATCAATGGAAGCGTGAACAATTTGGTAGATATGTTGGGTATTTACCACAAGAAAGCGAATTATTCAGTGGATCAATCAAATCCAATATTGCACGCATGAAACACAACATCTCCGAGCAAGACGAAGAATTGGTCATTAATGCAGCAAAAATCGCAGGAGTGCATCATATGATACTAGATATGCCAAATGGATATGAAACTATACTCGGTGCCGGTGGAACTGGGCTCTCTGGAGGACAAAAACAAAGAATCGCACTTGCAAGAGCATTATTTGGCAATGATATAAAATTACTCATCTTGGATGAACCAAATTCAAATCTGGATGCACAAGGTGAAGAGTGTTTAATTGCAGCAATCAAGCATGCCCAAAAGCGTAATATCACAGTACTCATCATTAGTCATAAACCTAACATATTAGAAGTTGCAGATCTAGCACTATACATCCAAGATGGAATTGTTGCTTTATATGGAGAAACACTACAAGTAATACAAAAGCTACAAGGATCTACATCCGAGACGCAACAAAGCACTTAGTAAAATCACTCATCCTCGTCGTCTTGTTTTTTTAAGATGAATTTAGAATCATTTATTCTCGAAGATGCATCAACGTTGCTTAAACTCACTATAATTTTCTCATTATGTCTAGTTGTAGAAATCTGAGTTAATTTAATCGGTCTTCTATCAAGCACAATACAAAATTCTGAATCCTCACCTTGTATTGTATCATGCATCACAATGACATAATTGTTCTTTGATTGTTCAATCTTTCTTATAACTCTATCCCATTTGACATTCTTATTCGTCAATATCTGTGCAGTCAATATACTCGCAGTTGCATATGACAGCTCATTGAGTCTCGGATTATACATTGTGATTTTATCATGGTTTATCACAATATTGAGCTTTCCAGTATAATCAATGCGCATCTTACCGGGTTTCTTGATGTAAATCCTACCAGATTCTGTTGCGCCATTTTGTCGCACCTGTAATATATCAGCACTGAGATATTTGATACCATTAAGATACCGCGCAAGATCCGAAGGTATTTCAGCAAATACACTACTATATCCGACCATATATATCACAACGGCAATGCTGCATATCTTATACATCATGTATCAATATTACTTACATTTATTGCATTTTGTACAATAAAATCTCTTCTTGGCTCAACAACACTTCCCATCAATTTGGACATCATGCTATCAGCGAGTCCAAAATCATCTATCTTGACTTGATACAACATCCTATTCTCTGGATTTAAAGTAGTATCCCACAAATCCTCCGCATTCATTTCACCCAAACCCTTGAATCTCTGCACTGATATTCCTTTCTTACATATTTCATCCATATTTTCTGCAAAAGTAGATGGCAAATGCATCTCTATTATGGATTCCTTGTATATCAATTGACAGGTATCAGCAAAAATGCGCGACACCTTGTCTATCTTGTTGCGCAATTTTATTGCGCTATCTAAAAATTCTTGTGAAATTGCATGATTCGATTGTACACCATGCATAACATAAGTGAGCTGGGATTCATTGAAAGATGTGCTTGTGCATCCTAAATATAGCATTTTCTTCTCAAATTCCAATGATATTCCTTTATTTGTAACATCACACAATATCATTGCTTCCAAAATTTGAGCTGGAACATGCTTCTCATACCAACGAGAAGCATCTGCAATTTCAGAGCAAATTTTAAACAATCCTTGCAGGTCATCATGTACATCATCATCATCACCATACTTCAATTGCATATGAGGGAGAGCAAATTGCATGATATAGTGCCGCATTTCATCATCTGTGTTGGCATACATGCTTTTGCTGCCTTTAATCACACGATACAAAGGCGGCTGAGCGATATACAAATGACCTGCTTCGATCAATTCACGCATATATCTAAAGAAAAATGTAATCAACAATGTTCGTATGTGAGCACCATCAACATCTGCATCAGTCATGATAATGATCTTATGGTATCGAAGTTTTGCCATATCAAGCTCTTTGATACCAATACCAATGGCAGAAATAAGAGTACCTATGTGTGGGTATGAAATCACACGATCAATTCCAGTGCGCTCAACATTCAATATCTTACCACGAAGAGGTAGTACAGCTTGAACCTTCCTATCTCGACCTTGCTTTGTAGAACCACCCGCAGAATCACCCTCAACAATGAATAATTCACACTTCTCTGGATCACGCTCTTGACAATCTGCTAATTTTCCCGGCAAGGTAGAAATCTCAAGTGGATTCTTCCTCTTTAATTCTCTTGCTTTTCTGGCAGCTTCTCTAGCAGAAGCTGCCAGTATGCACTTTTCAAGAATCGCTTTAGCAGAATGTGGGTTCTCCTCTAACCATATCGCCATCTTGTCGCTCATCACACATTCCACTGCAGTACGAGCTTCACTGTTCACTAATTTGTCTTTGGTTTGAGATGAAAATTTCGGATTTGGTAACTTAATCGAGATCACAGCAGTGAGGCCTTCACGCATATCTTCTCCTGAAATGCTCATTTTACGCTTCTTGAGCAACCCCTCTTCGGTAATGTAGTGATTTAATAATCTGGTTAATGTCGCTTTAAATCCGGAAAGATGAGTACCTCCGTCTCGTTGTTTGATATTATTAGAGAAACACATAATGTTCTCAGAGAATGCGTGCGTCCATTGCAACGCTATATCAACAAAAATTTCATCACTTTGATCATTGCCAGAGATTCTAACAACGTTATGTATAGATTCTTTACTATCATTTAGATGGTCTACAAATGATGCCACACCACCTTTGTATGAAAAAGAACTTTCACTTTCTTCATTGTCAATCAAGTTCTTAATCTCAATCGTGACATTCGGATTCAGGAATGCCATCTCACGAATTCTATTTTCAATCACATTGTATTGAAAATCTGTCCTTACAAAAATTTCTGTAGATGGCAGAAATGTAATCCTAGTACCACATTTTCGTGTTGCTCCTATTCTCTCAAGAGCAGAAACTGAAGCTCCATCCTCAAATCTCATATGATATTCACCACCATCACGAAAAATATTCAACTCAAACCATACAGACAACGCATTAACAACTGACACACCTACTCCATGTAAACCACCTGATACCTTGTAGCTGTTATTATCAAATTTCCCACCAGCATGCAATTTTGTCATGATCACTTCTGCAGCTGAAATCCCTTCTTCTTGATGCATATCAACAGGTATTCCACGACCATTGTCTTCCACCGAAACTGATCCATCTCGATTAAATACAATACTAATCTTGTCACAATGCCCAGCCAATGCCTCATCAATGGAATTGTCTACCACTTCGTACAACATATGATGCAATCCTGTCATATGCTCTGAATCTTGCGTATTGCCAATATACATATCGGGTCGCTTTCTAACGGCCTCCAAACCTTCCAATACCTTAATAGACGAAGCCGTATAATCCGATGACATTATAATACCATGTAATTTATATACTATTCTGCTGTAATAATTGACTAGCTTTGTGTCTTAGAGCTTGATTGTAAATATCCGCACTGATATCAGATTTGGTGATGTCCAATAACATTTCAGATGTTGATTTCTTGGTTCCATTTTTACACACATTCCTATCTAGGAATTGAAACACAAGATCTAAATCAAAATGCGACACTGCATCCGCAACACCACGAATTTTCTTGCACATTGCAACATATATCTGACCCGCAATCACTCTACCTAATAATTGCATTGCATAATAACCGAAATTACCTTCAAACCAATGCGTACACGCCAATAATTCTGTTTCATAATTCTCAACATTCTCTCCAAAATAATGCTTATGGCCCTCAATATATGTGTCTTTTATATTGTCAACCGAAATAGATTGATTGATCAAATCACTCTCAATTGAATAACACAAGGCGTGCTGCATAATCTCTCTCATTGAAGAACGCAAAACTCGACATTGCAAATCCTGTACAACATTTTCTACGTCTGATATATCTAAATATCTTCCAATCTTTGCGACTAAGTATGGCATTGCATCTAATAATATCCAATCCTGCATCATATATCCCTGTGCTTCGTATATAGAAATGGATGGTGGCATCTGTGTCATAGATTTTGCATTATTTAGCAAGGCACCATAATTATACGACATGCATCCTATGCGATGCATGCAGTTTGCCAAGGTAGAGATTGTATCTCCTTCTCTGAGAAAAATGCATTTGCTATTTCTAAAATACAAAGGGGGAGAAAATTTTGAGAATTTAAGATTATACGGATTAATTCCCAATACCTCCAAAACATCAGTACATACGATTTTTCGTTGTTGATTGATATCCATCGATAATATCCTTTTGGTATTACTGGATATATCTTCACGTTCTCGCATAGATTGATATATCTCCTTTGTATGTGGCATTATCTCGCGCAGAATATTATCACAATACTCAGATGTAATGCCATCATGTTTTATTGTTAATGCAACATCGTACGCATTAGTGAGTGAAAATATCTTCTTCTTGTTGTCTAACAATATTTGAGATAGCTTCACAATTTGCTTGAAATTCTTCCAAACCTTCTTATCATTCTCAGAATGCTCTGCGCATACAGCACTGAAGCATTCAAACGACAAAGAGTCTAATTTTAAAATATCTCCTAAGTCTCCACCGCCAAAACCCAACAACTCTTGCTTTAAAATATCTACTTCGTGAACACCACCGGAACGATTCAATGAATCAGAAATTTGCTCACTCTCTAAAATCGAAAATACAATTTCAGCAATGGAAGCTCTATGAGCAATAATGAGTTTTATTTGCTCTTGAGGCATAGAACCATATTCGTATTGATCAAATCCGTATGATCTAAACTGACGCACAAGAACACAGATCTTGGAAAATAACCCAATTTGGTCTCGATTACTTAATTCATTTATCACTTGCAATCACCTATTTTATTATATACAACACACATTGCAATCATTTTATAATGGCATACGCGCGGCATAGTCGCCTGTTAATCGATCATTTTACCATCACTATTGCAATTTATCAATAATTGATGTACTAAAATCGTTCCATTGGTTATCTCATTGATGAAGAATATCTATCTATTTGGAGAATACAACTGTCAGGACTTGTCGATAGAGCGGAAATTACTAGGCGGAAAAGGATCTGGTTTAAATCAAATGTCACTTGATGGAATTGCAATTCCAGTTGGATTCACAATGACAACGAGAGTATGGAGAAGTTTCAATGACAATCATAGTACTTTCACATCTGAATTGTTGAAAGAAATTGATGAAAATGTGCAAGAATTGGAGCGTAGATCAGAAAAAAAATTTGGCTGCAGTAATAACCCACTTCTTCTGTCAGTGCGCTCTGGTGCACCAGTGTCTATGCCAGGAATGATGGATACAATTTTAAATCTTGGCATGAATGATGATGTTGCAGCTGGACTTGCAATATTGAGTACAGATGAATTCGCATATGATAGTTATCGGAGATTCATTCAAATGTACGCTAATGTGGTACTTGGGATTGACATGTCGCATTTTGAGAATGCATTGGTAACGCATCAAGGTTGCACAGCTAAAGATATAACTGAAATGTTTAAAAGTATAATACAACAAGAAAATCTGAGCATTTCTCAAGACCCAGGGGAACAATTGCACCATGCAATTCAAGCAGTCTTCAAATCCTGGATGAATGAAAGAGCTGTGATATATAGAGAAATACACAACATACCGGATAAAATTGGCACAGCAGCAAATGTGCAGTCAATGGTCTTTGGTAATTTGAATGATCAATCCGGAACTGGAGTGCTGTTTTCTAGAAATCCATCCTCTGGCAAAGATAAGATTTTTGGTGAGTTTTTGCTGAACGCTCAAGGTGAAGATATAGTATCAGGAGTGAGGACGCCATTGCCAATCTCAAAAGAAGAGAATTCGCTAGAACATGTAATGCCGAAAATATATTCAGAATTGGTGCACATTGCAAAATCTTTAGAAAGAAGATATCAAGATGTACAAGATATTGAATTTACAATCGAGAATGGTAAGTTATATATTTTACAAACTAGATCAGCCAAAAGAACACCAGAAGCGAATGCGCAGATACTTGTGAATATGTTACAAGAAGGATTGATATCAAGAAACGATTTCATAAAAAGATTAAACTTCGAAGATTTACAAAGATTGCAAAAACCAGAATTAAAGCTTGATAGCAATAGCAAAATCATAGGATCAGGATTGCCAGCATCGCCAGGATTTGCAACCGGTGTTGTTGCATTGAGCTCACAAGAAGCAGAGCAACTATCAAAATCGCACGATGTGATCTTGGTAAAGCATGAAACTAGTCCAGAAGATATATCTGGAATGCGTGTTGCAAAAGGAATATTAACAGCCAGAGGTGGCGTCACTTCACATGCTGCTGTAGTAGCGCGTGGTATGGCAGTTCCATGCGTGTGTGGAGCATCCGCTGTACTGATTCATGATGATCATATCACGATTAAAGACACTGAAGTGAAAATCAGAATTGGAGAAACAATAACAATTGATGGATCCACTGGTAGTATATTACTCGGAATATCGGACAATCACGAAGCAATATCAAACCCCTTAAATCCTTTGTTAGATGAGTTATTGAATATCATACCAGACAATCCTAATGTATGCGTCAAAGCCAATGCAGATACGCCCAAAGATGCTCATCTTGCAAAGACATTTGGAGCAAAGGGAATAGGATTATGTCGTACTGAACATATGTTTTTCAATAAAAATCGCATATCTATAATGCGCAAAATGATCCTATCCGACACACAAAATGAACGCATTCAGCACTTGTCAGAATTGAAAAAATTTCAACTCGAGGATTTTAAAGAGATATTTAAAGCAATGGATGGATTTCCCGTAAATGTGCGATTACTTGATCCACCATTGCATGAATTCCTACCAAATACAAAGGAATCCATCACATCTGTTGCATCATCTTTAGGTATTGATGTAGAGAGATTAACAGAGAAAGTGGAAATTCTCAACGAGACTAATCCAATGCTTGGGTTGCGAGGTTGTAGACTTGGTATTCTCTATCCAGAAATATATCAAATGCAAATCGAAAGCATATTAGAAGCTGGTACTCAAATGGAGCAACTAGGTATTACCGCTTATCCAGAAATCATGGTGCCTCTTGCAACATGTAAGCAAGAGCTACAGGTTGTACTGGATATGGTGACAAGTGTAAAAAATGAGATTATGAATACACTGGGTAGATGCGTGCAATACAAATTTGGCACAATGATAGAGCTACCCAGTGCGGCTCTTCGCGCAAATGAGATAGCAGAAATCTCAGATTTCTTTAGCTTCGGTACAAATGATTTAACACAAACAACATTAGGAATATCTCGCGATGATGTCGCAAGTTTCATGCAGAAATACAAAGACAAAAGAATCTTTGCACATGATCCATTCATGACAACTATTCCAGAATCAGTGGGAGAATTAATTAGAATTGCATGCGAAAAAGGATTACAAACCAATCCGAATCTCATTATTGGAGTATGTGGAGAGCATGGAGGAGATCCGGATAGCATAAATCTATGTTACAAACACGGAGTACAATATTTCTCGTGCTCACCCCATAGAGTAATACATGCGCGCTTAGCTGCAGCAAAACTATGCGTTAATCTCTAGCATATCCAATCTCTCCCACGCAAAACTTGGATTTTGCAAGGCACTTCTGCCGAAATGCCCATACACGGATGTGGGCAAGTATATTGGCCTTTGCAATTCAAGATGATTAATTATGCCAATTGGTGATAAGTCTATGAATTCCGTTATCCACTTCCGAAGAGCATTATTCAATTCATGATCTGATGTATGACAATCTATATACATCGCAGTTGGCTCTTGTATTCCAATAGCATATGAGATCTGCACAGTGCACTCATTCGCAAAACCTTGAGCAACAATGTTCTTCGCTATATATCGCGCCATATATGCAGCAGATCGATCAATCTTTGTAGGATCTTTGCCGGAAAAAGCCCCACCACCATGAGGACAAGCGCCACCGTATGTATCAACAATGATCTTGCGACCAGTCACTCCGCAATCTCCATGTGGACCTCCAATCACAAATCTCCCAGATGGATTTACTACTATTTGTGTATTATGGGTTATTATTTCATGTGGCATAACATCATGAATATGATTACTCAGTATCTCATCTAAATGTTGCGCATCTGGATGATGTTGACTTGAGATTAATATATGTTCTGCTTCCATATCACCATCCTCTGTATATGATACCGTCATCTGGCATTTTGCATCAGGCCTCAAGTCTGACAATATGCCAGAAATACGCTTATTTTCTAGAGCTCTAAGTAATTTGTTGCAGTAGTATATTGGCGCTGGCATGAGATCTTGCGTATCTCGACATGCATATCCAAATACCGTCCCTTGATCCCCTGCTCCATATCCACGCTCTTTTATAATGCCCTGGACAATATCTTCCGATTGACGATGTATTTTATTGATGATCTCAACATTCTCGGCGTCAAATGTTCCGTCCGTGAATCCTATTTTGGATATTCGATCTCTCACTATTATCTCAGTCTCATCACGAGATATGTCAATACCATAAATCTCACCAGCTAAAACAACGCAGTTTGTAGTGACTAGCACTTCAATCGCAGAGCGGGAATGTTGATTTATTTTTAAATAAGAATCCAACAATGCATCTGAAATCTGATCTGCAATCTTATCAGGGTGTCCAGATGAAACAGATTCACTTGTTAACATTCTTTTATGCATTTTGCACCATATCCCTACATTTTAATCTTGCAATACAAGACAATACGAACATATTTAACAACATTTTTAGGTAATTCATGTCTATAGACTATATCAAAAAAGAAATCGGTCAACTTTCCAACGCATGGGAAGAATTCAAGCACAAAAATGATGAACGATTAAACGAGATTGAAAAAGGCGGAAGCGCAGACGCTCTCTTGTTTGATTCAATGAAAAAAATCCATAACAACATGGAAACATGTAAGAAAAAAATCTCCGATATTCAGAACAGCATGAACAGACCAGATATGACAAATTGTGACACTCAGTATGAATACGATAAAAAAGAATTCTCAAATTTCTTGAACACCGGCAAGTATGAAAGCAAAGCACTTGAAACTGGATTTCCTGGAGCAACTCATAATTTTTGGATGATTGATTATAATATGGTACAAAATTCACCTATATATTCTACAAGCCTGATGGAAAAATTCGCAATCAAGCATGTTATAGATGAAGGAACAGACTTCATTGAAGTACCACAGAATCAAAACTTAGGAGCGGTGTGGTCTCAAGAAGTATTTAGAAAACCAGATCCGTTGTTTCCAACGGATCGCACAAAAGACACTGTATTTGGTCCATCACCCACTGATATAAGTTCCACCATAGCAAGTACTCAGATTTCTAATTATGGATTAGAAGGTGTGTGCAAAGTTACAACTAGAATGATTAACAACACTTCTTTTGATGTAATGCAATACATCGCAAGAAATGCATATCAAGGAATTGTAGAAGCTCAAAATGCTGCACTGATTAATGGAACTGGCACAGGACAACCCACTGGCCTACTAAGATATAGCAGCTCTGCAGTAAAGCAAGTAGACTCTAGTGTTCCATCGATACTTTCAGCAGATGACATCTTCTCGCTAAAGTTTGGATTAGATGAGAGATATTCAAATGACGCTTGCTTCATGATGCATCAAGACACATTGCTTAAAGCAATGACATTGAAAGACAAAAATGGGGATTACATATATAAAATCGGAGATAACACCACTGGTGATGTCACTCTAGCTGGATCAAGAGTATACACAAACACAAATATGCCAAGAGTAGGATCGGGTGAGTTTGCAATGCTTTTTGCAAGTCCAAGAGGATCTTTATACACAACTGATAATTCAGGTATCAAGATTACATCTGATCCATTCACCTCATATCCATACGTTACTGTAAGATTTATGATGAAATGTGGTTTCGCACTCATTGATACTTCATCTGCAGCAATCCTGAAGATTTTGTAAATACATCAGTAAATTGATATATCTTGCATAAAAAAGCCTCAATATCTCTCGATATTGAGGCTTTTTGCTTTATACTAAATCCAATAACTTTCTCATCATGGTGTTGATTCCGTAATGCACTTGTTGTATGGTAGCATTGCCATACATATAAGCAGGAGTAGATACAATCTTATTGTCATTGTCACATACACACTCTTCAACTAAACACGCTTGATATTGACATCCGAAATCTGTAATAAGCTTCGAATTTTCTTTCGATCCCAAAGTTAATATGCATTTAGAATTCTTGAGAGAGCATGCGACAATTGCTGGCGAGAAGCATATTGCACCAATTGGCTTACGCCCATAAAACGCCTTGATGCACTCTTGTACATCTTCATCGACGCTTTTCTGATCTTCAATTCCTATATTTGATAGATTCATAGCAGTGCCATAACCCCCAGGAAGCACTAACATATCAAAATCTTCCACTTTCAAATCTTGTATAATAGAAATATCTCCTCGTGCAATCCTAGCAGATTCAATCAAGGTGTTTCGTATTTCTGACATATCATTATGATTTGTATGATTCACAACTTTAGTTTGATTTTTATCAATCGAAAAGCAATCATATTTGATGTCAGCATCATTCAGAGCCAATAAAGCAAGTACGGATTCTTGAATCTCAGATCCATCTAGATATCCACATCCAGATAACACAACAGCAGCTTTCATAAAAATTGGAATATAATAAAATGCAGGATACTATCAAGTATTGATGAATATGTATATAAATTTTCCATACAGATGCATCTTTGCAATATCCGGTAAAGATTCCGATCAATTCTTACAGAGTATCACAACAAATCATGTTGAATTGTTGACACATGAGAATTCTCAGTATTCTCTCATATTAAGCCCACAAGGTAAATTTTTATATGATGTTTTTATGATACGATATAATGACAATATCGTACTAGATATAAGCAATAGCACTGGATTATTATCTCATGTAGAAAAATATAGCATAAATCTAGAAATCAAAATCAAGGATTTATCTAAGAAATATACATCTTGCACCTACACACAAGAATTTAAAATTGCAAAATACATCAACAAAGATGGATTTCGGTTTCAAGATCCTAGACCAAGAGCAAATTATATGCGTGGTATACTTAAACTCGACAATACAGAGCAAATGAGATCTCTTGATAAATATAATATTGATAGAATCAAACGCGGTATATGTGATGATACTGATATGAGCAATTCATTTCCTTTGTATTACAGTATGCAACATGCAATCAATACAGAAAAAGGATGTTATATAGGACAAGAGGTGACGAATCGCATGCTGCATAAAGCAGTGCTTCGAAAGAAGATATATATTATCTCATCGCAATCACAACTTCCAAATCCTGGAACAATTGTGTATTGTGATGATGCTATTATCGGTCAAATGTGCTCTAGCGCATCTTTAGAGGGAGAAAATATTGGATTTGCATTGCTTAATATTGCCTCTGTTGAAGGAATGCATAATCACAAAATTATCGTTGGTGATGTGCAAGCAGAATTCATGGTATCAAAATGATGTATTTATGGCTCAAAGCATTTCATATTATCTTCGTAATTTCTTGGATGTGTGGACTTTTATATCTACCAAGATTGTTTGTATATCACGTAGATTCAGATCAAACAATTGCTCATACATTCATGACAATGGAAAAACGACTCTTCTTGTACATAATGACACCAGCGATGATCCTCACTCTTGTGACTGGATCGTGTTTAATCTTCTGTAACAAAGAAATCCTGATGCATGGCTACATGCACATGAAATTACTATTAATTATATTTATGATGATTTTTCATGCAACATGCTTCACGTGGATGAAAAGATTGCGCTACAATTCAAATTTACATACTAAAAAGTTTTACAAAATTGTGAATGAAATTCCTACCATTTTAATGGTGATAATTGTGATACTTATCACAGTAAAACCATTTTAATATGATTTGGAAGCAAGAACTAGACAGCATCAAAAACAATAAATTATACAGAGAGCTTCGGAGCTCAAATAGATACTTATCTGGATTAGAGTACGAAGGAAAACAAGTAATAGATTTTTGCAGCAATGATTATTTTGGGATGATACATCATCCCAAAGTTAAGCAAGCAGCAGTAAATGCAATCGCGCAATATGGTTGTGGCGCTGGATCTTCCAGACTTATAACTGGAAATCATGAATTATACGAAAAATTAGAACAACAGATCTCCCAATTACGTCACACTGAGTCATCGTTAGTTGTGGGAAGTGGGTATCTTGTCAATGTCGGTCTCATATCCACATTGTTTGATAGACACGATTTAATTGTGATGGATGAAAAATCCCATGCTTCAAGCATAGATGGATGTAGATTGTCGCGAGCAAAATATTTAAGATTCAGACATAATGATATAAATCATTGCACGGATATTCTCAAAGAAAAAAGAAAATTATACAAAAAATGCCTGATAGTTGTTGAGCATATATATGGAATGAATGGAGATATTGCACCATTGCAAGAATTAATGAATATAGCGATGCAATATGATGCACTCTTAGCGGTGGATGATGCACATGGATTTGGATTTATTAAAATGGACATCCAACCACATATCATCATTGGAACCTTGTCAAAAGGTATTGGTGCTTATGGTGGGTACATTGCTTCAAGTGCAATAATGATCGAATTGTTGCGCAATAAAATGAGAACTCTAATATTTTCCACTGGATTACCACCAGCAACAATCGCAAGTGCTTATGCATCACTTGCACTGATACCATTAATTGACACAACAGCAATCCTTCAATCAGCATCAAATCTAGCAAAATCACTCAATATACAATACAATAAAAGTCAAATCTTACCCATAAAATTTGATTCAATAGATGTAGCATTACAAGCAGAACAATACCTTCTCAGCGTAGGTATATTAGCCAAAACGATACGACCACCCACTGTCATCTCACCAATGATAAGGATATCATTTTCTCTACAAAATCACATGCATTGGAAACAATTGGCACGAGCACTGCAGCAATGTTCATATATTGAATAGAATCTATGCTTGAGATTTCGCTTCTTGTTTTTCTTCATATACTTGGCGCACATAACCAGCACTCATTACAATCACAGTTGCTGGTATCAAAACAATGGATGAAATCATATTAAGAACGAACATGATGCTCTTTGCTATCTTTGCATGAGTACCGCGCCTTTGTATCATTATAGGATCTCTAGGTGGATATGAATATGCTTTGTGCGTGATAGATTTCTTTGGAAGATTGTACATTCAAAGCAAAATCGCACTCATCAAGAATATCGGAGCAGCTGCAATCGCATCAATTGCAGCTGCATTAGATGGGCGTCCATCTACAAAATGGTGTATATTATTGAGCATGACATGCTCCCATCACGTATCCAAAAATTACACATACAAGTACTGCATGAGAAATTGCACTCATTATGGTAATATTTCTTTTTTTATCTGCTTTGATATCACCACATGAAAAACTTTTATTTGGACCATTGTTATAAGAGTGCAACATATACACAAATGGAGCACAGATACCCTGATCAACAGAATGATTTACCACATTATTCAATGTATATCCTGTCATAATATGATACCCTTAATCCTCAACTTGGAATATTCCATCTCTTGCGTAGCATCGTAACAAGATATATCCCGCGCTTGTTGCTAATTCTAATAAAGCATATATTAAGTAATATAAGTAATATTAAAGTGTATGAATATGAAATCATCAGAAATTAGAAAAAAATTCTTAGATTTTTTCGCAACGAAAGATCATTTAATTATTCGCTCTGCATCTCTTGTGCCAGTAGGAGATCCTACGTTATTATTCGTAAACGCTGGAATGGCACCAATGAAGAATTATTTTCTTGGAATAGAGAAACCACCGTCTGATGCAATTGCTTCATCTCAGAAATGCGTGCGCGCAGGAGGAAAACACAATGATTTAAGTAATGTTGGACATACAACTCGACATCATACTTTCTTTGAAATGCTGGGAAACTTCAGCTTTGGTAGATACTTCAAAGAAGGGGCAATTCGGTATGCATGGGATTTCATCACCGGAGAATTAGCATTGGATCCTAAAAAATTACACATTACAGTGCACTATTCCGATAATGAAACATATCAGATATGGCAAAAATATATTCCCAAAGATAGAATCCAGAAGCTTGGGGATGAAGGTAATTTTTGGCGCATGGGAAATACAGGACCTTGTGGTCCATGTACCGAAATTTTTTATGATCATGGAGAGCATTTATCAGGAAGAATAGATTCAATAGAAGGCCCAACTGGAGATAGATTTATTGAAATTTGGAATTTAGTCTTCACGCAATTCACGCAATTAGAAAGTGGAGAATTAGTCAAAATACCAACACCATGTGTCGACACTGGCATAGGCTTAGAGCGAATTTCAGCAGTGGTGCAAGGGGTGCATGATAATTATAATATTAACCTTTTTGATCAATTGATTACAACATCAAAACAAATCATTAAAGGCGTCTCGAACGAATCCACTGCAAAAGTGATAGCAGATCATTTACGATCATCAGCATTTCTTATTGCAGATGGCGTCAGTCCAGAAAATGAAGGACGTGGTTATGCATTGAGGAAAATCATAAGACGCGCTGGACTCTATGCACATCAAGCAAATCACAAAGAGCCTATATTGTGCAAAATGCTAGATACATTAGTGCGTGAAATGCAAGATTGCTATCCGGAGCTTGCAGAAAAATCAGAATATATACGCTCCACTCTTCAATGTGAAGAAGAATCATTTATTTCAAATATGTGCTCAACAATTGAAATTCTTAACAAAGAGATTCAAGACCTCACTAGCAAAGTATTGCCTGGCGCGACTGCTTTCAAGTTACATGACACATACGGACTACCAATAGATGTCACCATAGATGTTTTACAGAGCTTAGGAATGTCTTTAGATGAAATTGGATTCCAAAATGCAATGACCAAACAAAAAGAGCGCAGCAAAGCAAATTGGATGGGTTCAGGAGATATATCAGAAGATGATGTATGGTTTCAGCTATTGGATAAATTTGGTCCGACAAAATTTATAGGATATGATCATAATGAGTGTGAAACAGAATTATTACATATTGCTATAATTGACAGATTTCAACATATGGGTGTCGCTGAATCTCAAGTAAATTCTCAGCAAATTGGCATATTACTCAAAACAACGCCTTTTTATGCTGAATCAGGTGGACAAGAGGCTGATCATGGTACGATCTCAGTAAATGATATACATTTCCGAATTACAAATGTGCATAAGGTAGCAAGAGGAAAATTGTATCTTCATATATGTGATAGTTATTCCGGGAAAATCCCACACAATGAACAGATGTATGCGCACATTAACCTACCAAGACGCAAACAGTTAGCACAACATCATACATCAGTGCATTTGTTACATTCAAAATTGCGACAACATCTAGGAGAGCATATACAACAACAAGGGTCTCTTGCGAGTCATGAAAAATTGCGCTTTGATTTTAATCATCAATCTTCTGTATCAAATGGAGTACTAGATACAATCGAGCAAGAAATTAACGATCTTATAAGCGTACAACATGAAGTACAGATTGCCGAAATGACAAAAGATCAAGCTCTTAGTATTGGCGCAACAGCGCTGTTTGGCGAGAAATACGGAGATATGGTGCGCGTTGTTACAATCAACAATTGCGATTCAATTGAATTATGTGGAGGTACTCATGTATCGAACATAGGTGAGATCTCATCTTTTAAGATTATCTCCGAAGGTTCGATCGCAAGTGGAATCAGAAGAATAGAAGCGGTTTCTGGCAAACAAGTAATTGCTCATTTGAATGAATCTCTTCGCGAATCCGAATCTGAAATGCGCAAATTAAGTATCAAAAATTTAGATCTCAAAAAGCAAATGGAACAATGGAGATCATCATATGCAAACTGCGTACCATTATCACAGAGCAACAAATTTCCAATCTACTACAAGCAATTACTCAATGCAGATGCTAAAACTCTGCGAGAAGTAGCATCTATGCATCTCAAATCCATTCTATATGGTATACTCGTCATCATTTCCAATGTTGGAGATGATTCCTTGATTATTGTAGGAGTATCTAGCACAATGCAGCAACAATTTGGTGCAGATGCAATCTTAAAGAAACTAAAAATCAAAGGCGGAGGAAATGCAACAATAGCTCAAGGTGGAATGAAGCATAAGGTCACTAAGATTGACGAATTCGTAGAAAAACTTCTCTTATGTATAGGTTAACACCCTAGTATCTCTCGCACAGATAGTAGTTTTTTCTTTGCAATCTCTGATGCTCTCTCTTGTCCCGTACGCATCACTCGCGCAAGAAGAGCTCTATCTTGTCTGATCTCTAGAAATTTTTCTCTTATAATAGCAATCTCTTTACATATGAGATCTGCAAGATCGATCTTAAAATCTTTCATGCTTGTATATTGCAACGAAATCTCACCAATGTCCGACTCAGAAAATCCACTAAAAATCTGCAGTAAATTCTTAATCTCGCATCTCTCATCATATTTTAATAAATGAGATTCAGAGTCCGTCTTTGCCTTCATAATCTTACGACGAATCATCTCATCGTCATCTATTATATTGATTGCGGCATACTCAGATGGATCTGATTTGCTCATCTTTTTACTTCCATCGCGCAAGCTCATGACCCTACATTCATCTCTTAATTGAGCCTCTGGAAGAACAAACATCTCAGACCCAAAATACACATTAAATGCTGCCGCGACATCTCGCGTCAGCTCCACATGCTGCTTTTGATCCTCACCAATTGGCACAATTTCAGTATCATATAGCAATATATCAGCAGCCTGCAGAACCGGATACGCATACAACCCGAGATTCACACTCATTCCCAAATCTCGAGATTTATTCTTGTATTGCGTCATTCTATCAAGCCATCCATCTTGAGTAAAAGCTGACAAGTACCAAAATAATTCCAAATGTTCAGACACATGAGACTGCACAAAAATATTTTCTGAATTTACCCCACATGCAATCAATCCAGAAACAGAATCCAAACAATCATTAATCATCACGCGATTGATTTTCGGAACCGTTAAAGAGTGCAGATCCACTACACAAAAAAAACACTCATGCTCTTTCTGTAGCTGCACCCAATTCTTAATTGTACCAAGATAATTCCCAATGTGTATTACACCCGTGGGTTGTATTCCAGAGAAAACCCTAGCCATTCTTGACAACTATGACCTTCGCATGCCTCACAACATTCCCATTTACAGTATAGCATGGGCTTGCAACATCCACTATGTATCCATCTTGCTTAGATGGATTCGGCACGGTAGTGATAATCTCATGCATTGCAGGATTAAATTGCTTACCTTTAGGGTCATGAACTTCAATCCCGCGCTTCCCCAATGCATCTTTCATGCATCCAAATAGCATTTTCATACCTTTGAAGAGATCTTGGGCTGCATCATTACCCTCTAAGGAGTGCTCATTAATGTTTTTAAAGGCAAGCAGAAATGCATCACACACACTCATTGCTAATTCTGCAGATCTCTTGCGTTCTTTCGCAATAGCATTTCTCATGTCCATCTGCTGTACATGCTTGAGATTCGCATTATCTGCAGCAAGAAGCCGTAACTGATTCTCTAAATGCTTAACGCGCTTAGCTTCAATGCTCACTTCACCTGCATTGTCTCGTCCACTCTCGTGCACATCATTCATACTTGCATCTTTTTGTTTGTCTGTTTTAAACAAATTATCATCATCAGCCTCGCTCATAGCCTCTTGCATCTTTCTTTGTTTCTCCTCGTCAGACATCTTCACATCGTTCTGAGATGTTTTTTCTTTTTCTATCATAATTGATACCAACAACCAAATTCATGTATCAAAAATTTTGAACAATATCAAGTGCTTCACTTTTTCGCAGTGGAATTTTGAGGAGCATTAGTTGCACAACATTCTCTGATTGCGCCTATTGTGGTTGCAGGAATTGTAACAGGCGCAGCAACAACTACAGAAGTAATGCCAATAATTCCGAGCAATATGTCAATGATCTTATTCATTTGTGCATTCTTTCCTTTATCTTTGCTAGAACCTGATTTCTCATTTGCTGTCAGCTTTAATGCTGGCAACATAATACTAAGAGTTATAACAATGCTCACGAGCGATACTAATACTACCGCTGATCCAAGAGCAATTGCACCAATTAAAGCTGCATTTTGAGTTGCATTACCTTCAATAAAATGATGCACTTTATTATACTGAAATTTGGTAGCAATCATTACCCAAGTAAATAGAAACGATCCACCAATCACCCACGATTTTAATAAATCACCCCATTTTATCTCTTTTGTAAATATCTTGAGACTTGGATCTATTGCGTATACTAATGATGCATATGCACCATGTCTTATTATTGCGTTAAAATATTTTCTTTTTGTCGATTCCATGAAACACCTGATTTATTCATTAACCAGTAATAGTATCTGGTGTTATCAGATCATGTCAAGCCAGATCATTGATTGATCAATATATTTACATACAACGCATCAAGAGATATAGTGATGCCTGTGGCCAGATGGCAGAGTGGCTATGCAGAGGACTGCAAATCCTTGTACGTCGGTTCAATTCCGGCTCTGGCCTTGCGGGAGAGATGGCCGAGTGGCTTAAGGCAGCGGTTTGCTAAACCGTCGTACTGGAATTACCAGTACCGAGGGTTCGAATCCCTCTCTTTCCGCCATTTTTCTATTTCAATTCAGCAATATAAAATTGTATAGTAATTGCTATTGCCTATGTCATTCAAATATCACTCCGAAATCTCATGCAGGAGTTATGCGCGACGTATTGGCAGAACTATGAGTAAATATAGACAAGATCTTATCACTAATGTCCTACCTGCGGTCGAATTCAATGAATTATCATATGCAACATCAATGCATAAATATCCACAAACAATACTCGAGATTGGATTCGGAATGGGAGAGCATCTAATACATCAGGCATTGTTGAATCCTGATGTATTGCATATTGGCATAGAAGTATACATGAATGGAGTGGCTAAAGTATTAGCACAAATACAAAATCATGAGATCGAGAATATATTAATATGGCCAAATAATATGGATTATATTATTCGCAATATCAGAGATAATAGTATCAGTACATTGTATATATTGTTTCCTGATCCATGGCCTAAAAAACAACAACACAAAAAACGCTTATTCAACAAAGCAAGATTTGCTATTTTAGGGTCTAAATTAAGACGAGATGGAAAAATGATATTTTCTTCTGACATAGAAGATTATTTTATAAATACACTCAATATAATGAATAGCAACTCAAAAATGAGTGTTACGGAATTAGATCATCACAGTCCATATCCTAATTATATTAAAACTAAGTATCACATCAAGGCAGTACAAAAAAATAGACAATCTCGATTCGTACAAGTTCAATGGATATAAAGTGATATCAACAGAATTCATTGACCATTGTGCAACTGTGTATATAAATTTTCTTGATCATATGCATTATAATTAGTACCATCGCAGATTGTGGCTACATTTATGTGCGGAATCATTGGCATTGTGTCTCATAGAGATGACATCTCTGGTAAGTTATTGGATGGTATCTCTAGGCTTGAATATAGAGGTTACGATTCATCCGGAATTGCGTGCATTGCAAACAACAAGATCAGATGTTTCAAAGCGCAAGGTGGTGTAGACAATCTTCCAATTACTGATGTAATGAATACTTGCTCAAATATAGGCATAGCACATACCCGATGGGCAACACATGGACCTCCTATAATTAAAAACGCACATCCTCATGTATTAGATGGAATTGCAATTGCACACAATGGCATTGTTGAAAATTTTCTTGAATTATATAATGAACTCGTAGAAGAAGGAGAATCTTTCTCCACAGATACAGATACAGAAGTACTGCTCAAGTTGCTACATAGATGCATAATATCAGAATCTAAACCCGAAGATGCGATCAAATCCGTTATCTCTGCCATCAAAGGAGATTTTGCTTTTGTAGTGATTTTTGAGAATTATAACAGAATTTTTGCAGCAAAACGCACACTTCCAATTGTAATCGGGTATGGAGAAAATGAAATGTTTGTTTCATCTGATTCATACGCAATTTCACAATTCACAAATAAGATTTTATACTTGGAAGATGATGAAATAGCTGCTATAGGTGCATCAGATGCATCAATACTGTATGAAGTACAAAACACTCAACGTAGACTGTTGATGCTAAGGAGCAACAATGAGCAAGAACAGCATGATTCAGAAGTATATGAAGGATGTTATTTTCTCAAAGAAATGTCCGAACAACCTGTGGTTTTGCAAAGAATCATAAGTGAGATTCCTCAAGAATTTCTTCAGTTATCCGATATGAAAGATTCAATCACTGGGGTGGATATTGTTGGATGTGGATCATCTTATATAACGGGCTTGATTTCGAGATTCTGGCTAGATAGGGCCGGCATCAGAACCAGAGTAGAATCTGCGTCAGAATATATAGGACGCGATATAGTATATAACAACATTGGCATTTTCATCTCACAATCTGGCGAGACAGCTGATACACTTTCAGCTCTCAAGCTTGCAAAATCGCGCAGTCAAAAAACCATAGCTATTGTAAATAATTATAATAGCAGCTTGTGTAAAGAGGCAGACATTGTAATCAACACGCGTTCTGGCATTGAAATTAGCGTTGCATCGACGAAAACAGTGTTATCGCAAATGATGGTAATGCAATGTATGTCATTGTATTTTGAGGGATTACTCAATAGTAAGATCGAACAACTTAAATGTACAGGACAGATCGTAGATGTGGTGATCAAGAATGTGGATATATCTAGCATAGCACATACAGTATCTAAGTGTAGAAACTTAATATATATTGGCAGAGGAATTAATTATGGTATAGCAAGAGAAGGTGCGTTGAAAATGCAAGAATTGGCATACATACAAGCTGCGGCATTTGCAGCTGGAGAGCTTAAGCATGGACCACTTGCGCTGATTGATCAGGATAGCGTAGTGATTGCAATCGCACCATGTGACTCAGGATTCTTGAAAATATGCTCTAGTATTCAGGAAGTATTGGCGCGACGAGGTACTGTAATAGTTGTAACAGATCAAGATGGCAAAGGAAGATTGCATGAGATATGCAATAACATTATTGTTTTGAATTGCAAAAATGAATCTGACTTTGCATTCTCCGCCGTGGCAATCATGCAAAAACTTGCATTCTCTGCTGCAAAGTTAAGAGGCAATAATATCGACAGGCCGAGAAATTTGGCAAAATCCGTTACAGTGAGTTAATAATAGATATTGTTCCACAATTCACTGATGATTTTCCATTATATCAATAACACGATAACTAATTCATAATAAGATGCATCCGTGCCAAAGATATCAGAATCATTTATGCATACACCAACACGATTGCAAAAGATCGCTTGAAACAATAATGCATGGAATTACCAGAATAACCATACAAACAGCAATGATATGAATCCAGCAAATACACCCGCCACAACGTCATCCAATATAATTCCTGCTGTATTCTTCATATTTTGATCAATCAGACTTATGGGCCATGGTTTAATAATATCAAAGAAGCGAAACATCAAGAATAACATCACTAGAATCTTCCATGAAATTTCCACATTTGCTATTTTTATCACAAAAATTGCAATCATTTGTCCAATGATCTCATCTATGACAATCTCTCGTGGATCCTGATCACGATTCTCATAACATTCAATCGATATCACACCTATTATAGATATCAGAATGAATATCAATATGTATATCACAATACCTGAATTCGGAACTATAAAGAGCGCTGGAATGCTACCTAATGTACCAGGAATATATCGACTTTTTCCAATAAATGCCACAGTAGCGCAAAATTCTGCAATCCATCTTTTTTTCATTGACTAACCATCTTTATCGTTGTTATATGTCATATACCTCTTTTAGGTCAGTATATGTTACTTTCATTTCTTTTATCAATATCTCAGATTAATCTAAAGTATCCAATTGGCGCATCGTATGTTACTGTCAATAATTCCTCAGGATTCACGAATACATCAAATACACGTACGAATCTGCATTGTAATTGTGATTGTAATGATGTTGCATCTAACAAGGATAGTAACACAAAACAAGACTCTCAAAAGGATCGCAATGTCCCATCAACAAAATTACACAATACAAAAGCAACAAGACCATTTCCTGGTGAATGGGGATCCGATGAGGACGCAAAGCGTTAAAGATGCTGTGTAGCGCAACTTTATGTTATTTGTACTATTGACGCTTTTTGTTGTTCATGTTTCTTGTGCGGCTGACAAGCTATCAGTTGCTGTGTTCGCACCCAAGGCATTCCTCTTTGAGCCTAAGCATCATTTGATTGCAAAATCTGAATTTAAAAATCGCATGCAGATATGCTCTGAAATTAATGGTAAGATCTCATCAATCAATGTCAAAGAAGGAGATCAAATAAAACAGAATGATATTCTATTTACATTGAAAGATGATGGTAGATCGTCGGCTTTGACGAGCGCTCGCAAAATGTTGAATTTGAGACAAATGGAATATAAAAACAATAAAGCCTTAAAAAACAATGGAGATGTATCATATGTCGGAATGAAACTTGCTTCTGCAAATCTCGCAGAAGCTCGGATGAAAGTTGATCAAGCAGAGAATCTCTTAGAAAAAACTCACATTCGATCTCCAATGAATGGACAAGTATTACATATTCATGCCAAAGTTGGATCCACAATAGCGGCCGGATGCCCTAGAGCATCGCAAATAGATGTTGCAAATAATGAGATACAATTTATCGCATATGCATCTAAATACAATACAGAATCTTTAATTAAAAATAATGATGCAATCATCAAATATCACGATCACATATTTAACGGGCGCATCGATAATGTATCTCAAGATTCGAACGATCGCACAGGGACTTATAAAATTAAGATTTTACCTATAGATACAATGAGTATTCGGGACGGAGAGTATGTACATATTGACATTCCACATCAAGAATTAACTGTGCATCAGATACCTTATTCTGCACTTGAATTTTCTGAATCAGGAAGACCGCAGATCAAATTACTGTGCAATGATCAAGTTGACAGCATACAATTAGAGATTATTGATAGCAATGATCTTGGAATAATATCATCCACAAAGTTACCAGATGGATGTAATAAAATTGTTGATCGTGGTCATAAATATCTTTCTAAGCAAATGAGATTATCGGATTTAAATGTTACATTACAAAAACAAGAAACTACATCTTGATGATTGTGCAATATCATGCATTGCTGAGACTTATGGATCTCCAATTTACGCATACTCATCCGATGCTATACGTGCTAATGCTTCTTATTTTACCAAAGCTTTTCCAAGTGCCACTATTTGTTATGCATGCAAAGCAAACAATAATTCATATCTATTAAAAATCATCAAAGAATGTGGACTTGGTGTGGATGTGGTATCGCGTGGAGAATTACAGAAAGCGCATACAATTGCAGAAGTACCTACTGACAAAATCGTGTTCTCAGGCATTGGTAAAACTCCAGAAGAATTAAGATACGCCATTGAACTCGGAATATTACAAATCAATGCAGAATCAATTGAAGAATTGATCATGATTAATAATATCTCAAGAGAAATGGATAAATGCCCCAATATTGGCATACGAATCAATCCACATATTTCAGCAGGAGCGCATTACAAAATCTCTACCGCACAAAAAAATAGCAAATTCGGCGTACATCCAATGTCCGTACAATCAATACTCGATATGGATCTTTCTAATATCAAAATACGAGGATTGTCATTTCATATAGGTTCCAATATCTCAAACATCACACCATTCCTTGATCTTTTCAGAATTATAATGGAAATATATCAAAAACACCAATTTTCAACTCTTGATATAGGTGGTGGAATTGGAGATATGGATGATCGTGATTTCGCAATATATGCACAACATTCAAATACTCTAGCTCAAAGATTGGGTGTGCATCTGATTCTTGAGCCTGGAAGGCGAATAATGCAAGATGCAGGAATATTAATCACTAAAGTTATATACACACATAAGCCCTTGGATATCGAATTTCTCGTAATCGATGCGGGTATGAACGATATGATGAGAACGGCAATGTATGGCGCAGAACACAGATTAATGCCAGAGACAATATCTCAAAAACAAATGAATAATCAAAAATATAGAGTGGTTGGTCCAGTATGCGAATCAAGTGATTATTTCGGAGATATTGAATTACTCACAGCAGCACAACATGGTGATATCATCGTGATAAGAGATGTGGGTGCATATGGCGCTTCTATGTCATCTACATACAATATGCGACCATTGATACCTGAAATTCTAGTACAAAATGCACAATGCAAATTAATACGCAAGCGGCAATCATATGAGCAAATATGGGAGAATGAATTAATTATTTAATAATTTAGATGTATTCTGGATTAGATAATTAAACTTAGATGCGACATGCCTACAATTACTAATCCTCAAAAGATCTTGACAGAATATCGTGATCACAAATCAGAACTCGAAACTCTGTACGTTCAATATCATGATCTAGTGGATCACTATTACAGCGCATTGAATGATATGGCCACATTATGTGAGCAAGCACTAGCTGATAATCAAAATCAAATTACAAATATACGTCAAATAGAAAAATACAGAGATGCTATGATATCCATTCATGAGAATGTTAATCATAAATTGCATGATATTGCCGAGAAAAAAGAACAAATATTTCAACTTAAACGCAACAATCATGATGATATTTCATCTTCATTAATGTCCAGTGATGACTCATTCAATGCTTCTGAGGATGTTCATAATAGAGAGTTCAAAGCATTAGATGATGCTTACTATAAAAGAAGAAGAGTAATAGAAACTCGCTTTTATAAATCAAAAATACTAATTCGACAAATGAAAGAACTTTTGTGCAATGCAACTGCGGGTGATACAAAAGAGGCACTAGAGAAACAACTCGAAAATGAGAGATATCATCAATTGATGATGCGTCTTGCATTCGGATTTGACGATAGATATAACGAAAATCTCATCATTAAACTTACTGAACCTCAACAAGATGTCATAATTCCTAGCTTGGACAGAAAATTCTATGACTATGCTGAATTTCGTTATGAGTATGTCATATATACAAGGCAAGATGTCTCCAGAATTAAGAGACTTGGAGCGCAAAATAAATACGAAATTAAATCTACGCATCACTTACCACGCTATAGTCTTGATGAGAAATCTAGCAAATCAACGAATAATTTTTTGTCTTTCACATTAATCACTCTTGCACTTGGATGTGGATCTCTAACCGCCTTGTTTGCTATGTGGAGTCGCGTCTTGTCTAGTAGCGCAGTAGAACTGCATACAACTTACAGCGGTTACGATCGCATTAATACACATGATGCAGCCATAGCAGCGGCGTGCATATTTGCAGTGCTAACTCTGATATTGATATTCTGTATTGTCATGCACTCTGTACACAGAACTTACAATACTCCAACCACAATACAAGAAGCCCAAAAAAGCTATCATCAATCACAGAATATAACACAGAATTTCCTTATAGCATCATTTACACTCACAATGTGCTCTGGTGCATTGGGGTATTTTGCAGTGCATAAATGGATATCTGAACTTTCGAATCATGGTTCTCTGAGTCATTGGGGAGGAATACCTACTGATTTATACACAAGTGTAGATAAATTCCATCTCGGTGATCATTCCGGCATTTTTAATGCTCATGAGAATATACACAGCAATCAAGCGATATTTCTGCTTACATCGTTTTGCATATTAGCAGCAATCACTGCACTCATTATCACAGCACTGATAATATCTGCACGCAGACAGCAACATTTTAAGCATGAAATGGAATTCGAGCAAAAATTTGCACAATGGGCACATGAAAATCCAGCACCATCTAAACCAAAAGATGATGCTAAGTCTAAAAAAACAACAGCATTAACAGATACCACAAAACCAAAAGTATTTCCATCAATATATCCAGATCTCACGCTCCCTGCAAATCATCCAAGAAATGCTGCAGTGTCACCACATTCATCAGGAACAATCAAACCTGATGCCACAACCGCGCAACTAGATGCCAATAGACCAAAAATTCCACCAAGAACAGTTCATTCTGTTAACGCAGACGCACCACTGAAACCGACAGAACATCCAAAATCTCCGTAACAATCACTAATTATCAACTGTCTTTTTTTACAAGCAAGATGATTTACGCGATACATGACATCCAGCGCTGGTATTGCTTCACTCTTCCATACACTACATCTGTATAGAGAGCTCTGATTTTTTTGTCACTTCTCCTATTCTCTCATTTCCAACAATCCTGATATCAACTGCGCATACTGAACTTATATCCACAACAGTTATCATAACAACATGTCATCTGCAATATATACTATCTCTTATAAGATGTTTTCTTTACGTTTATCCAATGGCTCCCCGGGTAGGATTCGAACCTACGACCAATTGGTTAACAGCCAACTGCTCTACCACTGAGCTACCGAGGAACATAGCGAGATTGTACAGTATAAATTCATGTATTCAATCTCCTGGATCGTTCATTATAAATGATAGAGAGTATTTTTTGAGTAGTATCCTCAATTTTATCATTTATCACTATATAATCATATTTATCTCGCTGTTGCATTTCATACCTCGCTTCACTCAAGCGACGCAAAATCACATCTTCACTGTCAATTGCTCTAGTGCGCAATCTCGATTCCAATGCTTCAAGAGATGGAGGCATCATAAATATACTCACAACTCTCTCGCGCATACTATTCATAATATTGACACCACCTTGCCAATCGATAATGCACAACACATCTATTCCAATGTCTAATTTTTCTTGCACATAAGCACTTGGAGTACCGTACATATTTCCAAATACCTCAGCGTATTCCAACATTCGCTCATTATCACACTCGAACATGAATTCTTTCTTGTTAGTAAAAAAATAATCTATACCATCAACCTCATTCCCTCTCCTTTGACGTGATGTCAGTGCATTGCACCATGCTCATTGAAAAAGCAATCTCTCACCTACAGTGCTTTTTCCGGTTCCAGATGGAGATGACAATACTACAACGAATGAATTGACCATAAATACACAAATAATTAGTATATCAGTGCCTATCTATACTGCAAAGTATGCATCAATATCATCAACTACTCATCGGACCAGATCCAATTCTCTTAAAACAAGAAGTGAAAAATATCATCCAACAACAATTCAAGATCAACATAGATTCTCAGCATGATAATTTCATAATATTCGATCAAGAGAAAATCTTAGTCTCGGATGCACGCAAAATCACAGAATTCTGCCTCACACAACAAGCCAATATAGTCATAATGCATAATATAAATACAAGCACCAATGCATTTTACAATGCATTGTTAAAAACAATGGAGGATTCAAATTCTTGCTTTATATTAACAGCACATCATACATCCATGCTGCCAAAAACCATACAAAGCCGATGCATTGTGCGCTATATATCAGCGAATGTATCTAGCAATGCACAATTAAGCTCTCTTATAATGCGTATTATCTTAAAAAAGATACCAATGCACACAGTGTGTTCTATGGAAATAGAACATCGGGATCTAATGCAAGCAATAGAATCTTCTATACATCAAATCATGCTAAAAGCTCCTCCTAGAATTTGCATTCGAGCGTACAAAGCACTCCTAAGAGCAAAATCACACACCCTCAATAATGATGATGCAAATTTCCTGGCACTCTCAGCACTTCAGGAAATCATGTGATTATACCAATGTACCACCACCTAGTGCAGCATCGTCTCGCGCGGGCGGCGGCCAAAATACGATACTTCCGCATGCTTGATCACAGAGATACCGCACCGTCTGCCTATTCAAATTCCGATCAATCCAATTGCCCTGCACATGACCTTGTGAGCAAGTTGGTTCTGCTGTTGTAGTTGCTGTAATTGGTGCTGCTGCTGTCGTTGCTGTAATTGCTGTAATTGGTGCTGCTGCTGTCGTTGCTGTAATTGCTGTAATTGGTGCTGCTGCTGTCGTTGCTGTAATTGCTGTAATTGGTGCTGCTGCTGTCGTTGCTGTAATTGCTGTAATTGGTGCTGCTGGAGTTGCTGTAGTTGCTGCTGTTGTAGTTGCTGCTGGAGTTGTTGTAGTTGCTGCTGCTGTAGTTGCTGGAGTTGTTGTAGTTGCTGCTGTTGTAGTTGCTGGAGTTGGTGCTGCTGGAGTTGGTGCTGCTGGAGTTGCTGTATCTGATTTAAGCGCTTCACAAGAATTATGCACAGCTGCAACTGCGAATATTGAGAAATATATCGTCAAGAACAAACCACCAAGCGCAGAAAATACAAAAGAAGTGATTGTTATAGCATTGTAATGCGATGTATCAAATAATGTTTGATCACCATTTAATGCTTTTAATTTGCTGATTTGAATTAAGAATCGCATAAAATTCCCAATCAATAAACATGTAGAACCAAGGCAAGCTACTAATAAGAAGTATTTGTACTTTGCATCTAATGATTTATCTTGTGTACCGCTCCTCTTATCAAGTGCAACCGCGTGAAATCGCATAAGAAATTGGGTCATGAATCCTATAGATCCAATCATGCATAAAACAAGACTTGCAACACCGATCTTAGCAAAAGTATGAGTATCAATATCACCATGCAAGAGCCTTGCCTTGGCAATCACAATCAGAGATACACCGGTAATTACCGATACACATGCAGATGCACCTACAGGCATAAACCATGTTCTGAGATGATTTGCATAACTCTCTCGATCTCTCTTTTTTAATTTATCACTGAATCTACTACGAAATTTAATTATTGATATAATATACGCCACTAATACAAGCGCTATACCAATAATCACCAGACCAGCAATTGATTCCGATAGTTGCTTTGATACTTCATTATGAGTACTTGAAGATATCACTCCAAAAGCACCAGCAACGATCAACAAAGTACATCCCACTGCACCTGATATTGGAGCTAATGTACCATATTCTTTTCTTAATTTTGACATACGACTCTGATCCATAATTCACCTTTTGGTTAAATAATAAGCTTATTATAGCATATTATTGACACCTTATCAATCATTTACCAGATCTTAGTCGAGATATACTGTAATTGTTGAGCAATCTTAAATCGGTTCTCTTGCATAATTTTCTTAAAGCTTTCGCTTCAATTTGTCTTATTCTCTCACGAGTAACACCAAAATCTCCTCCGATTTCCTCTAAAGTATAGTCCCTGCACAATCCTATACCAAACCTCATACGCAATACTCGTTCTTCTCGCGGAGGTAGAGATGGAAGGTGTTTCTGTGTATCTCTTTGTATACTAACGCGCATAGATTCTTCCCAAGGCTGCGATGCATCTTCATCCTGTATTAGATCTGCAAATGAACCACCATCGTCTCCAATGGACGCATCTAAACTCACCGGTTCACGAGGAGTTCTCATTGCACGCACAACTTTATCCACTGGCATTCTAAGATGATCAGCAATCTCTTTGGCAGTCGGCTCGCGCTGTTGCTCCTGCTGTATCAACTTAGAAACACGAGCAACCTTATTCGCCATCTCTGTCATATGCACTGGCACACGAATCGTTTTTGCTTGATCCGCAATTGCCCTACTAGTAGCTTGACGTATCCACCATGTTGCGTATGTAGAAAATTTGTAATTCTTCTTATATTGAAATCTATCCACGGCTTTCATCAATCCCATATTTCCTTCTTGAATCAGATCAAGAAACGGCAACCCACGATTTGAATAGCGCTTAGCAATGGAAACTACAAGACGCAGATTCGCATTGATCATATGACTCTTTGCATCATCAATCTGTCTCTGTTTTTTCTTTAAAATGGAGATATATTCTTTGAATTCACCTCTGATGATACCATGTGTTTCACATATGCCATTCATGGTGTTAATAGCATTTGCAATCTCATCACTCTTCTCAGAAATCATCATTCGCCATTTTTCATCACGCGTCACGTACCCTTCTTTGCTCAAAGTCACTTCTATGTCGTGCTCATTTAATAAATCTGAAATCTCCTTATTTTTGATACCATATACCCTAGATATTCTCCTAATTATGCTTTCTTGATCAGATACATTGTCATAAATTTTATATATTTGCTTGATTAATTCCTGATTTATCCTTCCACATTCATTGATATCAATCAATAAATCCAGGACTTCTTGTCGCATAGCGCTTTTTTGTATCTCAACATCGCATTTCAAAATGAGCACAATCTTCTCATGCAAGAGGCGTATCTTTTGCATGATATTCTCCCTAGGAGAGAGTCCGTCATCACTTTCCTCTTCATCATCCTCATCTTCATCATTCGCATTGACATGTTGTTCCTCTATTTCATCATGATCAACATGCTTGGGCGTTTCCACTTCATCATCTTCATCATCATGAAAATCTACTTCCTCACCAGACAATCTCGAGAGATCAATATTGTTGATATTCAACGGATTGCCTCTATCTCTGGATAATTCCGCATTGCTACACCAATCCGCAATCTTCTCGCAAGCGGCTCTAGACCTTATGATCAAATCTAGCAATTCAATCCTACCCTCCTCAACACTCCTAGCTAGATCCTGTTCCTCTTGTCGGGACAACAGAGCTATACTACTGATCTTATTGAGATAAATCTTCATGAAATCGTACTTCATGGAATGTGATCCACTATCATCATCATCGTATTCTTCCCGCTTTGTCGCCTTGCTATCCTGAGGCTCTGGCTTTGTGATGCTTGTTTTATCGTGATCTATAGTGCCTTGCTCTATAGTAATACCCATGCTCTCGACTATCGAAATAAGATGCTCCATTGTGTCTACATCTGGTACCGATTTTGCAAAGAACATCTCACTCAATTCATCAAAAGATACGCTTTTTTTACCATCTAAATCTCGCACAACCCGAGATATACACTCCTTCAAACTCCCATGCTTTAGCGCTTCATCATTCATATTAATTTGCAATATTCAATATTATGCATAGAACTACGTTGACCTATATAAACATGCTACCTATTATAGCCCATCTCACGAAAAGAACAATGTGATGATTGTGTGGTATATAAATTTATGAATAATCAAGATTGGAATCCTAAATCGTGGAAACATAAAGCCACATTGCAACAACCTACATATGAAAACGCGTCTCTGCTTCAAGAAGTTGAAACAAATTTACAGAAATCCGCACCATTGGTAACTATACATGAGATCCAAAATCTCAAACGTGACATCAAAACAGCAATGAACAATGAAGCATTTGTGTTGCAAGCGGGCGATTGCGCAGAAGTTTTTAGAGAAACTTCAGAAAACACAATCCAGAAATATCACACTTTGATGTGCTTTATGTCTATCGTAATGAGTGACATCTCAAACAAACCAATAGTTAGAATAGGAAGAGTAGCTGGGCAATATGCAAAACCAAGATCTTCGGATATGGAAGCACAAGATGGAGTCTCATTGCCAAGTTATAGAGGCGATATGGTGAACAACATTGAATTCACAGAACAAGATCGCGCTCATGATCCACGAAAAATGATGCTTGCATACAATAATGCGTGTCAAAAGATGAATATGTTACGCATGATGCCAGGTCATCGTTTTCTCGCAGTAGAAAATGTCATTGATCGATACCAACAAGCATTCTCAATGCCGAAAGGTGACAGTGAAATCAATTCCGTAATATCTCATATCAAGAGATCCTTACGATTCATGAGAGCTTGTGGAGTAAATGTTGAGCATTGCAAGGAGTTCAATGATGCAACCCTGTACACATCTCATGAGGGGTTGATTTTGAATTATGAAGAAGCGATGACTCGAAAAGTGGACAATGAGTATTATAATCTCGGTGCACACATGCTATGGATTGGTGATAGAACTCGCGGCATTGATGGCGGACATGTTGAATACATGAGAGGAATTGGCAATCCCATTGGTATCAAAGTAGGTCCTGGTACAATTCCTGATGAATTATGTCAGGTGATTCTTACAATGAATCCACATAACGAATATGGTAAAATTGTCCTAATTTCTCGAATGGGATCTGACACAGTACAAGAGAAACTCCTTCCAATTATAGCAGCAATTAAGCGCAATAATTTGAATGTACTTTGGATGTGCGATCCTATGCATGGGAACACGATTTCAGTAAACGGATTCAAAACTAGAAAGCTTAATCAAATTGTATCTGAGATCAGGAATTGTTTTGATGTATGTACATCTGCAGGAGTAGTATTAGGTGGTGTACATTTGGAACTCACTGCATCGGATTCCACTGAATGTTTGGGTGGAGATCAGAACATCTCGGCACATGATCTTGAAAATAGATATTTCACACATTGTGATCCACGACTAAATGCAAGTCAAAGTATGGAGATTGCAATGGAAATTGCAAAATTAATTTAGGTCCAGCATGTATCCATTGCTTTTGATTCTCATGAGTATGTTCGTATTTGATGTTCATGCCTCTATTTCTCGTGCTGCAATATGTACGGTTCTACCAAATCTTAAGCACACCAGAATACCAAAAAGATTTTCTTTATCATCTTCAATGGATCATTTGGCCGGTTCGTGGAAATATGCTCAAGGAAGCAAAATACGCCTCATTGGTAAGATTCTTGATGATAATTGCATGCCGTTAAAAGGAGCGACAATACAAATCTGGCAAAAAGATGCAAAAGGAACTGACATTGCGGATCATACAAAAGCATTGGTGAATGATGATTTCTATGATAAGGACGGATTCTCACATACGGGTTCTGCAATTGCAGAGAGTGATGGATCATATAATTTTTTTACCATTGCTCCCAAGGATGGTATAATTAATTTTATTGCGACATATAGAAAATATCCTCTGTTCTCTGGGCAAATATATCTTAACAAGAGCGCATTTATCACAGCTCAGAAGAAAGGAGCAATAAAATCTCTGCATAAGAAACTTCAAGAATTATTCCAGGCATATGATAACGCTCAGTACGATGATCGTGATTATAATATGCGCCACTTTAACATATCTCTTGGAATGAAAAAATAATGCTGATAGAGAATTCTATACAATCTACTGACGTGATAAATAGAATTTTATCTAGTAATGATAAAACTATATATATGGATATGGAATTCATGTGTTATGAATCAAGATATGATATCTGTTTGGTGCAAATCATGCACAACAATGAAATTTTCCTCTTTGATACTTCTTCGTGCATCATACTGAAATCCTTAGATCCTTTGCTAAGGAATCAAAACATTACAAAAGTATTTTTTGCATGCAAGCAAGACATACTTGCTCTTGTTAAGAATTTGTCAATCATACCAAATAACATTCTCGATCTACAAATTCATGCTATGTTATGCGGACATTATTATGGTACTCCCGGATATAAAACAGCATTATATGATTTTCTTGGGATTGACATATCAAAAGGATGTACACGCAGTAATTGGTATACAAGACCACTAACAGATGAGCAAATTGCATACGCAATCAACGATGTACGGTATCTATACTCTCTCCATGTAAAATTAAATGAAACTCTAAATGATAGGGGTTATATGCAATATGCTCTTGCAGAGTGCAAAGAATTCTTAGAATCAATACCAAAATCTATTACATCTGATAAAATCAAAGACCAGTTACTAGATCCACTCAGTGCAGAATTGCATCATGCCATGAAATTGTGGCTCAAAGTACGAAGTCGTGAACTCAGTATTTCCCCAGGTCTATGCGCTATTAGTAAATGGATCGATTGCATCTTGCATCAAAAAGATACTTTTAGAAAGAATTGGAGATACAGCATCTTTGGTAATGAAATTGAAAAATTCATTACAGGAGATCGCCCTATTACATTTACATGCAGTAATGGCATGTTGTCAACTCAATCTATTTAATATTTTTCTCAGAAATACAGGCATCTGCGCTTCATAAAGCACTACCCGCCATATTTTCTCAATCGGATGCATATTCTCAATACTCCATTTTGTGATGAATGGCCTTGCTATTTCCCATATATTTACATCTGGATCTAATTGCGTCACAACACCTTCTAACATCACTATTGTTTTTTGAAATAAAAGCAATTCCTCTTGCACAGTCATATCAAATTCATTCATAATGCTAAATAATTGACGCAACAATGCTCCGAATGCAACATCTCGAGATTTCCTATTGACTATTGCTTCTCCCACAACTCTACAAGCTAAAACGAATCTGTTGTAATCTTTGTTAAGATATCCCGCTTCAAAATGCACATCTGCCACTTTCTCATAATCGCCCTCTAGAAAACCACTAAATATCTCAGTAAGGTAATGCCTAGATTCCGCGCTCAATCGACCCACAATTCCAAAATCCACGAAGCATATCTTATCTGCGCGCACTAGGATATTTGCGGGGTGTAAGTCCGCATGAAACACTCCATCACGATATACTTGTTTCAAGAAAATAGTAATCAAATTTTCTGCTAATATTTGTTTATCACCAGATGCTTCAGTGATTTTAGTTCCATCAATATATTCCATAGTCAATATATTCTCATTGCTGAGATCCCAATGTATCTTCGGAATATAAGCTTCAGGTTCATATTTAATCTTGTCCCTTATCATCTCAGCATTTGCTGCTTCCATCGCTAAATTCAATTCTATTAAAAGTCCTTGCTCAAAGCGCTCAATTACAATTTTAAAATTCAATTTGCGTAATTTCTTGGAGCAGAATGCTACAATGCACCAAAGTTTTTTAATCAATCGAATATCTCTCTTAAAATCCTTCCTGATATGAGGCCTTAGCACCTTCACTGCAACTATTTGACCTGATTGCAGCGTTGCTATATGCACCTGCGCGACAGATGCGGATGAAATCGCATATTTAGAAATTTCATCAAAAGCATCAGGAAATGCACTCATTATCATCGAATGTGCTTTCTTATGAGCAAAACTTGGAGTGTTATCTTGTAACTTCGTAAGTTCTTGTATAACGTTTGAACTGAATAAGTCCGCTCTAGTTGATAACATCTGTCCCATTTTTATGAAAACCGGACCGATGGATGCAATCACATTGCTCAGACCCACATTCCAACCCATGCGCCGCATTGCAAAAAGCATTGGTAACATCAATATACAGATACATCTCTTCATAGTGTGATGGTACAAAGAGATAAGAAATTATCAATGCATCCACTATTGACATGTTGACGCTCTTGTACAATAATCCCACGGAGTAATTCAGCTTACGCTATACATGCAGTGGTAGGAAACATCCTGTACTTACTCAAGTCCGTATTCAAATTAGGAGATGGATGTAGAGTCTATAGAGCGCTTCCATACGCGTCTTCAAGAACCCAAATGATTGCTAGAGGATGGTGTATATTGCTCAGTGCATTGTCATTCTCTGGTGCATTCGCATTAATTGGAGCAAAGTTAGTATGCGCGTTATCACATCGAAATAGAGCATTCAGTGGAATGATTGCAAACAAAGCGATTGATGTCATGTCATACTCATTTATCGCAGTGATCTTTGTTGCGTTTATGACAGTTGTTGTATTGGAAATCTTGATAAAGAGACATTATAGAAAAGATTCTCGCTCTCATGCCAAAAATATCAAACATACTAAATGCACAATACATAACATTTTGCAGCCAATCAAATATAAGAACGTTGGAATAATAGATCATTGCGATTCATCAATAGAACAAGTGCGAGAATTAATACGCAATAAAGGAGCAGACAATGAACTCACTATTGCCGCCATGCCTCAAGGAGTTTCATCAACGATGCACGATAGTCAAAATTACGAACGCGATCACAAGATTGAATGTAGCAGAGTTATGCTTATAGGAATCATTGCATGTGGAATCATTACCACAGCAGATATTATAAGAAGACTCAGGCGCAGTGATGGATCTTATATAATACCACCAATATGTAAAATCATATCACCCACAACTGGCAAAATGAGTGCATTCTCTATTGATATCATAGACATAATCGCAACTGTTGCATTTATATTATTGATCTCCGCCAATATCAATACCATGCATCGCGCTTATCAGAAATATAAAAAATATCATAATCTCAGCATATATAATAAATGGAGATTACATCCCGAATTGATGCTATGGCAGAATAAACAGCATGCAAATTCTGCAAAGAATGATTGGATAGAATTCAGCGATATCACACAAGAGCGCGATAGAGTAAAAATATGCATAATTTCAACGGGAGAAAATTCTCAAGGACCAATTGCAGATAGATCCTTGAGAAAACGTATGGAATACTCAGTACCAACGGATGGTGATAATCCATCAACCAGCATTGTACGTGGCTTTTTATCAACAATATTATTCTCTCCATTTGATTATGATATGTATTTATCATCCCATTAGAGTTAATATGCATGCAATATACGACTCATATAATAAGGTAATGAGGTTATTTTGATGAATATGAAAAGATTAATGTATGTTTTTGTTTTGCTGATGTCAGCATCCTCGTTGAGTTACAGATCTTATGGTGGCTTATATAGTGCACCTGTAGTCATAGATCCAACATCTCAACTTATGACTAATGCATGGAGTGAGATGTTTCTTAATGGAATGATTACAACTTGTAAGGATATATTAACTGTTAATGGAAAAGTGCGAGATAAAAATCTAGGAGCACGAGTGGTGCGAGATAGAGTATCACGACTATATGATATCATGGGATCTGCATCTCAGGGGTTTAGATTGCAACAACCTTTTAGTAAGTCGAGTTTTCTAGCCGTCGGAGATCGTTTAATTGATCATTGTGCAAAACATCCAAATGATAATGCAATTACTGCAGCGTTATCTCTCATGAATGGTGGTGCTGGAGGTTTGCTCAAGCCAAATAATAATCGTAGTGATATCTTCGATTCTCCTAGGAAATATATTTCTAGGAATTATGCATTTAATGGCAATAACGGCAATGTTGCACCCGCGGATCGCTTTGTATCGCGCACACAATCATCCAACACTAGAAACAACAGTACAAGCAATTCTCAATCGAGTGATATATGGAATAACACTGGAAATACACTTCCATCAGATTCATGGTCAGGTAATGGTACTAATGCACAAAAACAATCTGGACCCTTGGTACTAGAGTGATGTGTGATGTTGGTCTCGCATCCTTGCGCAAAAAAATAGATGAGATCGATAGTAATATATGTCAATTATTGATCAACAGAATGGAAATTGTAGGTCGCGTTGGACAATACAAAACAATGCACAACAAGACTACGAATCTTCCTTACATGAGACCAGGAAGAGAATATGAAGTGTTATTTACATTTGTTAATGCTTTATATCCGCAATATGGCTATAATAGCATATTCAGAATTGTACGTAATTTGATTTCTCAATCTCTGTACAACGAACAAGAGCTGGGAATTATTGCGAGTAATAATGATTTGATCATTACAGCGCAGGAATTTTTTCCAGATGCCACATCTCTGAAGATTGCACAAGATTTTGATTCCCAATTAAATCTATATCTCGAAAATATGTACATTGGAGTGGTATCGCATCCAAACTCCGCATCCAAATGGTGGATGTATAATGATGTTATTGCATTTGCAAAACATAAAAATGCATTACTCATAAGTAAAGTGCCATTTGATATACGAGATAATTATAAGAGTGCAGTACCAATGAAATGCATGTCACTTATCAAGGTTCAAAAATCAGAGCTGCATGATGCTTTATCTCAAAATCAGATTCAGAAATATACAATTATAGATACATTTCATAATGAACTTCTCATTGAGACTGATTCAATCAACATGAACACACAAGATTTGGTTGGGAGATACTATTGTGCGCAATAGTATCACTAGTATATAAATATAATCTGTGATATTCTCCCCGAAGAATGGTGGTAATATGACAATAACAATTGAAGTAAAGGTTCCTGCGCTAGGAGAATCTATCTCCTCCGCAACCGTGGCATCTATTAACGTAAAAGCTGGGGATCATGTCAATGTAGATGATGTCCTGATGGAGCTTGAGACAGACAAAATCACAACGGAATTGCCAGCTCCAGTTTCTGGTACAATACAATCCATTCATTGCTCAGATGGCGATGAGATTGATGTTGGTACTGTTGTAATGCTAATGACAGAATCAAGTAAAAACGAAAAAGCCGACAAAACAGAAGTAGCTGAAACAATAAAAATACAGAATCATAAGGCTCAACAAGATACGAATTCCAATACATCTCCCGCAGCAGCGAAAATCATAAGAGAACAAGAAGTAAACATAACACAGGGTACTGGTAAAAAAGGCATGATCACAAAAGAAGATCTTCTTTCTTCTAATACACAGTCATTGGATTCAAATCATAGAAGCACAAGACGCATCAAAATGACTAAATTGCGCTCTACAATTGCATTACATCTCAAAAATGCACAAAATACCGCCGCAATCCTTACAACATATAACGAAGTGGATATGTCCAATGTGATGCATTTGCGCTCATTATACAAGGATAGATTTATTAAAACGCATGATGTGAAATTAGGATTCATGTCATTCTTTATCAAAGCGTCAATATATGCACTACAGCGCATCCCAATGGTGAATGCGCAAATAGACGGAAATGAGATTGTACATCACGATTATTGTGATATTAGCGTTGCTATAGGCACGGAAAAAGGCTTAATAACTCCAGTTCTTCGCAATGCTGAATCAATGTCATTTGCAGAAATTGAAAAACAAATCATTTCATACGCGCAAAATGCACAGAATAATACTCTGAAGCTTGATGATTTACGAGGCGGAACATTTACTATTTCAAATGGTGGAACATATGGATCTCTGATGTCTTCTCCAATTTTGAATTATCCTCAATCAGCGGTACTTGGAATGCACAAGACACAAGATAGACCAGTTGTGGTGGATGGGGACATCAAAATACGACCCATGATGTATCTTGCACTATCATATGATCATAGAATTGTAGATGGAAAAAACGCAGTAACATTCCTTGTGAAGATCAAAGAAGTCCTAGAAAATCCAGGAGTGGTTTTGTTAGATTTATAATAATGTTCATTACCATTGAGGGCTTGGGGGGGGTTGGCAAAACCACACAATCTCACCTCATTGCAGATCATATTAACTCAAACACTCGATCTCGATGCTTTGTTACGCGCGAGCCGGGTGGTACCACAATAGGAGAGGCAATCCGAGAGATATTTCTTAGCGCAGATCATCAATCCGCAAAGATAAAAACTCAACTCCTTATGATTATTGCAGCGCGATATGAGAATTTTATAGTAAATATCGAACCTCAATTACAACAAAATAAAATTGTCTTGTGTGATAGATTTATAGACTCTACTGTTGCTTATCAGCATTATGGATATGGAGTAGATCTCGAATGGATATCTGATATTCATGAAATTGCATTTCGAGGAATACAATGGCTTCCTCACAAAACTTTTGTATTGGATACAAGGAATGTAGAAAGCAACATTTCAAAATCATCCTCTGCACATAAATATATACAGTGTGATCAAGGATTTCATAGACGAGTCCGAGATGGGTTTCGCGCTATATCGCTCAATAATCCTCAAAGATGCAATCTTATAAATGGAGAACAATCTCAACACAATATAACGCAAGAAATCTTACATCAATTAAAGCTTTAATGTGCCATTCCCATTGGTGGAATAGAATCACCTCCACGCCGTTTTTCTGGAGCTCGCGCCTCTCTGGAACAAGACACATTGCTAGATCCACGCAATTCACCCATTTGCATTGCATTGCGCAACTTATCCACTACAGATATAAAGTTATGTACCGTTTCTTGTGCTCGTTGCTTCCTTTCATCTTGGGGCGCATTATATAGTGACTCTCGGGTACTTTTGATGTTACTCAACATTTCCATGCATGTGTTATTCACATCCTGTGTATGTGATATTCCCATCAAACCCCGACCAATGATTTGTAGCTGATCACGTATACCCTGAACACAATTCGGATCATCAATCTCTGCAATATCTAATAAAGAATCAAACTCGCGTTGAATCTCTAACAATAATTTCTCCAGTTGTTTTGAACAGCGTTTAGAGCATACAAACCCCTCTATCTTGCGCGAGAACTCACGCATTGAATCATGATTCATGTTGCCATGCTTCATGTTTTCACTCGCTTCATGCAATTCTCTCTTGAGTTCCTTGCATACGTTTTTATCTTGCAGAAGCTCAGAAATCAGATCCTGAGCCTCCTGTAAATCCTCTACACCATATAATTGAATACGTTGTAACAAAGAATGCCTCAATTGAGATATTTTCTCAGCATAAACATCCTGATCCAAATCATCACTTGCATCTTGCTCACCACCATCTAATGCCGAAAGCACCATATCCAAACATCCTTCAAGAATAGAAACTTCTTCATACAATTCCATGATTCCATTCATATCTGCAACGTCATTCGCTTCACTCTTTCTTGAATTCACTTCACGCAAGGATCTCATAGAATCCATATCAAGTTGCTCTCTTTGTTCCTGAACAATCTCAACGGAAGCGGGATTCAATGCAAGATACATCAAATCTGAAGTAGATAACCCAGGAAACTGCCTACTTAATTCTTCTAATCTGACTTTTAAAACATCTCCTGTACTCTCAATTGCATCAATGATAGCGGTATTTACCATTTCACGCTCACGTAATGAGTCTTGATGTTGCGCATCTCGCGATTCCGAAATACAGCGGACTTGTGTCTCTTGGTGCATCAGTTTTAACTCACTAAGCACTTCCATTATGCTAGAAAACGCTACTCGAATCTCAAGAGTGTTTATGTCTCTAGAGTTCATACTTCTATGCAAATTAGAGTGCACATCATGCTTTGTGCTGCTTGCAACAATCAATCTAGCTTGAATTGCACCATTCATTCTAGATAAGATACCCTGAAGAACATCTTGAGAAGATATTGATCTCATCATTTTGGAATCAATTTTACAATGCTCTGATATTGCTCTACTAACTAACATTCTCAACATTGATCTTGAATCTTCAGTATATTTCGATTCAGATTCTACAATTCTCTTTATAGAATCTACAATCATTGTTTGAGTTGCATTTCTCTGATCGTTCGAATCTATTGGATCTATACCAAGTTCAGAAAACATAATCTTCACGTCATCTGGACTACGCACAACACCTGATTTGACTCTTTTTATAATCTCTACACACGCAAGAGGGGTTATGTTTGGATCTTCAATTAAAACACACATCAACATCGTAGTGTCCAGATCATCGTGAGCAATTGCCATCAAAATAGCATCAATAAAATCAAGAGCCATAGCAGCACCAATACAACATATGCATGATATGCATCACAAACTAAAACTCAATCAACAACTTTATGCAATTACTGGTTGGCACACAAAAAATCACTCTGGTGAGAAGCTGCTGCTGCTGCATCACTCATGCAAAACCCTGGTCCTGTATTTTGTTGTGGCGCAGTAAACGAATAGCCCTGACTACCTGTCATTCTGCCACTCGGCACAAACGCACAACATACCTCAGCATCACTACATAACATAGGAACATTCGCCATATCAAATCCTTTAAGCTAATTCGGCATGATACTGCATGTATATGTAAATATCAATACTAATTAATTAGGAGTGCTCATGCGTTTCTTTAAAGCATCACACAAATTGAATTTGATACTTGCACCCTCTTTGAGCTGCATCATGTCACCAGTAAGCGGATTACGTTGTTGTCTCGCAGATCTCTTCACTCTCTTGAAATGACCAAAACCAGGAAAAGATATTTTCTCTTCTGATCCATCAATCATTGATTCTACGATCGACTCCACAAACGCATCTAAAACCTTTGTAACGTTTGCTTTAGACAAATCTACCTTATCAGATACCATAGCAATAAAATCCGTTCTTTTCATATAATCGACCAAGTTATAGATATTTAGCATAATCATACAGCTTATTATATTTTAATTCCCCGTCAATCCACTTTAAACGACTATTCTCAAAATCTACCAATGATCTCAATATTCAAAGACAATTCCTATATTTGAATTATAAATCTCTTCTCGTATTGCTTAAATTTGACAAAGTACTTTACTCTTATGCATCTGTTCTTTCTGCATATAAAATGCCCAACATACAACATACCAAATCCTCTCAATTCAATCTTAGAGTGCAAAATCACTCTGGATCTGATTTCATTGATAATTACATGCACCACATGCATCATTGTGCATAAGTTCATATCTTTATACAAGCGAGACAATACAACCACTACATCATTAATAGAGGACATTTAAATATTGATAATATCTAATAACATATCAATACATCTTAATATCTTGTATATGATAGGATTTCCATTGATTTTTGCGCATCAAATCTTCAATAGCATTATGATACGATACATAATCAATTAATTTTAATTTTAATGCTTGATTTGTAAGAAATGCTTTGCTTCTATCGATGGAAGCGATATCGATTTTTCTTATAGAATTCACAAGATTGATATATGTCTCGTTTCTTTTATCAATGGATTCTTGATTTAATAATTTATCATCCTTGCTATATAACATCTTCGCACCGTCACCAATGCCTACAATTGACATAGGTCCACTAGTAGCAATATAGTTACTCGCCAATGCCACTAAATACCCCCCTCCAATCGCTCGATGTATCACAGACACAGTCGGAATCTTCATACTGGATATACAAGTGTATATCTCATACGCGCGAGATAAATCACCACCTACTCTCTCTATATCAAACAAAAATGCATCATAAATACCACTATGATTCAGATCACGTAAAGATTGACATATTCTACTATGACCATATACAGCAATCCTACCTATAATGGCTCTCTGGGTATGATGATTTATTCTCGCGCTCGGACCAATGCGATCATAACTCACATCCAATATCAACAGAACACATACTGCGCAGAAGAGTATCCAACACAAAGCACACTTGCGCTGCAATTTCTTCAATAGAACCAATACATCGCCACGCATGTATTTATTCAGCAACAGAGCATTCCAGCCTCATTGATTCTCTGCATATTCCTGTGACTATCACATCAACTTGATTCCCTATTTTGAAGTAATTGACACAAGAGTCCTCATTAGAAAGATTGAGATCCTTATTATGCATAAAAACTTTTGCACCGGTACCATATTCCATCTCCACACATTTCTCTGAAACTGATACAACACTACAAGACAACTTATCACCTACATTCACAGCATCAAATGCATCACTCACTGGATCTGCTATCAACTGCTTGATACCAAGCATCATTCCGGATGAATCCTGACTACCATGTGATAATATCTTTACATCAATCTCATCACCTACATTGTACTTTTCCATCTCTTCGACAGGATTACTGTCCCATGTAACATCTCCTTTCATTACAATACCCCACACTGATCCGTAAGTAGAATTAGTGTTTTTAGAAGATTCTTCAGTGCTTGATACAGATAAATATATACCTTTTTTCGATATCTTATTCACTCTACCCTTCACTACAGTACCAATGCTATGCATTTTCGCAAACTCCACAGACGGATCTGTGTCGCATCTTTTAATACTCAAGATCAATTCACACGTCTCTGTGTTTTTGGATAACAACATCACAGTAACGGGATCACCCATTGTAAATCTATTTGCCAGTGACCCTACATAGCGACCCCATACCGCTTCTTCTCCTGGTACAATACCACAGACACCGCTACCTTCTAGTTCTACGAATAAGCTACTTTGTCTCACACCCGTCACAACACCGGAATATACTCCTCCTTCTTTGTAATTATCTCCAAGCTTCTCCAGAGGATTTTCCTGTAATTGCTTCATACCTAAACATATCCTATCTCCTTCTTGAGTATAATCCAAAATAATTACCTTTACAGATTGGCCGCATTCTAACAATTCAGCAGGATGGCTGATGCTATTCCATGACATATCAGAAATATGCAACAATCCATCAGCTACGCCACCAAGATTAATAAATGCTCCGTATTCAGTAATATTCTTTACGAGACCATCCATCATAGAACCTCGTTCAAGTGATGAAACCCAGGTCTTTTTCTTCTCGCGTCTCTCATGATAAAGATAAAATTTCCGTGAAACTACTACACTACCACCGTTTTTTCTATCCATATTTAAAACAGAGAATTTGCTCCGCAATCCAAGAATTTCATCAGTAACTTCACTACCATCAGCACACACCTGACTCACAGGTAAAAATGCTTTGAATTGCACTTTTAGCCTATTTATAGCTGCATCAGTCACTTCATCTAATATACAAGGAGCAACATCCACTAAGCATCCACCCCTAATACGCTGCACAACAACGCCTTCCACAAATCCACGCTCCTGCATCGTATTTTTTAAGTGATTCCATATTTTTCGCTTAATTGCCTTCACTCTACTGATCTTTACTGTACTTGATCTTGATCCAGCTTCCTCTAGAAATACATCTACCTTATCTCCTTCTGCAAGATTCTTTGGAACATCATCAAACCCTAAATCGATATCATTCTCTGGGTATTTTGCCTGACCAATGCCATATATACCCAACACAACAAATCCATTCTTCATCTCCTCGACTTCAGCTTGAACAACACTGAAACTATCAGGAATGTTACAATTTTCACTATTAAGATACTGACCAAATCCACTCAATTCAGAACCCATAGAAACAACATCGGAACAAGCTTCATCATCCTCAAAAACATGCATCATGTTGTATACATACGTACTCTTACCCATTGGGGTGCAAAAAAAGTTCTCTTCCATCCAGTATTAATTAACTATAACCACGCAGGTAATAACATATTCCGCTTCGATATGCAAGTATGTGTGATGATGATGAAGATGATTCATATGTGATACCATATATATTAATCCCGTTGAATATCATGGATTTTGTATATATTATGACACACGTCACACATGATGACTCTATATTAAGTTAATGATCGGACTAATGACTCAAAATAATTCTTTTAACGTAGAAAATGTTATTGTATCTGGTAAAGAAGTTTTTCCGATTGTGGAAGGTGGTAAGGGAGTCGGAGTGAGCAATTGGAGAACTTCAGGTGCTTTTGCACAAGCAGGAGCAATAGGTACGTTCTCTGGTGTTAACCCGAAATATGTGAACGAACATGGGAATGAAAAGAGATTAATATATAAAGGAGTTACAAGAAAAGAGAGACATAATGAATTAATAGAGTATAGCATTAGAGCAGGAATAAGTCAGGCAATGATGGCACATGAACTTTCGGGTGGAATGGGAAGAATTCATATGAATATGCTATGGGAGGCTGCTGCAACAGAAGAAATCATGCGAGGAATCCTACAAAAAGCCAATAAGGATGTTCAGCGAATACATGGAGTAACATGTGGAGCTGGGTTACCGTTTAAATTGGCAGAGATTGCAACAGATTATAATATATACTATTATCCAATAATATCTTCAATGAAAGCATTTAAGATATTATGGATAAGAAGATATAGCAAAGGAAAATACCCAGAGAAACTGGGTGGCGTGGTATATGAAGATCCATGGCTTGCAGGAGGTCATAATGGAATAAGCAATGCTGAAGATCCGAATTCCCCTCAGGATCCCTATGATAGAATTGCATCCATCAGGAAATTCATGAATTCAGTGGGATTACAACATATTCCAATAATTCTTGCAGGTGGGGTATGGAATTTAAAAGAGCAGGAAAAATTTCTGCACAATGACGCAATAGGAAAAATTGCATTTCAATTTGGAACACGTCCTTTGTTAACACAAGAAAGTCCTATTTCTGATGCATGGAAAAAGAAGTTAATGACCCTCAAAAAAGGAGATATAATTCTAAATCAGTTCAGCCCAACCGGATTCTATTCTTCAGCTATCAATAATGAATTTTTACAACAATTACAAGCAAGATCTGAGCGAGAAGTATCATTCTCAACTGAAATCACCGAAAAATATTCTGATGAAATCAAGATAGGAAAACGCGGCAGATTGATATATGTATCATGCGAAGATAAAATAAAATGCGATAAGTGGATTGCACAAGGATATACAGAAATGCTCAAAACCCCCGATACAAGCGGAATATTTGTATCTCCAAATGAATTTGACAATATACGCAAAGATCAGATTGATTGTATGGGATGCCTTAGTCAATGCAAATTCAGCAATTGGAAAGAGAGTGGGACATTTTCTACTGGAAAAAAACCAGACCCTAGAAGTTTCTGTATACAAAAAACACTGCAAGATGTGATATGGGGAGAAAACCCGGAACAAGAATTAGTATTTGCTGGTCATAACGCATATAGATTCGCAAATGATCCTCTGTATCAGGACAATTTCATCCCAACAATACAACAATTGGTTGATCATATACTGACGAGCAATTAGATCAGATCTTAACTCTTGGTTCAGAGATAATTAGTATAGTATCATTACGTATAGTATTTTATACCCAATATGCACAAAACAACAAGAGTAAAAGTTCTACATATATTTCCAGAGAATCATACAAAAATAGCACAACAGCAAATCCTATGGAATATAACCAATAGTCTAAATCTCAAAACTCTGTATATAGAAGGCATACACCCTAATATCTCACAAAAGAAAATTTTGCGATATACGAAACTCAGACAGGAACAATATGGACTTGTACAACAAGCAATAGATTCATTAGGCAATCGAGATCAAATACGAGCAGATATCAAGAAACTCTCTTCAGAAATGTATAGATTAGAAAAAGAAAGCGCTAATTACACTAAAATATGCACGATGATATCTCAAGTTAAGGAAGCACTCTGCATTATATCAAATCACAATCAACACAACAAAGATATCATTAATGAGTTATTGCAACATAATGCAACATATACAGATGAACTTCTATCTTGGTTAATAGCATTCTCAACAGCAGAAATCATGTATCCAGTTGTTGCGAATTTAGCATCTCAAGAATGCAGAATACAAGGATGGGATCATAGGCAAGACAATAGAGTCGCCGGCAAACAAAGTAATAGCTATATTCCGAACTCACCTCATGCGCAATATGATTCTAAATTCCTATACAAAGTACTCGACACAAAAGCACTTACACCAGGAAACCACGCTGTCATACTTGGAACAAATCATCTATGGTATTGGTTTATGAATAATCCGCATTATTCAATACCTTATGATGCGACAATTGTCATATACGCAACACAAGATGCTTTAGATATAAAATGCGATACTCAGAAAACCTTGCATAAACTTATCGAAATTCAACAACAAAGAAATCCAAATCAAGTGCAATTGCAAATCATTCGATCGCGTCAATCTCATAGCGCCGCTGGTGTACATACTAAGCATACTATAAACGAGAGCATTATTGCAGCAGATAGTTCGTATTGTGGCACTAAACATCGCGACATACCCACAACACACGTTATTGCTGCAGTAGGAGCAATTGCAGTATTGGTTGGTGGCATTGTATTTGGTGTTGTTATGACCTCTAAATAAGAATTCTCACACAATACTATCGTTCAATCATGACGATGCATCTCCAATGTGAATGAAAGAGATATTATGATTTGCGATTCCTAAAACTCGACAATAGACCCCCATATGCACATACAACGAGATAAGAGCAGCTCGCAGAAATCATAATTAAGAATAAACTCGAGATATCATTCATATGAATACTATCTAATATCATGGATAATACAGATATTACTACTGACATTACACCACCGCTAATAGCAATCCATAACATCTTGCGCTTGAGATCTGGAGCAACATCAATCCAACCTGATTTCCTACAATATACAATCAATGACAAACAATTTACCCATGACGACACAACAGTTGAGATTGCAATGCCTCGATATTGAAAATGATTCTTCAAAAGAAAATTCATGAGAATATTGATTACAAGCGATACAAAAGCAATCGTAAATATTGGAGTAATTTTTTTTCTGGAGAAAAAATTTTGCGCAAATACTTTAGATATAATTGATGCAGGAAGAGACATTCCCAAGATGCTCAACATGTCTCCTGAAATATGCACAGCACGCAAAGAAAAGTTACCATGATAAAACAATACAGAAATGATTCTATGGGACATCATGCTCGCCCCGATCGCAGCTGGAATCCCAAGTAACAAGGCGGTTTCCATAGCCACTTTATGAGCCTTCACATCCCCCTTTGAGAGACGCGGCAATAATGCAACTGACAGTGATGTGCCAATTAATGCAAGCGGAAGTTGATTAATGCGATCTGCATAATGCAGACATGAGATGATATTTCCTGGTAAATTACTTGCGAAGATCATGTCTACAAACATATTTAACTGATAAATACCAGTACACATGAACGCCATACCAATTCCTAATACAATATCACGCATATCATGATCCCATGATATGCGCACAAAGCTCACCGATATACCAGCACTACCTAACGACCATAAAATCATCAGAATTTGCAACATACCCGCAATAATCACCATATATGACAATGTATAGATATATTGTTCTAAAGGTGAGTATGCAAAATAAATACCTATAATGAGCACGATATTTAATATAATCGGCAACATACCAGGAATGGAGAATTTATCATGTGATCGCAAAACGCATGCACCTAGATTTGCAATAGAAATAAAACATATATACCAAAACATAATCCTCGCAATTGATACAGCATGAACAAATTTTGCATAATCATTCGTGAATCCAGGAGAAACATATCTTATAATGCTGGGCATAAAAATCCATGCACCAGCAGAAATCATCATAACAAATATCACCAATGCACAAAATATTTTGCTGAAATATATATTCTTATCACCGGAATAATGCACATACCTGGGTATAAAAGCAGAAGCCAACGCACCCTCTGACAATAATGAACGCACGGTATTTGGCAATCTAAACCCAACTAAGAATACATCAGTAATCCAACTCACTCCGAAGACATTTGCCATGAGCATCTCTCTTGTGAATCCCAAGATACGAGAGATTAGCGTGAAAATTCCAACTCTCATTGCAAAGCGCAGAATCATCCACCACCAACAAACTCAATTAATTCAATCTTATCCCCCTCTTTGAGATTATATGTATCATATTGATCTTGCGGCAATACATATCCATTCAAATCTAAAGCGCAAGAATCTTTAATTTGTAAAACGTTTATTACATCTCGTGGAGTATCATTGGCATCACAATTCAATTCTTTACCATTGACAGATATTTTCATACCTGAATCGACATAATTTGCTTATACGCCTCAATTGCTTTACTAGACAATTGAGATGCAAGCTTCACGCACAATTCTGCCTTAGAGGTAGCGTCAATCAAATCTGGTAAATTCACACTTTCAGGAGCAATTTGTGACATCATTGCTTTGTTTTCAAATGCATTTAGAATATCTCTAAATCCAGATATACCACTTCGAAACGCATTCGAACTAGGTACGTGCGCAATAGAATTAGCAATTATCATACACCACCGTCAAGAATCTTTAGAGTGCTCCTCAGCATAGCCTGAAATTTAGACATAGCAAGCATATTAGCGTCATAACTAAGCTTCGCATCATTGAGATCTGACATCTCAATGATGTTATTCACATTAGAATACTTCACATATCCTTTCTTATCCGCCGCTGGATTACCAGGATCAAATTTCATATTAAATGGGCGCTTATCATCTTCAATGTGAGACACAACCGTCCTCGTGCCATCCAGTATAGTTTTAAAAAAAACAACTTTCCTACGATATGGATTAATATTTGGACTTAGTGATGATGATCCATAATGCGCTATATTCTCTGCAGCAATCTTCATTCTGATAGATTGTGCTACAGCACCAGCACCAGCAATTTTTGAACCCTGAATAAGCATCTGTAATCACTCAAAACTTACATATACAGCAGAGCTACATATGACGCAACCCCACACGCAGATATATGTATCCAGACCATACAGTTAATGCTGCAGCAATCCATAACATAGCAATACCTAGGCTCCATACAATTCCATGACCAAATACAATGAGTATATATAATGATAACATCTGGAAAAAAGTTTTTACCTTACCTAATTTTATCACTGGCAATGCTGCTCTTAATGAAGACAGAAACTCCCTCAAGCCAGAAACAAAGATTTCTCTCATAACAATAATCATTGCTGGAATTATATTCACATCATCTACCCTTCTAGTGTGTACTAGCATAATGATTGCAGGAATGACAATCAATTTATCAGCAATGGGATCCCAAAATTGCCCAATACGAGATCTTGCATCCCATTTACGTGCTAAATATCCGTCAAGAAAATCAGTAATACTAGCTACACCAAACAAGCACCCTGAAATAAACCAATGATTGAGATATATAGCTAACACAAATACAGGAATCAGCACTAATCTCATCAAAGTTAGAATATTAGGTATATCGCGCTTTGAAATCACATCATCACTCTCATTATAACATCAAGATTGTACCTATATTGTATGCTATACAATGCACAATGCTACTTGCGCAAATATTGCTCTATTGTCTCTCTGATACGCCCTACATCCTCCTGCTTATGTAATAATGCTTGTGCTCCTGCTTTAATTGCATCTGCAGCTAATTTTACAGAATCGCATCCTGTAATCACAAGAATCGGAACATCATGATTAATCTTACGTATCTTGGTAATGAATTCAGTTCCTTTAACATCTGGCATCAACAAATCCAATACAATTAAATCATATTGCACTTTACTTTCAGACAATGAATCATATGCAGAGCAACTATCATTGAAATCTATTGCTGTGCAATTAGGTATTATATTATTGCACATATGTGCATACACTGATGCTTGATATTTATCATCATCTATTATCATTATCACTGTCATGTGCCCTACGCTCTCTATAAATTACCATCCAAAGCGTATCAAGTTAAAGTTAATGTGATGTTTATACGTGAAGAATCTTAACTCGCGCGGAGATATTTTTTTGCTTTCAAAGAATCTATGTAACGATGATAATAAAATGGAAATCGTTTATCGAAAATCATCATGCGTATTTGCTCATTCGTAATCGTTGGCTCATTCATAAGATGACATATCATAAATATCTTCATTTTATCCCTAGCAATATAATGCCTACCCAAAATTGGAGCATCATCAATTCCGTCCCTTAAATTATCATCTAATTCCATTAGCAGAACATCATTTACAACATTTTTCTTGATGTTCTTTTTATACAAGATGCGATCAAATTGATCGCAAGTAGAAATGCGTGGTAATTTTTCATGTATATCCAATGCATCACTCATGGAGTGAAAATTCTCCTTAAAATCTGCCACCATAATATCACTACGAGAGCGCGGCATAATGTACGAATTCATGACATGCATCTCTATTCCATAATATTTAATGATTGAAGCCTTATCATCATTCAATAGCATCGCGCTCATTGCATCTGGAAATTTGCTCATGTCCAGTATTGCATGGTGTTTAAATTTTATCTCAATAACATTATTTACAATATTTCTCTCTTGGAATTCAAATTTAGTTGAACGCACATATTGCAGTATATTTTTTGACGATATTGGAATAAGTATCTTGGTCACGCGCGCATGCATATTCGAGCGAATTAGTTTTTTTCTGTATTCATTTATGTCTGATCGAGTTACACGAATCAACGGAAGTATGCGCGTCTTGATGATCAGATCTCGCAACATCAATTCTCGAGTGTATCTTTCAAAATGCTTATTAGTAACATCTTTTGATATAGCATCCTTCACATCTCGATCTTGCACTTTACATGTTTCTGCGATCTTGTGCACTAATCCTGATTCTCTGCGTTTCACATCAGATACATTTAATCGCTTAAATCGGTCTCGCAAAATCAACGACCTAATCAACAATCTATCAGTGATCACATTAACATCATCAATGTCGCTATGTGATTGTTGAAAAGCCTTGCATGTAATAATGTCATACCATTCCTTTTCGCGCTGCACATCAGCACTAGTTATGTAAGTATTATCGTCAATGCGCAAGATCACAGAAGATGCAGCAAAAGAGTGATATACACAACACAGCAACATAATAAAAACGAACTTCTTCACGTAGTGACTAGTTATTACGTTACATTATACTTATATATGTAGATTTATCCATAAAAGATTGCATGAAGTATAAGATATCAATAGTTGGATCAGGATTGGTGGGATCAATAATAGCACTGGGATTAGCCAATGCTGGACATCAAATTACTCTCCTTGAGCGCAATGCATTGCGTGATAAACATGATTCTAGAACTACAGCAATAGCGTATCAATCCAGCAAAATACTAGATGTATTGAAGATATGGAGTCATCTATCAATATATGCACGCCCAATACAAGATATCTTCATTCAACACAAAACCATGAAAATTAAACAACATTATTCTCATCCAGATCTTCCAATGGGATATGTTATTCATAATCAAGAATTAAATAAACAACTCATCGATTTGCTACAAAATAATGATAATATAGATCTCAAAGAGCAATGCACTTACAGGAGTATACAAAACGATGATTATCATGTCGCCTTGCATCTGAATACTGGAGAAATCCTAGAATCTGATTTAATTATTCTCGCAGAAGGAAAATTCTCACAAGCACATAAACAATATGATATACATCAAACAGCATATGATTATGAGCAAATCAGTACAATCTTCAATATTTCCCATGCAAATTCACATGAGAATTGCGCAATTGAATACTTCTTTGAGGGCGGACAAATTGCTGTTTTACCAACAATCAATGATTATACCTCATCTGTAATATTCACCAACACAACAACAGTGCAAGATGACAAAATAATTCCAATATTACAACATGAAACCAATTCATATCTAGAGGATCCAAAGATTATATCTAGTATCATGCGATATCCAATATCACTAAGTTATTTGGAAAAATATTATTACAAAGGCGTGATATTTGCCGGTGATCATGCTCATTCATTACATCCTATTGCTGGCCAAGGACTCAATCTCGCAATACGCGATGCTATATCATTAGTACAATATCTTACAAGATCTAGTAAATTAGGACTCAGCGCACAATATTTCTTGAAAGATTTCAATAGAAAAAGAACACTAGATAATAGAATCATGATCACAGCAACGCATAACCTTAATAATTTATTATCATTAACACCAAGATTGCTAAAAGTACCCATCAAACTCTCAAATCAGATTCTCCAATATTGTCCCGGATACTCATCTATGCATAAAATTGCAACAAAATATGCCATGGGATTGCACATCAAAGACATATAATACATCAAATAGCTATTATCCTTGAAATCGAAATATTCCAATCAATTGCTCAATTGCTTTGGAATTGATATCAACTATAGCAGCGTGCTTTGCAGCATCAGACATTAAAACATGATTAATGTCTCCAAACTTAAACTTCGGTACTCCAGATTGCCTGGATCCGAATAATTCACCTCCGCCTCTCATATCAAGATCTTTCTCAGAAATATAAAATCCATCATGAGAATTCCTCATCACTTCAAGACGTTGCTTAGCTTGGGAATTTAGATCACCATACAATAATATACAATAGGATTGCTCATTCGCACGCCCTACTCTACCTCGAAGTTGATGCAATTGTGCCAAACCAAAGCGCTCAGCTTGCTCAATAATCATCACATTAGCACTCGGAACATTAACACCGACCTCTATCACTGTAGTTGCAACTAAGATTTTGCATTTCTGAGATCTAAATCTCTGCATCGCATATCTCTTGTCATCCGGTCTCATATTGCTGTGCAAAGCACATACTTCCCCAGGAAAAATCCTAGATAAATGATCAAATCTATCTTCTAAACATGACATGTCACGAAATCCATCAATCGACGCACACACCCAATATATCTGCTCTTTCTTATCAATATATGATTTTAACCTATCAATCAATTCATCCATCTTAGACACGCTCATAACGGATGTCTTGACTGGAATTCTACAGGCTGGCTTGTCATACAAATTTGAGATCGAAATATCCCCATATATAGAAGAAAGCAAAGTACGTGGTATGGGAGTAGCTGTCATCATCAGTGTATCAACATTGTCTCCCTTTTGAATTAATTTCATTCTTTGAGAAACACCAAATCTATGCTGCTCATCGATTATCACCAAACCAAGCTTCTTAAACTGCACATCGTTCTGAAACACCGCATGAGTACCAATGACAACATCAACTTCATGAGAAGATATATCACGCAATACTGAACCACGATCTTTGCTTTTTCCCAAAAGCAACGTCACTTCGAAATCATTTATCAACATCTTTGATAAATATTCATATTGCTGCTGCGCTAGAACTTCGCTTGGTGCCATAAACACCACTTGATATCCATTATTTAAAGCATTGAGTATTGCAAAATACGCAACTACAGTTTTTCCACTCCCAACATCACCCTGCAATAAACGCACCATTCTATTTTCTGAAGCTTGATCTTGCATAATTTCTTCAATGCATTTTTGCTGCCCATCTGTTAAAGTGAAATCCAATCTGACATTCTTTAACAAATTACTCCTATCTACTATAGATCTACCTGGTTTATCTATATTCCTAGATGTACGCAATGCAATTTGATATGCAAGAAATTCATCATACAACAATCTCTTGCAATATATTCCATCATTAGAGCATTCTTCTTCTTGTGTAGGAAAATGTATTTTCTCAATGCTATCGCTCCAATTCATCCATCTCTGTTCACAGAGATATTTCGAATCAATCCACTCCTCAAACTGAGGAATATCTGTATTGCTAAGCAATTCAGCGTACTGACGACTCTTGATGCCATCGATAAATGGATACACTGGCACAATCTTGAATACATCATCAAATTTTTCTTTAGGTAACACAACATCTGGATGCGCAATCTGGTATATATCTTCGTATTTGCTCAATGTACCACTGACCACAATTTCATCTTTTATTACAAATCTAGACTTCAGAGTCTCGCCTCGCATCTTAAAAAAGACCAGATCTATCTTTCCAAATTTGCTCATGCATTTCACAATGCTGGGTGATTTCCTATTCATGCTAATGTGTATAGCAAGAATCTTTACTATCACCGTAACAACACAACCCACGCTATCATCCGAAGGGCTTTTTGCTCTATTAATATATTTTTTAGGAACTCGCAACAATTTCTGTACTGCGCTCTCACTTTGTAATTCTCTTATTTTAGATCTCATAACACATAACTAAGCACTTTCACATATAGTAGATGTGACTCCATTAAGAATCATCATAATTCCTTTTTCTGCATCTCCATCACTCACATCAAATACATGAGCAGCTTCACTCGATACGAGATACATAGCAGCTTCATACACAAAATATTCTGAATAAGAACGCGCACTGGAAGAAGCACGAAACAATGTTCTTAATATACTCGCTATGACGCTTAAATCCAAAGATTTAATCCCAGCCTCTAAGTCTTGTGATTTGCGCGACGTAGTAAACGAGAATGTATTCTTACTCTTGCCTTGCAAAATTAACTCTATATTTGCAAATTCTTCTCGCGTCACGGGAGCACGCATCATCTCATTTGCACTACATACCGGTATTTCCAATGTAATACCGTGACGCTTTGCATGCACAACATAGAATTTTATCTTCTTACCTCCGTATATTTCTTTCTCAGAAATACCATCTATGCGACCGACACCATGAAACTGCGATATAACACAACCACCAACATCAAACTCCTGATTATCCTCTGACATACCTTACTACCATTGACATACTAACATGGGTATGCTAGAACGTACCCATTCTTAGATCCACAACTCTCGATCATGCAATACATAATTCTATGGTACCCATTATTTATCAATAATGCAACCTTATACCTCGGGATCTTGTCATGTATTGCAACATATTTTTTGACAAGGACAATTCAGATGAATATCAAAATTCCATCCATAATAAGATTTACACCATGGATAATGCTAGAAGCAATGAAATCATCATTATTGGTAATCAAGGCCATCATCACGGGAAAAATCAATCCCGTCTTTATCAAATACAAATACGCCAGCACAACAAACACAGCTGCACTCGCAAATTCCATCACATACACTCCCGGCACTGCAAGTGTATATGCGACAGAGGATTACATCATCGTGCATTCTCTGTTTGGCAAAGATGATTCAGGAATCAAGGCAATTGAAACAAAACTCAAACCATCAAACTAAAGTATCAAGTATCGGCGCAACCAATCTATTGCGGTGCAATTGACTCCCATGAGTGCTTGAACTTGGCATCAATTTGCACGCTTTTATGTATTTTCCTATATTCGCAGCATCTTGATGCTCTTGATCCGCAACAGGCTCTGTATTATCGAGGCGGCACTGCATTGCTTTATTGCCTTGATGCGTTGTCGGAGTACTATCGTCAAGGCCTGATTGATCTCTTTCGAATTCCTGAATCATCACACAACCAAATCGCACCTGTCGCTCAGTGCTGTTCTCGCTTCTCTTTTCGAGATTGCATTCATCTTCAAGAATCGTAACAACATTAAATATCAACAACGCATCATGTTCTTCTTGTGATGCCTGTGTATCGGGTTGAATTGAAGCAAGAGACGCACAACTGTCGCATGCATCTTGCTCTACAGGAGTCACTAATTGAGTAGGAGTCACTAATTGAGTATCTTTTGTTTTTGCTGGTTTTGCGTCTTGAATTCGTTTTTTTAGCACTTGTAGTTCTTCCTCTAGTATTGGAAATTCCTGTGTATCCCATCCAGAATCTCCATATAGTGTTTTTGCCCTCTGTATTAGTTTTTCTAGTTGTATTACTTCTGATTCTTGTTTTTGCAATTCCTGCATATTCTGAAAAGAATCTCCATCTAGTGTTATTTTTTTTAATAATTGTTTTATTGTTATTAGTGGTTTTTCTCGTGCTTTCAATTCCAGTTGATTCTGTAAAGAATCTCTAGTAGCTGCCATCAAATTTGGAACAAGTTTAACTTCACGACCACTCCTCTGTTTTAAATGATCGAATCTCTTCAATTTATTGAGCTGCTCTGCAGTAGACAATGCTTTGACCTCTTCAGCCGACATATCACAACACCGCATAACATGCATGGACATCACCAATTGATTACGAGCCTCTTTCTCTTGTGCCTTTTTCTCTTTTGCCTCTATTTTCTCTTGTGAATAGTGTGTGTTATACACGATTTGAGTTCTTGCAAGAGATTTAGATTCACATTTAACTTCAGGGAGCGCGCATCTCTGCTCTACAATGCTCCCGTGAGATTCTTCAATCGCATCTAATAGCTCTGATAATAGCTCTGAATTGTGTTCAGGCTCTGATAATAGCTCTGAATTGTGTTCAGATTTTCCTTTTTTAAATCTTTGAAAGATTTGAAAGATTGCATTGAACACAATATACACCCTAAATTGATATCAATATTGTACCGATATATCCGACTTTGTCAACCCCGATCTGGTTCCGTATTGCCAAATATAGATACTCTAAAAAAGCTAACAACACTACATGCGACATTGTAAAGATTATTACTTGGAGAATTATGCGCTGCACCATCAAGATCTACACCGCATTCTCTAAATGCTACACCGCATTCTCTAAATGCTGTACCGCGTTCTCTCATCTTCGGCACGGTGAAGCAATTGTCAGCAGTTCTTGTACTTACTTGGTCACGATCAATCTCTGCACTGATCTCTAAAAAAATCTCATGCAAATCGTCCCGAGACATATAATAAGCATCACGATACTCCTTCTTATCTGTTCCATCAAATATACTATTTTTTGTTAATTCTTGTCCTTCTTTCTCTGCAAAATCTCGCGCCGCTTCGTATCCAGGATGAGTGAGTATAATCTTCCATATCTCTCGTGCTTTCTCATCTGTCATCATTTGAACATGTTCAATATTTACGCTGTTGTCATCAATTATTACCCATACTTCGTCAATTTTCCCGATATTTTTGTAACACAACCTTTTCCAATACGTCACATCATTCCACGCCTCTCCCCTTGAATCAGTAACATTTGGTGGTGGATTTTGACTCCCTGTGGTGCTACTTTTGCTACCGCGCCACAACAAACCAACCGTAATTAATGCATCCATAAATCCCTCTAATCAATTCATATATTATTCATTAATTCGTTAAACAATGAAATATGCAAATTACACAAATCCATTCAACTCATAGTGGCATGTTGCTGTGCTTGCGCCATGGTTTTTGCACTTGCTTGTCCCGCATGATTCTCAATGCATGTGCAACATGACTACGCGTCTTTCGTGGTTCTATGATATCATCAATATATCCCCTAGCTGCTGCAACAAATGGACTTGAGAATTGCTCCTTGTACTCTTGCTTCAAAACTTCCATTTTGCTTGGATCATTTTTATATTGCTTAAAAATTACCTCTACAGCACCTTCAGCACCCATGACCGCTATTTCAGCATCTGGCCAAGAAAAATTAAAATCACCCATCAAATGCTTAGAATTCATTACAATGTATGCTCCTCCATATGCTTTTCTTGTGATAACTGTGATTTTTGGGACCGTTGCTTCAGCGTATGCATACAGCAATTTTGCTCCGTGAGTAATCACTGCATTATGCTCCTGATCAGTACCAGGTAAGAAACCAGGCACATCTACTAAAGATACAAGCGGAATATTGAATGCATCACAAAATCTAATAAAACGCGCTGCTTTACGAGATGCATTAATATCCAAACATCCCGACATTTCCATTGGCTGATTCGCAACAATTCCAACGGAATATCCATCAATCCTTCCAAATCCGATGATAATGTTCTTTGCAAAATCACTTTGTATTTCAAAAAAATCTCCTTCATCTATAATTTTTTCTATTAATTCATTAATGTCATAAGGCTGATTAGCATTTTTAGGAACAAGAGTATTAAGTGATGACTCTTCTCGATGAATCGAATCATGAGATTCTATCTGTTGCATGGAATCCCGGTTGCTCTGCGGTAAAAAACTCAGTAGCCTCTTCGTTTGTTGCAATGCTTCAACATCATTGATATATGCTAAATCTGCAACGCCAGTCTTCTCTACATGTACACTTGCTCCACCAAGAGTCTCTTGCGTTACATCTTCGTATGTCACTTTCTTAATTACATCAGGACCAGTAAGAAACATGTATGACGTATTTTGCACCATTATGGTAAAATCCGTCAATGCAGGAGAGTATACTGCACCACCAGCGCAAGGACCCATAATCAAAGACAATTGTGGTATCACTCCAGAGGCATCCACATTTCGCTGAAATATACCCCCGTAACCACCAAGAGCATCAACACCCTCTTGTATTCGTGCTCCACCAGAATCATTCATTCCAATCACAGGTATTCTTCTCTTGAGTGCAATATCCATGATCTTGTGTATCTTTTTTGCATGCTCTTCACCAAGAGAACCACCTAAGATAGTAAAATCCTGAGCATAAGCGCACACTGGGCGTCCGTATACATCCCCATATCCTATCACAACACCATCTCCGAGAAATTTCTTTTTTTCCATACCAAAATACGAAGCGCGATGCTGAACAAACGCGCCAATTTCCTGAAAACCATCATCAAACAGCAAATTCATTCGCTCACGAGCAGTCAATTTTCCCTGTTGATGTTGCTTCTCAATTCTCGCAGAACCACCACTCTCTTGAGCTTTGGATTTCGCATTTCTTAGTTTTACATTCTCAACAATACCTGACATAACACACAACTATTAACTTTGTGTTAATTATATTACATTATAAGCATATTGTCAATAATCTATATCACTAGAATTGCTTGATATGGTTTATGAAGTGCGTGATCTCGAGCAAATAGATTATCAATACTGCAATCCTCCAATACTAAACAATCAAGATATCTTCGATCTAGTGCATTTTGAAACTGCACTGAGCATTGTGATTGATATAAAATCTCTTCTTTATCTATTTCTTGCTGAGTCTTCTGAGGTAATTCAGATCTTAAACATGATAATAATTTCTTTCTGATTGCACAGCTTTTGAGCATATCATATATAATATCTTGTTGAGATTTGATACTCTGAGGCACATCAGCAATCATCTTTCTCTTTCGTTCTTGTTCTTGTTGTTCTTGTTGTTCTTGTTGTTGGCGCAACCTCTCGCATTCTGGAGCATGAGGATCTATACCGAAAACACGTTTTACAACAGCTAAAGGTTTGAGTTTTTTCTTTTCTAGCGCAGCAATCTCATGTTTTATAGCCTTAAGATCTTGACCTAATACCTTCGCAGCTTTTGCAGGAGTTTTCACTATTCCATCTGTTTCATGACATTTATTCCGATAAAAACTAATCAGTAAGTGATTTACGTGTATTTGTCAAGCTTTTCTCTTCTCAGAAAATATATTCACTATCTCAATTAGCGCAGCAACAACAAATGAACTATAGAGATATTTCTTATCCAATGGATAATTAATGCCATCACATATCAAGAATATGCCAATCATCAATACGAAACAAATAGATAGGTTTTTCGCCCTCTTGTACCTTTCAATCAAGGAGCGTGCAATTTTCATTGATAACAGCATAGAAAGCGCTGCAATAATCATAGCAATAGATATCAAAGTGCTATTGTCTGATATGCCTATCGCAGTAGTAATAGAATCTACTGAAAATACTACATCAATAAACAGGATCTGCAGAATCGCAATATAAGGATTAATAGAAGCACCTTTAATACTATGCACAGTAGAATTTCTTATCTCTCGAAAAATTTCTAATACACTCTTATAAATCAAGAATATACCGCCAGATAGAAATATTGCATTCCTAATGTAGATATTATGATTTAATATCTTTATATAATGCGCAGTGCTGGATAATATTAATACATAGTTCAATGCTGTAATTCTTGAAATTAAACCAAATAATACCCCAAATAATACAACAATTTTTCTAGTCCTGATGTTTTCTACTTTATCTGTTACTATTGTAATAAATAAGATATTATCTATGCTCAATACAATTTCAAGTATTGATAAAATCGAAAAACTCAACAATGCATCTAGTGTCACGATCTTTCTTTGCTAGCAACTGAATACATTAGGAACAATGAAAAAATCATTATTTACACTATTGTTCATTAAATCAGATTTACTTTCAGGATTCTTAGGAATGTCCTCTCTGACAAATGATTCAAGATGAGAATGAGAGTATTCTCCAACACCAACAACATTCACTTCGGACAATTTCTCAATCCAAGTTAATAAATGAGAACATCTCTGATGCAGTACCTCCAATTCATTATCAGATACATCAATTTTCAACATGCGCTGTATTGACACAATATCTTGGATATTAAGCATGGAACCTACGAAGACTGAATGATCATTCCACAACAAATCAAATTAGGCAATAGGACACACTCATAGCGCTTCATCCAAATTCGGACTACTCTCACAAACAAATGCTTTTCTATTTTGTGCTTGAGTTAATTTTCACCAAAATATTGAGATAATATATTTAATATATGATGGTAAGTCAAGCTCTGCCTCAATAGGCTAATGTCTTGATGATTGAAATACGCAACATTTTTGATTAATAAATCGTATAATGCACAGACATTTCATTGAGCATCACCAATAGATTAATTTGACACGGAAACTAGATTGTGAGATAGTCCCAAAGTTGGGGGCATAGCTCAGCTGGTAGAGCACTTGTTTTGCATACAAGAGGTCAGCGGTTCGACTCCGCTTGCCTCCACCACTTGACTTATATACATTTTCTAGTTCTAATTAAATAGAATTTTTTACGGGTGAGAATTATGGCGAAGGGGAAACTGGCGAAGGGGAAACAGAAGCAATGTTTAGCCAAAGCTCGGGCAGAAAGCAAGCAAGAGCGCCAAAGCAGAAGAGATCAGAAAACGTGCTCACGAACAAGAGAAAGCAGACTTGGATAAAAAACCAACATCATCAATTTCTGATGCTAAGTCTAAAACTGCTTTTTATTCTACAACAAAGACAAGAAGGAGCTAACATGCATCAATCAGAGTCTGGTGCGAAATTTCAAAAAGCTCTACGAAGTGCACCAGTTGGTACTATGGATCTTACTTGTCAATGTTGCGCAAGTGTTTGGAATGTATGAGAAATCTGATGGCTCAGAGGTTGAGAAGTACGAGATTCAACAGATAGTACGCACTGGTGTAACTGTTCAAGAATGTACATTACGAGGCTAGAAGAGTTTAGCAAATATAATATCATTAACACTCAAATGCTCAATACACACAATTCTTATGTACGAGATAATACATGGAAGCAGCACACCATCTTGGTGCTGCTTCCGCGTGGTGTGAATTACACTGCACTTGGAATTTTGACACATATCAAAACATTAGGAGCACATAGAGTGTTTGTAGCAAATAATACTAAGATGCTGGGATATAAAGAATTATGACTATTCAAGAAATTACATCATTAGAATTGCGAAGTCTAAATGCTGATGCATATAGCTTGATTGATGTACGAACCAAAGAAGAAAGAAAAATCTCTTGTATACCGAATTCTGTTTGGATTCCTATGAATGAAATTTCTCTTGAGAGAATCTCAGAAATATTCACTTCAGATCAACTTTCAAGCAAGGTGATTCTGTATTGTAGACTTGGCATTCGCAGTATGAAAGCATGTATCCAATTGGATACGGAAGATCCACATCTTGATCTGTACAATCTTGTTGGTGGTATCCAATCTTGGATAGAGTAGGAAAAATTCATTGTGCACACAATTGTCAATACAGAAGTATTGCACCTGCATCAGATTGGATTAGAATACATCCATGAGCACATTCTTATTTACATTGTATGCCTTTTTAGGAGGAGTAATATTAAATTGTATGCCATGCGTTTTTCCCGTGCTAGCACTCAAAATTAACTCTATCGTCAAGAGCAATGATGCAAATAAATTTAATTGTCTGTATTACAGCATCGGAGTCACATTGAGTATGATACTGCTTTCATGTATTTTGATATTCCTCAATCACATTGGCAAAAGAGTTGGATGGGGATTCCAAATGCAGAATCCTGTATTCATTTCGATCTCAATGTACATCATGTATCTCATTGGATTGAATCTCTCAGGATTGTATGACATTTCATCTCTCAATGTACAGCACAAAGCAAAATCTCGATATTTATCGGAATTCTTTAGTGGGATGTTGGTGACATTTGTTGCAAGCCCATGCACAGCACCATTTATGGCTCCCGCTCTCACTTTTGCAATCTCACAACATGCGATCACAACTCTATTGATTTTTACATCATTGGGATTGGGAATTTCATTCCCATACATTCTAATATCTATTACACCAGGAGTTGCAAGATTGATCCCAAAGCCAGGAAATTGGATGGTAACACTTAAGGAATTCCTCTCATTTCCGATGTATGCATCCTCATTATGGCTTGCTTGGGTATTGTCAAAACAGATCGGAATTAACAAATCTTTTGTCGTAATGTGTGGCTTTATTTCCATTCCCCTTGTAATATGGATATATAAGAAATTGTGTCACAGATACCTATTGATACCACTTCTTATAATCTCGATCTCTCCAATGATAGGATTAATATCAACGAAACATCATTTGCAAGTCATTCAATTTTCACCCCAAACTATAGCATCTCTTACAAAATCACACAAATGTGTCTTTGTAGAGGCAACTGCAGATTGGTGCATAACATGTAAGCTTAATCATGCAAGAGCAATAAATCGCACTGAAACACAGAATTCTTTCATTAAACGCAATATACCATACGTGGTATCAGATTGGACAAATATGAACCCTAGCATTCTACAATATATAAAATCCATGAACAGAAGCGGAGTACCAATGTATGTATTATATATCAACGCATCACCAAATGTGTTGCGTAGTATCATTAGTAAGGATTATATCTTGGAACAATTGCAGAAATGTTAAAGTACTTTACCAAATCTTAATCATTGCGATATAGTCTTCCGCGATTGAGTAATGAAAAATGCACTTCAGAATATCAATAAGTATTGCAGCATTCATGTTGTTATCGTCCTGTGCGCATAAACAGCAATCCACATCACGTCGCAGCATTCTATCAACGCACAATGTTCAGACCATTATCAAACCAAAACGCGTGGAGTTGCCGATGATCGATGTCGATAATATATCACCGACCTTGATTAAAATACAAAAAACTAAGATCTCACTGCAATCGAGTAGCAAGATTCCATTACAAGATGCGATCAATAATATCTGTCAACAAATAAATATTAGCTGTAGCATAGATTCGACCATCAAAACCAGCATCGCACTTCATGTCAAAGATAGATCAGTAGAAAGTATATTGCGTGAATTAGAAGATAATTCCAATATCAGATGGAACGTACGACACGATGTATTGCATGTTACCACAGATACTCCTTTTTTAAGAAAATATCATACTGGCTTCTTGAATATGACGACTTCCATATCCAGAACCACTAGTCTTAATACAAGCGTGAGTAAGCAAAATAGTAAATCTGTCTCGAGTGGATCAAATGAATCGATAAATTTTAAACATGTTAATGACACATGGAAAGAAACAGAAAACGAAATTAAAACAATACTCAAGTCAGGCAATGGTGATACCAAGGGATTTGTATCAGTGAGCCCACAATCAGGAATTATATTAGTGCAAGCCACTCAGAAGCAACACAAAGAGATATACGATCTTCTTCAAGATATGAAAGAACATAGCTCAAGAAGGGTGCATCTGAAATTTGCATTTGTAGAATTTCAATCTAGTGATGCTCGCCAAATTGGAATAGATTGGGGTATCTTCGGAAATAAAGCACCAACAGAGTATGGCGCTGCCACTACAGTCAACGCTGGAAAGGCGCGATTCAATTTCTTACCAAGTACAATGTCCAATACAGCTCTTTCATCACAATTCTCTCATATATTAGATGGATTCAATATTACACAAGCAATTAAAGTGCTGCAAAACAAAGGAATAACTCGCGTTTCATCCGAACCTAGCATTATGCTTGACAATGGGCATATGGGTCAAATTGTGTCTGCAATCGAGGAACCAGTCATTGATCTACAAGTCTCTAAACAGACAAATGCTACTCAAAGCTCTGCTGCGGGCGTAATTAATAACGTGTCAGTAACAAGCAAAGTACACAATGTATCAATCGGCACTATCATAGATGTACTTCCAGTTATAAATGATAATGACACTATCACACTCGTTCTATCTCCAAGTATCACGCGCAGTGTAGGACAGAAAGAAGATCCATCTATAGCATATATGTCGGATAATAAGATAAAAAATTACATTCCAAGAATCAAAGCAGATAGAGTTACCGCTACATTCACAATGCAGAATGGATCCACAACTGCATTAGTTGGTTTGGGATCCAAAGCATATATAAAGGGATCTTCTGGAGTCCCAATACTCTCTGATGTACCATTGATGGGAAATTTCTTCAAATCACAGGATGATTCTACGGTGATAGTTCATAGTTTCGTATTTGTACAAGCAAGTATCATAAACGATGATTCGAATTTGATAAGCGATACTCAAAAACTTGTATATGATGAATTTGTTTCGCATGATAACGTAAGTGTTGATGCGTAGCGCTAATTAGCGTAACATTGCCTATTATTTTGGGTTAGAATGCCAATTAAACCACATGCAAAAAAGAAGTTGCGTCATGATATTAAAAGATACGCCATTAACAAAGCTAGGCGCAGTAGGATAAGAACATTTATAAAGAGCGTTATCGTAGCTGTAGCGTCTGGTAACAAAAGTGATGCTCAAAAAGCATTCAAGAATGCACAACCAGAAATACACAGAGGAGTTACCAAGGGCATTTTGCATAAGAATACTGCTGCTCGCAAAATCTCAGGTCTAAGTGCAAAAGTAAAAAATATGGCACTAGATATCACTTCATGAGATTCATGGTCGCAACCGGTGGAACCGGAGGTCATATCTTTCCAGCATCTGCATTTGTGGAGTATTCTTCGCATGAATGCTTGATCATCTCAGATCAGAAGATTTCGAAATACTTATCCAAGAGAACTCCTGCAAATTTATGGATTTTACCAATCAGAAGATTTCATGGTGTTTTCGGTACGTTGCTGAGCACAATGTCAATTGCAAGGTGCCTTGTAATGTGCTATGTGAGAATATTCAAATTCAAACCAACACATATAATAGGATTTGGTGGGTATTCAACTATACCTTTGCTAATCGCAGGATGTGTTGCTCGAATTCCAGTGATATTGCATGAACAAAATGTTATCATAGGTCGCGTTAATAAACTCTTCCTGAAGCTCGGAATTGCACACACTGTCGCAACATCATTACCATTGCTCAATTTTACACACAGAAAAATTGTTCATACGGGTCCATTATTTAGTAAATTTGTACTTGATGCAAAGCATCATAAGCAGAATGATCAATTCACTATATTAATAACAGGAGGAAGCCAAGGAGCGGAAATATTCTCCAAAATAATACCTAGTGCAATCTCAGAATTACCAGATGATTTGCGCAACAACATCGTTGTGTATCATCAAGCCCCTGAAAACGACGTATTATCTCTTATCACAAGATATAAAGAGATAGCATGCAAAGCAAATGTGACATCCTTCGTTGAGAACATGCCGAAACTCATTGCTATGTCACATTTTGTTATAGCGCGAGCTGGAGCAACATCAATTGCTGAAATCAGTTACATAGGAAGACCAGCGATGTATGTACCATATCCAAATGCAAAAGATGATCATCAAAGCAAGAATGCAGAATACGTGCAAAAACATGGTGCGTGCATAACTATCGATCAGAAATCTTTCACTGTAGAATATCTCACTTGCGAGCTCACAAGGCTCATGCAAAATCAAGATAGGTTACGCGATATGTCAAGCGCAACACAAACACTTATCACATCCAACGGAAATGAAAAGATGATGGATAGGATTAGAAGCATTAACTCAGCGTATGCTTAAATGCTAGCCATATCACATATAATACACCGGGTGCTGCGCTCGCAATAATGGAATGCTGTATCCGAGTGACCATAGATTCGGAGCGCTTACGCGTATCTCTTAGATACATAAAGTCCTTGCGCAGATCGATATACTCATTCATGTCCATTCCTATGAAACTCATTTCGCGTCTTATTTCGTCTTTTAACTTAAAATCTACTTCCATACATAATACCTCCAATAACAATAATTCTACATATATATATACCAGCAGATGCAAAGCTACTTGCGGAATCAATGCTCCATGTGATAGAATCGCTCCATGTTACATTCCCTGATCCTGATTTTATCGTAATCTCAAATGATTTGATATATTTAGAGTCTAACTTGATTTGTACATCTCCTTGTGAAGAATCAATAAACGCATTACTAGTATTAATGGTCACATTGCCAGAACTACCATCCAAACTCTGTGCTTCATATGATACCCATGCATTGCTATTAAAATAAAGATATGATAACAAAGACTTCACCCATATTCTCATTCCTGCAATCGGAGCGATAAATCTCCATACATTCGCGCTATATAGCGCAATAACATTTTGTGCTTGCCCAAGCCAAACTCCAGAAGGATTTGCATCAAGTACATATACATCACCATTGGTAACGGTGCTCGGTGGCATATTAGATATATTTATAGCACTAGATTGCATAATAGCATCAACTTTATTGATTGATTCATTCAAAGTTGTCTCTTTCTGCGCTTGATTCACACTCAACAACTTCAACTTAAAACGACTTGTAGTGTTCATATTACATACCTTATGATCTAGCAGAACACATTATCTACTAGAAGATTAATACATAACACCAATCCAACACATTGGGAAACAAAATACTAACTCACCTTAAAACAATCAGATAATTCATCATTAGCATGCATAGATTCAATTATATCACAACCACCAATAAATTCTCCATCAATATATAGCTGCGGAATTGTTGGCCAATTAGAAAATTCCTTGATGCTTTGTCTCAGATTTTCGTTTTCAAGAACATCAATATCATGAAAATCCGGATAGTATATACTCAATATACTCACAACTCTAGAAGAGAACCCACACATTGGCATTCCCTTAGATCCTTTCATAAAAAGTACAACTTTATTACTTTTTATCACATGCTCTATTTCATCACTAATGGACATATTATCACTCACCTTCCGTTGTTAATTTTATCAAATGCAAACGACCCTTCATATCATTACTCAGCGCATCATATATCATTCTATGTTGCTCTACCATGGATATGTCATTAAATAGCATAGAGCGCACATGTATAAAAATTTCATCACCACTATTGGGTTGTGAAATTTTGACAGACACATTACTTAGCTTATTCACCAATATATTTGCAATATCAACATTTGAATCCTGCCGCGCATAATTAAATCTCAGGATATGAACTTTAGTGCTACCATATGATCGATCACAAATTAATTCATATCCATCTAGATCTATCTCTTCATGTATATGAGACTCACACACCACTATGGAATCGCTCTTAAAGCGCCGCGCTATAACCCTCAGTGTTGCATTGACATACCCATTCTTATATGGAGGATCCAGAAATACTAGATCATGATTTACCTTGCTCTTCCAATTCCTAGCATCCGCAAGTCTGGTTGTAATTTTATCCAAAATCCCAATTCTCTCTGCAGATGAGCGTATTTCAGACAAGCAATTGCTGTCTGTATCGACAAAAATACACTTCTCTGCACCTCGAGACATAGCTTCAAAACCCAAAGCACCACTACCAGAATACAAATCTAAAACATTAACTCCATCAATATCAAATCTAGAAGATATCATGCTAAATATTGCTTCCCTAACAATGGATTTTGTGGGGCGAATGGACTCAATTGATCCAATGAGGCGATTTTTATATCTACCAGCTACAATTCTGGGCATCAATCCGATACACAATACTTGTATCATTTTAATCGACAATACACATCTTTTCAAGATGAAACATATTCTCATTTATCGTGCGCTTGTGATCTGATCGCAAAATTAATCATAAATATTAACAAGAAAATCATCAATGCTATAGTATATCCAGATGAATTCACAGATTGATCAAATGATTTGAAATACTTATTCATCTCTATTGTAAGAGTAGATATTGATTTTAAAGGATTTATAGCAAATCCTTTGGTTGCACCCGCAGTCATAGATACCACAGTCGTTTCACCCAATACCCGAGATATACAAAATAACATTGCACTGCGAATACCCTGAAAGCTTCCAGGTACTACAATTTTAATCATTGCTTCATAGTGAGTAGAACCAAGTGCAATTGCTGGCATGTATGATCGAGAATACTCTCGCAACATCGCATCGCGTATTAATAAAACCATTTGTGGCATAACAATGAATGCTATCACGCAACTAGATAACAATGCATTACCATTATCAACGCGCATTCCAATCTTACCGAACATTGTCGTTAAGCATGGTCCAATCACTGTAATTGCAAAGTAACCAAATGACACCGTTGGTATAGATGATAAAAGCATTAGAATGTACTTATACGATTTATTGAGACGACAATGCGATATCATAAAGATTGATGATGCAACACTCAAAATTATTCCAATGCATGTAGTAATAATTGCAATGACAGCACTACCAAACAATAATGGAATAATATTCTTCCATATGATACACCATTGCAATTGCAATATATTGGAATATATTGCAGTAGATGAGAGAGATAATATAAACATGCATAGCACTACACAGCACGATGCATATCCAACGTATCTCATGGATACCAGACAACACAAAATGAATGCAACAACTATGAATACACTCCATCCAATCATTTCCGTAACAAATTACTATACATCATTTACATCAAGCACGAAACTTGATGATCAGTCAAACAATCAGGTAAAATCATAACTGGACAAGTATTGTATACTGCCCTACATACATCCAAGGGTGTCTGTTGAGTGCATAAAACAAGACTTGCAATACGCAAATCTTCGATATCATTCAACTCATTCGTGAAACACATATGTATTACCGGCGTCAAACCCACAACAAGGCTCATCTTGTCACAATATTCTCTAATGAATTCCTCATCTTGCTTCTTCTTAAGATCTGTATCATTATTCAACATCAATACATTCAATGTTTTATCTTCCAATGTACAATGTATCACACAAATAGATTCTATATTGCTTACGCATCTTTTCATGCGCAAAAAACTCAGCATGGAATCACTATTGTCATTATTGTTTAACAAAATAGCAATCTTGATCTTGGCTGTCATGCTCCAATGCCTAATAACAATCTTAGATTATACATCAAGAACATCATAAATACTATTGTACCAATAGAATATAATACCTTATATTCATGTGCATATTCATATATAGCGCTCTCAAAATCAGATTTCTCAATCATTAATCGCTTGCATCTCTCACCAATAAATTTCCTACGCAAAAAGTTATATACACATACTTTATATACACCTTGTTGTGATTTCTCTGACAACACAAAATGCGCCACAAACATCATTCCATTTACAATACTCACGTTAGAAGGCTTATCCATAAATGTCCCATTAAGAATTCCGCGATGTAATATAAGATCTATTGCTTTCTTGGTATGATGATCATGTTTGCTACCATATAAAACACTATTTATTCCTAATCCGAGCTTTTTCTGCATAGTACGTGGAACATATGTTTCCATCGATGAACTAGATGCATAGAGATATGCAGATGGAACAATTAATTGGACCTGATTCTTAATAAGACTGTGACTAGCGCGATGCAAATAATGCATCTCGTGCTTTGGACCAGTAACACTGATTACAATGCTACCTTTGTCATATACTCCAAAAACAGTTAATGCATGCCGACGCGCAATAATACTAGACTGAATCTTACTAACAGAAGTATCAAATACTATTGCGCAGCACTTATGATGCGACATGATACATACACAAAATATAGCGTAAATGCTATATTTCATCATACCAGCATGACGTCAGAAAATGTATACTCAATCATCTTGTATCCTATTTTCATTAATAAGAACGACAATACACATATTAGCATAATCTGCACAGATCTTTGAGATACTCTTCTTCCGATTCGTGCACCAAGATTTACTCCAATAAACGCACCACATCCCATGATCATAGATAACAATATATCAACACTCTGTAACTTCATGGAATATAATACCGTCATGATACACGATACCCAGAAGGTCTGATATGCAGCATTACCAATTGCAACGCGATGATCCATACAAATTACATACATCATAAACGGAAGCATCATAATACCACCACCTATTCCTATCATACCAGATATCAACCCAGTACCAGCACCAAACAAAACTATTAAGATTATACTTGCTTGCACCTGAGATACAGAAAAATGACACATAAATGGCCATCTTAAAAAAAATTGACCTCGACTCAATTTTTCAACCATTGAATCCCTGCTTCTAATTCTACGTATCAATACAATCAATAAATACGATAATACCACAAGATATAATACTGGAATTACAATATCTGAAACGTGATAATCATTCATATAAGCAAGAATATTCACACCCAATACCATACCAATAATCACACCACACAAAGAAAGAGCAGAGAAGTGAAAATCTATCTTACCTTCGCTTTTGCATAATCGATAATTTACAAACGAACTAATGAGATTAAGAATAACAGCACTCGCAACAGCAAATTTTGATCCAATACCTAAAGAAACCAACGTGGGCACTACGAAGCATGCAGAACCAAGACCAGAAATGCCAGAAAAAAAACCACCAAAGCCACCAACAGCAATAAGATATAAAGAATTTACTACAGATCCAGCTATTGGTAGATGTATGTACATTATCTTATATCAAGTTTATCAGTATATCCCGGAACATAATAAATTGATCCATCTTTGCGCACCATGAAAGTATGTGGAGTACCATTAGCACCAGAAGATTGAAATAAATCCAATATATTATCACTCAATTTCTTTGCATCATCTGATGTAGACCATCTCTCAAAATCAGAATCTTGCAAACTCATATCTTGCAAGAATTTAGATTTATCAGAACTAATATCCAGTAATTTTGTTACAATCTCTCTGTAATCCTTGCCTTGCTTGACTGCATACAACGCCAACAATAATCTTGATTTAGATGCAGCACCTAAAATACTCACAGGGATTAGCTTGATTTTTACTTTCTTGGTATCAACATAATTGGTGAGCAAATTTGATATCATCTTCTTGCAATATATACAGCTAAAATCAAAAAACATAAACATTTCTTGCGCAGCAGAATCCCCAATCACTGGCAATTCCAACGCCCTCACACCAGGTAATGCTGTTTTAATTTTATTCAGCATATCTTTGTTCGAATTAAATTGTACAGCTCGATTTATCAATGACATGAACTCTTGAGGATGAGAATTATAATAATCATTTACAATTTCAGGAATCTGCTCCTTAGTTATTAATCCTTTTCTGTTGGTAGGACAATTCTTATACTCATTGCCAGCAAACTGCATACCGGCTACGCATATAATAACAATTCCTGCAATAACAACACATGCTACACTACTCCATTTCATATTTACAATATAAACTAAGTCATATCCTATAAAATAACTCGAATTAAACAACTACATATCACCTTATTCATGCATTCATATGTATTGTTTTTACTCGTTTGCGAGTACAATAAAGCAACATTGTAGCTCTATTGATATGAAGATAATCTCATCCCTTACATTTTATGCTATATCTCTATCAATTGCATTAATCTTATGCAAACCACTTCTATTGATAATTTTGGTCAGCATCGTTATCGCATATCTCGCTAATCCGTTGTCTAACACATTACATTCGTTTGGAGTACCAAGAATCGCATCCGTGACAATTAGTATACTCATCATTGCATCCGCTGTTATTGCATCGTTCATACACGCAATGCCAATGCTGTGGGAGCAATTATTTAAGCTCGCAACAAAGATACCTGATTATATCTCCGCTACTTCTCAACAATTCGAAGTATTTGTGAAATCCATTGAACCAAAATACTCCAACATCATAAATGATTCTGTCGAACAATTGACAAATTCAATAGCACATATTGCAACCAATATACCACACCATGTATTGAACTCTGGTTCAATGCTGTTAAACATCGCATATACAATCTTAATATCACCCATTATTGCGTGGCATTTACTCATACCGTCTAATAGAGCTAATATCATTAATACGTTATTAAAAATCATACCTCAGCAATATCATGAAGATTGTGAAAAATTACTAGTAGAGCTCAATAACATATATTCTGGATACATCAGGGGGTATATCAGTGTGATACTTATAATGGCAACATACTATGCGTTGAGTTTTTATTTAATGCATCTGAACTATAGTATAGCGCTTGGAGTTATTGCTGGTATCTCCATTACAGTGCCATATATAGGACCTATTGTATCGCTGGCATTAGTAATTTCAACATCGATTTTTCAATATGGAAATCTTATACATACTACATTGCCTATCAGTGCATTTATCATGGGGCAAATTATAGAAGGGGTTTTTCTAACACCTTATTTTGTTGGTAGAAAGGTTAATCTCAATTCTGCAATCACTATGCTTAGTATAATATCCTGGGGATCAATCCTTGGAATCTTAGGAGTAATCATCGCAATACCGTCTACAACGATGCTTATTGCAATATTTAAAACATTACAAGCAATCATCAATAAGCATCAAGATTGATTCACAATACTCCCTCTCGAAACTCTTGCAGACATTAAATTAGCTCGCGCAGAAATCTCAAATTGTGAAAAATCCCCATCTCTCAACATTGCTACATTCACATCTGCATTAATGTCTTTTTGCATCATGAGACAGAAATCTGCAACAATACATTTCATTCTCTCTCGCATACTACTAGCAGTAATAATAACATATCGACCAGGATATAAAGGGCGCTCAAAAACTACCTTATTTGCTTTGGCAAACACCAAGATATCATCTGATGCTTCTTTGCAATAGTTATACATACCACAATAACCACCAGCTTGAGCCATCGCTTCTAATTGTATAACACCAGGAGTAATAGGGGCACCCGGGAAATGCCCTTTATAAAACCATTCTGTGCCCTCAAACTTGTGCCCAGCAACAATTGATACCCCTGGTACACAGGAAAATATATTTGTAATAAACTTAAATGGATCTCGATGCGGTATCACGCTCTCAATGCCTCTAAAGGTATTATCTGTAATTGTCATAATACTATTTTAGATTCAATATACTCTCAGACTTGGAATATTGCATCTCTTCTCTGTTACACCCAGATACCACATCCTCAGTAACATCAAGCACATTTCTTGATTCTTTATTCCATCCAAGAATCATTGAACCATTGGAAGAGTCCATCATGATATCACCATTCTTCGTGCGTATCACATCTTCGATGACCTTGTGTATCTTAGAGTTGAATTTTTGCAAATTACTTGAATAATTCTCCTCTTCTTTTTTGCTCATTGCTCCAAATTTAGATCTCAAATTTTCCAGATCATTATGACGCTTTTTGTCTAAAGCGTCACCACTCACAATGCCAGATTTCTTCTTGATACTCTCTTGAGTTATGCGCTTCTCTTGATCAAACATCATGCTAAGTCTCTTCACAATCTTGTCATGATCACTTCTAATGTTTTTAAAATCTCTTGAATTATCCAAGATGTAACCACCCCTAACAATCAAAATCTTAGATGCATACCCATTATGTGCAAACATACTAAGACACAAACAACACATACCCAGAATACTGCGCATAAACATTTTATTCATAAACATACCTTTTATTTAGAGTCAAACGTAATAAAAAAATTCTTGAACTCATCTCCACTATACTCAAGAATAGGGGTAGCAAATCCAGCTCTCACATTAACACCACCTAGGTTGATTTTCAACCCCACACCACAAGATGATCTCGCATTATTATAATCCTTGAATACACCTTTCTTGGCTGTTTTAATTATTGCATCACTAGAGTGTAATGATGCAATATCACAATACCCAAATCCAAACACATTGTGCAGATCAGGAGCGATCTCATGTGACAATTCATATCTCGCAGAGAATAATTTATCACCACCAATAAAGCGCTTTGTATCACTATTGATCGCTCCTATCTCACTGAATCCCCTCACAACATTAGAATTTGTGAGAATTCTATACTGATATGGAAGAGGGAGATCGTCACTACGTATTACAATACTCGCACCCAGAGATATCTTATGATACCACTTGCTACCAGGTCCGATATTTATCGCATTGTCGCCTCTGTTGTACCAAGCCCAATTATATTTCATTCCTATTCGCGTCATATCAAACGAACTAATTCCCGGTATAGATTTATGCATAACCATTGTCCAAGATACGGAATTATCTAAATCCCAATCATTCAGCATCTTCAAGTATCGCAATCCAAAACCAGCTTCAACCATGCTAGTTGCGCCATCTGATTTAGAATGCGATTGACTGATTTTCATCTCATTAGTCCCAAACATATATCGCGCAACATTATAATCAATGCCAGCGCTCAGTTCTTCATGCTGCGTTGGAATTCGCTTTCTATTACCACCACTTATTACGCTATACTTTGCAGATCCATACACAGATGAAGATGGATCATCTAGTAATCTACGAATCATAAAAGCTCCGGAACTTGCATTTTTGCTCTGTGAGACTTTAATACTTGATTTCAAACCTAATCCAAACAAATTCCCACTCCTCGCAGATAATTTTAGAGCAAAGCCAGCATTAGGAGATATTGCTCCACCAACAGAAACAGACGTTGTATTGCTTTCAATGACCGCTATTCGTATATCACGCTCCTTAGAATTGCTAGATTTTTGCACACTGAATTCTACAGAAGAGAATAATCTCAATGCTTTCAATCTATTGATACCAGATCTTAATTTATCTATATCAAATGGATCACCAGAAGCAATTTTGAGATATTTCATAATCACATGACGATGCGTCAATGTGTTTCCCGATATTTCTATATTTCTCACAAATAATCTCTCAGACTTTTCAATTTTGAAGACTATATCTACGCGATTGGATTGCTTACTTGTAGAGAAATCCACGCGATAAAAGATCAATCCAAGTTTTCTAATATAAGAGGTAATCCTACTTGTAGAATCGCGCAACACATTTGAATTTACATTTTTTCCAACAATGTTCGATAATTTCAATTTATTCTTAAGCTGCTCAATATTGATATGTATTCCCAAATCTTTATTCAAAATCACATCAACACTATTAACAATATATCTCTTACCTTCGCGTATTATGAAATGTATATCCACTCCATTATCGCGAGTGCTAGCTGATGATACAACATCAATATCTAAATAGCCCAGCATTTTGTAATAACGCCTGATAGTTTCAGTTGCAATCGCCAACTGACTAGTTTTATATGAAGGACCAATACCGATTAAAGACATCGCCCAATTTGTCACAGCTCCAAATATTCCTTCATCCTTTAAACCTGATATAGAACGCAAAGTGTTCGAACTTATCGTATTGCCAATAAACATAATCTTGGAGATATGCAATCTGCGACCCTCTCTTATCTCAAATATCACATCATGCAATTCTTTATTGCGTGACGGATGCGTATAAACCTTGATTTCAGATCCTACAATACCAGAAGACCTATATAATATTTCAAGACGACGCACATCCTCAAGCAATGATTCTTTATTGCTAAAGACTCCATTTGTAGCATGAATCGCTTTATTCAACGCAGAACTTGAAAAAGATTTATTGCCAACAAACACGATCTTATGAACACTCTTTGATTCTTCGAGATCGAAATACAGAATATCATGTTTAACATACAACTTTGCATCGCTAACAGCTCTTGAAGATAATATACTACGTAAAGCAACATCCAATTGATCAGAAGTGACGCACGCTTTCTTTTTTAGTTTTGCAATATCTAATATCGCCCCAATATCAAGATTCTTGATACCCTGAATCTTGACAGAATTGTAACACATCTTCTCATCTTTAGCTTCAGCCGTGATTGCAATACCATATACAATACATATTGTCACATAAATTAACCAACGCATTCAAGCTACCCTAAATGACGCACAAACATCACATCACCGTAATAAATGTATATCATTAATACAACAACAAAAAATATACCAATATACATTAATGCATTGCATATCCAATAAGCAAGACGGGGGCGCAAACATGCATATAGAATATTCTGCACAATCATTCCTCCATCAAACGGTGGAATTGGTATCATATTCACCACACCTAAACCAATTGATAATAGAGCGATAAAGAAAACAAAATCATATATTCCTTCTTTCATCGTTATGGATGAAAACACTGCAATGCGTAATACTCCTCCCAAATCTTTCGTACTAGTTCTACCACGACACATATTAATGATCGATACAATCGAATGCACACAATTATTGTAAGTAAATAATATAGCTTTCACAGCGGCACTCATTGTGTTGATTCTCTTGACACTGTATCCAGTCGATCCTATACCCAGAGCTCCTGATTTTCTCAATTCCTTTGCATTAATATGAATGAATATTTCTTTTGAAGATCGTGCAATTTGCAATTTTATATCTTGATTTCTATGAATCAAATTCTGAATCTCATTTTTAATTCCCACAAAGTCATGAACTTTCACATTTCCGATTCTCATGATTTTGTCGCCTTTTTTTATTCCGTGTGCATATGCAATACCATTTTTTGAAACTTCACCTATCACAGCGCTAGGTACGCGCTGCCCATAAATAGATAATACACCAAAAACTAGCACTACAGATAGCAAAACATTTGCAATCGGGCCAGCAACAGAAATAAATATCTTGCTCAATAGAGATGCAGAATGATATCCTCCTTTTTTTTGGCTTATTTTTTTTATATCATCAGAATCATCCAGCATCCTCACATATCCCCCAAGAGGGAATGCAGATATGCGCCAATCAGTACCATTATTGGACTTTATACCAACTAATCTAGGTCCCATTCCAAATGAAAATACCTCCACTGATACTCTGCATATTCTCGCAGCAAGATAATGCCCGAACTCATGACCAACAACCACTACAAACAATACGACAAGCAGGGCATATATCGCAAACAAATAATCCATATAATAATCAAACTCAATACTCTTTTGATACAACTCGTAAAACTTCTAAAGCTCACGAATTCCAGAAGTCTACATATATAAATAAGATGTCGCAATGATGCGTATTTAATATAATTTAAATATATTATAATGAATTAATGAATATTAACTATTGACATTGAGGATTAATTCAATGTACAATAAAAGTGATTTTTTTAACAGGTAACTTTATGGCTAAAACTGCTAAAACTTATACCACTGGCCTTTCAATGCATGCAAGTGGACTTGCAGCGGGCGTTGTTCTTCCTCTAGCTCTTACCGGAGCATTCTTTACATTAATAGCAATCAAAGATCCTTCTGCTGGACAGATACTGAATTTACTTGGATTGCCAATTTCAAGTAACAAGAATTTTGCTCATGATGTGATGCATCTTGAAAAGACGCACGTCATAGCTATTGCAGCTACCACGCTCGTATTAGCACTTATTTGTACCGCTATTGCTGCAGTATCTCATATACATAGACATCGCCAGAGCGATACGAAATGTCATCATGATTATGATTCTCGTGCGCGTAAGATCGCTAGAACTTCTGCATATATTGTTGGAACAATTGGTGTTCTCGGAACTGCTCTTGCTGCATGTTTCATGCATATGGTCGAAACTAATCCTATGATTGGTATTGCTGGATCTCCTAAAATGCCATTTAATGATGGTGTTGAGCTAGTGTCAAAAATGGATGCTCATAAGCTTGCACTTATTCTTGTGATAGCAATCCCAACAATAACGGCTCTTATCACTGGTCTATGTGCTGCTTTTGCAACCACTTACAGATCCAAGGACGCTCAGGATAAGATGAGAACTGATCTCCATCTTGCAGAAAACGCTAGTATTCCTCGCACTAAAGGATGTTTCACATTGCAAATGAGTGAAAATTTGGCGGTTGGTGCTTAGTTGAGTGTTGATTTTTGAATTCTGTTTTGCAGAATTCAAACAATTTTAAAGGCACAACATGTTGTTAGGTTTGTATTTTCATTTCTTTTGTGACTTTGTAGGTACCGATGAATTTGGAAATACTTACTACTTGGCGAAATGGTCTCGTCGTTATGGACGCTTGAGAAGATTCGTTTCTTATCATGGGAACATTAAGGATGCAAATCGTATGTCCATTGCTTGGCACCCTTGGATGCATTATTATAGTGATGAAATCCCCGACACGAAGTCTGACCTTAAACGGAAAGTGCCTCATGTTAGAGACACTCACATTAATGCATTAGTGCAAAACTACGTTCCTTGGAAAGGTAGCGTCAATAAGTTATCCAATCAGTAAGATGAAGATCATTGATAATGATATACAACAACCAAATGGGATAATTTTTTTTTTCAGAATAAAATAAAATAATACACCTTGTATACTAGATATTATGTACAAATATGGTATTAAATCTAATTTTATAAACATTCCAGATATAAAAAACAGCTTGATATCTCCAAAACCTATACCACTATAACCTCTGAGAGCTTGATGAATGCGCTCTGCAATCAATATCGGTACACCGCATATCAATATTCTGATCAGAATTGCATATATATCCAGTTCATTTAATGCGTTATATGCAATTCCACATAAAAATAATAATAACTGCATCTCATGCGAAATGACATAATGCTTCACATCTATATTAGCAACTACAATAAATGCTGATATAGATACACATATGACAATAGGCAAAAGCGCGAATTTAAATGCAATGCAAAAAATCAACGCAATTGAGCATTCATTCACCGCATAATACGCACTGAAATCACTACCACAATTCCTGCATGATCCCTTTAAAAGAAAATAAGAGAATATAGGAATCAGATCACGATATCTAATTTCGATATTACAATGAGTGCAATGAGATCTAGATAATAAGCTCACCTTTCTTGGTAGGCGATATATTAATACATTAACAAAACTACCCATTATTGCCCCTATAATGCCCTTGATAATTAAATTGTACATCTCAAAAGAATCAAAAATTTCTCTATATCAATAACATCATTCCATTCAGGCACAGATATTGCTTTACTGAATCCACGCGCCCTAACATGCCACCTCTCTGAGCAAGAGCATTGATCAAATTGCTCTTGCAATGAATTCGCTATGCATCTTAATAATGCAACATGAGATTTTGGCTTATATTTACATATCGTGCGCTTCACATCATCAATACAATACTTGATGTTTCTTGCATTATTCTTAAAAACATAATCCCACATATCATCATGTGACATATCACATAAAAATAGTAAACTATTCTCCTTGTATTCCAATGGTATCTGAATGTCACGTACAAATTCACCATATATATTTGCTAATAATTGAACAGAATGAGAGGTTAATGCCACAAGTTGATCATGCGTATTAGGATTTATCTTGTGTATTTTTGCACCTGTGCATTCCCACATCTCATTAATACGTGCTTCAGCAAACGCATTCATATCCTGATGTGGAGTAATAATAACATTATTATCTCGAAAGATGTTTGCAATTTCCTTGTTAGTAGAATTTATCATAGATGATCCACCAGACATTGGGTGCGCAGGCACAAAATTCTCCATATCAATACATTTTTGTGCTTCATGTATCACAATTCCTTTCAACGATCCAACATCTGTGATCATTGGATTGTAATTCATGTATCTAGAAATATTGGTAAAAATATCCTTGAAATACTGCATAGGTGTAGCAAGAACAATAATATCATACTGAATGTATATCAACGCTTCTTGTAAATCCTGAAAGCACTTGGAAATCGCAATATGCGTAACATCGCGCTTATCGCATGTATATACTTCATATTTTTCCAACAACGATACTGCCAAGCTCAAACCTATCCTACCAGCACCTATGATCAGAATTCTCAAGAATCAGTGATTATCATCTTTATCACGGGAACCAACGATCATCATATACTCCCCCTTCTTGCGAAGAAACAAACCATCATCAAGAATATTCTCATAATCCCAAACACGATCATCAAAACATGCTCTAAAATACATACAATTTACACTTTCAACAACTAGTAATTGAATATGACTAAGTGAAGCATTTTTACTAATAAGAGATTTTAAACTGGATAATACATGCGCTTCCTTTTCATGCAATTCTTCTAATTTTCCCATTGAACTTGTGGCAAAAAGAATTATCTTGTCATAAAACGCCAAAACCAAAGGTTTTAAAATCTCATCCAGTAGCATTTTAGAATCTTTTACCTCTATAATATCACACACATAACCTTTTGCAGTGAATATATCATTTATACGCTTCATGGTTATAAGATTCATATCAATTCCTACGCAAAGCACTCTCATGTTCTTACTACTCTCACTACATTGACATTTCTCCATATCGTTACCTCACAATTAAATTAATATTCAATTGAGACCGGCGCGAATCGAACGCGCGACACCCAGATTAGGAATCTAGTGCTCTATCCCCTGAGCTACGGCCTCGCTATCACATTATATCATATGCAATGAGATTCGCTATCAGCAAAGAATAGCATTACAACACAATGTCACGCATAGATATTATAATTATATATTAATGTAATAATGTATAATTATAATAGTACTGTTATTAACGAATAAGAGTTATAAATACACAAGAAAACACAACGCAATATCCTCTTCTCAAGAACTTTCAAAGAATGAATTCAGATACAAGAGGCGCGAAATTTCAAGAATATCAACGACAAGATACAGAAGGACGACAAGAGATGCGTGATGTAATAACAAGCGCAGACAAAACTGATGCATCACATAATTCGAAACCTGATGAATCATCGATACAACCTACGCTTCAACAACAAATAGAACGCAACACTTCATAAGAAGCGGTAGATGCAATGTTATATCCACATGGCGATGTACCGCACGAGCATGATCGCCATCCATCAGGAACTGTGCATGGATGGCGATCATTCAATCAGCAGACAGAACATTCAACTCAGACACAATGGAGAAAATCCCTTGAGGAAGGATCAAGCAGCGCAAGTCAGGTGCAACAAGGTGTATCATCAGGACTCACTACTAACAGATCATCGCAACAACCACTTATCACAACGACACAACCTCAATTAGGTGGCGCATCTTAAATCATCAAACCTATTGCAAGTGTCAATCAATTATGTTATATTTAATATAGTTTTAATTTAATTGATTTATGGAAGAGGCAACAGCACAACAAAGCAATACAGTAAACGAATTTCGTACGAACAGTACTGAAAATCAATATGGAGTTGGGAATCGATTCTTCGAGACTCTAGAAAAAAGAGATGCATACTTAGCATCACAGAACGACAATCCTGATGTACATCAAGAAACAGATGAAAAGCAGAATGATGAAGGATTAGGAGCAGAGGAATCAGAAAAAAATAAGCCGGAACAGAATCTTGTACACCAATGTTCAGAGGAGCCAGGAGAGTACGTATTCTTGAGTAGGCAGGATTCTAGTACACAAGATTCTGGATTGGGCGACGTTGTAAGGTTACCATCAACAACAGATCGCACTAGTACATCACCTCCAACAGGTACAACCCAAACGGAGGGGCCGTCTCAGCCGCTTGTTGACGATCTCGAGCTTCAAGAATCTGCAATACTCTTTCCTTAATAATAGATCCAAGACCAACTCTGACAAGCGTTCCTACAATGATTCTAATTTGATTGTGTAGGAATGATTGGCCAGCAACTTCGATTGATATTATCTCTTCATTTTTAGTGATTGTGATTTTATCGATCGTTCTAATCGGCGATTTGCTCTGACAATGGACATTTCTAAAGCTTGTGAAATCATGAGTCCCAATTAGATACTCTGATGCGGCTTTCATATTCTCAATGTCCAATTCTCTAGGAATATGCCATACCCTATCCTTCAAGATTGCAGCAGGAGCTTTGCGATTCAAAATGTCATACCTATATCTCTTGCCAATCGCGGAGAATCGTGCATGAAAATCCTCTGTTGCTGTTTCGCATGACAAAATCGAGATCATATTCTTTCCCAAGTGATGATTTATTGCATTCTGCACTACATGCGATTCAAACTCTTGTTTCAAATCAAAATGCGCAACTTGTCCTAATGCATGAACACCAGCATCTGTTCTACCAGCACCATAAACCTCCACACTTTCATTTGAGAATCTGAAAATCGCTATCTCAATTTCACCCTGTATTGTCGATTGATCTTTCTGTTTTTGCCATCCTTTGAATCCTATCCCAAAGTACTCTATCAAAACTCTATATCTCATTAGTGTACATTCATTACTTCATCACTAATTAATTCAAGAAATACTCTCACATAACAATACACAAGATATCATTGATGCGCTCATCAAATGAGTTGCATTCGTATTCTCTATTCACTACACTGGAACAATTGTGCATCATGTATATGAAACCTGTAAAGCTCTTTCTAGACTTCGTGTGGCATAGGACCCCGTAAACGTGTGCATAATAATCCTGTGATACATAGAGTGGGATTTGAAAAGTGCAAGTTCGCATTGCAAGACACTGTAGATGTTCCTAATGGTGTTAGGATTTGTAAAAATAATTTTTTAAGAAATCCTGGAATGCATGAATTCGCTCAGAAGCTGAGGACTGGAGCATTTTCAGGTGCCTATAGTGCTCTTATTCCAAGGACAGGACTAAGAGATGTAGAAATAAATAATCGTAAATTGAAAGATTTGTGCAAGGGTAAAATTGTAGCAAGAATGCAAATGTGTAATATATTGTTTTTCTGCGATGGTAAGTTTTTCAAGAGAGCTACTTATAAGGAGAAGAATGGACGATTTTATACCAGTTGCATAAAAAATGACCCTCTATGTCGGTATAGGTGGTGATAGAGAAAATGATTCTTTATGTCGGTATAGGTGGTAGTAGAGAAAATGATTCTTTATGTCGGTATATTTTATGAGAGTTTTTGTATGTATATTACTTACATGCTGCATAATGAATTCAGTATATGGGCATCATCGCATATGGAATAACAATAAGACAAACGCAACTTCGCGCAGAATCGATAAACATGAGAATTATAATGATTTCGCAATTTCTGATGAAAGATGCGATAGCGTAAAAGAATGCGCAGATGCTCATGTAATGTTCGATAAAGAGGGTCGCGTTCTTAATTCAGACAGTGATACCACAGTTGCATCTGAAGATCGTCTTGGAGCATTTATCAATACTAATGTTTGTAAAAATGGATTCGGGGAATTAAATTCTGACCCCACAACAATAGATAATACCGTGAGTCATTCTACGTTAGCAAAGGCTTTTTCGAGTTATAATCAGACAAAAAATGCAAGTGATTTGCATGAAATATACGCAAATATAAAAAATGAAGCATCATCACTCTTTGCAAATAATTCAATTGATAGCGAGAAAGTGTTTTGGGAATTAATCTCATATCCATTATCAGATGCAATGAGAAGCCATAATAGAAGTGCATTCTTTCATATATTCTGCGGACATTTGCCAACGCACAATAGAGAAAAACTTGGGGGAATGCATTCAAAATACAGAACTTGGTTCTTAGAGAAACACGGATTAGTAGCTGCGACACACAGTATCAAATGTACTCAATATTCATGTGGGTCTCCTTTGATATACTTTAATTCTCTGCTTAATAAAACAGCATCAAAACCAAGATCTGGATTCAAGCTTGGCAATACAAAAGATTATATCCAATTGATGTTACATGTTATGTCCATTACATCTGAAAGATTTGTGAGAAACACTGAAAGATTGATGCTGCACTACGATGCAAATGGTAAAATAGAAGCTCATAAAGTAAGTAATAAAGTATCACTTGGGTGCATATACAAAGATGCAGATGGTAATGCATATCAGTATTTCACCGAAGGTAATGCTCCGGCAACGCTTTATCCTCTTGATCTCGTCAATGCACGCGGCGCAAGTTGCTCTGAGGATCCAGTAAAATTCTGGAATGCAGTGCGTAAAAAAATCATAGATGGTAGAGCATATGGGCATCCCGATATATCAGATTATTACGGATTCGCATCTGCTGTCATATGTGATGCAGAGCACGACAATTATCAGGGGATGTGCTCTGATATTAAATAAATCACTCTATTAATTAGACATTGAGATTATGCATTATTCTATATATCATCATCTGTGCATATGATACAGCATGAAGATAATCTCTGAAAATCGCAAAGCATGGTTTAATTTTGAACTGTCTGAGAACATTGAAGCAGGGATTGTATTACTAGGAACAGAAGTAAAGTCTCTACGCGACAAACATGTAGATATCAAAGATGCATTTGTGATATGTAAAAATGGAGAAATATGGCTCAAGCGCTGCAATATACCGGAATATAAATTCGCACGCGCTGCAAGTCACGATCCATTGCGCGACAAAAAATTACTATTACATAAAAGACAAATAAATAAATTAGCCGGCAAACTTAAAGAAAAGACCACAACAATGGTTCCCATTAAAATATATCTTAACAAGAAAGGTATTGTCAAAATGGAGCTTGCTATTGCAAAGGGAAAGAAGCAACATGATAAGCGGGATAAAGTTAAGAAGCGCGACCTAGATAGACAAAACGCTAGAGATCTTCACAAATAAGAAAACACACAACGTGCAGCTAAATCATATTGGGAAACTCTTTATTTGAGAAATATTTGAATCATCATTGAATTTATACAGGAATCGATTCTAGAGAATCACTCATTTTGATCTTGATGATATAAATTCAATATTGAGATGCCTATTACCAAGTAATGCGATAGCACTAATGCGCGTCATCGAGCAATCAAATCCAATGTATAAAGCAATAATCAATAGAAAAACATATAAATTTAAGTATATCTGATTTTATGAGTTTGAATCTGCGATATTTTGCAATCAAAGCATGACAATGACTAAAAGATATGTTCTGATATTGAGAAACAAGGTATTAATATGACGCGAAAATATAGAATAGCAATAGTTGGAATCACGGGGCGAGTAGGAAGAGAAATATTTCGTATTTTACATGAAGAACGTGATATCGCTTCTATGGTGGACTCAATTTCAGGGATTGCATCTGAAAACTCCAAAGGACAGAGTGTAGGAATAGGAAAGCATTCCATCATCTCACAAACGCTTAATGATATTGATTTCTCAAAACATGATATAGCGTTCTTCTCAGCTGGAGGAGAGGTATCAAAAGCATATGCACCAATTGCAGCAAAGGCTGGATGCATCGTGATTGATAATACATCATATTTCCGTATGCATGATGACGTTCCACTCATTGTTCCAGAAACAAATCTCCACACACTACCTCAGTATGCGCAATTGGGTACTGAATATGATTTAATGCATCCATATAGAAATATAATTGCAAATCCAAATTGCTCTACAATACAAATGATATGCGCGCTCAAACCGTTGCATGATGCAGCAAAAATAAAACGTATAGTAGTATCTACTTATCAATCTGTATCTGGTGCAGGAAATCGAGGCATTGATGAATTATACAATAATACACGAGCATTTTACGAAGCGCGTGCAGCACATGTAGATCAAGAAGCAAAAATCTCCAAATTCACTAAGAATATATCATTTAATTGTATACCTCATATAGATTCCTTTTTGTCAGATGGTGATACAAAAGAAGAGCATAAAATGAGAAATGAAACCAGGAAAATCCTGGAGGATACCAGCATTGAGATTTCCGCAACATGCGTCAGAGTTCCAGTGACCGTAGGACATTCAGAATCCGTTAATATCGAATTCCACAACCCAATCTCCGATCAAGAAGCAACTAATATACTCAAAGATGCATCTGGTATTATGGTGTACGATCTCAGAAATGATGGAGGATATATTACCCCAATAGAATGCGTGAAACGCGATGAAGTGTTTGTCTCCAGAATAAGACAAGATCATTCAGTACAACATGGAATCAATATGTGGGTGGTAGCAGACAATCTGCGAAAGGGTGCAGCGCTCAATGCGATACAAATTGCTGAAGCAATTATATCTCAAGAGCCAAGCTAAATCAGAACAATATCCTGAGCTCTCAGGATATTGCGATCACTGAAATCATACAATCGATGATCTCAGTCTACTGAATCTACTGTACTTCACTTCTTGTCATCTTTTACTTCTTCAAAATTCGAATCCACAACATCATCAGCATTTGCATCTTCGTTATTAGATGAAGACGCATCTCCTTCTGATGATCCTTCAGAAGGAGAGTTATTATACATAGCTTCCCCCATCTTCATGGCAACTTTGTTCAATTCATCAATCTTCTCCTGAATCTCTTCTGGAGTAACATCGTCTTTATCTTTGATCTCCTCAAGAGCTGCAACAGCGGATTCAATTGCTTCCTTATCCGTAGATGACACCTTATCACCATATTCAGATAATGATTTCTTGGTCGTATGAACGAGTGAATCAGCATTATTGCGCTTCTCAATAATTTCGCGCTTAGCTTTATCAGAATCCGCATGCTCTTCAGCATCCTGAACCATGGATTTAATTTCAGCATCGCTGAGACCACCAGAGGCTTGTATCTTCACAGTTTGTTCTTTGCCAGTGCCTTTGTCTTTCGCAGAAACACTCACAATACCATTTGCATCAATGTCAAATGTCACTTCAATTTGCGGTACACCGCGCGGCGCAGGTGGAATTCCAGTAAGATCAAATCTACCCAATTGCTTATTGCCCGAATGCATCTCACGTTCACCCTGTGCCACAGATATAGTTACTGTGTTTTGATTATCCGCAGCAGTAGAAAATACCTGAGATTTCTTAGTTGGTATTGTAGTATTCTTCTCAATCAATCTCGTAAATACACCTCCCATGGTTTCGATACCCAGTGATAAAGGAGTGACATCCAATAGCAATACATCTCGCACATCACCCTGAAGCACACCAGCTTGTATGGCAGCACCAATAGCAACAACTTCATCTGGATTAACACCTTGATGTGGGTCTCGTCCAAAGAATTTCTTAACTTCTTCTCTCACTCTTGGCATACGCGTCATTCCACCAACTAGTACAACATCTTGTATGTCATCAGTTTTTAACCCTGCATCCTCAAGAGCTTTTTTGCACGGATCCATTGTCTTCTTAATGAGATCTTCAACCAATTCCTCTAATTTAGCGCGCGTGATTGTCATGTTAAGATGCTTAGGTCCAGATGCATCGGCAGTAATATACGGCAGATTGATATCTACACTACCCGAAGTTGAAAGATCTTTCTTGCATTGTTCCGCTGATTCTTTTAGACGTTGCAATGCCATTTTATCCTTCGATAAATCCATACCATTGGAGGATTTAAATGTATCAGCCATGTGATTAATGATGCGCTCATCAAAATTCTCACCACCAAGAAATGTATCGCCATTGGTTGCACATACCTCAAATACACCATCTGTAATATCAAGTACTGATACATCGAATGTGCCTCCACCAAGATCGTATACTGCGATTTTCTTGCTTCCTGTTTTCCCGAGCCCATATGCCAATGCAGCAGCAGTGGGTTCGTTGATAATCCGAAGCACTTCCAAGCCAGCAATCTTACCAGCATCTTTAGTTGCCTGTCTTTGCGCATCGTTGAAATATGCAGGAACAGTGATTACAGCCTTTGCAACGGTACCACCGAGATATGCTTCAGCGGCGGATTTGATATTTCTCAATATATTAGCACTCACTTGTGGTGGAGAATGCTGCTGTCCATCAATGGAGATCCATGCATCACCATTCTTAGCTTTCGCAACTTTGTATGGTGCAATACTAGCGAGCTCTTTTGCGCTCTTATCATCAAAGCGACGTCCAATTAATCTTTTAACACCATATACAGTGTTCTCTGGATTCATCACTGCTTGATTTCTAGCTTGCTTACCCACAAGGATTTCTGATTTTCCATCTTTTTTTGTGAAAGCAACAACAGATGGTGTAGTATTATCTCCATCATGATTTTGTATTACCTTTGCATCCTTATCTTGATTCATATATGCAGCACATGAATTGGTTGTGCCCAAATCGATTCCTATTACAAATTCTCCTGACATAAAATACCTAATTACATATATCAGTTATGTATGAACTACTACATGATTGCGCAAGTTATAATCCATGCATTTTTTATTTGACCTAATATTAATTAAGATTGTATACGTCTTAGAAATGCTAACGTGATTATCACATCACCTAAACAGTATTATTTAATTAATTGACATAATTGATGTTTCATGTTTATAGAATTTCTTGATTCAAGCTTCGTTCATATATTTTATATCGTGTTTTATATAACAACATCTTGTCTGTATAATTCATATGATAATATGTTTCATTGATACTAATAATCTTCATGCAATAACTTTTAATTGAATTACAATATACACCTTAACAAAAATTCAATGCGCATTAATAATGTTAATTAATGCCTATATATCAACGCGTTATTATTATGTGCTCATGTAATAATATGCGGTGATATCTCATAATTGGCGAATTGATTCCAATTGAGGAATATGCAATTCTCATACAACTAATAAGTAATTAAATAATGAAAATAGGATTCCAAGGAATAATAGGAGCGTATTCTCATGAAGCCACAATGAGAATATATCCCCAATGCGAAGCTCAATCTATGCAAGAATTCCAGAATGTCATTGATGGAATTTCATCAGAGGAGATCAAATATGGAGTGTTACCAGTAGAAAATTCCACTGCAGGACCAGTATATGGAATGCATAGAATCATCAAATCAACAAATCTACATATAGTAGGTGAATACTTTCATAAAGTGGAGCATCATTTATTAGCTTTGAAAGATACTCAATTAGAATCTATAAAAGAAGCTTATTCTCATCCTCAGGCGCTTGCGCAATGCAGGAAATATTTATTAAGTCACGATATACAGCCCATTCCAGTGTATGACACGGCGTATGCTGCTTTATATGTAGCGCAACAAAATGACCCTTCCAAAGCATCAATATCATCAAAATTATCCTCAGACATATATAATCTGAAGATATTGGATTCTCATATACATGATGAAGATGACAATACAACAATATTTAAAGTATTTTCAAAACACAGAGAAATTCCCATCAAGCAAGATCACCTCATTACATCATTTACTTTTAAAGTAATAAATAAATCAGGTTCATTAAATACCGTACTTGATATTCTACATAAAAATCATGTCAATATGATCAAACTCGAAAGCTACATACCATGCGGCAAAACAAGCTCCCAAGCGAGTTTCATGGTTTCAATACAAGGACAAATGACAGAAATAACAGAGGACACAATAAGACAATGCACAATCTCTATGCATGTTTTAGGCACATACCCATCTGGAATGTAGTAGTGCATATCACTGAATACTTCTCACGCCATCGCAATGCAAATCACAATCTAGTAGTACAGCTAGCAGCTGTAACATCACCTTTTGAGTGTGTAAGCGCTGCTTCAGCATCGTTCAATGTTGGCATAGGAATGCGTATTGGTGCATGCTGCCTCTCTCTGAATTGCCGCTGCTTTACGCGCTTTATAATCAAGCAAATAAGCATTCCTGCACAAATCCACAAAGCCGCTGCTATGCTACCCACTGCTATTATAGCGTCTTGATTGGGATCAGAATTTGATGCAGATTCACCATGAGAAGAAGATGAAGACACAGAATGTGCAGTGGCACTCGTGACTCCGTAAGTAGGACGTGAAGAATATGCAGTGGCACTCGTGACTCCGTAAGTAGGACGTGAAGAATATGCAGTGGCATTGATGACTCCATGAGTAGTATGTGAAGAATATGCAGTGGCATTGGTGACTCCATGAGTAGTATGTGAAGAATTTATCATTTGATCACCAGATCCTGAGAATTCCCCGCTCGCGCTTTGCATACAATTCAATATCGTGCTTGTGGCGTATTCAAACGCGTCCAATGTTGTATTAGCAGTACCATTCAATGCATTTGATGCACATTCATGCACCACATTTGTTGCATACTCAATTGCACTTGTCGTTGTATTTGTAAGATCATTCAATACATCCGATGTGCAATTAAGCCTTTCATCTATGCATTCTTGCACTCCATCTGCTTGCTCCATATCGTTTTATAATTAAAGATATTATTATAATATCTTTAATACTCAATCCAATCAAGTATCACTTGAATCTTTATGTATCTTATTTAATTGGTGATATCATGTCGCTTGGTATCACTAGGCGATCAAACTCATCAGTAGTAAGTATTTTCAATTGAACCACAGCTTCACATAACGAGATGTCATTTTCATACGCAAATTTTGCAATTTGCGAAGCCTTGTCATAACCTATTTGCGTGTTCAATGCTGTAACCAGCATAAGCGATTCGTTCAATAATTTGCTCACTCTTACGTGATTCACTTTCAATCCATTGATGCATCTATCAACAAGAGATCTCATGCCATCAGATAATAATCTCACAGACCTCAATACATTGTCCACCATCATCGGACCAAATACATTAAGTTCAAAATGCCCATTTGCACCACCAATTGTCACTGCTGTATGATTTCCCATCACCTGAGCACATACCATGGTCATCATTTCACATTGAGTTGGATTCACCTTACCTGGCATAATCGAAGATCCAGGTTCATTCTGAGGAAGTATAAGCTCACCAATGCCGCATCTTGGACCAGAACCCAGCATTCTTATATCATTTGCAATTTTCATTATACTAACAGCAATTGTATTCAATGCACCACTCATCTGCACCATAGCATCATGAGCAGCCAGAGCTTCAAATTTGTTTGGAGCAGTTATGAATGGAAGATTCGTAATATCTGAAACTTTTGCAGCAAATTGTTCCGCAAAACCAATCTTAGAATTTAATCCAGTACCAACAGCTGTACCACCTTGCGCAAGCTCGTATATACACTTCAATGCATCTTCTATCCTAGCGATGCCATTCTGCATTTGCTGCGCATATCCAGAAAACACCTGGCCAAACGTTATTGGAGTGGCATCTTGCAAATGAGTTCTTCCAATTTTAACAATATCATCCCATTGCTGAGACTTCCCAGTTAATGCATTGCGTATATAATTCATTGAAGGCAACAATTTAGTATGCACAGACGTTGCAAGCGCAATGTGCATTGCCGTCGGAAACGTATCATTGGAAGATTGACCTTTATTCACATGATCATTTGGATGTACATATAAATCACTGCGTGATTGATTGACAAGATTTGCAATGACTTCATTAACATTCATATTCGTTTGAGTGCCAGAACCAGTCTGCCAAATCACTAAAGGAAAATGTTCCTTGATCAAGTCCTCAGATTTCAATATCTTGTCTGCAACTTCAGAAATCGCAGATCCAATCCCCTCATCTAGAACTCCAAGCTCAACATTCACAATTGCTGCTGCCTTCTTGACAATCACTAAAGCATGAATCAATTCCATTGGTATTCTTTCTCTTGTAATATCCCCTATTGGAAAATTCTCTAACGAGCGCTGCGTCTGAGGACCCCAATGCGCTTCATCAGGAATCGCAATATCTCCAAAGCTATCGCTTACTGTCTTACTCATATCAAACCCTTTTGAATGCTTTCACGCAAATCTAATGCTGCCATGCAACCAAATCCAGCTGCAGTAATCGCTTGTCTATAGCGCAAATCAGACACATCACCAGCAGCAAAAATCCTAGGACGTTTAGTATGTGTGCTACCTGGAGTTGTCTTGATGTATCCCGCATCATCAGTCTCCACTAGATGCGCAAAAACCTTGGATTCAGGCACATGACCAATCGCAATGAATGCGCCATCAAGATCAACTTGACGCATGGAATCATTCTTGGTGGATTTCAATCTTATACCTGTCAACTTCTTAATTGGAGCTTCATATCCCAAGAATTCATCAACAGTATGATCCCATATCACATTGATCTTTCCATTATCAAACAATTTCTTCTGCAATATCTCTTCTGCTCGCAATTCATCGCGCCGATGAACTAGAATCACCTCAGATGCTAATCCAGCCAAATGCAATGCTTCCTCTACGGCAGTGTTACCTCCACCTATCACAGCGACTTTCTTGTTTTTGAAGAAGAATCCATCACACGTTGCGCACGCAGAAATTCCATAATTCTTGAATTGAGCTTCACTCTCCAATTCCAACCACCTGGCACGAGCACCAGTTGCAACAATTACAGCATCATACTGCAATTCATCAGAATTAGTGCGCAAATTAATGCAATCACTACCCTCATCAACACAAACAACAGAATCTTCAATTATGTTTACACCAGCAGACTCACAATGCTTCCTCATTCGCTCCATTAATTCTGGACCCTGTATCAGATCAAACCCAGGATAATTCTCCACATCCGTTGTGATGGTGAGTTGACCACCAGGTTGCAACCCAGTGTACATATCAGTCTCATAGCCATTTCGAACACAATATATTGCCGCAGCGCAACCCGCACTTCCAGAACCTACGATACCTATTCTTTTTTTCATCAAGACATTACTCAATAGAATAGAATGATATCATAAAAACATGAAATGAAAACAGACCCAATTAATACACACAGCTCGCGAAATACATACGATTCACCATGATACAATAGGTGTTACAATATCTAGCAACCTACTCCAAGCATTTGATATTATTCCTGAATTAGGAAAATTAAAGTCCTTGGATTCCAATGCATTGCTTTGTCCTGCATTCACAGAATCAGGGTCTTGTGTAGCGCGCTGCAACAATTGACGATTAGTGAAGCCTTCGCTCCATTTAGAAAATCCAACATCAGATCCAAAATCTGGAACAAATTCCATCCCATCCTCAAGATCTATATCTATATCTGCACTTGATTCAGCACTGTGCTCCATGTTATGCAATTCTGCATCATATTCCAATAGTTGCTTCAGCAAACCCCTTCTCCATAATCCACCATCAACGCTTCTTTTGTTTCTATCTGAATCTGATGCATCATCCTGATCGCGTAAATCCAATAATTGCCTCAATAGATATCTTTTGAGCTCAAGAATACGTCGCTTAGCTTCTCTTAATTTTTTTGTAACACTTTTGTTAACACTTCTATCCGCCTTAGCTAATCCTATTGCATCATTAATAATGACACCAGCATACTGTGCGTGCTGCAATGCACTATACATCAATATTCTCGCAATTTCGGACTGGTTTGCATTAGAAGCAACACTTGTCGCTTGAGATATACTCCCGTTAGTATCCTTTATTTTTTCTTGTAAATCAGGTGGCAAAAGTCCCAATTCCCCTTCACTCAGATCTATTCGTATTGAATCATAATCTAACGAATCAACGTTAGGGGTCACTTGTTGATATGTAGAGGTCACTTGTTGATATGTAGAGGTCACTTGTTGATATGTAGAGGTCACTTGTTGATATAAGAGTTCCATAAATTCAAGATTTCTAGCTATAGAACTTGCTGCATTTTCTAATTTCTCAATAACAATATCAACATCATGACTGGTTTCTGCGGCCCTAAGACTCCTCAACATGGATGATACTCGTGACTGAGCTTGAGATGTCTGACCACGTGCATGTTGAATAAAAAACTCACGCGAGTCATTAGGATTGTTCGTATCAATTGCATATAATAAAGAACCACTCATACTGTCTATAAAATTATTGACATCGCTTATTCCATTTTGTAAATCAGATGTTAAAGAACTCAACACAGATTCATCCAGTGCTATTTTTAATGCATCAATACTCTCTCTCGTGATACCAGCTGTAGTGGGTGCTGACGTGGTCCCTCTCACCAAAGCACTCGGAGGCGTTGGAAATGCTGATTCATTATCACTAAATTCCTTTTTCAATAATATCACTTCCTGTGCCCATGGCTCAGCCTGTGCTCTCATTGACTCAACACCTGAAGTGATGCTCTCTAAGCTTGTGCGAATCAACTCAGAGTAATCCTCAGTAAATTCTCCCTCACTCAATGTTGCTTCTATTTTCGTTACCAAATCACGAACAGCGCGATCCCGATCCATTATCAAATCAATATGAATGTCAATATAATGAATTATTATTCTGGTGTAGGCATCTCTACTGTGAATCTTCGCTCTTAACTCAATTATCCTGTTATTCATTTCTGCAGCACGCAAACGCATTGCCTGTAGCTTTGAATCAATATCTTTCAAATCTTGCTCTATATCATGTTTCTTTCTTTGTATTATTTTTTCTCGTTGCTGATTCTGCAATTTACTGCGCAATGCACTCACCTCATTAGGATCGGTAATACTTGTCACTTGGATATCAAATGCATCATTTTGTATGTCTTCTTGATCTCCAGCATCAATCGTAACATAAACCGCCTCAACTCCCTCATCTAATGTAATACTTTTATCCTGATCATCGCTACCCTTTGTAAAACCACGAGTAGCATAAAGAATAATCTCACTACGAGCCTCATCATCAAGACGAGTATTGTATCCGTGTCTCCTGGTGATTCTAGGCACTGAACCAATAGACTGACCAGATTCCGAAGAAAACACGAGAAATTTGTGATATCTTTTGTCTTGACTGTTCGCAAGATAGGTAGATACAATACCACCATTGCACAAACCAGCACTTTCAGAGGACAATATCATTTTGTATAACTCTCCAGCTTCTCTTGTTTCATGAGTGTGTACAGAGTAGCCTGAGGGTGTACTGTGTTCTACCCATGCATCGAAACTATTCCTTGTTGCAGCTTCTCCCAAAGAACCATCATCATTGATATTGCACAAGAAAGGACTACGCCCTTCAATATATCTATCTAACGTTACTCTATCGATTCGAGCACGATTTTGCAATTTGGTTTTCTCTTTAGCAAGAGCATGACGTGCCATCTCGAAATTTTGCTTTGCATGCTCCATTCTACTTTTATGTATTTTAGCCCAATGATCATAGCGCGATTTTGCTCCCTCTGTGCTTCTCGTGATAATATTACTCGCAACTCCATCAACGCACTTCTTTACAAGTGCTTCTGAGTTTCTGTGATGCAGTGGAAGCTCTTGTGTATAATATATTTTGATTGCCTTGTATTTCTCCTGATCGCTCTTATCAAGAAAAGCATTAAGCTCTCCTTGCTGATTAAGATCATCAGTATAAAGATCGTACAGACTCTCACTTGTACTATCTGTACTCAAGTCTTGACCATGTTCTATATAAAACTTTAAACCTATAGCGTCGATCTCATAGCGCATCTGCATGTCTGAAGTCAAAGATGAAAAATCTTTAGAATAGTGTCTTGTCCATAGAGCAAATTCCCTATCATATTCTGCTCTCTTTGCATCCAATCTCGCGCTTAGTTCTCGCACACGAGATGTATCAAATACTTCATTAATTTCTTCAGTGATTTCTTGAATAAATCTCCGATGAAGCAGATCAGCAGATGATAAAACCGCAGTGGTGTCATATAAAGCACTAGATTGAGTATTAATACTATATGCACCATATGAAGTGCTTTGAATACTCGGAGCAACGGTAGTAACAAGACCAGTAGAAGGAGGCATAAATTATCAAAAAATAAATCCGATATACACTATCGTAGATCCTAAGATATATCAACACTGAATTGTGATACATTGCTATTTTACATCATCTTCAATTCCCTATTAATATACATTATAAAGATATAAGATTGATATATTAAGATTAATCATTTGAATCACCGATCTTAAGTTTCTTGGCAGTTTTCACACCAAGTTCTCTGAGTTTTTCTGCTCTACCAACCAGATTCCCAGAACCAGATCCTAATTGCTTAAATGCAATCTCATATTGTTCTTGTGATTTCAAGATTGACATACCTATCTTCTCCATAGTCTCAATAAAACCAACAAATTTGTCATACAAAGCACCTCCTTGTCGAGCAATTTCCATAGTGTTCTTGTTTTGATGATCAATCTTCCAAAGCGATGCAATCGTCTTCAGAGTGGTAAACAATGTTGTAGGGGAAACAATTGCAATCTTCTTCTCCCATGCATAATTCATTAAATTCGAATCTTTTTGCATTGCAAGTATATACGCTCCTTCAATCGGTATAAACATCAATACAAATTCCAATGCATTCAAATTCCCAGAAGATGTATATTGTTTTTCCGACAAATCTTTCACGTGTTTTCGCATGTTTATTAGAAATTCCCTTCCTTTCTCTGCATCATGAGAAGAACAATAATCAACATATGAATTCATTGAGGTCTTGGCATCGATGATAATATGCTTATCCTCAGGTAAATTCACCACAACATCTGGTATCATCCTATTATGAGTATCAGATATGTTTTTCTGAATCTGATAATCTATCCCCTTCCTCAATCCAGAGCTCGCTAACAATTCCTCTAATATTGATTCTCCCCAATTCCCTTGTTGCTTCTTGTTGAATCTCAAGGCATTTGTCAAGTCATCTGCCTTCGTAGACATGCGAATACTTGCCTCTGAGAGATTCTTAATCTCGCTTTTCAATGAAAATGCCTCTTTTGAAGTATTATTAAAACTATCCTTGATGGTCTTCTCTAATTCAATTATGCGTTCACGAAATGGAGTCACAATACCGCTCAGTCTCTCCTGAGTTCTTTCATTCATTTTGCATGCCACATTGTCCAATGTTCTCTGAGCAATACTCTCAAATTGCAATTTCATCTCTTTTTTTGAATCAAGCAATTCTTCCATCAAAAGAGAATTCTTGACTTCAAACGCAGATAATTTTTTCTCTAAGCATACATTAACGTCTTTCATGTGCTCAACTTCCAATTTATATTGGTCTCGCAAACGATCCAAGGTAGCATCTTTATCCACTTTCTCTAATCTCAATTGCTCTAGTTGCCCCTCATGAGAGAATGCAATATCTGAAATCTTATTGTTCAAATACTGAATTTCCATTCTTGCCAAACCAAGCCTATAACGAATATAAATAGAAAATGTTATACTAGTAACAGCGCATATGCTAACAATGAATAACATAAATTATAAATTTGTGATCATATCATTCCAACTCATTCCATCATGCAAAAACGCTGATCCAATCTCTTTCAACAACGCAAACCTAATTTTTCCATTCTGATTCTTTTTATCATTTAATATGAGTTGCTTGAAGCTATCATCATGAATCAAATCAATAATATTGTCACTTGGAATTGCAATTCCAGTTGCAACAACATGATCTCGCAACATCTGTACACAATCTTGTGTACACAATTCCATGTTATGTGATATATGCGCCTCCACAATCATGCCATATGCTATCGCTTCACCATGACGCACACCAAGAGATATCTCAATGACATGTCCGATAGTATGACCGAAATTCACCATCGCTCTCAATCCAGATTCTTCCTTCTCATCTCTCTGAACAATGTCTGCTTTAATCGCGCAACTGCGCTTTATAATCTCAATTACTATATCAGATTTGCGATCAATAATCTTTTGCAAATTCTCATGCAAATACTCAAAAAAATCAGCATCATATATTGCAGCATGCTTGATCACTTCCATATAACCAGATAGAAATTCCTCTTTGGATAGAGTCTCTAGAAAGAATACATCGATAAACACAGCAATGGGTTGTTTGAATGCACCGATCATGTTTTTTCCATACTGGCTATTGATTCCAGTTTTCCCTCCTATTGAACTATCCACTTGGGATAACAATGTGGTAGGAATTTGTATAAAATCCACGCCTCGCAGAACAGTTGCAGAAATGAAACCCGCAAGGTCTCCCACCACACCACCACCAAATGCAATGATAAGATCATTTCTCTCAATTCTTCTATCTAAAATATCTTCTATCAAATTCGAATAAGATGACAAACTCTTAGATTGTTCACCAGGATGTATGACGAGCTTTTCATACTGAATATTCTGAAAATATGACTTCAACTTCGACCAACAATGCATATCGACATTTGTATCTGTAATTATGAATACTTTTCTGGATTGCACATATTGAGATAACAATACAGAGAAATCTAATTCCTCACCAATAATAATGTCATAAGAGCCTTGAGAAGTGTCTACTTTAATAGTATGCATGAATCACCATACGAGAGAATCGGAGCGGAGAGATTTGAACTCCCGACCCCTTGGTCCCAAACCAAGTGCGCTACCAAACTGCGCCACGCTCCGAACGCTGCAGGATACACAAAACATAAAAACACATCAAGCTGCAGTCAGTGTTGACATATATATGAAAATGTATACTATTGAGATATAATTAATTGATGATTTGTGAATCAAGCAGATATGGAATTAAGAAACATGGATGAGACTTCTGACACTTCAGTGTCAAATGAAAGTGTTCAGAAATTGACTTCTGCATTACAAGAAAATACTGCTGAATCTCAAAGAGTTCATCCACCAACAAAAACGATCAAAGCAATCGCGATTAGCTTTGTAACGCAGAAGATCGCGGCAATTAGTGTTGTATCCTTTGGAGTATTAATTGCCAATATTACTATGCGAAATTGTTTTCCAGATTGGTATTCGAATTCAATTGCTCCATCTACAAATTGCACATACTCTAATTGTACTTTTGTAAATGGAATGATGGCGCATTGCGATGGCGCTATATGCATACATAATTGACATATCATGATGCAAATGCTATCATTATCATGGAATTTCAAGGTGTTTGCATGACTGATGACAATCCTCAGACTCAAGAACAGGGCAAACATGTGCATTTCTCCGGAGTTCTTGAGACAGTGCATAAATATGAACCCGATAGTGATGTGGAACCTGAAGCAATTCAGAATGATACACAATCTAAAGAAATGACTCATGAGCGCAAGACAGCACTTCATCAACACAGAAGAAAAAACAGGAGTCATTCTCAAGCATCATCTCGTGCAACAAGTTCATTGTTTTCAGTTGCAGGATCTACCTCTGATATGTCAGATTATGAGAGACCTCAGACACCTCCAAACAGGAGAGATGATTCGCAGGATATATCAAGATGCTCTTAAATTGCTGAATTTGACAGTTTAATATATATTTAATTCTGAATTGAGTATCATATATTAAATTATATATATCATGAATCATAATTTTAAACTTACTGCACGACAACGCAAAGATTTTCATACATTCATTTACTGCACTGTATCTCTTCTCATTATTGCAATGTTACATCAAGCACTAGGATCTTCAAATACAGGCTCCTCATTAATGCCAACTACAACACCGAGATTACTTATCGACGGAGAAAATGCTGCATCTGGGTTCAGTGGCCATGGTGCTATTCCGCATGCTATGCATAGATTATGATCCTGAATCTATGTATTGCTGTATGTTGCATCTGACTTGACATATTATAACATATGTATATACTTATATTATAATAATAAATAAGGCTCAAAAATGCAAAATTGCATCTCATCATCAAGCACGACAACACCATTTGTTGGTGCGCAAAAAGATGAATCCAGCAAAGAAGCAAGCAGCATTAAATTTTCTTCAAGGCATCGAACTGGATGGACTTCATGCTCCAACCACAATGAGTCACACCAAAGCGCAGGAAGGCGTAGTGACACCTAGTGCAACAGGCGTTACTATGAAATAATTCGAGGTGGCTCCATATATTGTCTGAGATAAAATATGAATTGCGCGAATGTGATGAGTTTGATGTATTCACTCTAATGCAGAAGTGCAAAATTCCTAAAATACTGGCACAATTATTAACGATGCGTGGCATCTCGTTTGATGAAGCTGATAATTTCCTCAAACCAAAACTGCGCAATCTCATGCCAGATCCATTTCATCTTCATGATATGGAGATTGCTGTACAGAGATTGATGTCTGCAGTGGAAAATTCTCAAAAAATTGCTATTTTCGGTGATTATGATGTAGACGGCGCGACTTCTTCTGCATTGCTATATCAATACCTCGTTGCAATAGGATGTGAAAATGTAGTGATCTATATACCAGATAGAATTGATGAAGGATATGGTCCGAATTCTGCTGCATTCCAAAAATTAAAAGAACAAGGAATTGAGCTCTGCATTACAGTAGATTGTGGTACAGTAGCATATGAACCATTGAGAGAAGCTAAAGAAATGGGTTTGGATCTCATTGTAATCGATCATCACATAGGAGGCGATGTTCTACCTGAGGCAATTGCAGTAATAAATCCGAACAGATTAGATGAAACTTCAGAGTATACATATTTGTGTGCAGTTGGTGTGTGTTTTTTGTTCATTGCAGCCACCAACAGTGTTTTGCGCGATAACAGAGATGACATTCCAGATCTAACACAGTACCTAGATTTAGTAGCGTTGGGTACAGTATGCGATTTAATGCCACTCATTGGTCTAAATCGCGCATTTGTTGCACAAGGATTAAAAATCCTACAACGATATGGAAATATAGGAATTAAGATGCTTTCAGAAACCATGGGCTTGAATGAGGCGCCATCCGCATATCACTTGGGTTATGGATTTGGACCAAGAATTAATGCTGGAGGAAGAATAGGAGAAGCATCACTCGGTGCAAAATTACTATCTTCAAATGATGAGCAATTCGCTCGCAAAATCTCAGATAAATTAGATACTTTGAATCAAGAGCGCAAAACGCTAGAAACCATCGCAGTAGAAGAAGCAATATCACAAATCACAGCAGAAGATTCTCTGATCATGATCACTGGAGATTGGCATCCTGGGATCATAGGACTAATAGCCAGTAGAATCAAAGAAAGATTTGATCTACCAACGGCAGTGTTATCTATACAGAATGGTATTGCCAAAGCAAGCGCCAGATCTGTATCAGAAATTGATTTCGGTGCAGCAGTGCTCGAAGCTAGGTGTCTCGATCTCGTTATCGAAGGCGGAGGACACAAAATGGCTGCTGGATTCTCTGTTCATGAGAAAGATATATCTCAATTGAGGGAATTTTTTATCACAAGATTCAAAGACAAGTTACAAAATAGAATAAGAAAGAGATATGTGGAACTCGATTTGCACATTCAAGCAATCAACATTACTACGTTCAATATCATACAATTTGCCGAACCTTTCGGCATCGGGAATCAATCGCCTCGCATCATTGTTCACAATGTTTACATACATAAAATTAAAATACTCAAAGAAGCTCACATCATGTTCTTCATTACAGATTCTAATATATCCATTAAGGTGATATCATTTCGGTCAATAGGTACTGAATTAGAGCGTAAAATTATGAGTGCTGAAGGATGCAAAATGTCAATTGTAGGTAGTTTATCGTTGAATGCTTGGAATGGAAAAGAGAGTGTAGAGATAATATTGGAAGATATGTTTAAACAACAACACTAAATGCATATACATATATTTACGAAGATGATTGAAAGTTCTATATGTATATATCAACATTATCATTCTTAGTGCTGTTTTTTATATGCGTGCATATGCAATGCGGAATCTCAAATGAGGATCTCTGTTTTCACAGGTCAAAACATCACATTAATACCTTTGATTGCATCCAAGATTCAATCCCTGATACTAACATAATGCATCATACAATAGATTCGAAATACAAAAGCGCATACCAAACTCATTGACTAACTGAATTAAGATAGAAGTCAATATAATGCAATCTAAATTCGAACCAGTTTCCTCAATAGCACACAACAAAGATATTTCACGCTCCTATATCATCTCTATAAAACAACGAATCACATGGATCTGTGTATATCTCTTTTACTGCTGCATATGCTTTCTCTCTCGCTTCATTCAATGAATCAGCAGAAGCAACAATATTTAATACACGACCACCATTTATACACCATTTATCTCCATGTAACTTAGTGCCAGCATGCACAATCTTTACACCAGCAATATTAGCAGCTTTGTCTAATCCTAGTATCTCCGCACCAATTTCATAATGCCCAGGATATCCTCTAGATGCCAATACTACACATATTGTAGCATTTTTCTTCTCAGGAATCTTTCCATCAAAATCACTCATCTCACCAGAAAGGGCTTTCACAAATACGCTCAGCAAATCTACATCGATTCTTTCCATGAGAACTTGAGTCTCTGGATCTCCAAATCTTACATTATATTCCAACAAATGAGATATACTTTCAGAATCACTCATGATGCCGGGATACAAAATACCACTGTACTTCATTCCAAGATCACAAAAACCATTAATGACAGGCTTTACAAATGTCTCGCAATACATATCATGTGTCTCATTACTCATCATTCCGTGATATGAAATAGAACCCATACCACCAGTGTTAACACTTGAATCAGTGCTTATTCTCTTGTAATCCTTGACACATCCAAAGCTTATGTATTCCAATCCATTCACTAAAGCAAACATACTGAATTCTTCTCCACAAACAAAATCTTCAATCACCAAGGTCTCATTATCGCCGTCTTTATACAAGCTCTCTATTGCTCTCAGAGCTTCTTCCTCATGATGTACAATAAATACACCCTTACCAGCAGCAAGTGCATCTCTTTTAATCACAATGGGATAGCTTAGAGAAGTTTTAATGCATTCGATCGCTGCTTCAAGATTTGCAACAATGGAATAACGCGGAACGGGAATTGAATATTGATCACAAAAATCTCTAGCGAATGACTTATGATATTCGAGTTCTGCACATAAATGACCGGGACCGATAACATGTATCTTTTCTTCACGAAACTTATCTGCTATTCCGTCCTTGAGATATTGCTCTGAACCAACAATAACGAGATCTATGCATCTTTCTTTGCATGGCATAATCAGATCCATATTACCATCAAGATTACAATCAAAGGTACCACACATTTGATGTATAGCATCACTACCTGGAATACAATAAAGATCTCCAAGAATGGGTGATTTCTTAAGTTTTGCAACCAGAGAGTATTCTCTACCCCCTGATCCAATGACCAATACATTATATTTATCTTTATTTAACACTATAAAGCCGCAAACAACACTGCAGCATCATACACATCTCGCCATACATCAGCAACGCTGACCCCTACGGGAATCGAACCCGTGTTTGCACCGTGAAAGGGTGATGTCCTGGACCGCTAGACGAAGGGGTCATGACGGAAGTGTATGCATGGAAGAAAATCAAGTCAATGCAATGCAATTCATTGACTTGTGATATTTGTATCATTCATTTAGATGAAAGTTTTAATTTAAATTTAAAGAAATAGCATTACAATATTAGTGATTGTTTAATTTAGGTATTTAGTATGGGCAAACAACTCAACCATGATCATCACACATCCGCAAACAGAACGCATACAAAAAGTGCGCTGAATGAAATTACAAAACAAAGATCTCAAGATCAAACTTTGCACAATGAACATGAAACAACACGTCAATCAGTACACAGCACATCATCTTCTGCATCAAGCTCTACAACTGCTTCACGTGATGTAAGCCCTTCAAGGGATGTGTTAGAATCTAAAACTAAACCAACACAAGTTAGTGTTACTGGAGCATTACAAGATGGAAATCTTCGTGTTGATTGGAGTTGATTCCTTCTGAAGTTGCATCGAAATAATCCACAATGTAGTATGCTGATTTCCAGTTCTTTATGAGCGATCAGCATATCAGTCCTTGGCCAATATTAGTATCATTATCTTCAGCACTTGCTGGTGCTTCATACTTTGGTTTTATTGCATCTGAATCAAAAATCGGGCTCATCTCAAGCGTATTTTTTGCGTGCATTTTTCTGTGGGCAATTGTGATGTGGGGAAGAGATGTAATTCGAGATTTCACATCAGGAGCTGTTGATCCGGATTGGGCTTCCAAATGCTTACTATATGGTATATTGATTTTCATAGCCTCTGAATCATTGATATTCCTTACATGCTTTGCATCGTTATTTAATTTTTCACACCTAATGACGCATATCCTCGGTGACGGATGGGATTTGATAAAAGTATCATGGCCACCAAAGAATCTCTCTTTAGTAGATAAATGGGATATACCATGGGTGAATACTTTGATTCTCTTGTTATCTGGCACAGCAGCGACCAGGGCGCATCATGCATCTCATACTGGGAAATGCTCCATCGTGCGCAGCGGAATAAAATACAGCATATATCTCGGTGTTGCATTCTTAATGCTCCAAATATACGAATATCATCACATTCAGTTCTCACTTGGGCAAAATAATATTGGTAATATATTTTCATCTCTATTTTTCGTCACGACGGGTTTGCATGGTCTGCATGTAGCTGCAGGAGTTGTATTCTTTGTGATTGAATATTTCAGAATCAAAAACACAGATGTATCAAATCATCACAGCACTCAATTACAGGTAGGATTGGAAGCTTCTATCTGGTACTGGCATTTTGTTGATGTAGTGTGGATTATTGTGTTCATTTGTGTGTATCCATAAATATACTATTGCAGATATGTCATCAATATGATATATCTGACATAATTTTCCAAATGTGTAATTATGCATATTCTGGTTATATCTCAAAACAATTCCCAGATCTCTAAAACCGTAAGATCCATTGCGAGCAAGCACTATAGTATCATTCTTGCGCATAGTCATTCACAAGCCGTTAATATGTTATCACAGGACTTCAGGATAACATTGGTGCTATTTGATACAAAATTTAATTTTCCTGCATTTGCAACTATGTTGAGAGAAATGGGTGTAGAAACGGATATTATTTTAATAGGTAATGAATGTACAACAGATGAGGCTATATCGTGCTTACCTAACAATACAGTGTGCCATGCTCCATCGCAATCAAACTGCAATCTTGAAAAAAATCTTATAACCAACATCATTAAGAATTTGATACCTAGATACGATCACTCAATCAAGGCTCTTGATATGACATTGCCATCGCCAGGACAAGCGCATTTGGTGTACACAAGACCTTCTCTATGTAACTTGCCACTACAATATATACAAAGCAAAGTCGCATATCATCTTTCTGCTGATTGCTCTAGCTCTGCTCATCGAGCATCACTCAAATCATTATTATATCAAAACAATAATATTTCTATTATCATTAAAAATGCAGACACACGTCATACATCTTTTCTACACGAATTGCTATCCAATATTAAAAGCTCTTACGGTCATAGAATACTGATTCTAAGTCACAATATAAGATTACATATAGAATCATGCTCTAACAGCTATCACATAACACAATTGAATCAATGGGGACAAGATATATTACATGTATTGAGACATTTTGTACAAAATGGAGCACAATTTTTGAATCATAATTCCATACCTCACTTGTCTCATAACGCACAACAGCATCTCATATCACATACATGGCATGGCGAGATCTTTGAATTAGAATATATAGCACAACAATATGTCTCTTTGTGCAATTCATGTAATGTTGCAATAGCAGAACAGACCATACTCAAGCAATTACAACTCAATAAGACAACAAAATTGAAGATCGTATCTTTAAAACAAAGCATCTCATCTAAAATCATATTTGCATTCACAAATGCTCTAAGAAATCATATGAAATCGTATAAAGATGATATCGTATAGATCAATGTGCATCATCAGATACATCCAATTTCTTATGATTTATTCGTGATAGCAATTTATACATATTGACCGCAATTACAGTATGAGTTATACAGTGATTTGCTTTCATAATTCATGCATGGCTCGCAATTCAAGAGTATTATCACCTCATTTGAGTATATATAAACCTCAATTAACATCCGTTCTGTCAATAATGCATAGGATATTTGGTGCAATGGCATTTTTTGTCTTATGCGTAAATCATGTGTTGCTCTATATGGCAGAAACTAATATCGATTGCGCACAAAAGATCTTCCACTGTTGGATATTTCATGCTCTTGTGTTTGTATTCTCAGTTGCAATGACGTATCACATTTTAAATGGGTTGCGATATTTATTCTTATGGGGTGTGTTACGCGATTTCTCGCATAATGCAATTAGAATGAGCGCAGTAATGGTGCTTCTGCTTTTTGTTGTGTTTTCTTTTGTATTGGGATATGTAATATTCTTTGTATGTCAATAAGGTATATATGAAATTCTCTTATTCTATTATCAAAAAACTCCAATCTATGAGTGCAATTGCTAGCATTCCGCTTATGGGTTATTACATATATCTCATGATCAAATTAATGATGCTTGGATTTATGGGTGGAGCTATGGACGTCTTGCATAGCAATCGATGGATTGTCATGGCATCAGTAGCGGTGTTCATATTGCATGGGTTGATAGGAATGTTTGTAATAGTAGATGATTATTCATCTACTAAGTGCTTAAATTGCACTTTCAAGGTAATTTTAGTATCATTGGCATTAATTGTATTAGTATTAAATTTACAATATGCCATCACCACTTAAATGGATCGACAAAAGAGCAGGTACACATTTATCCAAGAGATTTGATAAAAGATTTCGTGGTTATAATGCAATTTCATCCCACACTCAAGAAGTGGCTGAAGAATCTCTTGGATTTATAAAATCAGGCTACAATGCGTTCAGCAATGTATCACAAGTTCGAGTCGCAGTACCATTCTATAAACGAGCTGTACGATTCTTCAAATCTGATTCAATGGTACGATTTGAAACATCAAAGTTCGGCAGTGATGCATTATTTGATAGCAAAACATCTAAATTCTTCAATTTTGTCGATTCTGAGATACATAATTGTAAAATTACACGCGAAGATGCAAACAAAATGCATGGGAATTATGCAATCTCCTTCATTGATAACAATGGAAAGTTTCATGAGAATCTTAAAATGAGACCAATCTCTCAAGATGGACATGATCTCAACAATGACAGATATGCGCTCTATGCAATTGCAGATTCACATCATATATCCGGATATGATCGAGAGCGCACTTCAACAGTATTACTGGATAAGTATACAGGACAAATTGTTCCTTACAGTACCGTAGATATATCCATGATGGTGCATAACCAAATGGTGGATTGTTACTCTTCTACAATCATCGGCAAAGGCAATCAACGCAATTGGCCATTGAGTTTATTAGCTGTAATTGTGCTATTTGTGCCAAAATTATCACACATGATCATGTGTGTATTTCGCTCAATCACAGACACAATCTCAGAAAAGATTCTGTCATATTTAAATGATGCAAATGATTCAAAGCAATCTGCAAAAGATATGATGACACAGGCAAGGCCTGGAAATTGGTTAGCCAACAAGATGCTAGGAGATCCTCGCAGCTCGATCATCTCGAAGATATTACTCTTTCCGTTTCGTCTCATTGTTCTACCATTTAGGACATGCTCTAGTGTGTTTGCATGGATTGGAAAGCTCATCATGAAATCACCTGCAAAAGTCTTCATCAAAGTACCATTGGTCTTATTGTCAACATTACTTGAATTTACTGGTAGACTCGGTACTAGCATTACATCGTCTTCGCTTGTAATATTCAATACACCTATTAAGGTGATGGGTGCGTTAGAATTTGATAAACATGATCAATCAATTCAAAGCGCAAAACATGGATTATCCACAACTGGAAGATCATGGAAGGAATCCTTCAGTGTATTAAAAGAAGGTAGTCATAATCTCAAAGTGGCACTTGGTATTCAGCATGGTGCATTTAAGCATGAAGTCTGTTCTGGAGAACAATTAGAGAGAGATTCTGTAGGTAGCCAAGCAAGTGTTTCTGAAGAATTAGTAGTAACAAAAAAAGACTCTGCATATAATCACGTAGAACCAGAGCGCCGAATTCTCGCTTCTGTTCATTCAGATGGAAGATCTGCAGAAGACATTCGTCGCACAGCTGTGCTATCTTTTGCTGGTGCACAAATATTCATTCCACAACAACCCCCACACCGTACACAAGCGCCTCGCAATTCAAGAAATATATGGAGTTCTCTCACCACTATGTTTCGCAAATCCAAGTCTGGAGCACTAGAAACAGGAGAGGATCTCTCACGAAAAGATCGCAGCACAAATGCTACTGAGACGAGACATAGCGCTTCAGCACAAGAGAATCCGCTGTATCTATCTCCAATCACACATCACACAAACCCAACGTATCAAGGAGCAAGAGCGGATATAGGAAGGGATTGGTAATCTTACATGCATGAGAACTCCAATCCTTCTTGTCCAGAAATGACTTTTATTTTACTACCTTTCTTGATGTTGCCAAACAAGATAGATTCTGCAATTTTCTTTTTGAATTTATCATAAATCACACCTCTCATTTTTCTTGCGCCATACTTGGCATCGTATCCACATTGCATTACATACTGCGCTATATCCTTTTCGTACAACATATCCACACCTATGTGATCTAAACTTAATTGCAATTCTGCAATAAATTTATCCGCAACATCTAAAATTGTATCTCCTTTGAGTGCATTAAATTTCACCACTGAACTCAATCTACCTATAAATTCTGGAGAAAATGCTTTACTCAATGATTTTTCAAAATCACTAGATTGAAACGCACTATCATTATCGAATCCCATGGGATTACGATCCAATAGATGAGAACCAACATTACTAGTCATAATGATAATGCAATTCCTGAAATCAACCTTCATTCCTTTACCATCAGTAACAAAACCATAATCCATGATCTGCAATAACAAATTGTGAATATTGCTGTGCGCTTTTTCAATCTCATCCAACAATAAAATACTGTGTGGATGTTGCCTCACCTTAGCCACAAGAGCACCTTGTTTTTCAAACCCTACATAACCAGGTGGAGCACCAATCAAACTTGAAGTGGTGTGTGATTCAGAATATTCCGACATATCAAAACGCAATAGCGCCATATTCATGAGAGACGCAAGCTGCTTGGCGAGCTCAGTTTTACCAACACCAGTTGGCCCAACAAACAAAAAGTTCGCGATAGGCCTATCTGCATCATTTAATCCCGATTTCGATACATATATCGCATCTACAACATCATCAACTGCATCTTTCTGATCTAATATCTTGCTATGCAGTTCACTCCTTAATGTCTTAAGTCGAGCCATATCACTTCTTGTCATCGATGTACAATCCACATTCGTTATAGAAGAAACTACCTGGCGAACATCGTCAATCGAGATCTTCTTTTTATATTTTGTTGGATTTGCTCTGTATCTAGAACCAGCAATATCCAACACATCTATTGCTTTGTCTGGAAAAAATCTCGCAGTATTATATCTATCAGATAAATCAACAATGCTATGCAATATAGAATCCGAATACCGAACATCGTGAAATTTCTCATACGTTGATTTGATATTTCGCAAAATCAGAAACGTCTGCTCTTTTGACGGTTCATTAATATGTAATGCTTCAAATCTTCTCATGAAAGCACCATCTTTTGAAATATGCTCATAATATTCGTCATAATTGATTGCACCCACACACAATACCGAACTTTTATCAATGTATTGTCTCAACATATTGGTACCATCTGAATTGCTACCACTTGGTGCACCAATGCTGGTGGCAGAATGCATGTTATCAATAAACAAGATGACATCTTTAGATGCTTCAATCTCAGAGAATAAGGATTTTATCCTTTCTTCAAAATCACCCCTGTATCTTGTACCAGAAACAATGCCACACAAATCAAGCTCTAGTATTCTCATATTATGCAATTTCTCTGTTACTTGATCGCGATTCACAATACTATGCGCTAATCCATACACAGCACTGGTTTTTCCAACTCCTGAATGACCAATACACAAAACATTATTCTTGTTTTTGCGCAGTAATATATAGGACATTTGACGCACCACATCATTGCATCCGTATACAGGATCTAGCGTCTTATTGCGTGCTTTCACAGTTAAATCAGTGCAGTATTTACTGATCCATTTATTGCCATCCTTCTCTTTTTGTTCGTGTGGTTGAAACAAAAGAAAATTCTGCATCTGATTCCCATTAACAAGATCCATCAATTCATTCTGCTTACCAAAGATATTATTTATAGAATGATGCTCAGCTGCATTTATATGATTAATGATATCAATACATCTCGCACCATGCTCATGCAACGCTTCTATACATTCTGAATTCTGTTCAGAAAACATCTCAATTAATACATGAATGCCGTTTACCTCACATTGTCCAGATACATGAGTCTGTACAGCGGCCTTGCGAACTAATTTCTGAAATAAAACATCTGGCTTCACATCATTATCTGGTATAATTGCACCATCAGTCTTTGCTTTGTTCTTAAGTAGCTTCTCTGCTGATTTTCTTATATTGATGAAATCAACTCCGCAAGCAACAAGTGTCTCTTGCACATCTTTATCAAATGTCAAAGCATATAATAAATGTTCAATCGTTGCAAATTTATGATGAAAAGTTTTCCTTGCTGAGCTTAATGCTCTGCGTAAAGTATTTGATAAGTTGGATGATAACATAGAAGATAACATTCTGATCCTAATCTATAATTCTCCAGAAGTGTAACGAAATCGAGTTAATAATATCTTTTACATCGCGCCACTCGTAATTCCAATTACGATGCACAATCTACAGTATTATATTGCATTATGATAACAATAAAATTACACTACCAATGAGCGGTCGTGGTGGAACTGGTAGACACGCAGCGTTGAGGTCGCTGTGGTTAGAATATGACCTTGGAAGTTCGAGTCTTCTCGACCGCACGATATTTATCTACACACTGTGCGCACCTGAGCTCCTCCATTTTCTGGTGTGTAATCTTCTCCAAGTTTTGGTCCAGCATGCAATGCTTTTGAATTGTCATCAACTTGTCGCAATGCACTCTGCATGTTCGGTGAGTGGTCCCATGGCTGCACATGAGTTCCTTGTGTTTTTGTTGATGGCTTTGTCACATCCTCTGGCTCTTCTGCATCTGCGCTTAATGGCTCTTCTGTTGGAAGATCAAACCTCACACTTTTGCCACTCGCTTTTTTATCAGCACTGTTAGTAAGCGCGGATATTAATGGATCGTCTTTGAGAGATTTTGTAGGAGATGGTGTAATATTGTCATTCTCGTCTAAATCCACAGTATCTACACATGATCCTTTGTGCGTCTGATTGAATCTAGCTAAACGAATTGTGCGTATATCTTTAACCTCAGTAACATACTTACCGCCTGTGGTGTGATATGGAATATCAACTAAAGAGCCGCGCCTCCATTTATTTTTGTCCGATGAAGGCTTACATGCCTCTGCAGTTTCTTCATGAGTTCTATAACCATTGAGATGTAGCCATTTCTTATTAATCCATGCTAACATTCTTACATTCCAATAAATAAATCACAATACTATACATTCACATTATTAGGAAGATATTCATATAAAATGTAATATACAAGTTGAACAGATTGAATAAATGCTCAATCTTATTATACAATCAACACTATCTCATTATGATGGACTCTGTTCTTGTGAACCAGAAAATACATCACTCGCATATTCAGAACATAAAGCTGTTAACACAGGAGCAACACAAGGAAACAATCTCCAAAACTTACTCTCATGCTCTGAGATGGATGCACATAAACCAACATACACCGCCAACATAGAAATCATGAGACCATCATAGCTATGATTTGCACCTTTATTGTCTCTTCTCATATAAGAATACATTCCAGCAGCAGCTACTGCACTCAATCCCAATCCCCATTTTAATTTCCAATTTGTTGCAGCATACATATACAACCCAGTATCAATTACTAGTACTGTAACATTTATGAATTCAACTTCCTAGAGATAATTTCAATCTCTGATTCAAATGTATCATCTGACTCAGCAAGTCTCTTGACTTTCTTTAGAGAATAGAGAATCGCAGTATGATCTTTCTTATGAAATTCTCGCGCCATACCTTTGAGGCTTAAATCAGTAAATAATTTACACATATGAATCGCGACTTGACGCGCCCTCACTATATGTTTTTGTCTGCGTTTAGAAACTAGGTCAATTTCTCTGATCTTATAATGCACCGAAACAACAGATTTGATCTTGTCAATTGTGATTCTTTTTGTTCTCTCAGAAAAGAGCATATCATGCAACACTTCAGATGCAGAATGAATATTGATATCTCGCTTCAGTAGCGTAGAACATGCAATCAATTTATTTAACGCTCCCTCCAAATCCCTTACACTATAAGTAACTTTATCTGCAATGAGAGATAGTACGTCTTCTGGAATATTGACCGGGGATTTAGAACTTGAATTTATATACTCGAGCTTTTTCTGCAGAATTCCTAAACGCAGCTCAAATGTTGGAGGATGCACTTCTACAGTCAATCCTCCATTTAATCGGGATTGAATTCTTTCTTTGATACCAGACAAATCTCCAGGAGCTCTATCCGCTGATATAATTAATTGTTTACCATTTTCTACAAGACTGTTGAATGTATGAAAAAACTCCTCTTGTGTATTCGTCTTATCAGAAATAAATTGTATATCATCAATCATCAAAACATCTACAGAGCGAAGATCTTGCCTAAATTTTATAATCTCGTTCTCTTTGATTGCATTCACATACTGACACATGAACCTCTCTGCAGACATATACATCACGCGCTTGTTTTGCATTTTGTTTTTTACATCCCATCCAATTGCATGCATCAAATGCGTCTTTCCTAACCCTACTTCTCCATATATGAAAAATGGATTCAATGCATTGTCTAAGCTGGATATTTGCTTAGATGCTGCAAATGCAAGTTCATTCGATTTTCCAGTTACAAATCTTTCAAATCTATAATAAGTATTTAAAATCGATGAAGTGTCACTTAATGCAATTATTTTCTTTCTGGTATTAATTTCCTGTGAATCACAAACCTTAATTTCAATCTTGCGAACTGAATCATCAAGCTTGCGCCAAATTTTTAATATAGAATCCGAATAATGCAAACAAACATAATTCTGAACAAAAACTGTAGGAGCTAATAAAATTACAACAGAATTACATATCGAGTCAAACTCTAAATTCTGGAACCAACTAATGTATTTTTTCTCACCATATTCATTTTTTAGATAATTCAGTACATCTGACCATCTCATATTGCGAGCATCACTCACACCACGATGACGCAATAAGAAGCTACTAGCAAATTTCGTATTAGTAATTACCATCTTGACCCATTATACTCACAATTGACAATCACGCACATCTCTCTCACAACACAACATATACTCCACATATAGCACATCAGACACAAGTATTTTTTCAATCATTACGATTCTGTTATTGCAACTTGAGCTGAACACAATGCAACAAAGATTGATCATCTATATCTCTCCAATCATTGAGGAAAAATAGAGAAATATGATCTTGTACTTCAATGTGTCATTGTATCAATAATATACACTCATTTCATAGCTTATAAATTCACCAGTGCTTCTAGCAAATACATCAATATCTGATATCTGATATCTGATATCAGATATCAGATATCATCAATGCAACACTTGTTCCAAATATGGAATTCCTAGACAGATATATCCTATTTTAAGTAATATTCATTGACCCAATATATAATTCTGCTATGCTGAGTAGCACGTAGATATTTTAATTATTGGTGATTTATGGGTATTAAGGCTGTAATCAGATCTTGTGGGAAGCAATATCCTGTAATTGAAGGTGGAATAATAATACTTGATAAAATAGATCGTAAAGTAGGAGAGCGATTTGAATTCGATTCGGTGTCAATTGCATACAGAGAGAATGGAGATTTAATACCTCATGTGACTGTTACAGCACAAATCATGGAAACGCGCAGAAGTACTAAGTCAATCGTATTCAAGAAAAGGCGCAGAAAAAGCTCTAAAACAATGAATGGATATAGACATCCTGAATCTGTTGTAAAAGTGTTAAGTATTGTAGGGTAAAAACATGGCAACCAGTAAATCCGGTGGTAGCACCAGGAACGGTCGTGATTCGGCTGGTAGACGATTAGGATTAAAGAGATCCGGTGGGCAGTCTATACGACATGGTACGATCATCCTCAGACAAAGAGGTACTAGATACCTGCCAGGGAAAAATGTCGGACTAGGAAAAGATCATACTATATATGCAATGTGTGATGGACGTGTCAAGTTTACATCTGTAATAAAAAACAGGAAACGTCGCACTGTCGCTAATGTTGCAACAGTGAACGACGATTAGTGTCCTGCTAATATCGTGAGATTCGTAGATGAAGCAACAATTGATGTGAAGTCTGGCTCAGGAGGTTGCGGTTGCGTAGGATTTAGGCGAGAGAAATTTATCCCTTTTGGAGGTCCTGATGGGGGTAACGGAGGAAAAGGAGGAGATGTTATTCTCGTTGCAAATAGTGATACTGTTACATTATCAGATCTAAGATATCGTAGATTCTTTTCCGCTAAAGATGGACAACCCGGATCAGGAGCGCACTGCGCTGGAAAGTCTGGAGATGATGTATATATCAAAATTCCCTTAGGAACTCAGATATTTGAAGATCAAGTTCTGATCTATGATTTAAAAAAGAATGAAGAAGAATTCTGTATCGCAATAGGAGGACATGGGGGAAGAGGAAATGCTTCATTTAAATCCAGTAGAAACAATGCTCCGCGTCAATTCACTTCAGGAGCATTAGGGGAATCTAAGACACTCGTATTACAATTAAAACTTCTCGCGGATGTAGGAATTATAGGAATGCCAAACGCTGGAAAATCCACGTTCTTGTCTGTATGCTCGAGTGCAAAACCTAAAATCGCACACTATCCATTCACAACTTTATATCCCAATTTAGGAATAATAGATTTGAATTACGATAAGATCGTAATTTCAGACATACCAGGCCTTATTGAGGGCGCACACACCGGCCACGGACTCGGACACAGATTTCTCAAGCACATTGAGCGCTGCTCAATTATATTGCATATGATCGATTCCACATCCTATGATGTTGTAAATCAATATAAAATAATACGCAATGAACTTTTACAATATAGCCAATTATTGACACAGAAACCTGAAATCATCGTACTCAATAAGATTGATGCAATGACTCAAAATGCAATATTAGAAAAACAACTTATATTACAACAAGCATCTGATGCTGAAATATTGACAATTTCCTGTCACAGCAGAGCTGGTGTGCAAGAATTAATATCTAATCTGCATGCAAAGATTAAAGAAATTTCCAATCCATCCGATCAAAATATCGAGTAAATTCATTTGGAATTTGAGCTTTTAGAGATATTTTTCCAATCGATAATTCCAAAGCATGAAGATACATTCTATCAGCACGCGTACCACCATATTTCATATCCCCCAAAATAGGACATCCAATGCAATGCATATGCACTCTGAGTTGATGTTTTCTCCCAGTATCAGGCATCAATAGTGCAAGTGAGGTCCCATCCTGCGCACTCTCAAGTACTTCATATCTTGTAATCGCTTCTTTACCATTTTCATTCACACAGATCTTCTCTTGCCCACCTATCATACTCTTCATCAATCTATTCTTGATTATTCTTGATTGCGACGGTGGACAATTCTCAGTGATTGCAATGTATCGCTTCTGTATGCTTCCATTTTTAAACATATCACTTATGATCGTGGCATTTTGTCTGCCCTTTGCAAAAATCATGACACCACTGGTGCTTCTGTCTAATCTGTGAACGATGCGCAGACTTCTATCTAAATAAGGCAATGCATCATCAATGCTGCAAGAAATGCCTTCACCACCCTGCACTGCCACACCACATGGCTTGTCAATTGCGATCATTTTATCATCTTCGTATATGATGCAATTTCGTATAGCGTCAACGAAACCAGATGGAATTCTTTTCTCATTTCGATCACGCACAATCAAATCATCAGGAATCACAACATCGTCATCAATCTGCATTCGATATGAGGATTTCTTCTTGGAGCCATTCACCGTCACAACGCGCTCACGCAACAATTTTTCCAATATACCCTGCGATATATATCCAGCATGCGCACGAACATATCGATCCAAACGCATTCCCTGGAATTCTTCATTAATTTTCATACTTTATGATAGATCAGCACTGGAAAATTCACAAGATATGAAGTATAATAATTTATAGTTTAATATAGTATAACATGCCACAACCAGAAAGCGACTTGACAAACAATATATACGGAACAATTCAAAGCAGCCGAGGCACTGCTACTCCACCACAGCACCCATCATCATCTGAAAACAGACCAGCAGCCCCAAAACAAGTCTGGACGCAAGAGAGTACTCAAGCATCTGAATTGGATCAAAGCAAAACTCGAGAAAAGTTATCTGCGCCAAAATCTGTGCCTAATATACAAAATACGTATGGAGCATTACCACATATTGATCCAAGCAACATCAGTGTAACAACGCAACCCCCTGCAAGAGGAAGAAGTTCTTCAAAATCAACATTAGAAGAAGACGAAGGACGCTTAACGTTCGTCACATTGAAACAAAGACCAGCAACTCCAATGCCACAACGACACATCACAGGTCAAAACTCTCTTGTCTATCCACGCAAGACAAAACCAACCACTCAAACACAACAATCACAACAACATAAACCCATCACAGGTCAAAACTCTCCTGTCTATCCACGCAGTTGAGGAACGAGAATTAACACATTATTCACTAAATCCCGATATAATGTTATAAATCAATTTTTGAGCTGAGATATGAAAATTGGAATTCCTAAAGAGATAAAAGATAAAGAACGCAGAGTTGCCATCTCTCCAACTGGAGTACGTGAATTTGCTCAACATGATATATACGTGCAATCCGATGCTGGTGAGCGTATTGGTTTTTCTGATCAGGACTATATATCCGCCGGCGCAAATGTAGTACCAGATATGAAGTCGCTGTATGACTCATCAGAATTGATCATTAAGGTCAAAGAACCGCAACAAGAAGAACTTCAATATATTCAAAGACATCATACTATCTTCTCATATTTACACCTTGCAGCAGAGAGAAAATTAACTCTAGGACTTTTAGAATCTGGATGTACTGCAATTGCATTCGAAACAGTGACTGGTCATTGTGGTAGAACTCCACTGCTTGCACCAATGAGTGAGATAGCTGGTAAGGTTGCAGTATTGCATGGTACAAAATTCCTCGATACTACGCATGGTGGCTCTGGAATATTATTAAGTGGAGTGACTGGTATTCCTGGTGCAAATGTGACAATACTTGGTGGTGGTGTTGTAGGATTGGCAGCAGCCAAAATGGCATATGGCATGGGTGCAAAAGTCACAATATTAGAGCGCTCAATCAATAGGATTAGGTTTTTGGATGGTTACTTTCATGGAAATGTGGATATTGTATTTTCATCCGTAGATTCAATCCAAAAACATGCCATACAATCAGATCTACTCATCGGTGCAGTCTTGATAAATGGAGCAAAAGCACCATGCTTAGTCAATGCACGACTTGTATCACAGATGAAAAAAGGTTCTGTTATTGTTGATGTTGCTGTTGATCAAGGTGGGTGTATCGAAACAATAAGACCAACAACTCATTCTGATCCTATATACGAAATAAATGGAGTGATTCACTATGGTGTCACAAATATGCCATCTGCAGCTGCACGCACTGCATCACAAGCACTTGAAAATGCAATCCTGCCTTATGTGCTCAAAATTGCAAATGAAGGATGTAAATTCGCATTGAAATCAGATTCGCACCTTGCAAATGGGCTCAATGTATATAATCACTCGATCACAAACAGCGCAGTTGCGTTGGCACTCGGAATAGAATATATCTCAATAGAAAATGCAATAACAAATTAGAGTGCAAAGCTTCTATTATAACCTAGGAAATGCATGCATGAAATGCACTTCCTATGTGCGCAAACACGTAATTGCAATCTCAATGCTATGTTGCAGTATATTTCTGATCATATCGTTAATCACATTTGATACACGAGATCCTTCATTGGATGTATTAACTTCAGACTCATCTCGCAACACTATGTCAATTCCAGGGAGTTATGTCGCGGATATCATTATTCAATTAATGGGAAGTTCTGGATTCGTTATTCCAATGTACCTTGCTATATGGGGGATACAACGCATTTGCGGAAGGACTTATAGAATGAAACATATTCGCATAATACCCACAATACTCACGATCCCTATATTGGGCGCTATATTGCGCGATAATTCGAGCATCTTGGGATTTATTCTGAACAGATATATACAATCCGATTTCATCATTCATCATCAGTTTTTAATCTATATTGCTCTGACAATATGTATCATCCTCAGTATAGGAATAGAAGATATACTATCTCTCGTGAAATACAGTATATATTATTTATATAGAATTATATTATCAATCTTCAATTATGTATTGCACATAATTCAGAACTTCAAATATAAATGCACTGCATATATCGCAACAAAAAGACACGACACACAGACATTGAGTGTAGATACAAAAGACACATATCCTATGGAGCAACACAAATCTCACACAGAAGTAATATCAGCAAAAGAACAAGAATACGATTCGAAAGCATTAATGGAAATGATAGAAGATTCTTCACCCAATGATAATGATATATGCAAAGAACACATCGAGTATGATTTCGATGCTATCCTGCAAGAGATTGACGCACCAATGCATTCAACTACACCCTCTATCTTGTCTCAAGATAACTCAGATCATGCTATTGAAGAAGATATAAAAATAGAATTTACAACTCCAAATCTCAATCTGTTGGCACGACCACCTCACGAAAAAGTTGAATACGAGGATTTTAGAGATAAAGAAATAGTTTCACATACATTAAAAAAAGTATTGAGAGATTTTGGTGTACAAGGTGAAATTGTTGCAATTAATCCGGGCCCAGTTGTCACTTTATATGAACTCAAACCCGCACCAGGAACTAAAACTTCCAGAGTCATTGGATTATCTGATGACATTGCTCGCACAATGAGTGCCGCGTCTGCAAGAATCTCTGCAATCTCGGGGCGGGACGCAATAGGGATAGAATTACCAAATGACGAACGCAGTTCAGTAATGCTGCGTGATATATTGGAAAGCGAAGAATATACCAATCCAAATATATTACTTCCAATAGCGCTTGGAAAGGATATTGGTGGGTATCCATCTGTAGTAGATATCGCAAAAATGCCACATCTGCTTGTTGCTGGTACCACCGGATCAGGCAAATCCGTGTCAATTAATGCGATGATTATATCTTTACTTTATAGATTAACACCCGAAGAATGCAGATTCATCATGATTGATCCCAAAATGCTAGAGCTTTCTGTATATGATGACATTCCACATCTATTGACACCAGTTGTCACACACCCAAAAAAAGCAGTATATGCACTCAAATGGGTTACCAAAGAAATGGAATTGCGATACAAAAAAATGTCCGCACTCAATGTCAGGAATATACATGGATATAACGAGAAAATTAAATCTGGTAACATTCAACACTCTGATCAATTCATTAAAATTGACAAAAAACCAATACCATTCATAGTCGTGATTATCGATGAAATGGCAGATCTGATGCTAGTTTCAGGAAAAGAGATCGAAATTTCGATCCAGAGATTAGCTCAAATGGCAAGAGCAGCGGGCATTCATATCATCACGGCAACACAACGCCCATCTGTGGACGTAATCACTGGTGTAATTAAGGCAAATTTCCCCACCAGAATCAGCTTCTCTGTGACATCGAAAATAGACAGCAGAACCATCTTGGGAGAGCAAGGAGCTGAGCAATTGCTAGGTATGGGTGATATGCTATATATGTCACCAGGCGGAAAAATCATTCGTATACATGGAGCATTCGTTGGAGATGATGAAGTGAGCAACATCGTGCAACATCTGAAAAGCCAAGGGAAACCTAGGTATATTGATGGGATCATTCCTGATGAAGACGATGAAGATACGGGAATCATCAGCATGCCCGACAGCATGAATGATGAAGATTTGTATCGTGCAGCAATCAATATTGTGCATCGAGACAAAAAAACCTCCACTAGTTACATACAGAGACAACTCAGAATTGGATACAATAGAGCCGCCAATATCGTAGAGAGAATGGAACGAGAAAACATCCTGACAGAACCAGATATAAGCGGCAGAAGATCAATTATTGAATCATAATTGCGCTATAAATCTCTCGAATATATCACATACTTGAGAAATCTCATCTTGGGATATAATCAATGGAGGCATGAATCTCAATGTATTGCCCGAAGAAGGAGCAACAAGCAAGCCTTGCTTCATCAAGTGAGTTGCAATCTCTCTAGCTACAAATCTATCATGCAACATCACACCCTGCATCAATCCTATTCCACGTATTAATTCAATCTTATCCTGATGTTCTTTTGATATCACATCAAGCCTAGAACGAAGATACTCACCATTTGCTTGCACATTCTCCAAGAATCCTTCAGAAGTAATTTTCTCAATCACAATCTTTGCAACATGCGTCACTAAAGGATTTCCTCCATATGTAGAGCCATGTGAAGCGGTTTTCATGCATTGCGCAACGTGATCTCTCATGAGACAAGCTCCGATTGGAATTCCCCCTCCCATACCCTTTGCAATGATGACAATATCAGGATCCAATCCATACTGTTCATAAAAGAAAAACGTACCCGTCCTTCCGCTACCACATTGCACACAATCACAACACAATAAAATATCACGTTGTGTACAAATTTTTTGCACCTCATGCAAATATTCAGAGGTTAATATCTGCACACCACCCTCACCTAAGATGGGCTCTAGCAACACTCCAGCAACATCATCTGATAGAGCAACCTTGAAAGCGTCAATATCATTCGGAGGTATACTGCAAAAACCCGGCAAATATGGCTCAAACGCCGATATACGCAACTTATCCGCAGCAGAAGTCGCAGCAATTGTTCTACCATGAAACGAACCTTGCATTGTCACAATACGATATTTTCCATATGCTTTCTTTTCATCATTCTGATTATATGCTCGCATTGCTTTGATTCCCAATTCTACTGCCTCTGCACCAGAATTACCAAAAAACGATTTCATACCACCAGAAATTGATGCAATTTTATCTGCTAAATCTTCAGCATGTTGGACGACATATATATTAGAACAATGTATGAATTTCTCAGCTTGAGATTTTATTGCTTCCACTATCTCTGGATGCGCATGACCTAAGCTGCTAGCTCCAATTCCGGAATGACAATCAATATATTGATTACCTTCATTATCAAACAAATAAATACCTTCACCGCGCTCAAACGCAACCGGAAATCTCCTATAAACATCTAAAATATTACTCATCTTGCAACACACCCACTTATAATCTCTTCTCTCTGTTCAGTTTTAGAATTTAATTCTTCATTACTTATGCATTTTTTCTTTTGATAATGCTTATACTTATTTATGGCCTTTGCACAGGATAATGTGCACCAGAGCAGATACATCAAAGACAAGATCACACATACAACCACCATTCCTGCTTTATTTAAGCTGGTAATCTTAAACGACAACATCATAACAACCAACAAAACAGCAAATCACCTCCACGATATGTTATAGATTCAATATGTCAATACTGATTGTAATTAGCAACACCCCACCATATCAACAACACTCCCAACATTACAAGATTTCAATTCCTCTATAATACAACGATTTATCTGATTCACCAAATTAAATCCATGATAGATTAACCCTGTATACAATTGCACAAGATTCGCACCACTCTTGATATAATCAATTGCATCATCAGATGAAATAATTCCACCACATCCTATTATGATCATCTTGCCTTTCACAAGGCTATAAAAATCCCGGACTGTACCTAGAGAGATATCTCGCACAGGATCTCCACTTAATCCTCCTCGTGCAAATGTACCGATCTCATTTCTTTGCACAGTAGTATTGCACGCTATAATACCAGCAATATTATGCTCAATTGCCACCTCTGCAATATCTTGCTTCTGTTCATCATTTAAATCGGGCGCAACTTTGACAAAAACTTTTTTAGTCTCAACTCCAGAAAGCAATTCACTCAGTGTTGCTTTATTTTGCAAATCTCGCAAACCTGGAGTATTGGGAGATGATACATTGATAGTGATGTAATCAGCAATTGATTCTAGCTCTTTAAACAAAACAGAATAATCAGATAAATCACTATTTTTGTTCATTCCGATGTTAATTCCAAGAATGCATTCTTTATCACTTGATAGAACATTCTCCTTGAATTTCTTCAGTCCGTGATTAGGAAAACCAAGACGATTAACAAGCGCTTTGTGTGCGGGATATCTAAAAACACGTGGCTTCGGATTTCCAATCTGCGGTTTGATCGTAACGGTACCAACTTCGACAAAACCAAAACCCTGACGAGACAGATTGTTTATGCATTCTGCATTCTTGTCAAAACCCGCAGCCAAACCAACAGGAGACGAAAACTCCATACCTAGATATTGACTCACAAGTCTACTGTCATGCACCCTCACTCCATGCGGAACAATATCTCGCTTGAGAGCTTGTATGGCCATACTGTGAGACAATTCTGGAGGGAATCTCCTTGCAATCCAGTCTAAAGCACCCATATTCAAATTCCATCTCTAGATACACTAATCATACCACACAAATTATGCACAGATAGAACTAATCTAGCTCTCCTCTGGTGCAACAACACAATGTACTCCTCATTCTTGACCAGATACTTCTTTCAGCCTCAGATTCCAACAAAGTACTATTGGGATTTGATAAAGTACTATTGGGATTTGATCTGGATCTGCATCCCCGCGAATCCTCGTAACTCGGAGGTGCCACTTCATTAACAGCCTCAATCATTGCATCTATATTGCCAATAACATTGGACTTAGTATCTTGATTTATATTATTGTCTGATTGAAAACTAGTTCGCATAGCGCTTAGAGCAATTCTGAACGCATCTGGTGCTGCTTGTGGCAATTTTAGTGCTGCGAAAATTGCTGTAGTTTGAATACCAGACGCGGCACATTGCGTTTGAATGAATTGCCATCGGTCGCTGTTATTATTCAAGAGAGCATCCAGTATCATTTGCTCATTACTTCTCGTCTCTGTAGCACCAGCTGCTCCTGGAGGTTGTGGCAATGGCATACTATCACGAGCATCACCAATTCTTTGTGATAATACTTCTATCTTATTCACTAATGTATTGACTAGCACTTTAACTGTAGCAATACTTGGGCCTGAACTCGCATTCTCGCATTCTTGCAACAGAGATTTTAATTTTCCAATTGCCTCTTGAAAAAAATGACCTCTCATTAATGAATCAAAACTCTGCATTGTTACATCACAATCTACCCCTAGAGCCTCAATGTTTTGTTTGATTTTGTGTATCAAAGTACCATTTCTGTGCAATAACTCACTACCATTGCTATAAGCTTCTTCCATAACGTTTAAAACCTTTATTAAATATAGTATATAATACTATATAAATCTATAAATGTCAACCCATTGATCATGCATATTCAGCATGATATCATCCTGGATCAATAAGAATTTGTTACCATGGCAAGTAAGAATGATCCAACCTTGAGAAAAAAATTTGATAAAACAAAAACCTTCAATGGAGTGAAATATATACCTGCGAAATATGTAAAGATCATCGGAAGAAAAAAACGATCTTATATGACAGGAGAAACGGAAGATAAATCTGGAAGTCTGTGCCTTGACGTGCATGGCAATCCTATTCCGTGGAATCAAATGTAATGCTGGACGTAACCGTTACAATAAATGGAACAGAAATCTCAGTTCCTGGTGATTGTACAGTTTTGCAAGCATGCGAAATTGCTGGGCATGAGATACCACGCTTTTGTTATCACGAGCGCCTCAAGATAGCTGGCAATTGCAGAATGTGTCTCGTAGAAGTTACAAATAATCCGAAACCTGTTGCGTCTTGTGCTATGCCAGTCGCTCCGGGTATGACGATTAATACTGATTCTAAAAAAGTCCAGGAAATGCGCAAAAGCGTCATGGAGATGTTGCTTATTAATCATCCGTTAGATTGTCCAATTTGCGATCAAGGAGGAGAATGTGATCTACAAGATCAGGCAATCAAATATGGATCTTGCATCAGTCGATATAACGAAGATAAACGCGCCGTCTCGAATAAAAACTTTGGCTCATTAGTTAAGACTACTATGACGCGCTGCATACATTGCACCAGATGTGTGAGATTCATGGAAGATGTAGCTGGCACAGGTGAATTGGCAACGCGCACCAGGGGCGAAGATATGGAGATTGTCAATTATCAAGAAAGACCACTAAGATCCAAGATGTCAGGAAATATAATCGATCTATGCCCCGTGGGGGCATTAACATCAAAACCATATGAATTCAAAGCAAGATCTTGGGAATTAAAGAAAATTGAATCAATATGCATACATGATGCATTGGGTAGCGCTATTAGAGTAGATTCTGCTCGGGATGAGGTACTTCGCATATTGCCAAGATTGAATGAAGATATTAACGAGGAATGGATCTCTGATAAAAGCAGATTCGCTTATGATGGATTAAGAAATCAGCGCCTTGATTATGCATATATCAATCAAAATGGGATATTAGAAAAAGTGGAAATCGAAATAGCAATCAATTTCATAGCTTCAAAATTGCGCTCTAGAGGCAGCAAAATCGGTGCCATATGTGGAGGGATGGCTGATGCGGAATCAATGTTCTTATTGAAAAAACTAATGCATGACGTTGGAAGTAGTAATTATTGCACACGATCATCCAATTCATATTTCAGCACATCATGTGGTGCGCACTATGTTTTTAACACCAAGATCAGAAATATTATAAAATCTGATGCGTGCTTGCTCGTTGGATGCAATCCAGAGCACGAAGCAACTGTTTTAAATAGCAGAATACGAGAAGCAGTCAATTCATACGATATGCAAGTCTTCAATGTAGGAATGCAATCTGATTTGCATTACGAATACGAACAAATATCCACATCACCTGCTGTGCTGCATAAAATTCTTGATGGAAATCATCACTTGTCAAAGATATTGCAGAATGCAAATAACCCAATAATAATCATTGGTGAATCATCTCTCTCTCGTAAAGATGGAGAATCAATTTTTAGATATTGCGCAAATATAGCACAGAAGTACGGCATGATTAGAGATGATTGGAATGGATTTAATATCTTGCACAGACACGCTGCTTCCGTTGGAGCATTGGATCTTGGTATTCATCATCAAAATGCAAAGTCAATTGTTGAAAACTCTGATATTCTATATTTACTTGATATGGATGAATTTGATGAACTAGGGCAGATCTCAGATAATACCTTTGTAATATATCAAGGTCATCATGGAGATGCTGGAGCACATCGAGCAAATGTTATACTACCTACAGCAGCACCCACGGAACAGAATGGAATTTATGTAAACACTGAAGGTGTGTTACAAAATTCTTATAAATCCGTGTCCCAAATAGGACGCGCGATCCTAAGTTGTGAATGTATAGACAGAATAATCAGAAGAATCTCAGGAACTCATAATTATGATTCATATCAAGAATTAAACAGAGATACTACTGATGCACTAAAAATGAATAGACAATGGATTAATGTTGATATCAATAACTCATCTATCCTGGATAGTGACATAATAGATACCAATTCTTGCTTCTATCATTCTGATTCGATATGCAGAGCATCACGTACAATGGCGCGCTGCAAAGCAGAGCTTTCAGGGTAAATATATGGAATTTGCAATGTCTATTTATCTCTCAATTTTCGGATACTTTCATGCTTTACCTGACATAATCCAATATGTTATCTTATCTATTGTTTGTGGATTGGGACTTCTAGGGTGCGTTGCATATCTAATATACGCTGAAAGAAGGGTAATAGGCCTTATGCAAATGCGCAAAGGCCCGAATGTTGTTGGGTGGTTTGGGTTGCTGCAACCAATTGCAGATGCAATAAAATTACTCTGCAAAGAAGTAATAGTGCCGAGATTCGCACACAAGAAGCTCTTTAAAATCGCACCCATTGTTACATTAGCAATTCCTCTTGCTCTCACATCTATCATACCTATGGATGTGAATGTCATTAGTGTAATACATGATAAAATAATAGTAATTCCTAGAGTTTTGAGCGATATAAACGCCGGAATTCTACTATGGTTAGCAATGTCCTCTATGTCAGTGTATTCAATCATAATGGCAGGATGGGCAAGTAATTCCAATTATGCATTCATGGGAGCAATGCGCTCAGCATCGCAAATGATTTCCTACGAAGTTGTTGTAAGCGTTGCTTTGTTTCCAATCATAATGCTAACACATTCATTTAATTTGGGAGACATAGGCGCAACAATGCATCTAGCACCGTGGTACATCACTGCATCACTCATTCCAAATGCTTTGATAGTATTTATAGGAATACTCGCAGAAACAAACAGGCATCCATTTGATCTTCCAGAAGCTGAAGCAGAATTAGTTGCTGGCTATAACGTTGAATATTCGTCGATGGCATTTGGAATGTTCTTCCTTGGTGAATATGGAAGTATGATTATTGCAAGCGCAATCTTTTCCATTTGTTTCTTGGGAGCCTGGTACTCTCCATTTGATGAGTTGAATTTCATTCCAGCGCCTCTGATTTTCGGATCAAAAATCACATTTTGCCTGTTCGTGTTTATCTGGATTCGCGCCGCAATCCCACGCTATAGGTATGATCAACTCATGTCACTTTGTTGGAAAAAATTGATGCCAATCTCACTCGTGCTATTTGTATGTGATGCATGGTGGATATATTTCACTGATTATTCTTCACCATTGTTGGGATGGTAATTCAGTGCATCAACTCTTAGAGAATAAAGATGCAAAGCGCGTCATTGATGCAATCAGAGATATCAGATTTGTTGGTGGTTGCGTAAGGGATGCTATTCTTGGTAGAGAAATTCATGATATAGATTTTGCCACAACAAAAACACCACATCAGATAATATCTTTACTTGAATCTCACAATATAAAAGCAATTCCTACAGGATTAAAACATGGCACTATTACTGCAGTTATTAATAAACAAGGATTTGAAATTACAACTCTCAGACAAGACATGAAATGCGATGGTAGACATGCTGAGATAAAATTCACCAACCAATGGTACGAAGATGCCACAAGACGAGATTTCACCTTCAACGCATTATATTTAGATCAATATGGTGAGATATATGACTATTTTGATGGTATCAATGATCTTCAAAATCAATATTTGCGCTTCATAGGAGATGCAGATACTCGCATAAGAGAGGATTATTTAAGAATTCTCAGAGCTTTTCGTTTTCAAGTGAAAATATGCAAAGGAAAGATTCCGAAAAAAATCATAGACACATGTAGACGCAACACGCAAGGAATTGATCAACTCTCCGGAGAGCGCATTCAATCAGAAATGATGCAATTATTATCATTAGAAAATTCAGTTGACGCAATCAGTATTATGTATGAGAATTCAATTCTCGAGCATATTATACCTGGAGAAATCAATATCAATGATATTATCCATGATATACCAAACTTCCCAATAGAGAAACTCGCAGTGTTAATATCAAATTATCAGTTCAATCATGTAAAATCCAGATGGAAAATATCAAATCATACAGCTAAAACTCTCACTTTCTTACTTAAGAATACCATTCCTGCATTATCATCAATATGTATTGATGATATACCAAAGCATATATCACGGATCGGGCGACATCATCTCACTGCATTAGTCATGGCTCAGAGAATACTCGGAAAATGTGATAATTATCATGAAATACTTATAGAGATCGATACGTGCAAAATACCAGATTTCCCTATTTCTGGTCGCGATCTTATACGAATTGGAATGAAGCCTGGTCCAGATATGGGCACTATGCTTGTAAAGCTCAGGGAGAAATGGATAAATAATGATTTCTCTCTAAATAAAGATCAACTTCTGGATGATTTGTATCTATATTAAATATTGAGATATTTGCATGATATCGTGACTTATTTTTGATCTGGAATAATGGAGAAAGTGATGTATTTTGATGCTAATTGTAATAATGCATTGAATATTTAGTACTATACTAACAATTCAAGATCTTATATAATTCAATAGAATACAAGGTATTCTTAATATTTTTATCTAAGATGGTAGATAGAATGTCCAGTTTAATGCATACAGACAAAATGCATTTGCCTCATATTGTTGATATTGAGCATCTCATCAAGAAGGTGGTGCATGATACAGAGCATGTATCGCATCGTCTTCTTGAAGCGGGATTTGGAAGAATTATTCTGGATGTTGCTCTTCTCATCACTAATCCACACTGTTCCGAGGGATTACTAAAATTGGAAAATGATATGAAGTATTTTATAGAACATTACCATCACCCAGCTCATTCACATGAATTCCATACTCAATTCTGTAATAAATTCGATCTATACGAACACGTTCACGATATGACCAGATATGGCGCAACTGAATTCAATATATAATCGTGAGTAGGTACAAAATAGAGTATTATGCAAAATTTTAATAATATTTAAAGATTATTATTTGTATAATACTAACGAATCTTTTTTTAACGGTAATAGAATGTCAAAATTTAGTAAACAAGAACAGAATGCGGTAAATGATTTCATACGTGAAATGCACTTCGATAAAAAGGAAGGAAAAATAGTAAATCACATCTTTCACGAAATAAAAGATGCAGTAAATCATCCTGATGATCATCACAGGATTGATCATATCGCACACGAAGTTGATGAATTCAATCAATATCACCCAGGACGTCATATAGAGCTTACAGGTGACTTAGCACCAACTCACGATATATCATACAATCACAATAGTGAATTTAATCCATCTCACAGATTAGCAGATCCATTTCATGGAAGTGATATTCCTCAACAACATTGGTTCTAAAGCCATGATACACACAAATGCACATCATATATAAATCTCATGACGAGCACTTATGCTTTGTATCTATACAAGATTGAATTCTTGTATAGAATACGTGTTCTATCTGAGATATATTAACCGATGAATTTATATCGAAAGTATGCATGATATATCGAATCATACATATACAGGAATGAGTAGTGCTGTCATTTTAATTGATAATGCATAATGATTATGCGTAATTCTAATATAATTAGACGAGCATGTGTTATGGGGTCTCCTATAGCACACTCTATGTCCCCCAAGATACATCACGCATTTGCTGAATCTTGTGGTATGAATATAGATTATCATACTCTTCAAACTTCTGAGCATGATCTTCAGATTTCGATTCCCAAATTGATTCAAGAACAATACTCTGGATTTAATGTGACATTACCTCATAAATGCACAATCTTGGAGTATCTTAATCTCAACGATCATACAGTGAGTGATGCTGCTTATTGCATAGGTGCAGTCAATACTGTTACAATATATCAAAATCGTCAATTACATGGAGACAATACAGATCATATTGGTCTGATGCTCAGTATCACAGAGAATCATCCAGAAATTCACATGCATAATCAGAATGTAATGGTGCTTGGTGGAGGTGGAGCAGCACGAGCGGCATGTTATGGATTATTACAATCAAAAGCACGCGTAACATTGTGCAATCGCACACGAACTCATGCTGCAAAGATTGCAAGCGATTTATCTCATATTGGACATATAAATGTACAAGAATGGAACAATAGACATGAATTGCAGAATTATTCAATACTAATTAACACTACATGTCTTGGCATGAAAGGAGAGGTTCAACTTGAAATTGATTTATCTCATCTCTCAACAAAGTCTCTGGTTGTAGATATAGTATACAATCCCTTGGAAACAACACTCTTGAAGCAATCTCAAATGAGAGGCAATCCTGTGCTAGATGGCTTATACATGTTAGTATATCAAGCAAAGCCAGCATTTGAAAAATGGTTTAATGTAACAATTGATCAAAATGCGATCAGATTTGCAAGAAATGCAGCAATACACGCTTTGGCACAACAATAATATATATTAGACTGTAATTCTCTAATCTTTCGAATAAAATACCCGATCTCGTACTTTCATGTTCACAGAGCCAGTCATGCCTAATGATATATAATGATCTATAGCAATTTCTGGATTCTCACGCGGCAATGCAATACGAGATCTATCTCTTGTAATAATATCAAACCTCTTATCTTTTGTTGAAATCACATACTGTATTTTATCACGCATCACATTGTTATGAAGAATGATTCTAAGTGCAGATGTCACATCTTCAATCTTAGCCAATATACCAGGCACATTCTCATTTACAGTAACTGCATTTATCAATTTACCATCCTTAGTGACAATAAGAATGTCATCACCATCTTGAACATATGCAATCACCTTGTATTCAGTGATATGAATGTTGAGAGTGTTTGGAAAGATTCTTGCAATTACTACATCTTTTACCATACTTAGAGACATAATGCGTTTACGAATATCATTCATATTAATATCAAACATCGAATTCTGCTGACTACCGATTTTTTCCATTATTGTGTCACGATCAATTGATTTTAATCCATATACGTTAATATTGTGCGTAGAAAGCCCAATCTCTTGTGTCTTTTTCAAGATCAAATCTGATATTGAATAATATGCATTGATTAATGGATATCGTATTACGTAATATATAATTGCCACACATAATACTGCAGCACACAATATCAAATATCTTTTGTATTTGAATATTATAATGTCGCGCAACTTGTGTTGCACATGTATCAAAAATCCCCACACGAATAATTCAATGCCCCTTGTACTATCATCTCTATGGTCTGACGTATATCAAGCCCTAAGATCGACTTCGCAGCTTGCGGAAAAAACGACATCTTGGTTAATCCTGGATGCGTATTAATTTCTAAGAAAGAAGGCACATTATCAGGATCTAAAATGAAATCAAAAATCGTAGGTCCCTTCATTTCTATTTGACTTGCCACTCGATCCACTACATCTCGCACAAAACTATCAACGTGGTCTGGCACATCAGCGGGAGTCATATGCTCTACCATTCCTGGAGTATATTTCACTTCATACGAATAGAATTCTCCTTTTGGAAATACTTCAGTTATACCAATCACTTTGCCATCAAAAACAGAGGCTCCGAATTCACGCCCAGAAATGTATCGCTCAAGCATCATAGTTTTCTTATTTGAATTTGATATCTTATTGCGATCTTGATTAGATTTTATAATCGCCATACCTCCAGTACTAGAACCTTCTGAGATTGGTTTTATTACATATGGATATTGCATTCCAGATTTAATATCAAGTGAATACTCGGGAGTGGGAATATCTAGAGATATGAATAATTTCTTTGTGATTATCTTATTCATGAAAATTGCACTAGTGCGCACACCAGAATGTGTGTATGGGACTCCAATTACTTCAAGCAAACCTTGCAAATTTCCATTTTCTCCATGACCACCATGCAGCGCTATGAACGCCAAATCTGGTTTATCAATAATTAATTCATTGATAAAGCCTAGAGTTCCAGTATCTATCAACTGAGATCTATATCCAAGCACCAGCAATGCATCATACACATTCCTTCCGGATACAATAGACACTTCCCTCTCGGTGGAAGTGCCTCCATATAAAACAGGTATGTATGTCATACGAATTTATAGCACTCTTAGCATTCAATTCAAGATGTAGTTCATTCAGAAAATCAGTTATGCTATTTGTTATAGTCTCAATAAACACTCATCTCTTCCCAGAATCAACATCAATCTCACAATGCCTCCCGGTGATTTTATATCACCAGTGATTGCTAATCTCAGAGATTGCATTATTTCTTTTTTCGCAAGAACTGATTGCTCCATGATATATTCAGATATAGCGTTTTGAATTGCATCAGAATCCCATTTCACTGTATTCGATAATTTGATTTTAATTGCACTTGAAATATCATTGGGTGAACCTGAAAATTCCAAGAAAGAATCAATATATTTACTGAATTCTACAAGAGATTTACATCTGTTTCGTATAATATCAATGCATTCTCTGGTTTGTTTGGTATCATCACATGCAATAAGTTTTATTATATCATCATAAGATAGCTGCTTGATGTAATGATTGTTGATAAATTCAAGCTTATGGATATCAAATCTTGCAGGTGAATTCTGAACACAATCGAACGAGAACCAAAGACGCGCATTTTCATCTGAAATTATCTCATCATTCCCATGACTCCATCCCAATCTCATGAGATAACTCCTCATTGCTTGAGGCAAAAATCCATTATCACGATACCAATCTATACCCAAAGCTCCATGACGCTTTGATAATTTTGCACCATCACTACCGTGTATCAATGGTATATGTCCAAATTCTGGCACACTCCAATTCATTGCTTTGTATATCGATATCTGACGCGCAGTATTGCTCAAATGATCAGCTCCACGAATGACATGAGTCACATCAGAATCATGATCATCCACAACAACTGCAAGCATATACGTAGGAGTGCCATCCGAACGCAACAATACTATATCATCCAACTGAGAATATGACACTAAATTCTCTCCAAATACCATATCATGAAACTGCACAGAGCCTTGAACTTCAGGACTCTTCAGACGAATTGCATATCTCCCATCTCCCTTTGATCCATCACGGTATGGACATTTATGAATATAGTAACCCTTATTCTGGCGCGCTATATCTCGCGCAATATTAATTTCATCCTGCGGACAGTAACATTTATACGCAACACCAGACGCAACCATTTTATTTGCTATCTCAACATGACGATCCATGTTGCTGGATTGAAACGATAAATCATCATGCTGCAATCCCAACCACTGCATACCATCAAATATAGCTTGAGTAGCATCTCTAGTAGAGCGCACATGATCAGTATCTTCTATTCTCAGAAGAAATTTTCCAGCATTATGCTTTGCATACACATAGTTAAACAACGCAGTCCTAGCACCACCAATATGCAAAAAACCGGTGGGAGATGGAGCAAAGCGCACAATTATCATCAAATATATTTAAATCTTCTCATCACGCACTCATCTCACAGCCTTCGTGCCCAGACCAGTGGTATTCCAAACACTGCGTACAATCTAATACCTTATATATGTTAGGAGATGCTGACGCACCCAGACAATCCTCCCACAACACTGCACCAGGTTTATGATCTAAGCAGTGATATACACGACATGCAGCACAACACAACAATATATTTCTATCACGACATATCACGCACTCTTCTTTCTTAACTATATCAGATTCCTTAATTTCTGATTTAATTTCTGATTTAATCGCAAGAACAATAGCAAATAACACAGCAATACAAGCAAGTGCCATCAATGTTATTGTGGTCATATTGAAGCCATGAGGCAATCCATATTCATTCAATGTAGATGCAGGATCAAACAGTTTTGATAATTTTTCATTGCCCTGTTTTTTTAAAATACAATGCACAATAACAAAAGAAACAGTCATGAGGCCACCGATCACAGCAAAAGCAACAATAGTATATGCAGTTGTCTTTAGTATCTTATGTTTTTTTGAATGTTCCATATCTATAACCAAGTATCTTCTCGATTGGTATTATCATATTATCTTGATAATAGTCAAGCATCTGAACTTGGGACAACAGAAGCAGCGCTTTCGTGCTCATTATTCAAAGATTCTCCTTTGAGAGCTTTTGTCACATCATCACCAGCAAGCGTTTCCTTATCAAGCAACACAGATGTAAGGAGCTTCAGATCACTCATATTATCCAATAAAATTGTCTTCGCGCGACTATATGCATCATCAATTATACCTTTGACTTCAGTATCAATCTTATTTTCAATATCATGTGAATTAAATCTATTATCATTTCGATATCTTACCATACCAAGATGATTACTCATTCCCCATTTCTCAATCATTGCTCTAGCATGATCAGTTGCTTGTTGTATATCAGATTCAGCGCCACTTGTTATTTTATTCTCACCAAACATAATTTCTTCCGCAGCACGCCCACCCATTGCCACTGTAATATCTGCTAAAATTTTTTCCTTGGATAAATGCACTACATCATCCTTAGGGAGACGAGCCACCATACCAAGAGCGCCACCACGAGGCACGATTGTAACCTTATGAATAGGATCAGATGATTCCATATTAATCGCAACAATCGCATGCCCAGCTTCATGATATGCAGTCAATTGCTTATCAGAATCCCTCATTACCATGGATTTTCGCTCTGCGCCCATCATCACTCGATCTTTTGCATATTCGAAATCCTGCATGGTGACAAATTTCTTATCGCGCCTTGCAGCATATAAAGAAGCTTCATTCGCAAGATTCGCAAGATCAGCTCCAGAAAATCCAGGTGTGCCGCGCGCAATTACATTCAGATCGACATCAGGAGCAACTGGAATTTTGCGAGTATGAACATTAAGTATACCATGTCTTTGCTTGATATCCGGCAATCCCACAACAATCCTACGATCGAATCTACCTGGTCTCAACAAAGCACCATCAAGTACATCTGGCCTATTGGTTGCAGCAATGATAATTACACCTTCATTTGCATCAAAACCATCCATTTCAACTAAAAGTTGATTCAAAGTCTGCTCACGCTCATCATTTCCACCACCTACACCAGAACCACGCTTCCTTCCAACGGCATCTATTTCATCAATAAATATTATACACGGAGCATGTTTCTTTCCCTGCTCAAACATCCCTCTCACGCGACTTGCACCAACACCAACAAACATCTCAACGAAATCAGAACCAGAAATACTAAAAAAGGGCACCTTTGCTTCACCAGCAACCGCACGCGCCAACATCGTCTTTCCAGTCCCTGGAGGACCAACCAATAAACATCCTTTTGGTATTTTACCACCTAATTTCTCAAATTTCTGTGGATCCTTCAAGAATTGAACCAACTCTTCAAGCTCTTCTTTTGCTTCATCCACACCAGCAACGTCTTTAAAGCCTATGCTAATTTTCTCTTTTTTCATCATTTTGGATTTCATTCCAGCAAAACCCAACCCTCCTTTGCCTCCAGGCTGGAACTTGCGCGCCATAACACTCATAACAAGCATCATAACTGCAAAATATACCAACATTGAGAACACTGCGTTAAGAATATTGGAAACAAATCCACCATTAGTGTTGTAACTCACACTCATATCAATGCCTCGAGACAAGAGCAAGGATGTAAGATCATAATCTGGAGGTGTCACAGTACGAAATGCAGCACCATCCTTCAAATGCCCAACTACTATCATTCCCTTTCGCACAACATCACGTACATCACCGTCATTGACTTTTCTGACAAATCCAGAGAATGAGAATTCTCGCACAGAACTAGATGAGATACCCCTGGAGACATCTAATTGCGAATAAATCATTGCAATTGCAAAAACAGCAAAAAGCCATAAGCCGAGATTAAGAAATTTCTTCATGTATTACACATTTATATTACACAATACATATTTACGATGCCTCTGCCATTCCGTGATGCAATACACGGAGCAAAAACCAGCCTATTGCTTTTTCTAGCAGCAGGAAGAGAGCGCAAAACATCTCTGCACACATTGTCATTTTTCAATAAATGATCTTGAATGCAAGGATTGTCCAGTGCTTTGCATGTCAATTCATTAGATTTAGATTCAATTAAAAATCTATTGTCCCAAATGCAATACATACCCCTTCTCAAATGCACTGCTGAATTCTTGATTGCTGCATACTCTCGCATCAATAATATCTCTCCACGATACCATCGCACGATACATCCACACATTGTGCAACTACCTTTATTCTTAATTCTCATCATGAGCTCTTTCATTCCTCGAAAACGTGGCTTGTATATACAATTAGTCAACTTTGCAATCACTTTCAATATAACTCTCATTACAGTTTCCTCGGGATATGATAATATATCAAGATACTTGATCTTTGCATATCCATATATCCTACACACCTGCACACATCCCTCTTCGAATTTTTGTACATAAAAATCTATAGACTGCTTCGCACTCTTTATATGATTACGCAATAATAACAATCTATCTCGAATAAGGCCACCTTTTTTGTCATCAAATAATTTCCTATAAAAAGTGCGCGTATATTTATCATTGGAATTACTTGGATCTTCTTTCCATAACACACCCATATCACTCAAATACTCTCGCAATTGCATCTTAGTATACTGCATCATGGGTCGCAATAATTTCAATCCCTGAACCTCTTCACCCAAACCAATCAAGCCATCCACACCACTACCACGCGCAACATTGATTGCCATTGTTTCAACAATATCATCTATGTGATGCGCAGTGCAAATGCATTCAATGTCATGCAACTTGCACCAATCAGATATCATGCAATATCTCACATATCTGGCATCGCTTTGCATCACGTTTTCCGATGTCTTGCGAACCCATTTTAATATCTCACATTTAAATCCAAGAGCGCGAGCCTGACGTTGCACGTAAAGGCATTCTTGCAATGACTCTTGCCTAAGATCGTGGTCTACAGTTAAAATGCATGGCTTCAGCGCAAACAAATCTCCAAGCATGTACATCATAGCAAGACTATCTGAACCACCTGAAACCGCCAAAGCCACTTTCATATTCACTGGAGCAGAATCAACATATATTGCTCCAGTCACTATAAGAAGAATTTATCTATTTCTTATCAGACATCATTTTATCTTTTATGGACGCAACTTTCTCCTTAACGCTCTTCATTGCACTTTTCATTGTACTCTGAGATGGGTGATGACAACCATCACATTTCATTGGCATAACACTCAATGCAGCCTTGCGCCACTCAGCAGTATTGCCCTTGTCATCGCTTTTTTGTAAACATACATCCACAACCTTATTCACGTGATCATGATCATTGGCACCACCGCTCATGCATCCCATGAGCTTCACTTTACTCATCATGCTGTCGTCTTTGAGAATCTTCTTTGCCATGCGACACATCACGTCAGCTCTTAAAACAGCATATTTCTCGTTCACTCTATCGCAAGCTTTACCAGTGGCTTTGTCACATTTGTTACTTGCATATCCCATGACATGCACAGCACCACCAGAGCTCTTCGCTGATATCAATATATCTTTCATTACCTTCATATCATTAGCTGAGATACTATGAAGATAAGCACCGTGCTTGAATTTTAGTACCAAAGGCTCGGGCATGTTCGAAGAAGCATCAGAAACAACAACTGGCGCTTCTGGCATGCCACCACCGGAACCAGAGCAAGAAGAGAGAGACATCGCGGCAAATGCAGCAATCATAAACGTTTTTTTCATCATAAAACACCTAATAGTTAGTTCAACGTTGGTGATTCTAACTCTCGTGCGCTACTTGTAAACACTTTTTCATAACATCTACAATGCAAAGGCTGAAAGAATGATTTCATTTTGCTCATCTTGATGTTGAGACATATATCCACAAGCTGGAGACGCGCTCTCAGTTCTACCTATATAATTTATCTTAATGTCAAAAATATCAAGAAACTTCATGCAAATATAAGACCATGCACCCATATTTCTAGATTCTTCCTGACACCATAAAATTTGCGCACTTGAATTTTCATGCAGAATCTCTCTCATTGCGTTTTCTGGAAATGGATATATTTGCTCTAATCTCACCAATGCAACATCAACAATATCACTCTTCGTCTTGTGTTCCAGTAAATCATAATAAATCTTCCCAGAGCAGAAAATTAATTTCTTCCCATTCTTAACATCATCTGAAATAACGGGATGGAATTCTCCATGCATAAAATCCTGTAACTCTGATGTAGCGGATTTGTGCCTTAGAAGAGACTTTGGTGTAAAAACCACCATAGGTTTCTTACATGCACGCAATGCATGTAATCTCAATGCATGAAAGTAATTTGCTGGAGTGGTGAAATTCATTACATACATATTCTCCTGAGCACACATCTGCAAGAAGCGTTCTATTCTTGCAGATGTGTGCTCTGGACCTTGACCTTCATATCCATGAGGCAATAAAAGAACGAGGCCGCAATTCTCTCTCCATTTTTGTTCAGACGAACTCAAGAATTGATCAATGATAATCTGAGCACCGTTCACGAAATCACCAAACTGCGCCTCCCAAATCACCAATGAATTCTCACTATTCAGATCATATCCATATTCAAAGCCCATAACTCCATACTCCGACAATAAGCTATTCAGCACAACACATCGTGCATCGTGATTGACCAATGACAGAGGCATAAATTGTGCATCAGTTTTATTGTCATGTAACACCGCATGACGATGCGAAAACGTCCCACGCTGAGAATCCTGTCCGGAGATTCTAATATTCATTCCATCATGCAATATAGCTCCAAATGCAAGCATCTCACCTGCACCCCAATCAAATTTTGATTCACCAGACAATGCTTTCAATCTCCCATCCATGAGCTTTTTCAATTTCTTATGCACAGTAAAATTCTCTGGAATCCCGGTAATTGCATTCTGCACAACATCAACAACATTCTGTGTAACACTTGTATTAATCTTTATTTCTTCCACAACATCTGTACCTATGATGTCTGGCTTCCAGCTCTTGGATTTCTCTAATGCATCATTCATTACATTGAGGAATTCATCGCATTTAATCTGATATTCCACACTTGTCATAACTCCGCTCTTTTCTAGATACATTGAGTACTCACTAGTAGAAGATTGCATATTTGAGATTTTTTGATACATACTTGGATTTGTAAAAGTTGGCTCATCTGATTCGTTATGGCCATATTTCCTGTAACACACCATGTCAATCATAAAATCCTTCTGAAATTTGTCTCGATATTCCGCTGCAATCTCACAAGCAAAAACCATCGCTTCTGGATCGTTACCATTCACATGCAATACTGGAATCTCAAAGCCCTTGACTATATCACTGCAATATCTTGTTGATCTGCCCTCATTTGGTACTGCAGTGAAACCAATTTGATTATTTACCACAATGTGAATTGTTCCATCAATTGAATATCCATCAATATTTCCCATTGCAATCGTTTCATAAACAATGCCCTGACCAGCAAATGCTGCATCGCCATGAATCAGCAATGGCACAACACTTATATCTCTATCCTGAGCAGCCTTTGCGCCACCTAACACAACAGTATTCACTGCTTCAAGATGTGAAGGATTTGAAAAGAGCTCAATCTCAAGGGAGTTCCCATCATTAAACTCTAATGTGTTTTTATATCCCATGTGATACTTCACATCACCGGAGGTTGAAGAATCATGCAAGATCCCACCTTGGAATTCATATAACATCACATGATATGGCTTCTTGAGTAAGTTCACCAATGTATTCAATCTGCCACGATGTGACATACCTATCATCAACTTGTCTGATCCCAATTCAGAGATTCGATGCGCAAGACAATATATACCAGGAATCATCGATTCTCCACCTTCAAGTGAGAATCGTTTCGCACCAACAAATTTCTTATGTAAAAATTGCTCGAATCTCTCAGCTTTGATCAGATTCTGCATTATTTCTAATTTCTTCGATTTCTCGATCTCTCCTCTCTGCTCAAATCTCGAATAAAGCCATTCTCGCTCACTTGTATTTCGAATGTGTGCAAATTCTACTTCTATAGTGTTGCAATATTGATTATCTTTTTCCTTAATCTCAGACAAAGATGCAATATTTCCTTCATTCTCTAGAGGATTTATTCGCGCGTCTGCATACTCCAATTCTTTATACTTAGGATTTTCATCTTGTGTACATATACCATCTGAAGTTGTATAATACACTGTATGGAATATAGATTTGTTGAATCTTGGAATGCAATCATTGCTCTCTAAAACATCATTCTGTGTATCATCATAAGATGACAATAAATTGCGCCAATCTTCTGGTACAGAATCTCTGCTTTGAACATAAGATTTCTGCTGGTGTTGAAGGAATTCAGCATTCTGAATAAATAACACTTCATCGTTCTTTTCTGACATAATTTTGATCTGATAATCAATATGATCCTATCCTATTATCACAGTATTAGTAAATGGTTGGGGAACAAAATCATCTGCAATTCTTGACGAAAAAAACAGAAAGACTAGACTGACATCGTTATTTGCAGAGATACATGTATTCAAAGATTAGAGCAGCAATATCACGCTCAATTCATCAGAATTTTCACATTACAGTAGATAATGTCTCTGCAGAATCACCTAGAATTAGATCTCATGGCGATGTCTCAAGCAACATTGCACTTGTGCTGACTAAAGAACTCAAAAAAAGTCCAATGGAAATTGCAATGATAATCGCAGATTCCATGCATAATTGCATATTATTTGACAAAATTGAAATTGCTAAACCAGGATTTATCAATATGTTTCTCAGTGCAGAAGCGCTTCAAGTCTCGATTTCCGAGATTAATGCTCTTGGAATGAACTATGGAAATCTTGATATAAGGGAATCTGTCCATATCGAATTTGTTTCTGCGAACCCAACTGGACCATTGCACATAGGGCACGCAAGGGGAGCCATTACTGGAGATGTAGTAGCCGCATTATTGCGCAAATCTGGAAGAACAGTTGCTACTGAATATTACATAAATGATGCAGGAAACCAAATCATAGCGCTATCACGTTCATGCTATATAAGATATCTAGAAGCGCTAGGATGCAAGATATCCGTGTTTCCTGAGGGTTTATATCCGGGAGATTATCTCATACCGATTGGCAAAAAACTCTTGGAAAAATATGGAGATTCCTTACGTAATCTAGAAGAAAGAGCTGCATTGCAGAAGATCCAGAAATTCTGTGTGAATGAAATGATGTATATCATCAGAGCAGACCTACAACTCATGAATGTTCAATTCAATAATTTCCAATCCGAAAAAGCATTACAAGATGAAGGCAGAATTGAGCACGTAATTGATATATTGAAACAACAAAACCTAATATATACAGGTAAACTTGAGAAACCCAAGGTAATTGATGATGAAAATTGGCAAGAAAAAGAGATTTTGCTTTTTAAATCCACAGAATTTGGAGATGATATGGATCGAGCATTGACAAAAGGAGATGGCGCTTGGACGTATTTCGCATCAGATGTGGCATATCATCATAAGAAACTTTCGCAAAATCATGATCGCTTAATATTAGCACTAGGAGCAGATCATGTTGGCTATAAAAAGAGAATTGAATCTCTTGTGTATTCTCTTAGTGACAATAAGAAACACATCGATATCAAATTATATAACCTCGTTCATCTTTTAGAAAATGGACAACAAGTCAAAATGTCAAAGCGCAAAGGGAATTTTGTCACAGTGCGAGATGTGATAAATGCAGTAGGTGTAAACAATATGCGCTTTACAATGTTAACGCGCGACATGAATACTGAATTAGATTTTGATTTTATCAAAATAAAAGAAATGTCAAATCAAAATCCCGTGTTTTATGTGCAGTATGCACACGCAAGAGCGTGCTCCATCATGAGAAAAGCAGAGAATCTGTCATTCATGAATGAAGTGAATCTATCATTAATCTCGCATGAAGAATCTATCATTAAGAAAATGATAGAATGGCCCATCGTTGTAGAAAAATCAGCAAATGAATTGTCTCCTCATTTAATATGTAAATATTTGCAAGAGCTCGCTGCAGAATTCCACAGCTTATGGAATATGGGAAATGATGATTCTAATCGGCGCTTTATAATGGAAGACAATATAAATCTTACTCAGGCTCGCTTGGAAGTTGTAAAAGCATTTTTAAATGTAATGCGCTCAGGATTGGCTGTATTAAATGTAGAACCAATCCATGAAATGAGGTGATAATATGATGCGCGCATTAAGGAGATTAATGACAACACAACATACAACACAACACAAATCTTTAAAGACAAGCATATCTACTTCAGTTATAAACGGAGCAAGAAAATTTAGAACTACGTTATTTGATGCTCTAATTTCCACATCAGAAGATCAATATTGTCAATATATGTCCAATATCGTGGAACATGTCAAGACGCATAAAATTGAAATCCTATCAGTAGAGCGCACTGCAAATCAACACTTACAACAAAATGCACTGAGTTATTTCATTCTATCTCTCAATCCTGAGAATCCTGATCAAGCAATAAGACAATACAGGAATTCGTATCCATCGCATTGTTATGAACAATCGCGTTTTTCTGGCAACTATTCGCCAATCACATACAGCATCACTATGTCTTCAGAGGATAAGTCTAAATGTGTTCTTCTGGATTTTATATATTTCACGGATCCTGGACCAGGAAAACCAAATTGCGCTATTATACTTCATGTCCCACGATCTGATGCAAAAAATATCAATGCTCAAGCTCGAGAGATAATAGGTAATTTATTTCAAATGTCTGAAATAGAATGCAAGGAACAAGACACATATTCCAAATTCTCAGAATCTACAACTTCATCCATAGATTCTCAATCCACAAAAGATGAAAAATTATCAGAATCCAGAGCTATAATTATAGCTGGAATTACGGATAAAAAAAATTTCCTTTCAGATTCGGATCTATCAGATTTATCCATTGATCCAACCAATCAAGTTCGCACAAAACCAAACATTAGTTTTGATTACATACAACACACATGTAATGCCGCTGCTAGAACATTGATTCCCACATCGACTACAACACCACAAGCTCTGCATAAAGTTACATTGGACACTTATTTGGATTTTGCTAATGCATTACATTTATCACGCTCTGATAATGGAGAGTGCGATGAAATACGAATTGGATTTGATGGGTATTGCATAATCCAGGATCACAAAAAGAAAACTTGCACACATGGTAAAGCTCCGCAGATAACATTTAGGAATTGTCAGTGCGTACGCCTCAAAGATTTTGTATCAGGAGATATCAGTGTATTTGCTCACAAAGTCAGAGATCTTGATTCTATTGATCAGAAGATCCTACATGAAAAAGTCAAGCAGCTTGCTCGTCAACATAGTACAGCAACTGTGCAGATATCGCAATTAACATACCCAGAAAAACAAATACAATATAAACTTCAAACAATACGAACAACACCATTATGCGATTACAAGAAAACACCACATCGCAGTACATCATTGTCACAATTGAAATCAAATAAACAACAATATAAAAGCAAAACAAAACAACTTCAAAAACATACAGAAAAGGAAGTACTACGAGATCTAGGTGACAAATCATCACACAAAGACACAATCAACAACACATCAGTACCATGCATTGTAGTAGGATGTACAGTAGCATTGGCATTCGTAGGATCCGCGTGTTATGGTATATATCGCGTCACAATAACTTAATGTGAGAATGCTGTTATTCATTTTGATCGTAATATTATGCGCTTGTTCTATCTTAACATTCATCACACTGAGACACACATCTATTCCTTATTTTCAATCATCTCCTCTTACAAGGACACCAGATCAACAACCAACAGTTCCATATTCTGATATGAATCTGTACGATCTATTAAAAGAACGGTAAACAATGAAAAATTCAATGTGGGGTGGGAGATTCACGCAAGAGAATCTCATTCAAGAGATTAATGAGTCCATTTCATTTGATCAGAGCTTATACAATGAAGATATAAATGCGTCGATCGCTCATGTACAAATGCTCTCTAAGCAGAATATAATCTCTAAAGATGAATCATCTCTGATTATAACAGGGCTAGAGCAAATCCGACAGGAGATTGAATCCGGGCAGTTCGAGTTCTCTAAAGAACTAGAAGATATTCATATGAATATTGAATCAAGATTGCAAGAATTGATTGGTGATGTCTCTGGTAAAATGCATACAGCGCGATCTAGAAATGATCAAGTGGCAACAGATTTCAAAATGTGGCTCCGCAAACGCATAGATGAGATCATAGATCGGATTTCAACATTACAAACCTCACTTTCTAAGAAAGCTGCACAATATAAAAACACCATCATGCCTGGATTCACTCATCTACAAATCGCACAACCCATTACGTTTGGATATCATCTCAGTACATATATTGAGATGTTTAAGCGAGACACTGGTCGCTTCTCAGATTGTCGAAAAAGGTTAAATCAATGCCCACTGGGCTCTTGCGCTCTCGCAGGGACTTCATTCCCAATAGATCGTGATCTTGCTTCAAGCATCTTGGGATTTGAATGCCCAACCAACAGTGCTCTTGATTCAGTCTCAGATAGAGACTTTGCAATAGAATTCCTGTCATCTGCATCTATTTGCATAATGCATCTCTCACGATTGGCTGAAGAAATCATCATATGGAGCACAGATCCTTTCAAGTTTATCAGCATGTCTGATAAATTCACCACTGGAAGTTCAATCATGCCACAGAAGCGCAATCCAGATGCAGCAGAACTAATACGCGGAAAAGTAGGAAGAATTTATGGATCACTTATGACGCTGTTAACAGTCATGAAATCTCTGCCATTGGCATATAGCAAAGACATGCAAGAAGATAAAGAGCCGGTCTTTGATTCTGTAAAAACATTACAAATTTCACTCGATGCAATGAATGGCATGATTAATGATATCATGATTCATTCTGAGAATATGTATTCTGCAACTCAAAAAGGTTTTCCCACTGCAACCGATTTAGCAGATTGGCTAGTTCAAAAATTCAATATCCCATTTCGAGAATCGCATCATATAGTAGGTGAAACGGTGAAATTCGCTGAAGATCGCAATCTATATCTACATGAAATTACTGCATCTACATTACGCGAGATTTCAGGATTAAACATTGAAGAAATGCCAGACCTCTCTCTAGAGCATGCAGTAAAATATCGCAACAGCCATGGCGGAGTCGGAGATGCCAGATAGCTCTAAGCGCTTGAGAGCACTACACCTTCATTGGTTGTTGTATTGATGCTCAATCCAAGTGCGCGATCAAGTTTGGCATTTCTCAACCATGATCCAACGCTACCGGACTGATCTTGCGTTATGTGCGCAAGATCATGAGCTAAATCTACCGAATCCAATGATGATTCAAAATGATCCACATCTTCAACGCTCTCTATTGAACTTGAATCATCTAATAATTCATCATCAGAATCTTGTACATCCAAAGAGTGCAATTCCATCTCAATAGAGTCTATAGAATCGTTATCCTCTCGCTCTGCTACTTCGTATCGGGTGTGTCTCGATGATAAACATGTACATAACTTATTTCCGTAGGGATTTGTACTGCCTAATCTTTGTGCGCTACTATGATCTACTGCATTATCATCTGTTACCAGCAATGTGCCTGAATCAAGATTTATATCTTGATGAACCATTAGCTCAGCATTAGATGATGAATCTAAATCATTACCAGATTCTACCGAAAGATGCGACGATACCGGACAGACAACATCTCCTCCACTGTCACAAACATGACTATCTTGTGATACGGGATTGCTCAATTGTGTAACAGTAAGTACAGCAGAATTCGATGATCCTCCTGATGACCAAGGAATTTGAGGTAATTTACCTCTGAAACCACTGATAGTATCCCGTAATCGTTGCGCATAGCGACTATTTCTCGTGCTATTTTCACTCTCTACTCCTATGACACCACTAAGCTTTGTTTTATTTGGTTGTAAATTCTGAATAACACCATCACAAGACTTGCGTAACTTGGTCTGTTCTGATGTCGCAGAGCCTCTAAGCTCTGCATTTGTCGATTGAACACTGATTACAGACTCTGGTGTTGATTGTTTTGCACGCAATGTACGGTTTTCTTGATGTAAATATTGACATTTCTCAGTAAGTAAGTTATTTACTGCACTTTGCTCATCATCTCGCCTCTGTTGATTTGCTTCCATGTTCTTGCGCTGATCTATCAATGCCTGAGCATTGATTTTGCTATATTGCCTCATCTCGTCACGCAACTTCTCTAGCTCTAAATATTGCACACTTGAAGCATCTTCTAAGACACGAGAAACATTCTTATGGCGTCTATACAAGTGTATAATGCCAATAAATAACACCATAATTAAAACAATTGTCAGTGCCAATAAGATCGATAGCGCTATATCTCTTTGATGCATCGTTATAGGATTCACAATTCTAGAATGATATTCTATCATTCGATATATGTACATTCTTTACATACAAACAATCTTAAGTAGACATCTAGAAATTATCCTCTTGCACCAAGATGCTCCTCAAGACATCGTATCTCAATCTCATTCAAAACGCATGGTGTACGCATCAATGCATCTCTCATAATACACATTGTCCCATTGTATCTTGCTTGATCTGTAAGATAAGTGGATAACAATCCATCTGGACGCGTAATAATACTTTCCAATGCTTCTTGTCTTTGGCGCAACTTCTGCACACTCTCTTGTGTTTCTTGCATCAATTTTTCTTGATCCTTTAACGAGTCTCGCTCTTCAAGCATCGTGACATTCCTTATGGTTTGTATCATAATAGCTGATCCCAGCAATATGAAAATCAACAAAGCTATCCCTATCTCTATATTGTTCACGGCATATGGAAAAATCGTAGATTATCTCAAATCAATGCACGAATGATTAATTACGAATTATCCTAATGTGTATTCAATAATGTTATAATTTTATGACTATATAAAAGAATTATTGCTCTCTTGCAGATGTATAATTCTTAATAAAAGCCTGCACAATCGTTAATTGAGTAGACAATGTTTTGTTATGTTCGCTTATTTTAGATACATAAGATGTCAATTCTTTCATTGAATCTGATTGACTGTTTGCATCTTCTAATGCACTTTTTGCAAGCGTTCTCGCGCTTTTTGCATCTTTCTCAGATGCAACAATTCGCGTCTCAAGAGCGTGTATATTAGATTTCTGTTCTTGTAAAGCATCCCTGTGAAGAATTACAACTATAATCAAAAATATTGCTACAACTGCAATAATCGCCAGAGCTGTAATTAATCCTATTTCTATATTATTCACTGATCAACAGTTATTTGTTACTATTACATCATAATATATTGAATCTAATAGTGTGTTAATTTCAAATCTTCGATATAATTACTTCTATATCGATGGTGAATCTTGACTGTTATATCTGTAGTCAATCAAAAAGGAGGTGTTGGCAAAACAACAACTTGTGTCAATGTAGGAGCTGGACTTGCTATTCACTCTAAACGCGTCCTCATTATAGATCTTGATTTACAAGGAAGCGCAAGCACAAGCCTCAAAATCATCAATAAGACTTCGATATATGATGTTTTATGCAATAATACTGCGATCACATCATCAATCAGCAGAACCAATGTGCCAAATCTTGATATAATCCCTGCCAATGTATCACTTTCTGCATGCGATATAGAGTTATTGAAGCATAAAAAACGCGAAAATGTTCTACGAAACAAGTTGTCATGTATAAGAGATCAATATGATTATATCCTCATTGATTGCCCACCAGCACTAAATCTACTCACTATAAACGCATTAACGTGTTGTGATTCTGTCATCATCCCCATGCAATGTGAATTCCTAGCATTGGAAGGATTAAGTCATTTACTCAAAACCACTATGCTAATACAAAAAAA